>LNDP01000023.1 GCA_001464665.1 Acidobacteria bacterium Ga0074141
ACCGGAATGTCGTCGCCCGGGAACTCGTAGCTCGAGAGAAGCTCACGCACTTCCATCTCGACCAGCTCAAGCAGTTCCTCGTCATCGACCATGTCCACCTTGTTCATGAACACGACCATCGACGGAACGCCGACCTGGCGGCCGAGCAGGATGTGCTCGCGCGTCTGCGGCATCGGGCCGTCCGTCGCTGCCACCACTAGAATGGCTCCGTCCATCTGCGCCGCTCCCGTGATCATGTTCTTGACATAGTCAGCGTGGCCCGGGCAGTCAACGTGGGCATAGTGGCGGTTCGCCGTCTCATACTCAACGTGGGCCGTCGCGATCGTAATGCCACGTGCCTTCTCTTCTGGCGCGTTGTCGATCGAATCAAATGCCCGCACGATCATCTTCGGATTGTGCTTCGACATCACCTTCGTGATCGCTGCCGTCAATGTCGTCTTGCCGTGGTCCACGTGCCCGATCGTTCCAATGTTCACGTGCGGCTTGCTCCGGTCGAATTTCTCTTTGCTCATCTTTTCTCCTCAAGTTTTGATGCCGCCCGCAGGCGGAACTCTAAACTAACTACTTGCTCCCTTTACTTTCGCGATGATCTCCTCGGCGACGTTCCTCGGAGCCTCGGCATAACGCTCAAAGTGCATGCTCGAGGTCGCCCGTCCCTGGGTGGCCGAACGAAGGTCGGTCGTATAGCCGAACATCTCTGAAAGCGGGACGAAGGCCGTAACGACCGAGACATTGCCCGGACGCGGTTCCATCTTTTCGATCTGGCCGCGGCGGCGATTTAGGTCGCCATTGACCGCACCCATATATTCTTCCGGCGTTACCACCTCGACCTTCATGATCGGCTCGAGCAGGACCGGCTTGGCCTTTTTCACTGCGTCCTGAAACGCAAGCGAACCGGCGATGTGGAATGAACGTTCATCCGAGTCAACTTCGTGATACGAACCGAAAACGAGCCTCGCCTTGATATCAACAAGCTCATAGCCTGCAAGGTAACCGCGACGCATCGCGTCCCTGATGCCTTCGGAGACCGGCTTGATGAACTGACGCGGGATCGCTCCGCCTGTGATCTTATCTTCGAAAACAAAGCCTTCGCCCGGTGCGGGTTCGATCTCAAGCTCGACGTGGCCAAACTGGCCGCGGCCGCCGGACTGCTTCTTAAAGATCTCTTTGCCCGGAGCTCCCATCGTAATGGTCTCGCGGTAGGCAACCTGCGGTTTACCGACATTCGCCTCGACGCTGAACTCGCGCTTCATGCGGTCAACGATGATCTCAAGGTGAAGTTCGCCCATGCCGGCGATGATGGTCTGGCCCGTTTCGTGGTCGGTCGAAACCTGGAACGAAGGGTCTTCCTGAGCAAGGCGGTTAAGTGCGATGCCCATTTTATCCTGGTCGGCACGTGTTTTCGGTTCAACCGCAACACGAACGACCGGATCAGGGAATTCCATCGATTCGAGGATGATCTGTTTCGTCTCGTCCGAGATGGTGTCGCCCGTCGTGACGTTCTTCATGCCGCCGATCGCGACGATCTCGCCTGCCGATGCGGTTTCGACGTCCTCACGCTTGTTGGCGTGCATCAGCATCAAACGGCCGACACGCTCTTTCGTGTTCTTGATCGTGTTGTAAACGTAAGAGCCAGAACTGACGGTACCTGAATAGATGCGGACAAAAGCGAGCTGGCCAAGGTGCTTATCGGCCATCAGCTTGAACACGAGGCCCGAGAACGGTGCCTTCGGGTCTGCCGGACGCGGCTCAGCCTCATCGGTCTTGGGGTTAATTCCTTCGACGGCCTCAATATCCAGCGGGCTCGGGAGAAAATCGACGACGGCATCGAGTAGCGTCTGAACGCCCTTGTTCTTAAATGCCGAACCGGTAACGACCGGAACGATCTTGAGCTCGAGCGTGCCCTTACGAAGCCCCTTGCGGATCTCGTCGGCGGTGACTTCCTCGCCTTCGAGGTACTTCATCATCAGCTCGTCATCAATGCCGGAAACGGCTTCGACAAGCTTTTCACGCCAAGCTTTTGCTGAATCGACGAGATCGGCCGGTATGTCGATAACTTCGTACTCGGCACCCTTGGACTCATCGTTCCAGATAAGGCCCTTCATTTCGATCAGGTCGATAACTCCCTTGAGCTGATCTTCTAAGCCGATCGGGATCTGAAGTGCGACGGCATTTGCACCGAGGCGGGTAAGGATCGAATCAAAACTGCGTTCAAACGAGGCACCTGCACGGTCGAGCTTATTGATGAAGCAAAGACGCGGGACCTTATATTTATCAGCCTGACGCCAAACTGTCTCGGATTGCGGTTCGACACCGGCAACGCCGTCAAACACGGCGACCGCTCCGTCAAGAACACGCAGCGAACGCTCGACCTCCATCGTAAAATCTACGTGGCCCGGCGTATCAATAATGTTGATGCGGTGCTCAACGCCATTTCGCTTCCAGAAACAGGTCGTGGCCGCGGACGTAATGGTGATGCCGCGTTCCTGCTCCTGCTCCATCCAGTCCATCGTCGCGGTGCCTTCGTGGACCTCGCCGATCTTGTGCGAAACGCCCGTATAGAAAAGGACGCGCTCGGTCGTCGTGGTCTTGCCCGCATCGATGTGGGCCATGATCCCGATGTTTCTAAATTTGTCTAAGCTAATGTTAGCCATATATCTAGTGACGAGTGAACAGTGACAAGTGACAAGCGAACAACTCGTCACTCGTCACTCGTCCCTATTGCCTAAAATCTATAATGTGCGAACGCCTTGTTCGCCTCGGCCATACGGTGGACGTCGTCCTTCTTCTTAACAGCTCCGCCGCGGCCCTGAGTTGAATCCAAAAGTTCGCCGACGAGGCGGTCTTTCATTGTCTTTTCGCTTCGGTTACGCGAGTTGCCGACGATCCAGCGGATCGCAAGGGCATAGCGTCGGTCCCGGCTGACCTCAAGCGGCACCTGATATGTGGCACCACCGATACGCCGTGATTTGACCTCAACGGCCGGAGCGACGGTCTCAACGGCTTTCTTGAAGACCTTTAGCGGCTCTTCGCCCGTCTTTTCGCCGATCTTATCCATCGCGCTGTAAAAGATGGCCTCGGCCGTGCTCTTTTTGCCTTCCCACATCATGCCGTTGATGAACTTGGTCACCAGCGTACTTCCGTAGATCGGATCCGGCAGTATCTCTCGTCGTGTCGCAACTCTTCTTCTTGCCATATCTGTTTAGTAAGCAGTTAGCCGTGAGCCGTAAGCAGTAATTCCGAAATTCGGCTCACTGCTCGCTGCTCACCGCTCACTTATTTCGCTCCCTTCGGACGCTTCGCACCGTACTTCGAACGGGCCTGATTGCGGTTGGCGACGCCTGAGGCATCGAGCGTTCCGCGAATGACGTGATAACGCACACCCGGAAGATCCTTTACACGGCCGCCGCGGATGAGCACGATCGAGTGCTCCTGCAGGTTGTGGCCGATACCCGGAATGTAGGTCGTCACCTCGATCTGGTTTGTAAGGCGTACACGTGCGACCTTACGAAGTGCCGAGTTCGGCTTCTTCGGTGTCGAGGTGTAAACACGCGTGCAAACTCCACGCTTCTGCGGGTTAGCCTGCAGAGCGGGGCTGGCCGTTTTGTACTTGACCCTCTGGCGTCCTTTGCGAACCAATTGATTAATAGTCGGCATAATTCACGTTTGCGTAAGCCCGCACGTAAGTAAGGGCGGAACTCGCAAGTTGAATGAACGGACCTTACTGACTGGCCCCGTGCATTCTCATTATTTTCAAATCAAGTTGAATGAACCGCCCTTACCTTACGTGCGGGCTTGTGCATTCGCCTCTATTTAAAAAGACGAAAGCAATCCGTTACCTGACTCTTGCCGAAACCTGTTCGGCAGTTAGCTCAAGCAGCCAATGCTGATTGAATTAAGGTGATAGCTATGTCCCAAGAAAGCCCGTCTTTGCTGTAGCGTGGCAAATGAAGAGCGGTTCTAAAACCCGCAAAGATCCCCAGGCATCGTTGGTTCGATGCCGTTTACGCAACACTTCCTGACCTGGCTTTCAAACATTCCTGCTCAGCAGACGTAGTCACGAACTGCTAAACCGCCCAGACCGTCAAAGTCCGAAACTCTAGATACTATGATTTTGGGAAATTGGTGTCAAGTCCAAACAGGGTTGTTAGTTTGCGGAGTCTAGTTCAAGGGAAAAATCAAGAGTATAATGGCCTTCGCCCATTACGACTCGGCGCTGGTTGCTGCTAAGTCCCTCGTCGTCAAATCTGTTTGGATATGTAGTGAACCCACTGTGGTACCGGTCACCAAGCTTCCAGCCTTCCGGCGTTTCAAATTCGACATGATATTCACCATGTGGGAGGTCGTAAATCTCGAAGTAGCCAAATTCATTTAGGCGAACAATAAACGATAGGTTCATTCCTGTGATCTTTATCCGCATTCCAACCACGTTAGGGGGATCCGGCCCTAATTCCATCAGTCTTCCCGAAAGTCGATTTTTCCCGATATATTTTTCAAAACTTTCCAAGAATGCAAGATCATGGCGTGATTTGATCACGTCACCAGACCGCCCGCAGAAACTTACGCTAGTCGTCAATTCCTTCGTGTCTTTCCACTTCCTCGTTTCTGGAACATAAATGTACCGCGGTTGAGGCTTTCCCAAATAGAACAGCCACGTCTGACCGACGAATGACTGTCCAAAGGTATAAGCGCAGCTTACGCCATCGCCATTGGAAATGGTGAACCGGTCGCCCGCCTTGAGATTCCCCTTATATACCTTCTCGACCACCACCACAGTAGATCCCGAGTCTTGAGCCAGAACATCTTCTTCACGCGGATTCGGAGCGGGGCTATCCACGATCCGTCCGATAAGTACATTCTCAGAAGAATTGAACTCTTTGTCCTGTGCCTGACGCTCTATACAGGAGCAGGCGAAAGCGTCCATTGGCGCCGAAAGGAAAAGTAATGAAGCAAAGATCGTAGTTAAAAGCCCGGTTCTCATTTGGTTTGCACCTTTGGAGTAGCTTACGCCAAAGGCGGGCTTTGTGACAAGATTTTTCTAGAAAGGCAGGGTATGCGGAATTTACGTTTCACTTCTGTGGATTCTGGGTCGCCGGCCGGTGATTAATCGGTCGGGACCACAGAACTCACAGATGGAAGACACAGAAGGCTGCCACATGGGCAGTCCCTGGAAAGTCAATTGATTGTAGTCCGGTGGTTAAGCGGCGGCGCCGGTTCCTAGGACGTCGACGATGGCTTTGCCGATGTCGGCGGGTGACTGGACGACGCGGATGCCGGCTTCGGTCAGGGCCTTCATTTTTTCGGCCGCGGTGCCTTTTCCGCCGGAGATGATGGCGCCGGCGTGGCCCATGCGGCGTCCGGGAGGTGCCGTTTGGCCGGCGATGAAGGCGACTATGGGCTTTGTGACGTTATCTTTCGCGTAGGCGGCCGCTTCTTCCTCGGCCGTTCCGCCGATCTCGCCGATCATTACGATGGCGTCGGTCTCGTCATCTTCCTGAAAAAGCCGAAGGGCGTCGGTGTGCGTCGTGCCGATGATCGGGTCGCCGCCGATGCCGATGGCGGTCGATTGGCCAAGGCCAAGGGCGGTCAATTGGCCGACGGCCTCGTAAGTAAGCGTTCCGGAGCGTGAAACGACGCCGATTCGGCCCTCTTTATGGATATGGCCGGGCATAATGCCGATCTTGCACTTGCCGGGCGAGATGATGCCGGGGCAGTTCGGCCCGATCATCCGCGTCGAGCGTGTGCTCAGATATTCATTTGCCTTGACCATGTCGGCGATCGGGATTCCTTCGGTGATGCAGACGACGAGCGGCAAGCCCGCATCGGCGGCTTCCATTATTGCGTCCGCAGCAAATGGCGGCGGCACATAAATGACCGAGACGTTCGCTCCGGTTTCCTTTACGGCGTCGGCAACCGTATTAAATACGGGAATACCCTCGTGCGTGGTCCCGCCCTTGCCGGGCGTTACGCCGCCAACGACGTTCGTGCCGTAATCACGCATCTGGAGCGTGTGAAAGGTGCCCTCTTTACCGGTGATGCCCTGAACGATCAGGCGCGTGTTCTTATCAACTAGGACTGCCAAAATGCAATTCTCCTGCTAAGCAAACTCATTTAAAACAAAAAATCAGTATAGCACGACCGCCATTTTGTTACACAAACCCTGATGACCGGCCTTGCAACGCGGAAAAGGAATTTACAGGAAACCGATCACGTATAGGTAAATGCTTTTTACCAAAATTTAACATGGACAAACACCTAATGTTTTTGCTATTTTGTATATGAAGCAATTTTGCTTCAATTCTCCCATCCCGGTCACGCTCTCACTCAGCAAGCCAATAGTTTGAGGTATATCCGCGATGAACAAATTTTTCCATCCGATGAGGATCTCTGCATTCTCTCGCAAAATCGCCCTTTCTTTCGCCTGCGTTATTATTTTCGCAGTTTCCGCAATTGGTCAAACAACGACCTTTGCCCAGTTTCTCGAGCAGTTCGGAACACAGGATTTCGTTGTTGTTAACAACGGGTCGAACGCGACTCTTTCTCATGTGCCGGGAGGTTCGCCGGTTTTCTTTATTTATCAGAACATTGCCGGACTGCCTCCGTCACTTCAGGGCATTCAGTTTGCACGCCTCTATGTAACAACAACGACGACGCTGCCCGGCAATTCGAGCGGCGGCACCGTCAACCAGCCTCTCAATCAGGTGACGATCATCGAGGTCATCCGGGACACGCCCGCACCTCCCGGAACAGGCGGCGGCGACCGAACCAATTTGCTGACCGCAGTGTTTTCGCCAAACGTGCAAAACCCATTGATGACGGGATCTGACGGCGGAAACGCGGCGAATATCTCCGCAACCACGCCGGATCACACGGTCGTTTATGGGTCGCATTTCCTTTCGTTTGCGGCAACTACACAGCGAAATCTCGCTTTTAGCTTCTCCTCCGTTTCGCCAAGTTTTTCACTTGGAGCCGGTAGCTTTCTGCAAGGAATGACTGCGGCTGCCTCCGGAACCTTCGCTTCCAGTCCTGTACCGATCTATGCAGTGCCTTCGTCGGCCGGTGTTTCGATTGCGGGCAGAGTTTTAGATAGTTCGGGACGCGGCATCAGCAATGCCGAGGTCGTGCTTGTCGATCAAGAGGGAGCAAGCCACATCTTAAGAACGAGCTCGTTTGGACACTTTGAATTCGAAGGGCTTGCGGCCGGTCAATCGGTTATTGTGACGGTAAATTCGAAGCGCCATCGATTTGAGACCCGCTTCGTCGAACTCAACGACAACATCGACGGTCTCGACATCACTCCGATCGACGATGGGTCGAGATAGGTGAACTCAACCATGAGGATTCGGAGGCTGTCTGAAAAGGCGGCCTCTTTTTTTGTCGCAAATTCCCGAACCTTTTTGAACGAACTGACGTTATACATTGCGATAGACATCCGGATCAACAGAAAAGGCCGACACGATGAGGCAGCTATATTCCTTTTATTTCGACGCTTTTTGGATCGCACTGAAATCGATCCTTGAGCACAAGCTTCGGGCCTTGCTGACGCTCGTCGGCATCATTATTGGTGTGGCGGCGGTGATCGTGGTCGGGGCGTCGATCGCGGGCCTGAAGACCTACGTGATCGACCAGGTCTCCAAGGTGCTCGGCTCGAACCACTTCATGATAACCCGGATGGCGAGCATGGGCGACATGTCCGATGAAGAATATGAACGAAAGAATCGCCGGAACAAGGACGTAACCTGGGAAGAATACGAGTATATTCGCGACAATTGCCGGCTCTGCAGCTACGTTGGTGCTCAGATGAACGCCGGGTCCGACCTGCAGGTCGGGACGATCGAAATGCCTTCGGTTCGCATAATGGGCGTGACCGACAATATGTATGAGATCGAGGACAAGACGTTAACGGCCGGACGATTTTTCTCAAAGGAGGAGGTCGAGCGTTCAGCTCGAGTCGCCGTTATCGGTTCGGACGTCGTCGAACGCTTCTTTGAATTCAAATCGCCGATCGGGGAGGAGATCCGCATTCGCGGGGTCCCGGTGACAATAATTGGCGTCGAGCAGAAACGCGGCTCGTTCTTCGGGCAATCGCAGGACCGGCACCTTTATATCCCGATCACGCTGCACAACCAGATATTTAACCGAACCGGCGGAATTCAGGTCCACGGCAAGACCATCGAGAAAGAGACCTTCAAGCCGGCGATCGACGAAGCCCATCTGCTGCTCCGAAACAAGCGAAAACTTCTCGGTTCCGAGGAAGACACGTTCAGCGTCGTCAATGTAGATGAGTTCAATTCGACGATGGACCAGGTAACGAATGCCATCGCAGCGGTCGTTATTCCTATAACGCTGATCATTCTCGTCGTCGGCGGAATTGTTGTGATGAACATAATGCTGGTCTCGGTGACGGAGCGGACATTCGAGGTCGGGCTTCGCAAGGCGATCGGTGCTACGCGAAACCAGATAATGCTGCAGTTCCTGATCGAATCGGCTTTGCTGTGCGTTGTCGGCGGTCTGCTCGGACTGCTGCTTGCGGTCGCGGCGACGCAGCTCGTCGGATACTTGCTCAGTATGACAATGACGATAACGCCATTTTACGTCCTGCTCTCGATCGCCGTCTCAAGCATCATCGGAATTCTCGCGGGGCTTTATCCGGCATGGAAGGCTTCAAGGCTCGACCCGATCGTAGCCCTGACGAAGAACTAAGCGTATGAGTATCTCAGCATCATTACCGATCGAAGTTTTGAAGATGGCCTATGACAGCGTCATGGGCAACAAATTTCGCTCATTTCTAACGATACTCGGCATTGTGGTCGGCATTTTGACGGCGATAGTCGTCGCTTCGATCCTGACCGGAATGAGGAGCAACATCGTTTCGATGTTTGAGGAGTACGGCACGAACAACATCTATCTCTTTCACCTTTCGACCGGATTTGGCCCGAGCAATCGCGACGAACGGAACCGCAAGCCGCTGACGATCGATGACGCTAACGCTATCGTCGCTCAGTCTTCGACCATACAGGACGTGGCGACCGTTGCCGTCAATATCGGCTCGTGGGGAACGGGGTTTGACGACAACATGATCTACCGGGACAAGAATTACCGGTGGGCACTGACCGATGGCGTTACGCCGAACTATGCAGATATTGCCAACGTCAGCATGCGGAACGGCCGCTGGCTGACCGAGCTTGATAATTTCGAACGGCGAAACGTCCTCGTTGTCGGGATAGCCGCGGTCGAGGCATTATTTGACGGCGACCCCGACGAAGCCCTCGGCAAGACCATCCGAATGAACGGAATGTCGTGGGAGATCGTCGGCGTTCTGGAAAAGCGAAAGACGGGCTTTTTTGGCGAGAATGAAGAGGACCGGAAGATCTTTTTGCCGTTCCGCACGGCCCGCAAGGTCGCCCCGACCCGCGATGCCGTTCTGCACATTGCACAGGCAAAGAACGGAATGATCAAAGAGGCGGTCGAAGAGATCGAAGGCATTCTGCGCGTAAGGCGAGAGGTGAAATTCGGCGCTCCGAACGATTTTGACATCAAGACGGCCGACGACTTTATGCGGCAGTTTGACGGCATGCTCGCCGGCATTGGTGCCGCCGCGATCGCCATTTCGATGCTCGGCCTGCTGGTCGGCGGCATCGGCGTGATGAACATCATGCTCGTCTCCGTTACCGAACGCACTAAAGAGATCGGCATCCGCAAAGCGATCGGTGCGACGCGGTCCGCGATCGTCTTTCAGTTTCTATCTGAGGCGATGGCTCTCACGCTGCTCGGAGGCGTCATCGGGGTCGTACTGTCGCTCGCGATAAGTAATCTTTTGATGCTCCTTGTGCCCTCGATGCCGGCAACGGTCGAGCCCTGGATGATCATCACCTCGCTCACTGTCTCGGTCCTCATCGGACTCGTCTTCGGCGTTCTCCCCGCGAGAAAAGCCGCCAAGCTCGACCCGATCGAAGCCCTGCGGTACGAATAAGGATCAGGGGCAGGAAACGCGGGTAAATGGATAATCAATGCCGGCGGGCTTGCCGTCGTTCGTGCCCTCAATGCGGGCGGTGAGTTTTTCGCCCTCGCGGCGGTAGATGATGCGTTGCGGGAAGTCGTGTTCGGGGTTCTCGAAGATGGCTTCGGCGGCCGAGATCTTTACAAGCTTGAAGAATGTCTCAGCAGCGTTCTGAGAAGGCTTGGCGACATAGAAAACATCACCGTCTTTTTCGATCAGGCGGGTGAACTCCCAATTGGCCAACTTCCCCGCCCGTACGGTCCGAGCCATCCCGAGCATTACGCCGCCGGCGGGCTTCATCCACTGCTCGTTCACCACCCGTTCGCGGGCTTTGTCATTTATCTCCCAGCATCCTGCGAGCCAAGCAACATCAGCAACCCGCGGCTTCGACTGCCCAAACGAAACCGCTGTTCCAAAAAGAACGACGAAAGAAACAACAAGCATCAGTTTCATACAAACCGCTTACAATTATTCATCCCAAAATCTTACTTATGGATCTGAGTGGATCTGAGATCTGAAATTTCAGATCTGAGATCGAAAAGATTCGAATTACTTTCTTGTGTTCCCAAATTACTAATTATTAATTTCTAATTACTAATTAATAAATCCTGAACGCTTGTTCCTCATCTCTTGTAACTTGTTACTCGTCACTCATCACTCGTCACTCGTCACTCATCACTCGTCACTCGTCACTAATTAAAGCTCTTCCGTCTGCATATAGTCGGGGACGAGGACGTCCCAGCCGAAGCGGTCGCGGATGTGGCCGGCCATTGCTTCGGCGGCTTCGGGTTCGCCGTGGGTGGTAAAGACCCGCTTGGGCCGGTTCGGCAGGCCCTCTAGCCACTGGAGCACGGCCTTCCAATCGGCATGTGCCGAAAAGCCCTCGACCTTCTCGACGCGGCAATTTACCGGCACCCATTGCTTCATTATCTTGACTTCCCTCTCGCCGTCCTGGATGCGGCGGCCGGTCGTCCCGGCTGCCTGAAAGCCGACGAAGACGACGGTCGCGTTCTCGTCGGGGAGCATTCTGATCGCGTGGTGAAGAATTCGCCCGCCGGTCATCATTCCTGAGGCCGAGACGATTATCCGCGCGCCTTTCATATTATTTACCTTCTTCGATTCGTCGCGTGAGGAGGCGGTCGTCATCGATGCGGTTCGGAGCGGATGCCGTTTTGTATTTAGGATCGATACGTATTCTTCGTCGTGCTCTTCGGTCCAGCGGGCGTAGACCTGAGTCGCCTGGGCCGCCATCGGCGAATCGACAACGACCGGCAGGATCGGTATCCGCTTTTCGTCTTCAAGTTCGCGGATCAGGTAAAGCACTTCTTGCGTTCGCCCGACGGCGAAGGCCGGGATCAGTATCGGTCCGCCCCGTTCGGCAGCTTCATTTATGATCCGCGTCATCTGCGTCGCGGAATCAACATCGCCGTGCAAACGGTTTCCGTAGGTCGATTCGACCATCAGGTAATCGCAAGCCGGCGGTGGAGCCGGGTCTTTGACTATCGGCTGGTCGTAGTGGCCGAGATCACCGGAGAAAAGAAAGCGAAGCGTTCCGCCGCCCTCGCCCGCTCCATCTATCTCAAGAAGCACGAGGCTCGCTCCCATTATGTGCCCGGCGACGAGAAAGCTCGCCCTGATGCCGGGTGCGACCTCGACGGGGACGCCGTCGTTGGCGACGGTGTGGAGCAGCTTCAACGTGTCGCGGGCGTCGTTCTCGTCGTAAAGCGGAAGTGCCGGCGTGTGCGTGGTCAGGTTATGGCGGTTGCGGTAATCGGCTTCTTCTTCCTGAAGTCGTCCGGAATCGGGAAGCAATATTTTCAGCAGATCGCCGGTTCCCTTTGATGTGTAGATCGGCTTGTCGTAGCCGAGCCGGACGACCCGCGGCAGATAGCCCGTGTGGTCGATGTGGGCGTGGGTGATGATAACGGCGTCCAGCGATTCGGGCTCGAACGGCGGCGGCTGCCAGTTACGTTCGCGGAGTTCTTTGAAGCCCTGAAAGAGCCCGCAATCAACGAGCACTTTCTTGCCGTCGTGCTCAATTAAATACTTGGAACCGGTGACCGTACCGACGCCGCCGTAGAAGCTTATCTTTGCCATCGGCTAAAAATGTAGCACAGGTTTTGCCGATCGGCCGCGCGCGATCGCGGCGGGGCTAGTTCAAATAATCGCGATCAACCGTGAAGACCGTTCCCGTGTCGCCGGTCTTTTCTTGAAGCCTACGCTGCCGCGCGGTTAGGAGCAGATGCTCGGCCGATTCGCCGTCGGTCCCGAACGTCGCCGCACCGAAGTTGAGCCATACCTTGATCGCTTCGTCCTCAGAGGCCTCAAACGGCATCGGGAGTAGAGCATCTTTGATACGCGAGGCAATCTCTGCGGTGATCACCGCGTTTGCGGTCGGCAGCACGATATTGAATTCGTCTGAGCCCGACCGCGTCACAAGATCCATCTGCCGAAGCTGCGACTGAATGATATCGGCAACGAACTGAACAAGCCGGTCTCCGGTCGCATGGCCGAATTTTTTGCAGATCTCCTCGAAGTCCCTTATGTCGATCGAGAGGACCGAAAGCGGACGCTCGTTTTTCATCCGGGCAGATTCGGCCACCTGATTTTCAAGCACGACGAAGAATGCACGCTCATTCGGGAGGCTCGTTTGCGGATCAGAAAACGCAGAAGAAAGCGAACCGCCGATGTCGTCGTCATCGAAAACGCACGGTGCGATGGGAACATCATCCGGCTCGGCCAAACCAGTGGTCACGCCGCGGCGGCGGAGTGCGGCGAACCAGCCGACGGCGTAAATTGCCGAAAGCCCGACCAATATCGCCGTCTTGAGAAACATCGAAAGCCCGGAGACCGCGATGACAAATGTTATTGCGGGGGCGACAAGCCCGAAGAGCAGCAGAGCGAACTGTGCCCGGTCTATTTCGGTTGCGGATGAGTTGTTGGGCTTGGTTCCTGTGGACATTTTCCAATTGACCGACGCGGCAAAAAAGATGGGGTGGAGCAAGCGGTGGGTCGCTCAACTCAGAGCTTACGCGAGACCGCATCGCGCGTCAATGGTCTGAGCAACCGGCAAAGCCGCAAGATCGGGGATTTTACCGCAATTTTTGGCCTAAAAAAATATTTCAAAAAACGTGCTTTTGGGGGCTTTGGGGGTTGACTATGGGCTAACGTATTCCTATAGTGGCGTTTGCCTTGAAATTGATCGTTTCAGGGCAAACTGCTACGGCAGGAATTTAGTTTAGAGACAGGATAGGTAATCTCTTTAGAAGACAGGAGATCTTGCAAGATATGAAGAAGGTTTTTGCTCTTTCAACCGTAATCGCACTTGGCGCAATTGGTATGGCTTGTGGTGATGCTGCTCCGGCAAACAACACCGCGAACAACGCAAACGCAAACCGCGCCAACACAACCACGACGTCCAACACCACGTCGAACACCACCACCTCGAACGCGAATTCGACCACGACGTCGAACACGACCTCGAGCACCACTTCGAACTCGGCAAATGCAAATTCGTCGAACTCGAACGCTTCGGCAAACAGCTCGGCTAACGCAAACAAGCCGGCGAACGCAAATACAAAATAAGTTCTCTCAATTGAGAAGACTTCAAAGGCACCGATCGGTTTACTCCGGCCGGTGCTTTTTATTTTCGGTCGCCAAAAGTGCCCGGAATACGCGAATTTAGGTTGATCGCGTGCTTGAGATAAATATTGTATTTCGCGTTTTTGGGGTTGACTATCGGGGCGTTGCTTACTATATTGTCGTTTGTTCCATAAACTCTGCTTGTTATTGGAACGTCTCCGGACGTTTTATTGTCCGGTGAAAATAATAGGTTAAATTTAATCTTTGAAGAAGACAGGAGAAGAATTTCAAATGAAGAAAGTTATCGGACTTACGATCCTTTTGGCAATGGGCGCACTCGGTATGGCCTGCGGCGATGCCGGAACTGCCAACAACGCAAACGCAAATGCTAACAAGGCAGTTGCTAACGCAATGAACTCGGCTGCAAACGCAATGAACTCGGCTGCCAATGCTGCCCAGACCGCTGCGAACACAGTTGCTAACGCTGCTAACACTGCAGCAAACGCAGCTTCGAACGCAGCTAACGCTGCAAATCGTCCGGCTGGCAACACCACCACCACGACGACGACCACCACCACGAACACCAACGCTAACAAATAAGCGTTAGTTTAGCTCTAGACCGAAAAGCACCTCGTTCCTAGGACGAGGTGCTTTTCATTTTGCCGTTGCTTTTTCTGCTCATCCTAGCAATTCGGAAAGCTCGTCCGGAGATGTCACCGGCCGCTTGCAGACAAATCCTTCGCAAACATAAGCGGCTCCTTTTCCGTTAACGCTGGTGCGTCCGCTTAGAAGCGGAACTTCATCGCCAAGCGTTTCGCCCGCGATCGCCGCGACCTTCATAGGCCTGTATTCGCGCCATAATTCGGCAGCAAGTTGACTTACGTCGTCCCCAACCAAAGCAATCTCTTTTGTTTCCCCGAGCGCAAATTCGAGCGTTGCTAATGCCCGGCCAAAGCCGTTCGGGAACCGGCGGATCTGCCCGGACATCAACCGAAGCACGGTCATCGCAAATCGTTCGTATTTCTCTTCGCCGGTGAACTTCGCCAGCTTGATGAGCACGTCGGCCGCGACCGAATTTCCCGAGGGCGTAGCGTTGTCGTTAAAGTCCTTGTTGCGAACGATAAGTTCCTCGTGGTCGTTCGACGTAAAAAAGAACCCGCCATTCTCCGCATCCCAAAACTCGGTGATCATCATCTCGGCAAGCCGGCGAGCCTCGCTGAAGTAACGCACATCGCCCGAGACCTGATAAAGCTCGAGAAGGCCGTCGGCAAGGTTTGCATAGTCTTCGACGTAGCCGTTGAGCTTCGCCTTGCCGTCCTTCCAGGTGCGGAGCACGCGGCCCTCGCTCACCAACTCCTTGAGAAGAAAATCGGCATTCGCTTTCGCGGCCGCAAGATACTCGTCGTTACCAAGCACGGCCGCTGCCTCGGCAAAGGCCGCGAGCATCAGGCCGTTCCAAGCGGTCAGTACCTTTTCATCGCGGAAAGGCTTGATGCGTTTCTCGCGCTCAACAAAAAGCTTTTCTCTGCTGCGCTCGATGACGGCCAGAAGTTCCTCAAGCGTAATGCCGAGAGCCGCGGCCGTTTCTTCGGGAGGGTTCTTGATGTTTGGAATGTTGTGCCCCTCAAAGTTTCCTTCGGACGTCACATCGTAAAAAAGGCAGAACGCCCGGGCGTCGGCCTCGCCGAGTATTGCGACGATCTCCTCCGGTGTCCAAACAAAGAACTTCCCTTCCTCGCCTTCGCTGTCGGCGTCCTGTGTTGAGTAAAAGCCGCCCTCAGGGCCGATCATCTCCCGGCGGACGTATTCAAGCGCCTCTTCGGCTATACGACGGAAGAAGTCATCCTTCGTGATCTGATAAAGGTGAAGATAGATGCGAATCAGTTGGGCGTTGTCATAAAGCATCTTCTCAAAATGCGGCACAAGCCAGATGGCATCGACCGCATAGCGATGAAAGCCGCCGCCGAGTTGGTCATAAATACCGCCCTTCGCCATCTTTTCGGCGGTGTGTTTCACAATCGAGAGGGCGTTCTCATTGCCGATCCGCTTCCAGTAGCGAAGCAGAAACTCCATCGACATCGCCGCGGGAAACTTCGGTGCTCCGCCGAAGCCGCCATTCTTCGCGTCGAACGACCGGACGAAGCTCGCAAAGGCAACATCAAGCAATTCGTTGCTCACGCCAGCTCCTGCAGGATCCGCGATCGACAGTTTTCGCAGCTCGCCGAGTATCTCAAACGCCGAGCCCATCAGTTCATCGCGGCGTTCCCGCCACGCCTCGGCGATGCTCTGCAAGAGCTGCGGCCAGCTCGGCATGCCGTAACGCGGGTTCGGCGGGAAATATGTTCCGCCAAAGAAGGGCATCTTCTCGGGCGTTATGAAGACGTTCATCGGCCAGCCGCCGCGGCCGGTCGTCAACTGAACGAAGTTCATATAGATCTGGTCAACATCGGGACGCTCTTCCATATCGACCTTAATGTTGATGAAGTGCTCGTTCTGGATCGCGGCAACCGCTTCGTCCTCAAAGGATTCGTGCTCCATCACATGGCACCAATGGCACGCCGAATAGCCAATGCTGACTAGGATAGGCTTATCCTCGGCCTTTGCTCGCTCAAACGCCTCCTCGCCCCAGGGATACCAATCGACCGGGTTATGAGCGTGCTGGAGCAAATAAGGGCTACTCTCGTTGATCAGCTTATTTGTGTAGTTTTGCGGTTTCTGCATTTTATCGATGTAAGACCGTTAGGGCCGTTTCTGTTATAATTCGGGCGACCGGACAATATGGACTTGCCGAACGGATTATTGAACCTTAATGGAAAGGATAGTTCTTCGCCTCAGGCCGCGACAAGGGCGACCGGCACAAAGGGCGAGAAACTTGCCGCCGAGTTTCTTGAATCGCTCGGGCATCACCTTGTTGCGCGGAACTTTACCGCCCCGATCGGCCGAAACTCGAAAGGCGTCCAGGTCCGCGGCGAGATCGACCTGATCACGCTTGATGGCGAGACCATCTGCTTTATCGAGGTAAAGACCCGCGGAAGCGAAGACCTCGCCGGGCCGCTTGCCGCCATCGACCTGCAGAAGCAGCGGGTCATAACGCGGACCGCCGTCGTTTACCGCCGCATCTTCGGCGTTTTTGAAATGGCGTATCGGTTCGACGGCGTGACGGTCGTCAATCGCCCAAACGAGCAGCCGCAGATCGAGCATTTTCCGGGCCTTTGGACCGAGCAGCGTTTCAAGAAGAAGCGTTGGCTTGAGGATCCTTCGGTCGGATTTTATTGAACACTTTGCGGCGGCCGGTCGTAAGGGTTAGGACAAGTCTTTTTCAACAATATTCGGAGACAGATATGAAAAGAACATTGATATTTCTTGCGTTAACGCTATCCCTTGCCGCATTTACGGCGGCACAGCAACCGCCGCTCATTGACCGCGAGGTCTTTTTTGACAACCCGGAATATTCCGGTGCACAGATCTCGCCCGACGGCAAATATATCTCTTTCATCAAGCCGCTAAGTGGGACGATGAACGTTTGGGTCAAAGGTATCGGCGAACCATTTTCGGCCGCTCGCCCGATGACGAATGACCAGAAGCGGCCCGTCCGGTCGTACTTTTGGTCGCGCGATGGCAAGTTCATCTTGTTCGTTCAGGACGATGGCGGCGATGAGAATTTCAACGTCTATGCCGTAAACCCGATGGACAAACCGGCCGCGGGCTCGCCGGTCCCGGCCGCACGCAACATAACCGCGGCGCAGGGCGTGCGGGCGATCATCCAGCATGTGCCGGATTCGGACCCGGACGCGATCTATGTCGGGCTCAACGAACGCGATAAGGCCTGGCATGACCTCTACAAGGTCAAGATCTCGACCGGTGAACGGACGCTGATCAGCGAGAACAAAGATCGTCTGCAGCAGATGGTCTTTGACCACACGGACAAGCTCCGGATGGCGGTTCGCTCGGCTCAGAATGGCGATACTGAACTGCTCAGGGTCGAAGCCGATGGTAAGACGACAAAGATCTATGACTGCAACGCATTCGAAGACTGCGGCCCGGTCGCCTTCCATAAGGACAACAAGCGGGTTTACATCCGCACGAACAAAGGCGACCTCGACCTGATGGAACTCGCCCTGCTCGATGTCGCGACAGGAAAAGTTGAAAAGGTCGAGGGCGATCCGCTTGGGAAGGTTGACCTTGATGGCGTGGATTTTTCGGAAGTCACCAAAGGCATCGTCGCGACCGTATATTACGACGATAAGCCGCGCATCTACTTCAAGGACAAGAAGTATGAGAAATACTACAACGACATAAAAAAGCGGCTCGGCGACCGGGAGATCAATTTCCAGTCGGCAACCCGCGATGAGACGAAATTTGTAGTCGTCAGTTCAAGCGACATCGACCCCGGAACCGTCTGGATCTATGACACCAAGAGTAAAAACCTCTCGACGCTTTATCAGGTCCGCGAGAAGCTGGACCGTTCCGCTCTTTCGCCGATGGCGCCGATCCGCTATAAGTCCTCGGACGGCCTCGAGATCCAAGCATATCTGACGCTGCCGAAGGGCATGCCGGCAAAGAACCTTCCGCTCGTCGTGTTTCCGCACGGCGGCCCCTGGGGACGCGATACGTGGGGCTTCGATAGCTATGCCCAGTTTCTCGCTAACCGCGGTTATGCAGTGCTACAGCCGAACTTCCGTGCCTCGACCGGATTTGGAAAGAAATTTCTTAACGCCGGTAACAACGAATGGGGCGAAAAGATGCAGGACGATATCACCTGGGGAGTAAAGCATCTGGTCGATCAGGGAACCGTAGATGCCAAACGCGTTGGCATAATGGGCGGCAGCTACGGCGGTTATGCGGCCCTTGCCGGTGTTACGTTCACGCCGGACGTTTATGCCGCCTCGGTGGCGATCGTACCGCCTTCGAACTTACAGACGCTGCTTGATTCGATCCCGCCCTATTGGGAAGCGATACGCGAGACGTTTTACAAGCGGATGGGCGACCCGCGGACACCGGAAGGCATTGCCCAGATGAAGCGCCAGTCGCCGCACCTGCACGCGGACAAGATCAAGACACCGCTGATGATAGTTCAAGGTGCCAACGACCCGCGTGTAAAGCAACGTGAATCGGACCAGATCGTCATCGCACTCCGCAACCGCAAGTATCCGGTCGAGTATATTCTCGCTCCGGATGAAGGCCACGGCTTTGCACGTCCGGTCAACAACATGGCGATGATCGCCGCGTCAGAGAAATTCCTTGCCAAACACCTCGGCGGGCGCTATCAGGAAACGATGACACCCGAGGTCGCAAAACGGCTTGGTGAGATCACGGTCGATGTTTCGAAAGTAACGGTTGCCGATCCGGGCTCCGCGAGCGGATCAGTCGGCTCAACCGGCCTCACTGGCAAGTGGACAATGACGGTTGATGCCGGCGGGCAGTTGATCGACCTGAATCTTGAGATAACGCAGGCCGATAACGACTTCACCGGCACGATGGCCTCGGCGGTCGGTAACGGCAAGATCGAGAAAGGCAAAGTGGATGGAACGAAGGTTACAGGCACTATACAGGCCGACGTGCAGGGCAGTCCGACCACGATCGAGATGGCCGGAACGCTTGAGGGCGACACGATGAAGGGCACGCTCAACGTCCCGGGATTCGGTACCCTTCCCTTCTCGGCGAGCCGAAATAAATAGCTTCGTGTTGAAAGAGAAAGGCCCGGGACTTCGCGTCTCCGGGCCTTTCTTTATTGTGTGCAACTGCCTATCTTATTTCCCATGTCGTTCCGATAGTGAACGAACGTCCGCGTGCCGGGGCGAAAACGAACTGCTCGCTATAGAAGCGGTTGAAGATATTCGAGACACCAAGGTTCAACGAAAAATTGAACCGCTCCTTTCGGAAGATGTATCCGCCGCTGAGGTTGTGCGTAACAAAACCCGCTTCGGGCCCGCCGTTGCCGCCTTGGAACAACGGCAACAAAAATGCCGGCGAGAGCCTGTCCTGAGTTACGACGATTCGAGCGTTGTAGTCCATATAGTAGTTCTTCAGGAAGTTCTGCCAGCGGAACCCGGCATTGGTGCGAAGCGGGCTGATGATGTCGAGCGGGACGTCATCATCGAGGTCGTCGCCGCGTAGATAGCTGAAATTGCCGTAAGGCGTCAGATACCCGAGGCTGATCTTGATCGGAGCTTCGATCTCCGCCTCAAGTCCCTGAATGCGGGCACTACGGACGTTCTGGGTCTGGAAGACCGGTATCGGCTGCTGCGGTGCCGGCCGCGGGAGAACGATCGGCATTCCGTTTCGGTCGAGGGCCGTCTGTGTCGCGAGGAAATTCTCGTACTGGTTGTTGAAATAGGTCACCGAGCCGGAAAAACGTGACGTCTTGAACCGAACGGTCGCGTCGAAATTGACGCCGGTCTCGGGTACAAGATTCGGATTTCCTACTAGAAAGCCTCCGACCGAACCAAAGTCCGTAAAGAACCGCTCGAAGATGTTCGGCGTCCGGAACGAACGTCCGATACGTGCCGATAGATTCAGGTTTGGATTGACGACATAGACGAGGCCCGCATCGCCGGTAACTGCCGAATTATCAACCGAAAGGCCCGATGTAAGGCCGGAAAGGCCAAGGTCTTCGATCTGGTTCGGCGTAAGCGAACCCGGCAGCGAAAACTCAGCCGTCGGTTCGGCCGACGTCCGGAACCGGTCGAACCGAATGCCGGCGACCGCCTTCAGCCGCTTTGTAATGCGGATCTCGCCCTGTGCGAAAGCGGCGATGTTCGAGAGCGAAGCATCCGGTACGCTCCGTGTCGTGGAGGTGTTGCGGTTCGGCGAAGTCGGCGTAGTCGCGGTGATAAAAAGCCGGCGGTCCGAATTGAAATCGTTAAAGTAGCTAGCTCCGGCAACGAGGTTCACCCGGGTGCCGAAGACCCAGTCCGTTTGCAGGTCGAAACCCGTGCTGTCCGTGTCGGTCACCGTCTCGCTGAACTGATATTGTCCTGGGAAGAACGGGAACACCGGCGGGACGGTCAGAATATTTGTGAAGTTCCGGTTCTGGGTCTGATAGTGGCCCATCACCGAGACCCGCTGCAGGTTCTTGGTCAAGGCCGCGACGTCATATCGGCCGCTGAACTTATCGCGGTTTGAGAACGGAAAGAAACCATTGAAAACTCCGACAAGCGTCGGCGAGCCGATGTTCGATGCACGTCGCCGTTCGTAGTTGAACTTGAGCGTGTTCGTCTCGTTGATAAAGAAACGCCCGGTCGCCTGCGTGTTCCCGCCGTGCGATTGCGAGTTGAGCACTTCGCCGTCCTCGGTCACACCATCGATCACACGGCCGGCCGGGTCTCCGGTCGAATAATTGCCGAAACGCTCGAGCGATTGTGCAACGCGGAATGCGAAGTATTTGCCCGAACCGGTCACCGCCAGATTACCGCGGCGTCCCGTTTCATTTGAGCTGAAAAATGTATCGAGGGCCGCACCGAAGCGGAAGCCGTTCTCACGGCGTGTCGGCGTGTCCTTCGTAATGATGTTGATAGTGCCGGCGAGTGCATCGGTTCCATAAAGCACCGAACCGCTGCCGCGGACCACCTCGATCGATTCGATCTGGGAGGTTTCAACCAGCCCGCCTTCGATCCCCGATTGGCCGGTCGAGGTTCGTGCGTTATTTAGCCGCTCGCCGTCAACAAGAATGAGCACTCGGTTGCTGTCGAGCCCGCGAATTCGCGGACGGACCTGAAATGCACCTTCGTTCACGGTCGAGGTTCCCGGAAGGGTCCGGAATACATCGCCGAGCGTGTTAATGCCCTTTCGGGCGATCTCTTCGCTGCCAATAACGCTGACCGGCACAGGCGACTCTTCCGATGAGATCTGAGTCCGGGTGGCAGTGACCGTGACGGTTTCAGTTAGTGTCCCGAGATCGAGAACAACATCGGATTCGACGGACGTGCTTCCATCACTTGAGAGCGTTAAAAGCTTGTCCGGGAATCCGGCCGCGGAGACGACCACGCGAATCTCACCGTCCGCGGCGAGGTCGAACCCGGCAACCCCGTTCTCGCCGGTAACGGCATTTCGCGTTGCTCCCGACCGAGACGTTACCTTGACTGTCGCGCCAGCAACGACCGCTCCGGCCGAGTCTTTGACGGTGATCTTCACTCCGCCGGAAGACTGGGCTGAAACATCTACAAAAAGTATTGCGGCAAGCAGGGCTAACGCAGCTACATGCCGCAAGGTGCCCTCGAGCGATCGATCAAACATTTTCATACGAACTCCTGATATATCGGGATAGTGCCCGTTAAAACTCGAAAAGAATATCAACAATCAAACCTGCTCGTGCAATTAGAACAAATAACGTTTTTCGGCTCGGTTAATTAGCAACACTTCTAACTTTCGAGCTCTTCTGAAAACATCGAATGAAAACGCCGAACGTGTCCTGGGCTCCTTCAATGATCACCGCGGGGTCGCCGCCGGCCTCAGCGTAGGCGTTGATTGCAGCCCCGAACTCCTTCCACATCGGCCCGACTTCATTTCCGTAGCTGCCAAAAAATGCTCCGCCATTTGCCGGCCCAATGCCCAATGCCGACCTCAAATAGCGGCTGATGACCTGTCCGCCGAGCGTTGCCCCCTCGAGAACATATGCCGCCCCGAATGCCCGATCGAGGCTCTGCAGGTCGAGCGAAACGGGCACGGGTATTCCCGCCAGGGCTTTGGCGTCCGCTATCTCAAGAGCCGCGAGATCATTCTCCAGGCTCGAAAGCTTGGCCCGGACCGCGAGGTCATAGCCGTGTGCCCTCAGTTCTTCGGCCGGCATCGCACCTTCGATGGCTCGATACAGCAAATAGAAACGCGCGATCAGCACGCGGTAGCTATCAAGCGTTCCGGATTCATCCAGCACATTCACCAGAGATTCCAGTTGCTCGTGCATTTCGCGGGTCGATTCTTTCAGTTGTTTTAATATCATTATTACTTATTGGAAACGATTTTCATTTGCAATAGTTATATAGACGCACCTCGGTCATGTCAAATGCTGAGGAATCAACTATCGTTTGCTACGGGGCTGCTTGGAATCCGTAAGGATCACGAAATCGCCGAGGGCGGTGTGTTTTGCCGGGTCAAACGTGCGGAAATTTTCTTCGTAACGCATTGTTACGACCAGGGACTTTGCCTTCGATCGGTATTTGGCAAGCTTTTCGATGGTGCCGAGCCGCGACTCGGTGTGGAAACCGCCGTTGAGGTGCACGACGAGCGAGCCTTTGTGCTTTTTCAGGCCTTGTGCGACCCAATAGGCCATCGTCGCATCCCAAAGCGTCTGGGAGTAAAGCATAGGGCTGACCGGCAGAGATGAGTCATGTATCTTGCCCATCAGTGCGTTGAACTTCTTTGCGTAGGCATCCGAAGGCTCGCCAAAGGGCAGCGGAGCAAGCCACTTTTTCGCTTCCGATGAGAGTGAGAGGACCGAATCTTTGCCTAACCGGGCGACCATGTTGACGTATCGCCGCGGAGCGTTTGCCGCGATCACCGGCAGCCGCTTTTCTTTCGCAAGTTCGACCAGCGGCCGATAGTCAGTCTTGTAGTTGTTCCAGGGACGCGAACTTCGCAGGAAATGGTCCTCGGTGATCTTGCCGGCGAGATATTCATCGAGGGCGACCTGGACATCCCGCTCGAACATCTCGAGCGAGAGTTGGACCTTGCGTGTTGCCCCGAGTTCCTCGACGGCCCGCTTGAAGATCTCAAACTGTAGAGCATGCGCGACCGTGTCGTCGTGATACTCGCCAAGGAAAACAGCATCCGACGCTGCAACGGCCCGCATGACGTCCTCAAGCGTGGCAGGCTTCCCGTCCGAAGTGAAGATACTGTAGTGGTCAGGATTTGCCTGTCCGGCGGCTTGAATAGTCATTGCAACGGCGAAGATCAACGCGAAAAGAAGGCTCTTCATACCAGAACAGACTACCAGAGCCGCCGACCGGGCTAAAGCCAAGAGAATGGCAAAACGCTGTGTCCTCAGATCAATCCGGGCAAAACGGATTCGGAGGGCCTGGGAGATTGAGCCCTTTCGAAATTATCTTATTGATCTGACCGTGGTGCAGGGCAAAGCTAAAACTGTTCGGCAGATCGACCATAAGGTGCAGCGTCTCGTGAAGCACGACCTTCTGCATATCAAGATCGTGAATCTCCTTTTTTAGAAAGAATTCCCCGATATTTATCTCGTAGGTCTTCACATTTGCGGTTGCTCCATAGGTATTCCAGTCAAATGCGATGATCGTATCGTCCCAGATCTTCTTGTAATTCGCCTTCAGTCCGTCGCGTCTCCGATCAAGGCCTTTTGGCGGCTCCGGGTAAAGGTAGCCGTACGATGTGATCACGGGTGGGCCTGAGATCTTCAGCAAGACAAGCTTAATCCGCTTGAGCAGAAAATTCTTGTCATCCACAATTCCCGGAAGCTCGGAAGCCCCCGGAACAAACGAGTCAATATAAAGAAATGCCATTTTGTGTCCCTCAATGATAAAAGTTCTCGGTCATCGTTCTCGGCCTACAAGTGCCAATTTTGCTCTTTCGCTCGGTCCGCCGGTTGCTCTATTGACAGACGTTCTGAGACTGAATAAAGAAGCGCTGCCCGTTCAGGCCGACCTCGTTCGAGGCTTGGCGTGCCGAGAGCGTGTAGGAAGTCGTACCGCCGCTGTTAAATCTCAGAAGCAGGCTGCCGCCGTTCGGGGCGATGGACCACGACCCGGCGTGTCCGCCTCTCGCCGCAAAGCTTCCTCCATCGGAATTGCCCGGGCTGAATCCGCCCATTCCGGTCGATTGGTAAAAGGTTCCGTTGCTGCAAAGTACGATATCCTTGCGTTCCGAATAGCCGCTCCCGGTATAGAGATATGTGAGCTGTTTTCCGGTGAGGCCCTGACGAACCCTCTGGGCGACTGCGGAGACTTGCGGCGGGCGAAACGTCATTGAATTGGCGACCGCGAGAGCCGTGTTAAAGCCCCGTTCCGAATTTGCGTTATCGGTTAACGCAACTATTGCTACACCGCCGCCATCGCTCCGATAAACTACGGCCGTATCAATTATCGCTAGTCCCTGCGGCGTGTTCCCGGATGTTCTGAAGATCTTTCCTCCGCGAATGTCCTGGTGGCCGCCAACTAGCTGAAGGCCGTCTTTTTCAAGATTCGCATCGGCAATGAATGCGTTGTGGTCGCGATAGTTGTGGGCCTTGACCACCAGAATGATGTTCTGGCCCGGCTCTACGAATGCGTATCCTTCCGCGGTGGCGTTCGAAGCCCAGCCCTTAGGTGCAACGAAACTATATCCTTCGGCCTCGTTCGTGGTGCGAACTTCCCCGTTTTGGGCATATGTACTCTCGAAGAATAACGTCGCGGCGATAAATAGAATTAGGATCTTCGTATATTTCCGTCGGTGCAAAATGCCGGTCTTTTCGCTTTTAAAGCGGGCTGATCTTTTCGGCTGAGTTCAGCGTTTTTGTTAGTTTAGGCGAGTCCGCATCTCGAGTCTTGAGGAAAACCTTAGCAATTTGTGAGTAATTGCAAAGGCTGCGTTGGAACGGTCCCGCAACGAGCCTCTTTCCGTCGACGCGGGCAATTCCGAATAAAAAAAAGAGAGGCGGATCGCTCCGCCCCTCTTTTTGCCCTAAATCGGCTTTGATTTAAGGCTCGCTGCCGATGAAGTTTACGTTATCGACATCGCCCTGCAGGTTGATCTCCTGCGAAGGATTGGCGAAAACGTATCGCCGCGGATGCGAGACCGTTACGGTGTAGGTAACGTTCGTCGGAACCGCCGGGAAGGTGAACCGGCCGAAGCTGTTGGTTATCACGGTGAAACCAACGTCGCCAAAGGCTGGTCCGGTTAGCGTGACCGTCACGAACGCGAGTCCGTTCTGGCCTGCGTCTGTAACCTGGCCCGAGATAACGGCCGGTGGGCCGGGCTCGCTAACAACGTACTCGTCCGCTCCGATGTCCGGAGTGGCCGCGTCGCGGGTCTGGCCATCGAGGTCCGTGGTGATGCCGGCGATCGGTGCCGCGGCTCCGATCATCGGGCTGCCTGCCGTAATGTGCAGGTCGCTTGCCGAAACGAATAGCGGATTGACCGCCAACGAGTTTGCATCTTGCGTTGTGGCCGTCTGCCAATCGCCAAGCGTCACTCGTGCCGATCCGCCAATGAACCCTACATTCTCGGTTGAGAAGTAGTTGTTATTGTTGATGGTGCCGAAGATGCTTGCCGGGGCAAGGCTGTAAACGCTGTAGCGAGTAGCACCGGAGGTCTGCGTATTTGCAAAGATGTTGTTCCTTGCATTTACCGCTCCGGCCGCCGTAACCGCAGCAGAGACGAACATCGCCGAGGTCGTTCCCGAAGCCTGGTTCGTGCCCATGTTCACCGAGTTGTAGTACACGTTCCAGCCCGAGCCGCCGGTGATCGAGATGCCGTGGCCGTTGCTCGCCGGAGTCGCGGACCCATTGGCCGTTATGTCGTCGATCATGTTGTTCACGATCGAGACATTGGCGCCAGTGGAGGTCGAGATCACCGAAACGCCAAAAGCACCGGTGCCGGTGTTACTGACGTTCTTGATGTTCCTGATCACATTATTAGCAACGGTGCCATTGGTCGACAGCAAGCCGACTTGAATGCCGCTCATCGCCACTGCCGTGGAGGCAGTCGAGCGGACGCCGTTTACGGTGTTGTTCGCAATGATGAAGTTGTTCGAGTTACCGATCAACATACCCCGGAAGATATTGTTGTCGTTCGTTTCGTTCGAACCCAACGTGTTGCGAATGATCGTCCATCCCTGGTCAATATTGGCCGCAGTTCCACCGCGAACATAGAGCGAGTTTTGGACGCGATAGATCCAGTTGTTCTCGATCGTGTTGTTGTTCTGCGGCCCTTCGCCGTCATTGCCGATCGTGACGCTGCTGCCGGTCAGGATGCCGGCCGTCGTCGTCGAGTTCGGGATCGCTGCACCGTTGATGATGGTGTTTCGGATGACGTTGTTGTTACATCCGTTCGTTCCGATCGTCCTCATCCAGATAACGGTGGAAGTTCCCGTCTGGCTATTTGTGATCGTTAGGTCGCGGGTAGTTCCGCCCGGTGTGAGCGAGCCATCAATGACCAATCGATCTGTCCCGTTGAGGTTGATCAGGCCATTGCTCGCCGCCGCGGTACCGCTGATTACGCGTGCGCCGCCCGAAGGCCGGATCGTCAGCGTGTAGCCGCCGGCCCCGTCTTCTGCAAACTGATTCAGGCCAACGGCTCCGGTCTCCGCTGTCAGGTCGCTGGTGATCAGGATCGTCGTGTTGCCTGCGAGCGTAAAACCGCTGTTCAATGCCGCAAACAGCCCGCCAGCGTTCGTTAGCGATGTAAATGTCTCACCCGTGCCGACGTTTACCGTGGCCGGAAGAGCGCCGACGATCAGGTAGCTGTTCGGCGTGCCCGGAGGATTTGTAACGGTATTAACATCGGTCGCGGTTCCGCCGCCCGGATTGGTGCCGATGTTGATCGGAGTTGCCGAGTCCTGAGCGATGGTGAAATATGAAACGCTATCGCCGATCACCAGTCCGCCGAGCAGGGCAGAATCGATGGTGCAATCCCAAGTTCCGTTCGTTCCGGTTCCGGCCGTGAGCGAGCAAGCCGTTGAAACATAGGAACCCGCGTTCTTACGGAAATAGATCCGCGGAACAAGTCCGCCAGCGGTGGCAACACCGGTCTCATCGGTAACGGTCACCGTCAGCACTCGATTGCCCGTTCCGGACGTATTACCGAACGGCGTATAGGTCTGTGCCGGCGGGAGGAAATCGGTTACGAAGACACCCGCAAATTCATCCGCACCGATATCGGGCGTCGTCGCGTTTCGTGCCTGGCCGTCGATGTCAAAACCGACGCTGACGCCGGTGCCGCGTGATTCGAGCGGCGTGGCCGTGCCATCCGGAATGTGAAGGTCCGTGTTGCTGACGAAAGGTGGAGCACCGGTAAATGCAAACGATGCGTTGTCGTTCGTGCCCGCCGCCGAAAGCGTGCTGGTGTATGCCCTGAGATTCGTCGCAGGCGTCGTGGAGCCCGGATTAAAATCCGCGACCGTGAAATTAACGCTGGTAGCAAATGTAGTTCCGGACTGGCCGAGTGTGTTCAATGCATCGCCGCCGGCGAACATACCGTTGTTGTTCATCGTCAGGTTCATCGTGCTCGTTCCGCTCGGCGGGAGATAGATGACCGTATTTCGCGTACCGGCCGGGTTTCCGCCTGCGATCTGGTTCGAGAAAACATTGTTGCGAACATCAACACCGGTTTGCGTCGTCGCGGTCATTAAGAACGCCGCGGTCAGGTTCGTGCTCGTAGTTCCGCCCATGTTTCCAGAAAGGTGAACCGAGTTATGGTAAATGAAGTGTCCGGTTCCCGAGGCGATGCGAATACCATAGGCACCGAACGTAGTACCGAAACCGCCGGTTCCTGCCGTCTGGTCGTTGATAATGTTCGAAACAAAGTTGTTGCGGACAGTATGCCCGCTGCCGCCCCCAAGGTTAATACCAAAGGCTGACCAGGTTGAAGGGTTGTTGTTCTCAACCCGGTTGATCCGGTTATTCTCGACCGTCGCTCCCGTTGCTGTTGTGCTTAGCACGCCGACGGCGATACCGTGGTTCGCTGCGCTAGAGGCAACGTAGCCTTCGAGCCAAACAGTATTCCCGCTGATCAAAGCATCGGTAGAGCCACCGATGGTGATACCGGCGGCCGTCACCTGATCCACTTCGCCCGCGACCGGATTACCGATCTCATTAAGCGTTATCTCAAGACCCGTAAGGACCGTTGCCGCTGTCGATTGCATCGAGACACCTCGGGCAGCCGTTATTATCCGGTTATTCTCGATCTCAAGGTTCACCGCGGTTGCCCCGGCGCCGACGCCGGTCGAGACCGAGGTGATCGCAGTTGGGGCTGTCGTAGTACCAGACGCGTTCGGACCAAGGAAAACACCGAAGGTGGTGTTCTCCGACGCGGTCGTCGAAGTCGCGGTCGCGATATTCCTGCCGGTCGAGCTTCCAACAATGGTCAGATTTCGAAAGCGGTTATTGTCTGCCGAAGTAACCGTCGTCGTGTTTAGTGCCACACGTATCACCGATGTGAACGTGGTCGTGTTCGCGGCCGTGTTTTGGAGGGTAAGATTCCGGTTTGTACCGGCCGTGTTCGGGTTGTCGCCGTCGATAGTGACGCCGTCCGCACCGTTGAGTTCGATCAGTCCTCGGCCCTGAAGGCTCGGGCCAGCGACAGTAACATTATCACTTCCGGGTTGGATAAGGACCGACGTATAGGAAGCGGTTCCTGCTCCACTTGCGTTAAGAACGGCTGATCCGACTTCGGTCGTATTTCCGAAGATCGTAACCGTAACCGCTCCGGTGTGCGTACCGGCATTGATGGCGTCAAACGCAGCTGTTAACGTCGAATATCCCCCATTGCCGGGATTTACGACAACATTTGCGCCCAAAGCGGGTTGAGGCTCTGCACTTGCCCAAGGTTTCTGATCCGCCGAAACAGGTGCGGCGAGATCCAGGGTCAAACCGACCGCAAAAAGGGATGCCAAAACGAACACCACCGCCGCAGGCCGGTAGTGCCTGAAAACACTTGAAATATCGATCATTTTATCCTCCAAAAGATAAGGTCAAAGTCCCGGCCCGGAGTGCCAGAGGCTGGCATTCAAAAGGCCGAAGGTGGACCGGTATTTTGTCTTGGGTCTAACCCCAAAGGTCGCCAAAGATGCGAACTTTGGTTTCCTAGGGACAGATCCGGCCAAATAAACTGAATTGAACTGTGACTTGAAAATAGAGCGAACTTGAAAATAAGTCAAGAGTGCGAATCCCGATGCCAGGCGGGCATAAACGGCCAGAGCCGTGCGCGGCGCTTTGCCTGATCGGCCGGGAACGCTACGATATGGAGTGATGGAAGAACGTGAACTGATGACGCCGGCGGATATCCACGCATTTGGCGTCGAAATTCTCTATAAACAGCTTGAGCAGGACGGTTGGGTGATCGACTCGGCCGACGTGCTTGCAGACATTCGGACCGAGCCGCAGATCGTCGCAAAAAAAGAAGGCGAGCTTGCCTTCTTTATCGTGCGTACCGATGTTCACCCGAAACGCGGCCGATTTGAGGAGGGCAAGGATGCCTTCGAGACCCTTGTCCGCCACGCTAAGGCGCACGGAGCGTCGTGCTATTTTGCCAGCATCGGCATTGCGAACTCCGAGGGCGAGACCGAAGAAGCGATGTCGGTCCCGGTAAAGGGCGTTGGATACAACATCCAGTTCGACGGCCTTATCCGAATGGAACTCCCGCCGGAATCGGCTGAAGCAATCGGCTGAATTTAGCTAGTTGCTCTTCCTTACACCCATCAGGCGAGCCGGAAAAGTCGCGAAATTCTCGATCTCTACGTGATACTCCCCGTCCTTCGAGTCGCGTTTCCATCGGACCTTCGCGGCCGCAATGAAAGTTCCCTCGCCGCGGCCGGTTTTCGGATCGATGAAAAGCTCGATGATACCAAACGGGTAATCGATCGAGCGATACCCCCCGCGAACCTCCGCGAACTGTATCCAACGCTCAAACACAACAAAGATCCGCGTCTTTCCGTCAACCTCGCTGACGCGGACCGCGTTGATCTTTCGACCAAGCTGCCCGCCCACAATGAATGACCCGAGGTCCTCATCGTTCAACTCCTTTTGGAGCGTATCCTGTCCGCCTTCGGCAAGAACCGCAAGAAATCTGGCCGCCTGCTCGTCAGAAGTGCGTCCCTTTAGGTCAAGCGTAAAGGCCCCAGTCGTCGTGCGGGAGCTGATGCCCGTGCCGTAGCTGATGATCGTTCCGGTGTATCTCTCCTGTACTTTATCCTGAGCGAACGTCGCTACTGATGCGAACGCTATCAGCAAAAATCCCGTAAATGCATAGGTTTTGAACTTCATAATTTTCCCCTTGTTTCTAACAAAAATTGATCGCTATATATGAATTGTACTCCCTACGGCCATAAAACTAGAATTTTTTCGATTTTTCCCGCTCGCTGTGCGCGCGGAAAGACGGCCGGCACCTCTCTTCAAAAATGCCGCCCGCCTTTCCTGATCCACGCGCAACGGAGCGTGGAAACTTGAACCTTGCCTTGTGTGTCAGCATAAAAGCGCCAATCTCCCGCCTGTTCCAAAATGCTCGGAACCTGACGATAAAAAACAAGGCCCACCGATCGGCAGGCCTTGATCCGTTTGCGAACTTATATCTCCTAGGATGCCTTCGAACCAAAAACAAGCCGAAGCAAAAGAAGCAAGATCACAGCCCCGATTATTGACATGATCCAGCCGGCAGCATAATTTGCTCCGCCCCAAAGTGCCCCGCCTATGAAGGTACCTAGAAAGGCACCGGCAATACCGACCACGATGGTAACGAGTAAGCCGGTCAGGCCATCGGGAAGGGCCTCTTTACCGGGAAGTACAAAACGGGCAATTATGCCCACGATCAATCCGACGATAACAGTACCGATAGCGCTGAACATAGTGCTTTCTCCTCGTTTGAATTTGAACTTTTTGGAACACGACTATTCTTACACACAATCGCCGAAATCGACAATATTTTTTCTCTCGGCCTTGTTCTACCGGGTGGCACAAGGCTTGCAACGCATTACTCAGTAGTCGTTAGCTCAAATTATATTTTTGGAGGAAAAGTTTATGTCTGAAGGAAAAAGTGTTGCCAATAGCCTTATCTGGGCCGTGGCTTTGATAATCATTATCGGAATTATTTTCGGTGCGTTGTATTACGGCGGCATCCTTAGCGGAAAGCAGAAAAAGGAGATCGATGTCGAGGTAAAGGTGCCGGCCGTCTCCAATAGCCAGTAACTATCTTAACAGTGAAAAAAGGACGCCGGGCTTCGTGCTCGGCGTCTTTTGCTTTCGTTGGTGTTAGACCTCAAGTTGGTGCCGCTTTATCATGCCGTAGAGCCGCGGCCGGTAAAGCCCAAGCAGATTCGCGGCGGCCTGCTTATTTCCCTTGGTACGCTTGAGGGCCGCCGTTACGACCTCGCGTTCGATGCCTTCAAAGACATCGTCGTTCGACCGCCCATCCTCCGGGTCGGCGAGACTTTCGACGATCGCAGCTCCAGCCTCGCGCATCAGTTCCTCGGAGCTTAATCTGGCCCTTGCGAATGGCATCGATCCATTTCCGCTATATTCGGGATGGGTCTGTCCGCCGATCATCGTTTCCTCTGCTTCAGCTCCCGCACCGCCTGGAATATCAAGCCCGGTGATTCTTCCGGACTTGCTCAAGAGAACAGCACGTTCGACCGCATTCTGGAGTTCGCGGACGTTTCCACGCCAACTGTAGTGCAGCATTTGGTTATACGCCGACTGCGAAAACTCAGTATCCGGCCGCCGATATTTATCCGAATAGATCTTCAAAAAGTGCTCGGCGAGCATCGGGATGTCCTCCGTTCGCTCCCTGAGCGGCGGTATCCTTATCTCGATAGTATTAATACGATAGTAAAGGTCCTCACGAAGATTTCCATCTTGCATTGCTTCAAATGGATCGCGGTTCGTCGCCGCTATCAGCCGGAAATCGGCGTCCTGCGGCCGATCGCTGCCGACGCGGTAATACACCTTTTCTTGCAACACGCGAAGGAGTTTCGGCTGCAGGTCGACCGGCATTTCGCCGATCTCATCGAGCATAATGCTACCGCGATTTGCCTGGCCGATAAATCCGATCTTGTCAGAATTTGCCCCCGTATATGCCCCTTTAACATGCCCGAAAAGCTGGGATTCGATCAACTCTTTCGGAAGTGCCGAGCAGTTCACTTTTACGAAGGTCTCGTCGGCTCGATGGCTTTTGTAGTGGATCGCATTGGCAATGACCTCTTTTCCTGTGCCGGACTCGCCAAGGATGAGGATATTTGCGTCCGATTCGGCGACGTTTTCGATTATCTCGTAGATATTCTGCATCGACCGCGAACCGCCGATGATGCCTTCATATGAGTTTCGGCTGGTAAGCTTGGTCCGCAGTTCCCTGATCTCGGCTGCTTGCTTGCGGTTGATGACCGCCTGCCGTTTTGACTCGACGGCGTTGCGGACATCGAGCATTAGGTCCTCGAGATTGAGCGGCTTAACACGATAGCCGAACGCACCGACCCGCGTTGCTTCGATGGCCTTTTCGGCTCGGTCGTAACCGGTAATGATAATTATCTCGGTGTCAGGCGAGATGAGCTTCGTCTGCTTTATCAGGTCGATCCCGTTGATGTCCGGCAGATTAAGATCGGTAAGAATTACGTCGAACTCATCCGTCTTAATATGCTCGAGCCCTTTTACGCCGGAAACGGCCGTCGCCGTATCAAACCCTTCGTCCTTAAGCTGAAAACTCAGCAGATCGAGAGTGACGGTATCATCGTCGATCACCAGTGCCTTTAATCCCATTTAATCCTCTTGATATTGAAAACCGCCCTCTCTACTTCCGGCGGCTTCTAACTGTGTCAGATTTCCGGCTAACCAAAATGCAAGGTCTATGCCAGTTTTTCCGAATAGACATCACACTTTCGCGCTTTGCCTATATGATGGCGACGAAAATGTGTTTTACTTCAATACAGCAAAAATATGGGCCCCGTCCCCCAAATCGCCACGTCCTGAACCGATACGCTCTAGTGTATGCTTTCAATGCGATTTATCCTAGCTTTTTTATTCTAGGCCTACGCATAACGGTTTAGAGGTCGCTAAACATTCATTTTTTTCTTTTTGGCACGGGGCTTGAAATAGCAACAAGCGTGTCCATACGAGATTGATTCTCTTTCAAAACAAAGGAGGACTTATGCTTGAAACTATTATCGTCATCGTTTTACTTCTTTGGCTTGTTGGTATGATTAGCGGATCGACCTTTGGCGGCGTTCTTCATACGTTGCTTCTTGTGGCCGTTGTTGTTTTTGTCATCAGGCTGTTTACCGGCCGACGGGCCGTTTAGGTTACAATCGGGGGGGTTCCCTGGCGGCCAACGCTAGGCGAACACCCCCGCAGTTTTCCAATGGATTCAAGACCGGCACCTGAGATCAACGATGCCCTGGGCCAAATGCTCCCGGGCGGCTTTTTCGGGCCGCTGTTCGAAGCGGCGTTTGACCTATATGGTGTCGTCGGAGCTGAAGGTCGCGTTATCTCAATGAACGGACGCATCTTTGAGAAGGCCGGATCAGACCCATCGCTGCTCGCGGGCCAGGTAATTTCAGAGACCGTCTATTGGCAATCAACCGAAAACACTTCTGCACTGCTTTCAACGGCAGTCGGTGAGGCTCTCGCCGGGTCGCCGCGTCGGCTTACACTTGACTTCCGGCTGCGGGTAAACGAGAGCGTGCCGATCGAGCTCTTTCTGTTTCCCGTAAGTTCGTCTGAGGAAGAAGCAATGGTCATGGTCGCCGGCCGACATTGCGGCAGCGGCGTTCAAGATGAGGACGGACGGCATTATGCAGAATTGATCGACGCAGCCGGAGCGGCAGGTGCCGGGCTTTTTGCCTGGGACCTCGAACGCGGCCGGTCGCGCTCAACTCCTCGGACAAATGAAATTCTCGGCCTTTCGCCCTACGAAGAGCTTGAATACGAAGCCTTTGTTAAATCGATCCACCCGGACGACCGGCAGCGTATTGGCGCTTTTATAAATGACGCACAGAACCGGCCCGGTAAATTCGATCAGGAGTTTCGCGTCGTTTATCCGGATGGCAAAACGCAATGGATCCGCGCCGAAGGCAAGATAGTCGGGCCAAGCGATACCGCAGGCTCGAGGATGCTAGGAAAACTTCGGCAGATAACCGCAGAAAAGGTCGCCGCCGAAGAGCTTGCAAAGATATACGAACGCGAACGAAAGGCACGCGAAGAGGCGACCGAGGCGAACCGGGCGAAAGATTTTTTCCTTACGCTTGTCTCGCACGAACTCCGTGCTCCGCTCAACGCGATAATGGGATGGTCGAAGATCCTGCTTTCGAAGGAACTCGATGCCGAGACACGGCGAAACGCATTGGAGACGATCGAGCGAAGCGCACAGGTCCAGGCGAAGCTGATAAACGACCTTGTTGATTCGGCCCGTGTCGCCTCGGGCAAGCTGCGGCTCGAATATCGCCCTACGAATCTCTACAAGCTCATCCGCGGCGCCGTTCAGGCCCATCAGCCTGCGGCTACCTCGCGAGAGCTTGAGTTCACATTCTCGGCTGACCGCGAAGATCTGGTCGTCTTTGCGGACGCAAACAGGCTGCAGCAGGTCTTTGGCAACATCATTTCAAACGCCATCAAATTTACTGAGCCCGGCGGCACGGTATCGATCGAACTCACGTCCGATGACGGCACCGCGGCGATTCGCATTGCCGATACCGGACAAGGCATCAACGCCGACGCTTTGACGGCGATCTTCCGGCAGTTCTCGCAAGGCCATGTGGAAAGCGGCAGGAATAGCTCCGGCTTCGGGCTCGGGCTCTCGATCGCAAAGATTCTCGCCGAACGCCACGGCGGCACGATCACAGCAGAAAGCGACGGGCCGGGATGCGGTTCAGCATTCACCGTACGGCTCCCGCTTAAGGATGCGCCCGCCGCAGTTGCGGCAACGGAATCGGCACGGCCCGACGCCCGGAGGCTTGATGGCCTGAGGATCTTGATCGTTGAAGATGACCCGGATTCGCGCGAGGTGCTGCAGCTATTTCTTCAGCAAAATGGGGCGGATATTCACGCCGCAATGGACGCAAGACAGGCGGTCGAAATTCTGAATGGTGCAAACGGCCGCTTGCCCGATCTGATCATTTCAGACCTGGCAATGCCCGGCGAGGACGGGCTCTCGCTTATCTCGCGGATCCGTTCGCGAAACTCCGATGGCGGAGCCGAGATACCGGCGATAGCCTTGAGCGCCTTCACCTCGGAACAAAGCCGCGACTCGGCACTTGCCGCCGGCTTTCAACGCTACGCAACCAAGCCCTTCGACCCCGAACCGCTCCTCGGCCTTATCCTCGAACTAACAAAACAAAACGGTGCTTAGGAACTAGACGACTCCGCAAACCGCGATTCGATGACGCCGTCCGTATCATTCCCGATTTCGGCGGTCAATCGCGGATAGGTCTTATCCTCTGGTTCGAGCGGGTCGGCGAGGAGCTTCCCACCACAATGCAAACGCCTGCATTTCGCGGATTACCCGCAACTGACGCGCAATGACAGATCTCGAACTTTCAAGCACATTCGTTCCTAATCAAGTAAGCTTCGAAACGAAAGCCTCAATAAGATCAATCAGCTCTTCGGAATTACCTGCGGTATGAACTTCAACTAATAGTTGTTTTCCTGATCCTGCTTCAAGTGCTTCGAGATGAAGCTCTCCAGAACTCCACACAATGATACGAGCAAGGGTTTTAGCGGTATCGATGTCGACATAGGCACCAGGTTTATCAGTCGCTCGACCTCTCACAAAATCAATAGTTAATCCCCTTTCTTTCAAATTTGAAGCGTTAACTGAAGCCCAGTTTTCAAGTGTCTCTAGATATTGCATAGGTCGCTAAGGAACATTTGTTCGACACAGTATGACACAGGGATTAGTCGCTGGCGGAAACTGAGGAGCAGGACGACCAAAGCAAATTTCATTACGACCAACAAGTGCATTAGGACCCGGAATCTGTGCCCGATCAGGCCTACCACCAGGCTGAAGGGACGATCTCGGAACATGGCTACCGACTTATCAGAAACGCGATTCGATGACGCCGCCGTTGTCGGTGCCGAGTTCGGCTGTCAGTCGCGGATATGTCTTGTTCTCTGCTTCGAGGGTGTCTATTTCGAGCAACATTTCGGCCTCGCGGATGGCTGTCAACGGGCCTTCGATCTCCATAAAAAGCCCGAACGGGAGTTCGTCTATGACCGTTTCGGTCGAGCGGAACCGCCACTTCTTTCGCCGCTTTTCGTAAACGAGCTTTCGCGTGATGCCGATGGCAGCGAGAACTCGCTCCATCGCCTCGGCGTCCGCGATCTCGGTCTCTTCCTCGATCTGCTGCTTTACGTCCGAAATGCCGGGCAGCCGCTTTTTGAATGTTAGAATCGTCCGCAACGGGGTTTTGCGAATGCGCATAACCGAGTTTAGATCGGCCATCGGCCCGCCGCCGAAGATGATATTCTCCTCGTGGTCCTCGCCAAGATATTCGGCGCCGAATTCGGCAAGCCGGTTCTCGATCTCGGCACTTAGTGCTGCTGGAAGGCGATATTTTTTCTCGATCTCTATCATTCGATCAGACGTAGCGGATCCATTTCCATATCTCGGGGAGCGTCGCCCGCTTGCCATACATCAGCATCCCAACTCGATAAACTCGCGAGGCAAGCCAGACGAGACCGGCGATGGCGAGCACGTTTATCCCGATCGAAAGAGCGATCTCCCAGAAGGGCGGCGTCTCTGCGAGGATACGGATCGGCATCGTGATCGGGGCAAAGAACGGTGCGATCGAGACCCAGAATGAGAGCGAAGAATTCGGGTCGCGGATCACCGCAATGCTGAAATAGAACGCCGCAAGCAAAAGCATTACCGGCGGGAACGCGAACTGCCCGCCTTCCTGGAGCGATGTGACCACCGAGCCGATCAATGCAAAGATCGACGCGTAAATAAAATAGCCGATGAGGAAAAAGATCAGGAAATAGAGGATCATCAGCGGCGAGATCGAAGGCACCGCACCGACGAGCTGCGAAAGGTCGGTCTGCAACGCGAGAAAGGCGAGCAGGGCGGCGGCGCTTACTATCCAGATCGAGAGCTGCGTCAGCCCCGCGAGCCCGACGCCGACAAGCTTGCCGAATAGCAGCGTGAACGGCCTTGCCGACGAGAAAAGTATCTCGGAGATACGCGTCTCTTTTTCCTCGACCACCGCGCCCATTATCGCCTGGCCGTAGATCGCCAGCGTGATGTAGATCATCAGCCCGATGACGAACGAGGCGATCATCAGCCCGGTCGTGTCTTTCTCGCCGCCGCGGTCATCAAGGCCTTTGGCGTCCAGCTTCACCGCCCGGCCGATCGAGGCCAGCCGCTCTTCGCTTATGTTCGCCTCGGCCAGCCGCTGCGAACGCACCGCGCTGTTGAGAGCATCGCGGAGCGAATCGTTGGTGACAAAATCAGCCCCTTTTCGCGAGCGGAATTCATAGACGGCCGCCGTGTCGTTCACGTCCGGCGGGATTATCAGATATGCGTCGAACTCATCGGCAGTGATTCGCGTTGTCAGTTCGGAACGCATGTCTTCGATCGAGCGGCCGGCGGGATCGATGTCAGTAAAAATGAACGAATCGACCATCTGCGCCGAGGCCATTTTTAACTGCTCCTCTTGCGAGGGCGTGATATTGACAGCCGCTTCTCGAGCGGCTGTGCGGGCTCGCTCTGCCCGCTTTTCGGCTGAAAGATTGTCCTTCAACCGAGGTGCGACGGTGCCCGAGCGGTCGATCAATGCGATCCGCGTTGGCTCGCCCTTGAGCGAAAAGATGATCGCCGGCACGAATGCGAAAACCCCGGCGAGCACCGGCAAAAGCAGCGTCCCGACGAGGAACGACCACTTGAGCACGACCTTCTTGTATTCGTGGACGACGACGGCCAGAAACCTATCCATGCGAGTTCTCTCCTCCCTTTACACGGTCGATGAAGATGTCGTTGAGGCTCGGTTCTGTCTTCTCAAACTTTGAAATGACGACGCCCGAGGTGATCATCCGCTTGAGCAGATCCTGTGCATCAACGCCCTCGGCCAGATGCAGTTCCTGTTCATCGGCGTGCGTTACGACGCGTTCGATGGTCGAGCGGTCCTCGAGGATCGCTCCCGCTCCCTCGCCGCGAAATGCGATCAGATTCTGCCCGTAGCTTTCTTTGATCTCACGCAGGCTTCCGAAGAGAACCTTCTGCGACTTGTTGATCAGCAGGATATCGCTGCAGAGCCGCTCGGCCGTCTCCATCAGGTGCGTTGAGAAGATGATCGTCTTCTCGCCGGTGCGAAATTCGCTGATGACGTCGATCAGAAACTCGACGTTGACGGGGTCGAGCCCCGAGAAGGGCTCATCGAGGATCAGCAGATCGGGGTCGTGCAGCACGGTCGCGATGAACTGGATCTTTTGCTGCATTCCCTTCGAGAGGTCGGTCGTCTTCTTTTTCTTCCACTCGGTGAGCTGCATTCGCTCAAGCCAGAAGTCGATCCGCTTCTCGGACTCGCGGCCCGAAACGCCCTTCAACGCGGCGAAGTACTTGAGCTGATCGACGACCTTCATCTTCTTGTAAAGACCACGTTCCTCCGGCAGATACCCGATGCGGCCTTGGGTTTCGGTCGTGATGTGCTCACCAAAGAGACTGATGTGGCCTTCGTCCGGGAACGTGATGCCGACGATCATCCGTATCGTTGTCGTTTTGCCCGCACCATTTGGCCCAAGAAAGCCGAAGATCCGCCCGGGCTTCACCTCAAAACTGAGGTCATCGACCGCAGTAAAATCGCCGTAGCGCTTCGTAACGCCCTCGGCCCTTAATGTCGCTTGTTCTTGATTCATCTTTGTAATCGCTGAAATGATTATACTTGATTATGACGCGAAGGGCCGACCGGTTGCTAGAATCACTCCCGCCTCAAAGATTTAATATCTACGCAACGTGGATTGATCCAACTCTTTTGTGGACAGATGATTGGCAACGTGAAAGAAATCTTCCTTAACGTAGGGCAAATGTTGGCTCACGTGTGGGAAATGTTAGCCAACATGGGGAAACTTTTCGTCAGCGTGGGACAAATGTTCTGCAATATTGGTCAAATGTTCGCCAACGTGGGACAAATGTTCGGCTACTTTTCAGAAATGTTTGGCAACACTTTTGAAATTATTCCGGTCCCGGCGAGTTTGGCAACGGTGTTTGACCTTTCGAGCGTTTCGGCCGACAATATCCAAGAATTTTCCACCACGCGCCTTACAGCAAACAATTTACCGGAGGTTAGTTAATGAAATCATTGCTCGGATTTGGAATGTTATTTTTCGCGTTGTCTTTCTGCGGGCTCGGCGAACGGCTGCAATCGCTGCAGGGCGACGGCAACACGCCCGGCGGCACAACGCCGGCCACCGCCGATAAAAGCTCGGACGGCGACGTTGATACGGCCTCTTTGAACTCGGACCAGAAGGCGATCGCCGACGCGGCGACCGAAGTAAAATGGGAAGAGCAGAACATGTCTTGGCGGCTACCGGAAGGCTGGAACAAGATGGATGTCAGAAAAGAGAGCTTCAATTACGGCTCGCCCGCGGTCGGCTTTCTGATCGGGACGATATCGACTATGCCCGCCAGCTTCCCCGCAGAGATAAGTTTGAAAGCGCAGTACGACTCGGCACTTGAACAGCTAAAACAGGGCAAATACGAGACCGTCCGCTGGCTTGAGATCGATGGCATTAAGGGCGTGGAATGGGTCGAAGCGATGCCCGAAGACAAGACCGGCCCGCGGCGGCACCAGTGGATCGCCTTCCGCAACTATCAGGGCCAGAACCAGCAGCTCAACATAATGGTCTCGACCAAAGGCAACGAATTTGACCAAAAACGCGACACCTTCGCCGCCATTATGTACTCAATGAAGATCTCGAAGGGATAAGGAAAATAGTGAATTGTGAATGATGAACGGTGAATTCGGAATTTGGAATCTGGAATCTGGAATTCCCCCTCGTCACTCGCCACTCGTCACTGCGACGCGCCCTCCCTTACGGTCGGGCTACTGACACGGCGATTCACCATTCACCATTGACTATCCCTCGGTCGGCGCGTCGGCGTGGGGGACGAAGCATTTCCGGCAGCGGGCTTCGTACTTATCGGCGGCACCGACCTCGACGCGGGCTTCGGACTCGACCGTCCGCTGGGAATAATTCGCGGTCGATCCGCACTTGACGCAGATGGCGTGTGTCTTCGTGATGAACTCGGCGACGCAAAGAAGCTGCGGCATCGGCTCGAATGGCTTGCCGGTGTAGTCCTGATCGAGCCCGGCGACGATCACCCGCTTCCCTCCCGCCGCCAGCCGATTGACGGCCTCGACGATCTCCATATCGAAGAACTGCCCTTCGTCGATCCCGACGACCTCGGTGTCCGGCTCGACCTGTGCGAGCAACTCGGCAGCGGTCGTTACCGGCAGCGAAGTGTGTGTCTGGCCGGAGTGCGAAGCGATCTCTTCGCGGGAATAGCGGGCGTCGATCTTCGGCTTGAAGACCTGCACCTTCTGCCGGGCGATGCGTGCACGGGTGAGCCGGCGAATCAATTCCTCGGACTTGCCCGAAAACATCGACCCGACAATTACTTCGATCCAACCCGTGCCGTTCTGCCGAACGCGGCGGCGCTCTTCTGTATCGTCAAAATAGCCTTCAATCATTATTAGTTGTCGCTTGGCGAAAATCTTGATTATAAAGAAAAAGCCCCGCAGGCCGAAATCGGGCCCGCGAGGCATCTTTTCGTTGAGCTTTCTTAGGCTCGGAGGTCGCGGCCGGTCATCTCCGGCGAGCATTCAACGCCCGCCATCGCGAGCAGCGTCGGGGCGACATCGGCAAGCGTGCCGTCGGTCCGCAACGCTCGGCCTTCGGCTTGGTCATCGACAAGATGGAACGGAACCGGATTCTGCGACGCTCCGCGGGCGGGCTCGCCATTCTCTTCCGTCATCTGCTCGCACTTGCCGTGGGTCGAGGTGATGACCGCCGCTCCGCCGGCATTTCGCAAATGGCGGATCACGCCGCCGAGACAGGTATCGACATACTGAACCGCCTCGACCGTTCGCTCGAAACTGCCGGTTTCGGCGAGCAATCCGGGAGCCGGAAAGTTCAGGACAAAAACACTTCCGGGCTCTCCCTTTATCGCCTGGATGAAACGGTCCGTGATCTTAAAGCTGCGAAGCTCGGGCTCGGCCACGCGGTTAAAGCCCTCAAGAGACTGCACCTCGACACCGACCTCATACTCACCCGCATCGCCGACGCCGCAATCAAGAAAACGCGAGACATGAGGAAAGCGGTCGGATTCAGAAATGCGGAAATTCGCGACATGATTTGCCGCAAGGACCGAGCCCAAAACACCGTCGATCACCGGCGAAGGAAACGCGACCGGAAGGCCGAAGTTAGGGTCATATTCTGCAAGGCAAATGCTCTTGATCTCAGGCTTTGAAGCGGCGGAGATCATTCCCGTATCCGGCACCGAAAGCGCTCGTACAAGCTGGCGGATAGTATCGGGGCGATGGTTGAAATAGATTACAAGGTCGCCGCTTCCAACCGTTGCGACCGGAACGCCGGGCGATGATTCGAACACGATGGGGGCGATGAATTCGTCCGAGATGCCGCGTAGGAATGAACTGCGCACGGCCATAACGGGGTCGGAGGCCCGCTCGCCTTCTGCATGAACAAGCATCGTAAAAGCACGCGCCGTACGCTCCCAATTCTCGCTGCTGTCCATCGCGTAAAAGCGGCCGCATAGCGATGCGATCCGGCCAATGCCGAAATCCGCGAGCTTGACCTCGAGCGCCTCGACCACAACGTCAGACGTCCGCGGCGGCTCATCGCGACCATCAAGAATTCCGTGAATAAAAACGTCCTCAAGCCCAAACTTTTTCGCCATCCGGATCATGGCGAAGAGATTCTCCTGCGAAGAATGAATGTCGCCATGGCTGATCATCCCGACGAGGTGCACCTTCTTCCCGGCGGCCTTTGCCTCGGTGAACGCGTTGGCAAGAAGCTGGTTGTCCATGTAGGCGCCCGAGCGGACGGCCTCGCGGATGTTGGAAACCGGCGTGCGGACGACGCGGCCGGCACCGATATTCATATGGCCAAGCTCGGCATTGCCGGCCTCACCTGCCGCAAGTCCGACTGCCTCGCCCGCAGCGGCAAGCTGAGTCGCTGGGTAACCTCGGCAGATCTCGTCGTAATACGGCGTGTGTGCGGCGGCGATGGCGTTCGTTTGCGAAGCATCGGCCGAACCCCAGCCATCGAGGATTATTAGAGCAAGCGGCCTTTCAAGAGGTTTGTTCATTTTGAGGAATTCACTTTCCGCCTTGCTAAATTGAGCGGATGGAGAAGGATCGCGTTATCGGGAAGGCACGGCAATGGTGGGAAAGCCGTTGATTAGATTATATCGGATAGCGGGCGGCTTTTACCAGAGATTTTTCAGTACGCGTTCGGCGCCGTTTTTTCCATCCAGCGGTCGGGGTGGCGGAGCGGGGCGAACTCGAACTGCTCATAAAGCCCGTGGGCATCGCGGGTGGCCAAAACCCACCGCCGCAGGCCTTGCAGTTCGGGATGCTCGACAATGTATCGCATCAGCATTTTGCTAATGCCGCGGCCGCGATATTCATCGATCACAAAAACATCGCCGATATACGCGAACGTCGCCTTATCGCTCACCACCCGGCCAAACCCGACCTGCCTCTCGCCCTCATAAACCCCAAAACAGATCGAGTTCTCGATCGCCGTCCGCGTCTGCTCCATTGTCCGCTCGCGGGCCCAGTAGGATTCCTCGACGAGAAAACGATGTATCAGCTCGAGGTCGAGCCTTGTTCGATTGGTGTCGAGTTCGAAATGCTCATGTTTTCTTAGCATCAATTCAGTCAAGAATTTTTAACAAAGGTAACACTGCTAAAGAAGCGGACAAGCGCGTATATCGTGTACAAAGTAGGCGCCAAAGCGGCGACCAAGACAACAGCTCGACCCGATGTGTTACTTACTTTCGACCACAAGGAATTGTCCGAAAGCCAAATAACGAGTCCAGAAACCAACGTGACCAGCAAACTTGGCAGCAAAATGAAGATCGGCTCTGACGCAGGCGACGGGTAAAGAAAGTCCATCAGCCCTACATACAGGAACGGCAACACCAAAAGTAGAGCCAAGACCGCGCTAACCCTCGGCCAAAAGAACGACAGACCGGATAAAAATCCAAAAAGCAGAATTGGAGCAAATAACATGACCGCGCCCAGTACGCCAACGCCCGCCGCGACTGTCATAAATGCGGCCATCACAAAAAACATGAAGAATCCTGCGAGAAGATACGTGACGTACTGAACAACAGACATTTTTTAACCGATCTGGTAAAACGCCTTGCGGCCCGGATAACGAGCCGAGTCGCCGAGGTCTTCTTCGATTCGGAGAAGCTGGTTGTACTTCGCGATGCGGTCCGAGCGGCACAGGCTTCCGGTCTTGATCTGGCCGGCATTGGTCGCGACGGCGAGGTCGGCGATGAACGTGTCCTCGGTCTCGCCCGAGCGGTGCGAAATAACTGCGGTCATATTGTTCGTCCGGGCGAGCTCGATGGCGTCGAGCGTTTCGCTCAGCGTTCCGATCTGGTTGACCTTGATGAGGATCGAATTGGCTGCACCTTCATCGATTCCTCTCTGCAGGAAGCGGACATTTGTGACGAAAAGGTCGTCGCCGACAAGCTGGACACGCTCGCCGACCGAAGCCGTCAGTGCCTTCCAGCCGTTCCAGTCGTTTTCGGCCATTCCGTCTTCGATGGAAATGATCGGGTAGCGATCGCACCAATCGGTCCAATATGCGGCCATTTCGTCGGAAGAAAGCTCGCGTTTGTCCGACTTTTTGAAGACGTATTTTCCGTCGATAAAGAACTCGCTCGCGGCCGGGTCGAGGGCGAGCATTACGTTGTCACCCGCGGCGTAGCCGGCCTTTTCGATCGCCTCGAGGATCGTCTCGACCGCTTCCTCGTTCGACTTGAGGTTCGGGGCAAAGCCGCCTTCGTCGCCGACACTGGTTGAATAGCCCCGCGATTTGAGCACGCCTTTGAGGTGGTGAAATATCTCGGCCCCCATCCGCAGAGCTTCGGTAAAGCTCTCGGCTCCGACCGGCATTACCATAAACTCCTGGAAATCAACGTTGTTGTCTGCGTGGGCGCCGCCATTGAGTATGTTCATCATCGGCACAGGCAGCGTTCGCGCGTTGGCCCCGCCGATGTAGCGATAGAGCGGGATCTCGAGCACCTGCGCCGCCGCACGTGCCGCCGCCAAGGACACGGCGAGCATCGCATTCGCCCCGAGGTTCGACTTGTTCGAGGTGCCGTCGAGCCCGATCATAGTTTCGTCGATCTCGACCTGATCGAGCACATCGAGGCCTTCGATCTCCGGCCCGATCTTGTCGATAACGTTCTCGACCGCCTTCAGAACGCCCTTGCCGAGATAGCGCAGGTCGTCGCCGTCGCGAAGTTCGACGGCCTCGTTCTCGCCGGTCGAGGCTCCGCTCGGCACGGCCGCACGGCCCGTAAGGCCATCCTCAAGAATCACCTCCGCCTCGATGGTCGGATTTCCGCGGGAGTCCATTATCTCCCTTGCCCAGACGTGTTCGATCAAGCTCATTTATTCATTTACTCCGATGTGGTTTGGATAAGTGCAAGCTAGTAATCTATCGCGTATCAGGGAAAAAACAAAAAAGCCCCGTGTCCGAGGCTTTGGTTTGGATATGTTTGGAAGCGCATCTACGCCGCAAGAGCCGTGTCGGCCTCTGTCTCTTCCGGCTTCTCGGTCGCACGCATCCGAATCTTTACGATCCGACGTTTGGCAGCTTCTTCGACCTGAAAAGAATGGCCGTTGAATGTAACGAGATCGCCTTCATTCAACAGTTGCCCCGCTTCAGACATCAAAAAGCCGCCGATGGTCGTGTAGGCCTCAGAGATCGGGAGATGAAGCCCGAGCCGTTTGTTAAGGTCGCGGACCGCGAGGCCGCCGTCGAGCACGAAACTACCGTCCGGCTGCTCATGGATCTGTTCATTGACCTCTTCGTCGTGCTCGTCGCTGATCTCGCCGACGATCTCTTCAAGCAGATCCTCGAGCGTGATGATGCCTTCAACTCCGCCGTGCTCATCGACGACAAAGCCGAAGTGGAATTTTTCCCGCTGCATCTGGCCGAGAACGTCCTCGAGCCTTGCCGAGTCAACGACGTACATAGGTCGCTGAAGTATCTTCTCCAGCCGGAACGAACTTGGCGAGCCGATAAAGCGAAGAATGTCCTTACTATGGACAACCCCGCGAATGTCGTCGAGCGATTCGTTATAGACCGGTAGGCGGGAATAGCCGTTGCTGCGAAAGGCCTCGATAAGTTCGTCCAGCGTACATTTCGCCTGGATGGCGAGCACCTCCGGCCGCGGGACCATCGCCTCGCGAACGGTCGTCTCTGAGAATTCGAACACCTGGTTGATCAAACGGCGTTCGTCCTCGTTAAGCGAACCGACGTCCTGTGAGGCGTTGACCAATGCACGGATATCATCCCCGGAATAACTCGCCCCGTGTTCACCCGCCGGCCGAAGCCCGAATGCCTTTGCAGTTTTTGTACCGGCCCAATCAAGCAATCGGATCGGGTAGTAAAAGAAATTATAAAAGACCAGTAGCGGTATGGCGACGTAAAAAGCGACCTTTTCCGAAAGCTCAAGCGCCGCCGTCTTAGGCGCAAGCTCGCCAAAAACGATGTGCAAAAATGTGATGAACGCAAATGCGATGGCGAACGAGACCGCATGGAGAACGGCTCCGGATGCAAGCCAAGGAAGCCCGGCCATCGTCGCAAAATAGCTTAGGAACGGCTCAAGCACGAAAGCGACTGCCGGTCCGCCGAACCATCCGAGGGCGAGCGAAGACAGAGTGATCCCAAGCTGCGTAGCCGACACGTAAGCGTTCAGTTCCGTTAGCATCCTGAGCAGACGGATCGCGGCACGATCGCCCTCGGCAGCCAGCGTTTCGATCTTCGGGCGGCGCACATTGACCAACGCAAACTCGCTGGCAACGAAAAATCCGTTTGCCAGAACAAGCGCTATGACCAGAAAAAGGTTGAACGTTACGGATCCTATTGAAGGAAACTCCAGTGCGAAGTTCAGAATAGGACCCGAGAATAAGGCAGATAAACTGGCAGGGTCGTCCATTACTTATCGAACTAAAATAATTCTGCTGCACCGCCGGCAGCCCTGATCAAAAAATACTCCTTACTTAAATTTCTCGACCGAAAATCAGCTTTCGGCGAACCCCGGAATTATATCACAACGAAAACCGCAAAAATCAACGAACTTCGCTCGTTTCAAGCATATCCTGAAGCAGCATCCGGCACGACCCGCAGCCCGTTCCGGCCTTTGTCGTGTCCATCAAAACATCAAGCGAATCGATGCCCGAGCGATTCATCGCCTCTTCGATCGTGTCCTCGCCAATACTAAAACACGAACAAATGAGCGCTCGCTCGCCTGTGAACTCCGCGACCTTACGATCGCGAAAGTCGGCGAGTGCGGTTCGTAATGCTTCAACCACGACCTCCGAGCATCGACCGCGGTCGGCAAGTAACGTCGAATTGTCGCTCCTAAGTTCGATATCTTCTAGCCCATGCAGTTCCTGAAGGCCTCGGCCTTGTAACCGCTTGAGTTCGAGGCCGGCAGCGATCATCGACGGGCATCCGTTCGTCCGAAACGACGCTTTATCAATAACGCGCCTTTCTTCATCGATCGCGAGGCTCAACTCAAAGAAACAGCCGCATTCGAACTTGACCGACCTTCCCTCGGCGTTGACTTTCTTAACCTGCGACACGAGCGAGCGGTCGACCATCTCGGAGAATTTTTCGCGTGCCTCAGTCACACCACAATTTTGCCACAAGACCGCCGATGAGCGCCGCGTATGTGAACTTCCCGGTCAACTTATGTAAAATCAGCCTATGCGGTTTGGATCCTTTTTTCTCGCGATATTTTCACTTGTTTGCTTTGCCTCCTGCAAACCGTCCGCGGCCCCGGTTGCCGTCGGCGACCGGCCGGTGGCTGTCAACGGAATGCCGGTAAAAGATGCTCCGCGGCGGGCAATGAAGCCGGAAACGGAACTTAGTTGGAGCACCTTTGAGGGCAATGTCCAAAAGGTCAAGGACTACAAAGGCCGCGTTCTGCTGCTCGATTTCTGGGCTACCTATTGTCCGCCCTGCAAGGAAGGCATTCCGCATCTGCTCGAACTGCAGGCACGCTATCCGAACGATCTGCAGGTCATCGGGCTCCACGTTGGCGGCCCGGAAGATCGGCCCAAGGTTCCGGCCTTCCTAGACGAAATGAAGATCACCTACCCGCTTGCCGTTCCCGAGGACGAGCTCACCCGCTTTGTCTTTGGCGAAGAATCGGCGATACCGCAAACTGCGATCTTTGACCGCGAGGGTAAATTCGTCCGCAAGATCGTCGGATTCGACAAGGAGATCGCCGCCCAGCTTGACGAAGCGATCGCACAGGCGATCGGGCAATAACCCCCTTGAATGGAAACACGAAAGCAGTTTTCGGCGGGCGGTGCCGCGTTTCGCAAAACGGATGGAAAGCTCGAAGTCGCGCTAGTGCTGATGCTCCCCGAACTGCGTTGGCAATTGCCGAAGGGCATCATCGACCCCGGTGAAACGCCCGAGCAGGCCGCTCTTCGCGAGGTCCGCGAGGAGGCGGGCATTGAGTGCGAACTGGTCGAACCGATCGAGATAATCGAGTATTGGTTCGTTGATACACGCTCGGGCACGCAGGTCAGGATACATAAGTTCGTCCATTTTTACCTGATGCGTTACATCTCCGGCGACGTCAACGACCACGACCACGAGGTCGCCGAAGCCCGCTGGTTCCCGGTCGACGAAGCCATCAGCTCACTAGCTTTCGATAGCGAAAGAACGGTTTTGATACTGGGGCGAACATCGCTCGAACGGACGTCGTCAGAAGCGAAAACAAATGCGTGATATCCCTGTAGGCAATGGCTCGCTGCTCGTCAATTTTGACGATACGTATCAGATCCGCGATATCTTCTTTCCGCACGTCGGCCAGGAAAACCACACCGAGGGTTCTGTCTCGCGATTCGGCGTTTGGTGCGATCGCAAATTTTCGTGGGTCGCGGACGAAGGCTGGGATCGCGACCTTCGTTACCTGCCCGAAACGCTGGTCACAGATGTCACACTCACGAACTCATCGCTTGGGCTACGCATTGATACGAACGATACGGTCGCTAGCCACGAGAATATCTTTCTCCGCCGCGTCCGCGTCTATGATACCGCCGGGAAAAAGCGGAGCGTTCGCGTCTTTCTGCACCACGACTTTCGCCTTTACGAAAACAAGGTCGGCGACACCGCTTTTTACGACCCCGTAACTCGTTCCCTGATCCATTATCAAAAAGAGCGGTATTTTCTGATCAATACCTCGCCGCATTTTGATTCGTTTGCGACCGGCCGCAAGGAATTTCAAGGGCAGGAAGGCACCTGGCGAGACGCCGAGGATGGCGAACTCCAGGGCGGGGTCACGACCGAAGGCTCGGTCGATTCGACCCTTGGTGTGCATTTTGAGCTTGAACCACTCGGGAACTTCGAGTTCTTTTACTGGATCGCCGCCGGGACCGACCACGCCGAGGTCGAGCAACTAAACGACCGCGTAACCGGCAGCGACCCGAGCGAATTCCTTGATTACACGGCAAACTACTGGCGAGCCTGGGTCAATAAGAACGATACCGACCTCGTGCCTCTTTCACCCGAAGTTCAGAAACTGCTGAAGCTCTCGCTCCTTATCGTCCACAGCCAAATGGATAAGGGCGGAGCGATACTCGCTGCCAATGACTGGGACGTCACGCTCCGTGCGACCGACCATTACAGCTATCTCTGGCCGCGTGACGGTGCCTTCGTCGCCGAGGCGCTCGACCTTGCCGGCTTTTCGCACCTGACGCGAAAGTTCTTCGACCTCTGCGGCCGGATCGTGCATCCGAATGGCTACTTTCTGCAAAAATACAATGCCGATGGCACCGTCGCCTCCGGTTGGCATGCCGCCTGGGATCGCTGGAGCGGCAAGCCGCAGGTCCCGATCCAGGAAGACGAAACAGCACTCGTGCTTTGGTCGCTTTGGGAACATTACGACCGCTATCGGGATATCGAATTCGCCCATCGGCTTTACACCAAGATGACCATTCCGTGTGCCGATTTCATGGCGGATTTCATTCACCCGGAACTCGGACTGCCCGCACCTAGCTGGAATCTTTGGGAAGACCGCCGTGGTATCCACACCTTTACATGTGCGTCGGTGGTCGCCGGGCTTCGAGCCGCTGCAAACTTTGCCGAGCTATTTGCCGAGCACGACCGCGCAGTGCGTTACCGCGAGCGAGCCGATTCGATCCTCGCCGCAATGGAGCGTCACCTTTTCAGCACGGAACGCGGCCGATATCTCCGCTCGCTGCAGTTCAACGGCGATGACCATTACGAGCCCGATGCCACGGTCGATGCCTCGCTCTTTGGGCTCTTTTATTTCGACTGTTTCTCGGCCAATGACCCGAAGGTCGAAAGCACGATGCGGGCGATCGAAGAAAGGCTTGGCGTCTCAAGCGGCGGCCTTGCCCGGTTTGAGAATGACGGATACATGCGAGTTTCCGCCACCGAACCCGGCAATGCCTGGTTCATCTGCAGCCTCTGGTTGGCCGAGTATTACATCGCTCGTGCCACGTCGGCCGATGAGCTTGAGCCCGCCCGCAGGATGATCGACTGGGTGGTCGAGAAGGCTCTGCCCTCGGGTGTTCTCGCCGAGCAAGCCGACCCCATCACCGGCGGCCCGGTCTCGGTTGCACCGCTTACCTGGTCACATTCGACCTTTGTCGCGACCTCCCTCCATTACCTTGAAAAGCTTCGCGAGTTTGCAAAATAGCCGGCGGCAAACAATTTGTTAACCGCAGGGCCGCAATTTTCGCACGTTCCGCCGCGGTGCGATACAATCCTAACGATGAGAAACGCAAAGATCCTCGCCACGCTCGGCCCGGCCTCAAACACCGAACCGATCATTCGGACAATGATCGAAACCGGTGTTAACGCCGTCAGGATAAATATGTCGCACGGCACTTATGCCGAGCACGAAGTGTTGATCGCAAACGCCCGGAGTGCGGCCCGCTCGCTCGACCGGCCGCTGGCAATTCTGGTTGACCTCTCCGGTCCAAAGATCAGGACAAGTACACTGGCTGGCGGCGAACCTGTAATGCTAACCGAGGGTTCGCGATTTACTCTGACGACGGAAAAGGTAGAGGGCACGAACGAGAGAGTTAGCACCAATTTCTCCGAACTCCCAAGGGTCGTAACGCCCGATTCTATGATCCTGCTCGATGACGGAGCGCTCAAGCTAAGGGTCGATTCCGTGACCGACACGGACGTCAACTGCACAGTCGTTGTCGGCGGCCAACTGAAAGAGCGCAAGGGCATAAACCTGCCCTCGACATCGCTCCCGATCCCCTCGATGACCGAAAAGGACCACGCGGATCTGGAATGGGCGATGGGGCAGAATGTGGACTATATTGCTCTCTCGTTTGTCCGGCGTGCCGAGGATTGCATCGAAGCGAAGGAGTTGATCAAAAAGCTCAATCGGCGGGAGATGGGCTGTGCATTGCTCGTTGCGAAGATCGAAAAAGCAGAGGCGATCGTAAATCTTGAAGAGATCATTCAGGCGACTGATGGCGTGATGGTCGCCCGCGGCGATCTTGGCGTTGAGACCTCGGTCGAACTGGTTCCCGTCTATCAGAAACGCATCATCGAACGGGCCGTCGCGAATGACCGTTTTGTCATCACGGCCACTCAGATGCTGCAGTCGATGATCGACAGCCCATACCCGACGCGTGCCGAGGCATCGGACGTCGCCAACGCCGTCTGGGACGGGACGGACGCCGTAATGCTCTCGGCCGAAACAGCTTCGGGCAGCTATCCGGTCGAAACGGTTCGAACGATGGCGCAAATCATCGATTCCGCTGAAACCATCAAACCCGATCAGCTTAAGAAACCGGTAAAATTCTCTCTCCCACCCTCGGGACGGACGAGCCAAGCACTCTGCAAGGCCGCAGCCTACGCCGCAAAAGAAACGATGACCGAAAAGATCGCGGTTTACACAGAATCCGGCTTGATGGCACGGCGGCTTTCGAGCTTTCGTTCGGGCCTGCGGAGCTTTGGCCTAACGACCTCCGAGGACGCCTACAATCAGCTTGCTCTTATCTGGGGTGTGCAGCCTTTCGTTCACGAGGTGCCTTGGGCAACGCAGGAGATGCTGAAGATCGGCGAACGGACCCTGCTCGAGGCGGGCATGGTCACTCCGGGCGAGACGCTAGTGATGATGGCGGGCCGCCTCTCGGGACTCGGGCTCTCAAGCTCGGTCGTCGTCTGGACGATCGGCAATGAGGTGCCGCACCAAAACCTCAAATCTGCGCCACCTCAAGAGATCGAAGGAAATTGATGATCGCTTCGGCGGTCTGCCGCTGCTGTTCCTCGCGGCTTATCGCGGCAGCGTTGTCGCCGCTCTGGTCGCCGTAGTAGCCGAACTGGGCGTGATTTCCGCCTTCGATCGCAACCCACACGGTGTTCGCCGGGAGCACCCGCTCTGCCGCACGAATGTCTCGCGGCTCGGACACGCCGTCGAGGGTTCCATAGATCGAAAGCACTGCGAGACCCGAACTCTTGAGCTGCGATGCCGCCAGCGGATATGACCCGAGAAAAATGACGCCTCGAAAACGGCCGGGATCTGTCTCAGCATAACGGGCCGCCATCGTACCGCCGAGCGAATGCCCGGCCGCAACCCAAGTTTCGATCTCCGGATTTTCAGCAATTACCCGTTCAGCCGCGTCAGGCTCAAAAACCGCCATGTTCAGCCTTACAGACGGGATCGCCGCAAGATAACCGGCCTCCGCGAGCCGCCGACCGAGCGGTGCATAGGCCCGAGCATCAACCCGTGCTCCGGGATAAATGACAATACCAGTTTTTGGTTTCTTGCCCTTGGGAAGAAAAGTAAGCGTCGGCTCGGTGCGGACCTCGACTGTCTCGCTGCTTGTCATCGCTTCGAGAGCCTCCGGCATCGGCGACGGGATCCACAAAGCCCATAGCAAAAAGATGCCGCCGGAGACGACGAACGCGGCGGCCATCAGCCCGAGAAAAAGTGCGACCTTTTTCATTACCTTATTTTACCTAAGCAAACTGAAAACAGAGATCACGCGACCGCCGTTCCGAAAAGACTACCGACAAGAGCAGTCACGACCATCGCAACAGCTCCCCAAAACGCAACGCGAACGGCACCGCGAACCGGATTGGCACCACCCGCCCTCGCGGCGATCGCCCCCAGGGCGGCGAGTGATACGAGCGAGCCACCTCCAACAATGTACATCAGCCATTCGCCCGCGAAGGCCAGTACGAGAGCCAGAGGAATCGCCGCTCCAATGGCAAAACTCACTGCAGAAAAAACCGCTGCCTGTATCGGCCTCGCCTTAAGTTCCTCGGTTATCCCGAGTTCGTCGCGGGCATGAGCACCAAGTTTGTCGTGTGCGGTGAGTTCGTCGGCCACCTGCTTTGCAAGCGCAGGACTCAAGCCCCGCGAAATGTAAATGCCGGTCAACTCGCTCAGTTCGCCGTCGGGATCTTCTTCTAGCTCTTTCCTCTCACGTTCAATATCGGCGTGTTCGGTATCCGCCTGCGAATAGACCGAAACATACTCTCCGGCCGCCATAGACATTGCACCGGCGACGAGCCCGGCAATGCCCGCTACCAAAATCGCATCGCGGTCTCCCGTGGCAGCAGCAACTCCGATCACGAGGCTCGCGGTCGAGACTATTCCGTCATTGGCACCGAGAACCGCGGCCCGCAGCCAACCTACTCGTTCGGTCCGATGATATTCATCGTGTCTCATAGCACCACTTCCCGAGGTCAGGCTCGCGAACCGTTATCGATCACAAGTCAAAGATTCTCCCTTCCCCATTTCAGCGACCGGGCCATCCATACGAGCTCATCGAGGAACCCGGTAACCCGCTTTTCATAAGCCTCGTCAAGCAGATTGCCATCCTCGTCAAACTTCGTGCCGACCTTCGGAAAATTGAGATCCGTGAACGTGACGGCAAGCCCGAGCTCGCGGACCATCGGCACCATTGATTCAATGACCCGCGTGCCGCCCCACGGCCCGGCCGAAACGCCGACCATAGCGACCGCTTTGTAAATATATTCCTTCAACAGCGTGTCGAGCACGCTCTTGAGCACGCCCGGATAGCCGTGGTTATATTCGGGAGCGACGATAACAAGCCCATCGGCAGCGGTCACCGCATCGCGCCACTCAGGAAAAAGATGGCCGATCTCGGTGCCGTAGTGGTCCTGCGGCAGGTCGAAATCGCGGACGTCGAAATAGACCGGCTCGATGTCATCGCGTTCCTGCATCTTTGTAAAGACCCACTTCGCGACGTGCTCGCTCTGGCGGTCCTTGCGGTTGGTGCCGAGTATGATCGGTATCGATAGTTTTTCGCTCATAGCTGCTAAAGAAAAAAGCCGGCGGGTTTATTCCCCGGCCGGCCCTGTCCATCTATTTCGAGTCTCGCTTTCCCTGCCGCTGCTTATTGAGCCTCGCCATGTGGCCTTGCTGCCGTTTTAGCCCGCCGCGGGCGATCCGGGTTTCCTCGACCTGAGCTTTCGGGTCCTCCAAACGAGCCTTCGCCTGCGCTCCTTTTGAGGCATCGACCTCAGGATGCGCGGCCGCTTTTGAAGCAAAGGTCGCCTTGTCGGATCGGCCGGCCGGTATCTTTCCGGCACCGGTTCCGCGGCCCTTGGCTGCCGAAGCGAGCGGCTTCTTTGCCGCGGCTTTCGCCTTTTCCTTCACCTTTGCCTCGGCGGCCTCGACCTTGGCGAGTCGGGCGACAAATACTTCGTGGACCTCGGCGAAAAGCTCGGCTTTTTCCTTGCTACGGTCCGCCGGTGCGACGCCGCGAGCCTTCGCGGTCGCCTGCTTTGACCGCACCTGATCTCGCTTTACGTCCGTCAGCTTGTCGCGGAGCGTCCGGCTTCGCTTGACCAGGTTCTTCAGTTCCTTCACCGTGAGCTTGTTCAAACGCGGGGCACGCGCCATGTCGTAAAGCTCGAGTTCCTTTGCGTTCGTCAGGGCTTTCGCCTCGTTCCTGTTGAGTTTCATATTTACAGGATACCCTAGGCGTCAAGGCTTGTGCGAGGACGAAAGTGCGGCCAACGGCGTTAAACGTGTGCCCTATCGCCAGTCGGGCGGTTCGCGGTATTGGAATTGTGCGTCGCGGTCGGCGGCCGTTTGATCGTCGCGGCCGTAGGTGGAACCGAAACCGGCGTCGTCGCGGAGCATGTGCGGTGGCCGCTGCGGCTCATAAACCTGCTTCCAGTCCTCGCCGAGAAAGAAGACGAAGGCATAGACACCCGCCGCCGTTCCGAAAGGCATGCTCATCACTGCCAAAGCCCCGGCGACGATCGCCGCAATGCGAGCCCACGGCTTTCGATTCTTCATCGCGTAGTAGGCAACAAACGAGGGTACGACGAAGAGAGCGTTGATCAGGACGGCGAAAACACCGACGATGGCAAACAAAAGCCCGGGGAAATTCGGGTCGCTTGCACCGATCGAGCCGAATACGACCAAAAATATCACCGCGATGAAAAGGAGCATCACCGCTTGAAATATCCCATAGCCGAGAAATGCCCAGGATACGTATTTGTTGTGCTCTTCGCCGGTCATAGAAATAAATACGCCGGGATGTGCCCGGCGGTTCCTTTATTTGGCATTGAGGACCTGTGCGACGGTCTCTTTCTTTAGGCCATTGCCCTTACGGTTGTTGTAGTCGTTCACTGAGATCTGCTTGTCCCGCCAAGCATCGAGGTGGCCGACCTGGTGTACACATTGGATGGTGCAGGTCGGGGCGCACCATTTTTCCGTGATGTACTCGCGTTCCATGTCCTCGTGTGTATATTCGAGCAGCGGAATGCCCGGCGTGCCTCGCTGCTGAGAGCACCAACTGACAATGCCGCCCTCATCCACATAAAGATATCTCGCACCGGCACGGCACCGCCATTCGTACTCTTTGCCCTCGACAAGCGCGTCCTGGAACCAGTTCCAGCGGGCGTAGGACCGAGTTCCCTTTGATTTGATCTCTTTGTAAACTTCCTTCTCGCGGTCGGTCAGGCCCTTGTTGAGCCCCATTTCGTCGTGGATGACGCCGACGGTCGATGAGAACCCGAGCTCGCGGGCACGGCTAGCGATTATCAGAGCCTCCTCCGGATTTGCCACACCTCCGCCGACGACCGAATTGATGTTTACCTTGAACTTCGCGTGGTCGCGGAGATTGACGAGCTTTGCATCGAGTACCTTGAGGCTCTTCTTCGAAACGTCGTCCGGCGTCACATTGTCGATCGATATCTGGAGATAATCGAGCCCTGCTTCGTTGAGCTTTTTGATCTTATCGACCTGAAAATAGTAGCCGTTCGAGATAAGGCCGGCAATCATTCCGTGGTGGCGGATGCGGGCGATGATCTCAAAAATCTCCGGGTGCATCATCGGCTCGCCGCCCGAAATGGTGATAACAGACGAACCAAACTCGGCAAGTTTGTCGATCCGCTCGAGCATTACATCGATCGGTACCGGGTCGCTCGTCTTGTCATATTCATTGCAATAGGTACACGCAAGGTTGCACCGCCGCATCGGGACGATGTGGACAAGCACGGGATGTTTGGTCGAGGCGAATGCCCGCACCGTATGGCGGACGCCGCGTGTGAACCTGCTAAATGAACTTGCCTTTGGCATAAATCGCTGTTGCGAAGGCCTACCCTTCGCTTATCTGCCGAAACCGAAATTATAAGTTGCGGTGAACGCTAATTCAAACCGCACGAAAAAGCCCCGGACAACTTTCGCCCGGGGCCTATCAAAAATGATCGCCAAACTAGGCATCAACCTTCTTCGTTCCCGGTGGAAGCTTTACCTGAAAGATAGACCGGTCGAGCGTGATGTTCTTCTCAAGATTCTTGAGCAGGATCGTGGTCGAATCTCCATTATTTTCAACCACCTTGCTTTGCCGGGGCATTCCGTCCGAATCGACCCAGACCTCGGCGTATTGATACGAAGCCTTGATCTTCGGGGTCAGCTTCAGGTGAATTGTACTGACGCCGCCGCTGATAGTGGCGTTCGCGCTTAGCTGAACTACATCATAGTTCTTCCGAAGCTCGGCACGCGACATATTCATGAATACAAGAGCTCCGCTTGCCGTGCCTTTGCCCTTGGCCTGCTTTGTGCTGCCGGTGATGTACTGCTGGAGACGCGGGCGGTAAATGATGTATGTTCCCTTCACAACGGCAAATGTCTCATCCGGGCTCCGCCAATCGATGCGGACAAGCGGATCGCCGTTTCGCTGCGGAACGTAGGAAACCTTGCCCTCGGTCGTGTCCTTAACGCGAAGCTGCGTGTTTTCCTTGACCATCGTCACATCGGCCCTGAGCGAAGTCAGTGCCTTGTTGTGATTGTCCATCCGGGTCAGGATCGCGTTGGTCAGCTGGCCCGAGGCCTCGCTCGCCGCCGCTCCGCCGATAAAGACAAAAAGCAAAGCGGCAAAACCTAGATATCGTTTGAAATTGCTCATATAAATCTCCGAATTTGCCGGAACGGCTTTCGGCCGCTCTAGCGGATCTCTATCTCATAAACCGTTTCGCCGAGGGCATTCTTTTTCTCGCGGGTCTCAACGATGACGGCCGCGGGATTCCCACTGATCTCCCGAACCCGGAGTTCGAGCGTTGCCCGGTCCGGGGAATAGTCCTCGGCTTTGACGATCAGCCGCGAGGTTTGGGTTGCAAGCCTTTCCCGTTTATCAAACCAAGACCTCGGCGTCAAAAAGATAAAACCGACGATCATCAAGCAAAATACGACATAGATCGAGGTCTCGCGACCGTAATCCCATAGCAATGCTCGCTTAAAAACGCCCATTTTCTATACGGCCCGCTCCAATTCGACTATCCGCCCGTCGCGCATATTTATCGTCCGCGAACATACGGCCGCCGCCTCGGGGTTATGTGTGATCATAATGATCGTTTGATTGAATTCCTCATTCAGCCGGCGAAACATATCGAGCACGATCTTCGAATTCTCCGTATCAAGGTTGCCGGTCGGCTCATCTGCAAGGATGATCGCCGGTTCATTGATAACGGCACGAGCGAGTGCGACCCGCTGCTGCTCGCCGCCGGAAAGCTCAAGCGGCTTGTGGTGCATTTTATCTTCCAGCTTCAATAGCCGCAATACCTCACGACGCTTCGAATCGTCGTGGCTATGGTCGCCGGTGTGGATCCGCTCGGCGAGTTTCAGGTTTCCCTCGGCCGAAAGTGTCGGAAAAAGATTGAAACGCTGAAAAACAAAACCGATCTTCCGCCGTCGAATATCGGTCCGCTTGGCGTCAGAAACGTCCGAGATATCCTCGCCATCGATGATGATCCTGCCCGAGGTCGGGCTAAGCAGTCCGCCAAGCAGGTGAAGCAGCGTCGATTTTCCGCATCCCGAAGGGCCCATGATCGCGACGAACTCGCCCTCTTCGATATCAAGAGAAACGCCCCGCAAAGCAGGAACGTCGATCTTATTTCCCATCCGGTAGGACTTTTTCAGGTCCTCTGTCTTGAGAATCGTTTTCATTACGGGGACTTTTGCAGTCGGCTCGCCTCCGGTACAGGCCGCGGCGTCGTTGCCCCGGTATTGTTTTCACGAAGCATTTTGTCGAGATCGACCTCTTCGAGGTTCCACGAATTCTGCAGAACGAATGCCTCCTGCGGAAACTGATGCCCGATCATCACTTTTTCCGGCACCTGATAGGTGAGCCGCATCGAATACTTCTCCTTCGGCCGAGTTACAACTATCTCAAGCGGAAGGTTCTTGTATTCACCGGTCTCGGTCAGGCTGCCCTCGCGGCCATAAACGATATCCGACGCGATCTCGCCGCGGGCGTCGAAGATCTGTTGCCGGGCGAGCCGAATGCCGCCGACGCGGTCGAACCAAAATCGCCGGACGATCTGCAGGCCGCCATCGGGGTTTCGGCCAAATTCATCAAGCAGATAATATCCGCGATTGACCACCCGGAGCGGCGACTTTTTCTTCTGCTTCCCATCTTCTTCGATCAGGAAGGTCGAGCTCATCGAATAAGTGTATTCGCCGCCGGTCGGCCGAACGAGCATCGCATCGGTAAAATGCTGCGGGCGGAGATTGGCAAAGGCGTTGACGTTTTGGCGGATCGTGCCGTCGCCGTTGGCGAGGTCGATCTCACGCTGTAGCTTTGCGTAATCGGCATTGTTCGTGCCCATTACGAATTTCTTGTACTTGCCGCTTCCGCCATCCTGAAGCACCGCGACCCGGAACTTCTCGCCATCGGAGGTCATCTGGGCGACATCGGTTTTGAGGACAGGAACCTGAACCTTCAGGTAAATACTCGCCGGCCGCTGAACGACAACCTCACCATCGGCCGAGCGATAGACCTCTTTGCTGCCGAACTGGGCGAAGGAGTTATCCTCAAACTTGAGGTCCATTTTTGCCCGAAGCGATTCGACCCGCGCAAAGCGGTCAACCTCGTTCCGTAGAAATGTAAGCGAGGCCTCCTCGGTCTTGAGAAGTGTCGGTGTGCCGCGTTCATTCTTGACCGAGATGCAGCCCGAAAAAAGGGCTGCAATGGCCACGACGAGAATGGTACGTATAAAGCTTGTATTAAAAGGGCGAAGCATCTCCAATCTCTGATGTCCGGCGACGCGGCTCTGTTGCACCGAAATAAGCCCAAATGTCTCGTTTCAGGACATCAAACCGATGATAATACCACGTACATCGTGCAACTTCTAGCGACAACACAAAGACGCGCCGGCCCAGCAAAAAGGGCCGACGCGTCCGGAAAACCAATGAACTCTCCCTAGGAGGAAAAGACGCCCGAAACCCGGGTGAAATAATCCTGCATCGTAAAGGCGAACATGATCAGCAACCAGAAAAAACTGGCGACCGCCGAGAGCCAAACAAGCTCCTTGCTCCAGCGGACGTGCATGAAGTAAAGCATAACGACCGTCATTTTGGTGAAGGCGATCGCTAAGGCAAGAAGAGTGTTCGCCCCAGGAAATACCGAATCAAGATCCCAGAATGCTACTACGTAGGTTATCCACGTGCCGACGATAAGAATTGCGAAAACGGCCAAATAGCCTGGAATTCCGATGTGCTCGTGATCTGAATGAGTTTCTGCCATCGGTGCCTCCTAATGTATAAAGTGCCGCCCCAGCAAATAGAGAAGCGGGAATAGAAATATCCAAACGATATCGACAAAGTGCCAGTAAAGCCCTGACATCTCGACGGGCGAATAATAAAGAGCGGTAAAGGTCCCGATCCAAGCCTTCCAAAGCAGCCAGGCCATGAGGAGCAAGCCAACGACCATGTGCAGAGCGTGGAGTCCGGTCATCACAAAATAGATGAAATAGAACATCCGGACCTTTTCTTGGAACTTGAACGGGTCGATCTGGCCGTTGGAGTAATAGTGGATCTTTTCGTCCGCGGTCAGGTAGCCGGCCGTTTCGGCTTGCTTAACAAGCTCGTGGCCGTAGTTCCATTGAAAGTCGCCTCGAGGATTGACGTACGTCTTTTTCTCGCCGTCCTTCGCAGCCGCGGCCTCGGTTTTGACCTCCCACGGGAACGCAAATGCCTGAGCCTTCTCTGCGACCTCAGCACCGGTGGACTTTTTGTTCCAGCCGGCGACCGGAATCAGGCCGTTGTTGTACTTATCTGTATACTCAATTGCCTTGACGCCCAAAAAGACCGTACCGAAAAACATCGTAAGCACGATCATTATCACCTGCATATTACGAATTCCCTTTTGGGCGTAATATACGGCGAGGGCCATCGTCAGCGAGCTGACGATGAGCACGACGGTATTAAGGCCGCCCCAAAAGGCATCAAGGTGATTGGAGCCCTCGGCAAAGGCCATCGGGTATCGCCACCGAAAAACCATATAAGCGGTGAACAGGCCGCCGAAGAACATGATCTCCTGGACGAGGAACATCCACATCCCGATCGAGACGGATTCCTCCTGCTGCTTCATGTTCTCGAACTGGTGCTGCAATCCCGGTTCGTGATGATGATCGTGTGCGTCTGCGTGTGTTGACATAAGCCAAATCTAGTATCGAGCAGTATTAAACGACCGAAGGCCGGCCAGCGGCGCGTCGGGCCTCTTCAAGATCAAGGCCGCTTTCCTCGCCAAATTCGTAAGCTTCCCAGGTAACAACGGGCTGCTCGTCAAAGTTCAGAGTCGGCGGAGGCGACTGTGTCCGCCACTCAAGACCCGGAAGCATCCACGGGTTGTCACCCGCCGGCTTACCGGCAAAGATCGAATGGGTCAGGTAAACGACCGGCATCAGCAGGCCGACACCGAGCACCGAAGCTCCGGCCGTAGAGAAAATATTGAGCACCTGAAACTCGGCCGGATAGGACGCGTAACGCCGCGGCATACCCTGATAACCGAGGATGAACTGCGGGAAGAAGGTCAGGTTGAACCCGACGAAGACAAGCATAGCCGAGACCTTGCCCCAAAACTCCGAGTACATCTTGCCCGTCATCTTGGGCCACCAGAAATGGATGCCTGCGAGATATGCGATCACCTGCCCGCCAACCATCACGTAGTGGAAGTGGGCAACGACGAAATAGGTATCGGTAAGGTGGACCGTAAGGCCGACCGAACCGAGAAAGAGTCCCGTAAGCCCGCCGACGAGGAAGAGCCCGAGGAAGCCGATGGCGTAAAGCATTGGCGTATCATACGAGATCGAACCCTTGTACATCGTCGCGGTCCAGTTGAAGACCTTGATCGCCGAAGGCACGGCCACGACCATCGTCAGGAACGAGAACACGAGCCCGGCATAGATCGACTGTCCGCTAACGAACATGTGGTGGCCCCAGACAAGGAAGCCGAAGACAGCGATGGCGATAGACGAAAAGGCGATGAACTCGTAGCCGAAGATCTTTTTCCGCGAGAAACTGGAGATCACCTCAGAGATGACGCCCATTCCCGGCAAGATCATGATATAGACCGCTGGGTGCGAATAGAACCAAAATAGGTGCTGGAACAAGATCGGGTCGCCGCCTATTGCGGGGTCGAAAATACCGACCTTGACGACACGTTCGATCGCGAGCAAAAGAATGGTGATCGCAACGACCGGCGTTCCGAGGATCATCACGAGGCTCGTCGCGTAATGTGCCCAGACGAAGAGCGGCAAACGGAACCAGGTCATGCCCGGGGCACGCATCGTGTGGATCGTAACGATGAAGTTGAGTCCAGTAAGGATCGACGAAAACCCGTTGATAAAAATTCCGAGCCCGACCGCCATCACGTACGAATTCGAAAAGGTCGTGCTGTAAGGCGTGTAGAACGTCCAACCGGTATCAACGCCGCCCTGCATCAATGCATATAGCGTCAAAATGCCGCCGATCCAGTAAAGATAAAGGCTGAGAAGATTGATCCGCGGCAGGGCAAGGTCCTTGGCCCCGATCATTAGCGGCAGCAGGAAGTTTCCAAGCGTTGCCGGGATGGACGGGATCAGGAAGAAGAAGATCATCAAGATCCCGTGCTGGGTAAAGGCCTTGTTATAGGTGGCCGTTTGCAAAAGGTCGGAACCCGGCGTCAGGAGTTCAAGCCGGATGGCCGCCGCATACAGGCCGCCCATGAAAAAGAAGACCGAGATCGAGATCAGATACATCAAAGCGATCCGCTTATGGTCCTTGGTCAGGAGCCATGACTTAAGCGAATAGCCATTCGTGAGGTAGCTGTCCTTCGGTTCGCGCATCAGCGAAGGATTAAAACCGTCTGCGTTCTGCATATTTATCTACCACCTTGATTACTGTTTGAGCCCATGTTGTTAGCCGGGGCCGGTGCAGGGGCGGCCGGGGCACTCGGCGCAGTTGCCGAGGCATCGACGCCGCTCAGCGACTTGATGTAAGCCACGAGCGATATTAGCTGCTCCTCGGTCACCTGGCCCTTGAAGGTCGGCATTATCGGCTGATAGCCCTCAACGACCTGCGAGCTCGGGTTCAATATCGAGTTCCTGAGGTACTCGTCGTCAACGATCGTGGAGCTGCCGCCGACGAACTTGACCTCTTTACCGTAAATATTTTCAAGCACCGCACCACGCTGTCCGCTTCCGCCTGCGTGGCACGAGGCACATCCAAGTTTGTTCTCAAAAAGATCGCGGCCTTGTTCGACCGGTGTAAGATTCGAGGCATTGCCCTGGAGCCAGCTCTCGAAATCGTTCTGCTCCATTACGACGACGGAGCCGATCATTCCAGAGTGATTCAGGCCGCAGTATTCAGCACAAAAGAGGTGATACGTGCCGGGCTTTGTGGCTTCGAACCAAAGATAGGTATAGCGGCCCGGGACGACGTCCGCCTTTGTGCGGAATGCCGGGATCGAGAAATCATGGAGTACGTCCTCGGTCGTCATCGTCAGCTTGACCTTGGTATTGACCGGAACGTGGAGCTCATTTATCTCACGCTGCCCGGTTTCGTGCTGGATCTTCCACATCCACTGTTTGCCGACAACGTAAACCTGCATCGCGTCTTCCGGCATACGGTACTGTGTGTAATAAACAACGGCACCGCCGAGGAAGATTGTCATCGAGATGACGAAAGGGATGATGGACCAGACCGTCTCGAGCACGATAGAGCCATGGATCTCATCGGGTGTCGCAAATTTCTCGCGTTCGCGGTATCTGACGACGAACCAAAAGATGGCCGCAACGACCGGGATCATAAATGCGACACTTATCCCGATCAGATAAAAATAGAGAGCATCGACCTGCCACGAAAATGACGAGGCACTCTCAGGAAATAATGGTATCCACGAATCCGTCTGCATATAAAAACCGTTGTCCTTATGCGACGGGCTATTTCAGCCCGTCCGACTTCCGTTTATTTCTCCGCCAGAAGACAAATCCCATCGCCGCCATTCCAAGCAGGGTGGCGACCGCGGCGCCTCGCATAAGCCGCAGGACAGCGAGGCCATACTTACCCGTTGAGGGGTCGTAGTGAAAACAATAAAGCAAAAGCTGATCTGTAACTCCGCCGACCTTGTTCTCGGCCGATTCGACGAGGCCGAGCCGGACGTCACGCGGAGCATAATCGATGCCGTAAAAATACTTTGAAAGCACGCCTTGCGGGGTTGCGATCATGATCGCACTCGCATGGGCGAATTGCTCCGAAGCTTCGTCCCATTCATAGGTGAACCCGGCGGCATTCGTTACCGCATCGATCGAGGCCTGATCGCCGGTCAGGAAATGCCAGCCCTGCTCGGTTCCCGGCCTGCCGTAGCGTTCCATATAGGACGCTTTCTTGTTCTTGGCAAGATCGGGCTTATCAAATTCTCGGGCGTCAAAGCTAATGGCGACGACGTCAAAGTCCTTGCCCGCATCGAGCGAGATGCCTTTGAGTGAACCGGTCAGCCCGTTGAGCACCTGATTGCACAGCATCGGGCAATCGTAATAAACGAGCGTTACGATGACCGGGCGGCCGCTCTTGAAGTAATCACCGAGAGCGACCATGTTGCCGTTCTCGTCCTTGAACCTGGTTTCGAGCGGCAAGGGCTCGCCGAGCTTTTGCTCGATCCCGACCTTCTTAAGCGGGTCAGGGATGCCGTTGGCCGTCGTCTGTGCCGGGTCGTACTTCCGCGGCGAATAGAGCGGCGAGTTGTAATGCTCGTTCTTTTGGCCCGCTGCCGTAAACACCCCGGCGAAAACAATGCAAAGCAAGAGCATCGGCCAAACCGCGTGCCTCACTACTTCACTCTTTTGCATTTGCTTGAACACTTTCTTGAACCTCATTGCCCGCGGCTTGCGGGACTATTTGTAATTGCCACCGGCAACGCGGCCGGCACTTGCATCAGTAAAATACTGCCGCGACCTTTCGGCAAGCTTTTCGGCTTCCGGGCCCTGCTTTGCCTTGAGTCCGCTGCTGAGAACGACCTTTTTCGCCTGTTCGATCGGCATCGAGATCACGGCCCCGGTCTCTGGATGCTTGGCCCCTTCCTTCCAAAGGACCTTCCACTGCTTCTCAAGCTCCCAATACTCGGCCTGCGGCGGCGTCAATTCGAGATTCACTCGGCCGTTCGGCCCATCGACGCCAAACCCCGGAGCTCCCTGCAGCCGTGGCTCGGCAGGCAGCCGTTCCTTCTCCGTTAACCGCATCGGATTGTCCGAGGCTTGGGCCTCGGCCGAGTACGATTCGAGCACATAAAGCAGTGCCCACATCAACCCGAACGTGATCACGATCAGCAACAAAAGGCCGACGGCGAATCCGATGATGCCGCGAAGCTGGATGTCGTTCTGCTCGTAACCGAGTTCGACATCGACCGCAAGATCGTCTTTAGCTGTGTGTGCCATAACAAAAAAATACTTCGAAAACTAATGCCCCTTGCCGTGATCTATCGCCCGCTGCAGGAACGGATCCATGATCGGCATGATCGGCCGCTTCGCATACTGATAGAAAAAGAACGCCATCCAGAAACCGCCGACCGCGATCGGGGCGACGATGTCCATCCAGCTAAAGCTCTCAAGCAGCGGAAGCCCCTTGCCGTGCGTTTCGATACGCGGCGTCGGGCCGATCAGGAAATACATATCGACAAGCCGCATCACGAGAATAAAACCTGCCATCGAGGCGAGCAGTTTCGCTTTCCGCTTAAAGTCCTGCTGAAGCAAGATGAGGAACGGGAACGCAAAATGGAAAAGGAGCAAACCGCCTGCGATCCACTGCCATCCGCCATCAAACCGGAAGATGTAGTAGCCCGTCTCTTCCGGGATGTTGCCGGACCAGATGATCAGGAACTGCGAGAAATTGAAGTACGTCCAGACCATCGTAAAGGCAAGCATCAGCTTGCCGAGGTCGTGGAAGTGCCGCTTATCGAGCACGCGATTCATCGGAGCCTTGTCCGATAGGAGGGCGAGCAAGGCGACGGAAAAACTAAATATCGCAAGAGCCCAGCCGGCGACAAAAAGGAACCCCCAAATGGTCGAGAACCAGTGCGGCTCGAGCATCATGACCCAGTCGACGGTCGCAAACGTGACAACGAGCACGTAGATCACCATCGTCGGGCCGGAGAAAGCCGTCGCGCGCCCGAGCCATCTCGCCGCTTCTTCGTGGTCCTTAGAAGCGTCCTGTGCGGCCGACCACTTGTTGAGCGGATAGACCATCGCGGCAAAGAAGATGAAATAAACGACGGAACGCAGGATCCAGCTCTCGGTCGTCATGAACCAGCCGCGGTGCACCATTGCATAGTCATCGGCCGGCAGGTGTGTCCACTCGTAAAGATACGTGAGGCCAAAAAGTATCGGCAAAAAGACCACAAAGATCAGGGGCAAAGTACGGGAGGCCGCCTCTACGATCCTGCGGATAACTACGCCCCAGGCACCGCCGGTCAGGTACTGAAGCATCAGCACGCCGATCGAGCCGAGCCCGAGCCCGCTCCAAAAGATAAAGCCGAGCAACCAAGACCGAAGCCCCTGCTCAACATTGAAATATGTTCCGATGGCCCATGCGATGAACGCGATGCCACCTGCCCCCAGAGCAATGCTCTGGTACTTCTTGATCTCGGCCGGTGCCTGATAATCGCCGTGTCCGTTCATTAATTGGCACCTCCGTTCGGCCGGCCGGCCGGGCTTGCGGCCGGCGCCGGTGTTACTGTTGCCGCGGGCTGAGCTCCCGAGTTCATTCTCATTATCTGTTCAGGATTCTGGCTTGCCTGGAGCGTCCGAATGTATGCCACGATCGCCCAGCGGTCGGCAACCGGGATCATTGCCTTCTGGCCGGTCATTCGCCCCCAGCCGTTTGAGATCACGTCAAAGAAGTGCCCGACCGGAGCATTCCGCAAACGGTCGTCATGGTATGACGGCGGCCGGACGAATCCGCGGCGGACGATCATGCCGTCACCGGCACCGACCGGGCCGTGGCAAACGATGCAGTTTATCTTGTAACGCTCTTCGCCGCGGTCGATCAACTCTTTCGTGACCGGGATCGGGAACTCGTCGATCGCATTCGGAAAGCTCGTCACGACCGTGTTGCCGCTGGCATCGGTCGAAGACTGCGCCTGTGCGTTCGGGTCCGGATTGTCGATCTTGCCGGTGTAAAATGCCTTGTCCTCTTTGAGCAAACCGCGGGCGACAGTTCCCTCGACCATATCGCGTGAAGCTCGCCCATCGGCAAAGAAATCGCTCTTCTTATAGGCCTTGTAACGCGGCTGGTCCTGCATATCGAACCGGACTCCGCAGCCGGAGGCGACGATAGCCATCACGAAAAGGCCGACGAGGAAAATCGTGCGACGCGGTGAAGCAGGATTATTCTTCAACATCGAACACCTCCTGCGGCTTAAGTTCGCCAAGAAAAGCCTTGGTCTCTTCATAATCGTATTTCGCATCGGCCGCCTCGACCAGCAGAAAGAACTTCTCACGCGAAGCAAGAGCGAACCGCGGCACATTAAATACCGGATGGTACGGCCTCGGCAATCCATTGAGAAAAAGCATTCCAAAAACCGCTGTAAAGCCCGCGAGCAGGATCGTCAGCTCGTAGGAAGCCGGAACGAATGCCGGCCAGCTTAAGAACGGCCGGCCGCCGACGTTCAGCGGATAGTCGATATAGTGCACGAACACTTGCATACCGATGCCGAGCAAAAGTCCACCCAATCCGCCAAAAAACACCAGCAACGGAAGAATGCTCCGCTTGATGCCCAACGCCTCGTCGATCTCGTGAAGCGGAAAAGGCGAAAAGGCGTCGGTCTTGGTGTACCCGGCCTCGCGCACTCGATTTGCCGCATCGACCAGATCGGTCGCGGTATCGAATTCAGCCATTAAGCCGTACAGTTTCTTCTGCATAACAATAAACCTGGCTCAGTTACTTTCCGCCGTCGCTGTTTGGCGGATCCGTTCGGTCGTAGGTCTCTTCGACGACGACCACATTCTCCTCAAAATCCTGATGGTGCCCGTGCACGTTCGCCTCCGGGAGCAGCGTTCTGACCTCAAAGATCGAGATGATCGGAACGAACCGGATGAACAGATAGAGCAGCGTGAAAAAGAATCCGATGGTGCCGACGAACATCGACCAATCGAAGACGGTCGGCGAATACATAGCCCATGACGAGGGCAGGAAGTCGCGGTTCAAGCTTGTAACGATGATCACAAACCGCTCAAGCCACATACCAACGCTGACGACCAGCGAGATCATGAACAGCCAGAAGGCGCTTTCCCTGAATTTCTTGAACCAAAGCAACTGGATCGACATACCGTTGCAGAGGATCAGCAGCCAATAGGACCACCAGTACGGGCCTTCCCAGATGCGGTTCTTCATCATGAACCATTCATATTGGGAAGCGCTGTACCACGCAAAGTATGCTTCCATCGCGTAGCCATAAACCACGATCAACCCGGTCGCGAGCATCACCTTGCCCATATAGGAAAGGTGGGTGTCCGTGATGAAATCCTTCATGTTGTAAAGGATCCGGAGAGGAATAACGAGGATCAAAACCATCGCAAAGCCAGCAAAGATGGCACCTGCGACGAAGTAAGGAGGGAAGATGGTCGCGTGCCAGCCCGGTATTTGCGAAACAGCGAAGTCGAAGGACACGATCGAGTGGACCGATAGCACCAGCGGTGTCGAAAGTCCGGCAAGCAGGAGATAAGCTATCTCATAGCGATGCCAATGGCGTGCACTTCCTCGCCAGCCCCAGGAAAGCAGGCCGTAAACTGCCTTAAAGAACTTATTTTTTGCCCGGTCGCGAAGCGTCGCAAAGTCCGGGATCAGGCCAACGTACCAGAAAAGCAGCGAGATCGTCGCATAGGTCGAGACGGCAAAGACGTCCCAGATGAGCGGCGAGCGAAACTGCGGCCAGATGCCCATCGTGTTCGGGTACGGGAAAAGCCAGTAAGCCGCAAGCCACGGACGGCCGGTGTGCAAGAGCGGGAACATCGCGGCGCAGGCCACGGCGAAGAGCGTCATCGCCTCCGCAAAACGGTTGATCGAGGTCCGCCACTTCTGATTAAGCAGCAAAAGGATCGCCGAAATGAGCGTTCCGGCGTGGCCGATGCCGATCCACCAAACAAAGTTGATGATGTCGAACGCCCAGCCGACCGGTTGGTTGTTGCCCCAGATGCCGATACCGCGGGCGAGCAGCACCACGACCGAGAACAAGAGAAGCTGTGCGACGATGAACGAGATCGCAAAACCGATGTACCAATGGAACGGCGTTCTCCGCTTTAGCGAAAGGTCGCCGATCTTGTCGGATACGGTCCCGAACGAATGGTCGCCCTCCACCATTGGAGGATAGATCCTTTCTTGTATTTCTTTGATGTCTGACATATCATTTCGGCCGCCGTCCGGCCCGAATCGATCATCCGGCCACTGGTCGAGTTGCCCCGCCAGCGGCCATCAAGTTTTAATGTCCGTCGTGGCCCTCTTCTTTTTTATCCGTTTCCGGTTTCATGTGTGAGACCTTTTTGATGGTCGGCTTCACATAGCCCGGCATCTCGGGGTTCGGGTTCTTGACATCCGGCAAATAGGTCGTCCGCGGCTGCGTATTCAACTCATTGAGAAGATTGTAGTTACGCGGATCGGCCTTGATCTTCGCGACCTTGCTGAGCGGGTCGTTCATATCGCCGAAGACTATCGCACCCGTCGGGCACACCGACTGGCAGGCCGTCAGGACCTCTCCATCGCGGACTCGGCGTCCTTCCTTCTCTGCCTCGATACGTGCTTCGGAGATACGCTGAGTGCAGTACGTGCACTTTTCCATCACGCCGCGGCTTCGGATCGAGACCTCGGGGTTTCGCATAAGCTTGTATTGCGGCGTATCCCAATCCTGATACAGGAAGAAGTTGAACCGGCGAACCTTGTACGGGCAGTTATTTGAGCAATACCGCGTACCGACACAGCGGTTATATACCATGTCGTTGAGGCCTTCCGGATTATGAACGGTTGCCGTCACAGGGCAAACGACCTCGCACGGGGCCATCTCACACTGCATACACAGCACGGGTTGGAAGTGTGGGCCTTCGGGCTTGTTGACGTCGCTGCCTCCGTAATAGGTATCGATACGCATCCAGTGCATCTCGCGAGCACGAGCGACCTGTTCCTTTCCGACGACCGGGATGTTATTTTCCGATTGGCAGGCCAGCACGCAGGCGTTGCAACCGACGCAGGAACTGAGGTCGATCGACATCGCCCACTTGTGGTTCTCGGCGTACCATTTGTCGTATTCGGGCGTGTTGTACATCGACTTCGATTTGAAGTCGTCCTGTTTGCCCTTTGTGACGTGCTCCTCGTAATGATTAACGTCCCAAACCCGGAGAAGGTCGCGGCCTTCCATATTGAAGTGGATCTGGGCCGAGGCAATGGTCGTCTTTTCGGCCGTCTTCAAAATATCGCCGAAGCCGAACGTCATCGCATCGGAACGCTGCACCTGAAAGGCATTGTAACCAAGGCCGGTTCCAACATTTCCGGCTCGCGTTCGGCCGTAGCCCATGTAGATCGTAATAACGTCATCGGGCTGCCCCGGAGCGATCCACATCGGAACGCCGTCAAGCTCTTGCCCCTGATAGGTCAGCTTGACCACGTCCGAAAACATATTGTTGCCGTGGCTGTTGATAAAGGCAGTGGGCCGTTCGCCGCCGGAGATCTCTCGCGGATCGTTCGAGCGGTTGATGCCAAGCCGTGCTGCGGTCGCCGGGCTGATCAGACCGACGTTGTCCCATGTGATCTTGGTCAGCGGGTTCGGCAATTCCTGCATCCAACCGTTGTTGGCAAAGCGCCCGTCGTAAATGGTCGGATCAGGCAAGATCGTGATCTCAAGCGGCCCGCTGCCTGTGCTCGCGGGTGCCGGCTGGCTTAGAAACGCGGTATTCGCGGTGACCGTCCTGGCCGGATATGCACTATTTGCGAGAAAGCCATCATGAACCGCACGCCGCCAATTGTCCTCAAAGGTGCGAGGGGCAGATGTTGCTGCCGGAGTTGCTGCCGCCGTTGGCTGAGCAGTTGTATTCGCATTCGCGGCCGTGTTCGCGTTTGCCGCGACAGCTACCGGAACCGGTGCGGGTGCCGTGGCCCCGATGTTCTGCGTCTGCCAATATTCGCGTACGATGTCGTAGTCTTTCTTTTCAAAGTTCTCGCGGAAGAAAAGCTGCGTCAGCTCGTGTACCGATTTTCCGCCATAGAGCGGCTCGATAAGCGGCTGGGTCATCGTGACGGTGCCATCAAACGCACGGCCGTCGCTCCACATTTCAAGGAAATGCTTCTCCGGCACGTGCCAATGGCAGATCTCGGCGGTCTCATCAAAATGCAGGCCGAGGTGCACACGCATCGGGACTTTTGTGTCTTGCGAACCTTCGGGAACAAATCGCTTGAGGTCGAGCTTGAGGTCGGCGGGTGTCGAATAAACGGGATTTCCGCCCATCATCACCAGCATCTTCACTCGTCCGGCGTCGATGTCCGAAACCAGTTCGCGAAGCTGTTCGATCTGCGACCGTTCGGCGTTTGCTGCCAGCGGGTCGGTGTAAACGACAGTTTGGCCGACGTTGCCGAGGGCCGAGTTCATCGCATGAGCGATGGCGTGGACGGCCGGCGGTTGATTGTCGCCAACAACCACGAGCGAACGCCCACGGAAGGCCGAAAGGTCTTTCGCCATGACGGCGATCCAATCCGCATTTTCCGTGTAGGTGCTGCTCGCACCGCCAACTCCGACCGCCGCGGCGATCGCTTTGGCAACCTCAACCATCTGGCTCGGCTTAACTGCAAGGCGGTGGTCGGCCTTTGCTCCAGTCAGCGTCATCGTCGTTTCGATGGCATAGAGGCGGCTGATCTCTTTGTTCTCTTCGGAATAGCGGCGGGCCTTGGCAAAGTCCGCCATGTAGCGAACATTAGAGCCGGAAAATATGTCCGAATCGAGCGATAGGACACGCATTGCCCTTTCAAACCTGTAAACCGTGTTCACCGGCGAACCGAAGGCGAGCTTTGCTCCTTCGTGAGCATTGTCTTTATTGACCGCTTCGTATTGAACCCACTTCGCATTCGGAAGCTCGGTCTGAAGCTGCCGCATCTGCGCTTGCAGGGTCGGCGAGGTCACGGTCGGGGTCAGGAAGCGGATGCCCGCACCGCCGTCAGCACGACTTTCGTCGATCGAGCCACGCATCGCGGTGACAAAATTTTGCCAGGAGTTCGGGGCTCCGCGGTACATTACCTTCTGCGAGCGGTCCGGATCATACATGTCCAGGATCGCCGCCTGTGCGTAGATGTCCGTTGCCCCGAGGCTTGCGGGGTGCTGCGGATTGCCTTCGATCTTTATCGGCCGGCCCTCGAACGACTTGGCGAGCACGCCGGTCGCAACTCCGCCCATCGTCATTGCGGTCGCAAAAAAGAGCGGCTTGCCCGGTAGCATGTCCTCATTAGGCCGAACATAAGGCACGATCTTTTCCGGCGGCTGGATGACGCAGCCCGAAAGGCCGGCAAGGGCGAGCGAGGCCCCCATCACCTTGATAAAGTTGCGGCGGCTGAGGCTGTTGTCCCATTCCTCGGCTTGAATGGGGAATTCTCCTTTGACAAATTCCTCGAATTCCGGCCGGTCGGCCAGTTCCTCAAGGCTCCGCCAATAGTCCTTGCCGCTGTTTTCAGCGAGAATTTCGTCTCGCAGTTGTGCAAATTTGGTTATGCTTTCCTGACTAGGCATCATCAATGATTCCTTTTCCTTTCCGGTAAACGATCAACGGTAGCCACTAACGGTGGCATACCGAGCAGCTCGTCAACATATCGCGGCTGCGGATCTTGTATTCTTGCTTGAGCTGAACACGTGCTTCGGTCGAAAGGTCGCTGTCCTTCCAACGCATGTTATAAATCTCAGATTTCGGCCTGATGAACTTCTCAGGCTCACGGTGGCATGAGAGGCACCACTCCATTTGCAGCGTATTTTCCTGATAGACCGAAGGCATATTGTCGATCTCGCCGTGGCAGGTCGAGCATCCTATGCCCTTTGCTATGTGGATGCTGTGGTTAAAGTAAGTGTATTCCGGCAGGTCGTGGACCCGTTCCCATTCGATCGGAGTGTTGTCGCGATAGCTGGCACGAACGGGCTCAAGATATGGGCTGTCCGACCAGATCTGCGAGTGGCAGGTCATACACGTCTCGGTCGAAGGCATTCCGGCCGAAGCGGTCGTCTCTACCGTCGTATGGCAATAGCGGCAGTCAATGCCGTCATCACCCGTGTGGTGCTTGTGGCTGAACTGCACGGGCTGCTGCTTCTCGACGTATCGTCCGGTCAGATAGGACGAGCGGGCGAGCTGTGTGTATGCGTAAAAGGCCGTTACGGCCAAAACGACACCGAGGATCATTGTGATCTTCGCCACATTGTTCGCGCTTTTTGGAAAAAACTGGGCCATTGTTACACCTGAAAAACCCCAACCACCTCGATTCGATAGACCAATATCTTCAATTTACGAGAGTTGCAGGCCTCTAAATCGTTCGAGCTTAAATTTTCGGAGGTTTAGATCGGAAAAACTCCGAATAATGTAACTAAAGTCCGGGCAAACCGCAAGCTCTGCTCTTTACAAATTAGTAACGCCAGCGTCCGAATACAACGCCCGGTCGAATTAGAACCGCTGATAAGCGTGATTAATGCCGTCGAACCTGCGATTCAAACAATTCATTTGCCGTTTCCGGCAATACATGCCCCGATCGCGTACGCATCTGTCCCCAATTCGCCGCTGACGATGGTCAGGTCACGAAAAGAGGGCCCAAACGAAAGTTCGCGGGCTCGCGAGACGATCGAATTCAAAACGGAATCTCCCGCGTTCATTATCAAACCACCGAGCACGACCCGCTCAATGTTGAGCAAATTGATCACGCTCGCGAGGGCTGAACCAACATATGTGCCCGTCCGCTCGAGCATCATCATTGCAAAATCATCGCCCTTTACCGCCGATTCGACGATCTTCTCGACCGTCAACTGCGAATCATCGAGCGATGCGAGGTCTGAGGTAGCGTCCTGATGTATTCGGCTCACGGCACGTCGGACTATGTTCGGGCCAGATGCAACGTCCTCGAGCCGTAGTCCATCGGAATTTATCGCTACATATCCAAATTCACCTGCAAAACCCGCCATGCCTCGCCAAACCTCGCCATCCAGGACAATAGCCCCGCCGATGCCGGTCCCGAGCGTTGCATAGAACATACTCGCCGCATCGCGGCCCGCCCCATAACGGTATTCACCAAGCGCTCCGGAATTGGCGTCGTTCTCGACCGTGACGGGCTTGCCCCAAGCGTCGGCAAGCATTGCACCGAGTTCGCTACGTGAAAGCTCGGGAAATGCGGCCGAGAATTCGACCCGATTGCGGTCATTGCTTATCAAACCCGGGACCGCGATCCCAACACGCTCGACCTCGCCGCCGACCTCCGCTAAACACTCGCGTCCGAACGCCGCGATCCGCTCCGCGATCCCGGCTTCGGTGCCGAGCACTGCCTCTTTCCTGAAGACGATCTTGCCCTCAGCCAGCGTCACGGCCGAAAGCCCGGCCGAACGAACGCTAATGCCAAGTGAACCGGTCTCTAGATTGGAGAGCGAGGCCATAATTTCGAAGCGAAATAACCAAGAAGCAAAGGGAATTCTAGACGCTGGCATCAAGGGTGTCAAAGACCATCCCTTAAGATAAGCGGAAAAACCGAAAATGTTCCTCGGACGAAGATAACTCTTGATTAAAGCCAACCAATCGACCACAATTTGAGTCAAAGCTCTGAACTTCTTGAACAAAGGCAAATTATATGAAAAATCTAGTTCTTCGTAGTCGAACCGGGGTCGCTCTCATGATCCTAGCGGTGTTCGTTTTTCAATCGGTTGGCGTCGGGCAGTCTCGTCCGCAGCGGCCAACGCCGACCGGAAACGAAAAACGCAATCAACGGCCGACGCCTAAGACCGAAGAACAACTCAAGAAAGAAGAAGAGGAACGGCGGCTTCAGGAAGAGATAAAGAACGCCGAGGTCATCGATGACCCGCTCCGCATCGAGACCAACATCGTCAACGTTGATGCAGTTGTTTACAATAAAAAGACTGGAGCCATAATCACCGGCCTCAAAAAAGAGAATTTCGGTATCTTCGAGAATGGCGTCAAACGCGACATCGCTGATTTTGCGACACCCGAAGCCCCGATAACCGTCACTCTTGTCCTCGAGTACAGCAAGTGGTCCGAAATGTTTGGCCGCGCATCGGGCGGTATTTTCGAACCCGGCGTGTATGAGACGATCCGGCCCGTCGCTCAGTTCATCACACAGTTCATCAAACCGCCGGACGACTACGCTTCGGTTGTCGCTTTTGACCTTCGGCCGACGCCGATCACAGATTTTACCAACGACCCGAACCGCATCCGGCAGACGATCGACCTTCTGCTCCGCAATCAGCCGGCATTTCGCGAGAACAATCTTTTTGATGCGATAAAGTTTTCGCTTCTTGGTGGAGTAGCTGATTCGGTCGTGCTTGAGAACTCCGAAAACCGAAAAACGGATTACGCCGGAATGGTGGATGTCCGCTCCAAGCGGCGTGCGATCATTCTCGTGGCTTCGGGTATTGATACCTTTAGCCGCACAAATTACAGCGAGATCCGCAGGGTCGTCCAGGAAGCAGGCATTCCGATCTATATCATCAGCACCGGCAATATGTTCTATAAAAGGTACGAGCCCTATTTGCCTACGACCACATCGATATCTGGAATGCCCGGAAGGATGGAATTTCTCCAGGCCAAGAATGTTATGAACACCCTCGCCAAAGAGTCCGGCGGAATGCATTTTGAGATGACATTCCCCGGCGAGGTCAACGCCTATCTTCAGTCGATCAATGGCCTTCTCCGAAATCAATACAACATGGCTTACGAACTCGACGAAAAGCATAAGCCTGGCTCAAGGCATAAACTCGAGGTAAAAGTCGATGTTGACGGTGATGGTGTTTTCGACGATAAGACCTTCGTCGTCCAGCACCGCAGCGTAGTTCTTATCGCGAAAGAAGAAGACGACAAGAAAAAGAAATAGTAGTAATAGTTTCGAATAGCGGACGTGGATGGACGGCCTCCGGGCCGTCTTTAACTTTAAAAAAAGATTGAGTTTGGCCAGACCGACCTGTTATCCTGTTGGATTGTAGTTTCGCGGGATCGATGAATAGAAAGATAACAGACAGCTGTAAGGCAAAGCTCGCAAACGAGGAAGGTTACGTTGTAAAACACGGGGCCTGGCTTCGCATTGCTCTTTGCTACCCGAATACTTACGGGATCGGGATGGCCAATCTCGGCCTGCATACGATGTATGAGCTGTTCAACAGTATCCCGGAAGTCTCGTGCGAACGCGTCTTCCTGCCCGACGCTTCAGAGCTGAAAGAATACGAGAAGTCGCGTACGCCTCTGCTCTCGCTTGAGACTCAGACGCCGGTCCGCGATTTCGATGTCGTCGCGTTCTCTATTTCGTTTGAGACCGATTACCTCAACATGGCCCGGATGCTGCAACTCTCGGGCATTCCCGTCTGGTCCGCCGATCGCAATCATTATCACCCGCTCGTCATAATGGGCGGAGCGGCTTCATTTCTTAATCCCGAGCCGATCGCCGATTTTACCGACATTATCGCCGTCGGCGAGGGCGAGATACTTGCTCACCAGCTTGTTGACGCGATCTTTGAAAACGAAACGAAGGACGAAATTCTCGCCGCTCTTGCAGGCATCGGCCGCGGGTTCTATATTCCGTCGCTTTACGATGTGATCTACAACGACGACGGCACGGTCTTCGATTATCTTCCGAAGCAAGCGGATGTTCCGAAGCGCGTCGGGCGAGCACTAGCTTCGGTCAACCCGAAGGAAGGCACGCTCCGCCGGGCCCTGAAACGCGGCGAAAGCGAGCTTGCGAATTTTCTTGTCAATCAAGAAACGTTTTGCCCCTCGACGGCAGTTTGGGCTCCCGCGGCCGAGATGGGCGACCGGCTGTTGGTCGAGATCTCTCGCGGATGTTCGCAAGGCTGCCGGTTCTGCTGGGCCGGATACAATTACTATCCGCCGCGTGTCGTCCCGGCAAAAGATATCCTCGCCAAGGCAGCCGAATGGCGTGGACGGACCAACAAGATAGGCCTTGTATCAACTGCCGTTTGCGACCACCCTGAGATATCGACCATTCTCAGCGAATTGAGGGCGATGGAATATCGCATAACGGTCTCGAGCCTGCGGCTGGACCAGATCTCCGACGAACTGCTCGACGCTCTGGTCGAATCAAATGACCAGCAGATCGCCGTCGCTCCCGAGACCGGTTCCGATAGGCTCCGCCGCGTTATCAATAAAAACCTGACCAACGACGAGATAGTAGATATCTGCGGTGCCGTTTTTGACCGCGGGATGCTGACCATCAAGCTCTATATGATGGTCGGGCTTCCGACCGAAACGCAGGAAGACCTCGACGAGATGTTTGTCCTGGTCGAGCGGATCAAGGACCGAATGCTCGAAGCCGGGAAACGCTTTGGCCACGCCGGAAAAATAATCCCTTCGCTAAATGGGTTCGTGCCGAAGCCGAACACGCCGTTGCAGTGGGACGCCATTTGCGATGAACGCGAACTGAAACGCCGTATCAAATACGTCTGCAAGGGCCTGGGCCGAATCCCGAATGTCGATGTCCGCTTTATGTCCGCCCGGATCGCTCACGAACAGGCACTTTTTTCCTCGGGCGACCGAACCATCGCAAAGGTCATCGAGCGGGCCGCGGCCCTCGGTGGCGACATCGACAAGGCACTTCGCGAGACCGGAGTCGATCCCGCCTTCCATACTTCGCGAGACCGGGGCTACGATGAATTCTTACCGTGGTCGATCGTCGATACTGGCCTTTCATTCGAATTTCTCAAGACCGAACACGAAAAGGCCCGAGAATCGCTCTCGAGCCTTCCTTGTCCTGCTGTTGAAAAATGTACGACCTGCGGCGTTTGCCCGACGACTTGGCTCGCCGATGCTCCGGCGGCTCTGGTTCAGATACAGCCCGCCAAGGTCCGCGAAGCCCTCGCCGCCGGCGCTTAGCTACTGCTTGGTCAGAAAACCTGTCGGCACGGCGGTGTGGTCGAATTGGTATTTGTACTTATAGATACCAAACGGAAGAATATTGACATCCACACTATACGAGGCTATCGCTTGGACATACTTCCCGTTATCCTTTACCTCGACAAAAGCATCGACCGGCAGGTCGTTATCCGTCGCAGCACGGCGAAGATAATCTGAAACCACATCAGCGGGCTTCAGCCTTCCAGATGTCGCCATTCCCTTTACCACTGCCGTGTCCATTTCCTGCCGGAAGCTCGCACCATTGTAGGCGACCGGAATGTAGTTAACCCCGGCGTTCCCGGCGAGAATGATGAGAACGAATACGATCAGGAACTTCACTCCGGCCCCGCCGCGTTCCGAACTGCGATCAAATTTATTGCTATTCATACGAAATACTCCTGGAAAAACAGATAAGCGAAGATCATTAACGCGTGGACTCAAGATAGGCTTTTAAGCTTGACCGCAGAAGGCCAACGGGGAAAGTTTTGTCTGATACGATCTCAGGCCGGCCGATGCCTTCGAGCAGCACCCATTCAATCGAACCGCCGCGAGATTTCTTGTCATTGGAAAGGGCTGAGAGAACAGCCTCAAAGTCGATCTTGTTCACTGCTGGCAGGCCGCCGACACGATGAACAACATCGTTTAAGAAGTTTATACTATCCGGGGGCAATAATTCAAGCCTTTTTGACAGCTCGGCAGCAAAGATAACTCCGTGCCCGACGGCCTCGCCGTGCTTCAAGTAGCGGTAATTGGTGGCGAGTTCGAGGGCGTGGGCGAGCGTATGCCCGAAATTCAGGATCTTTCGCGAACGATTTCCAACGTCTCCGACCGCCTCGCGGGCATCGCCTTTGACGATCGAGGCCTTGAATTTGACGTGCTCTGCGATCCCCTTCGCGAACGTTTCGCGTGTTGATGCCTCAATGAATTTCGGGTCATGGCCGCGAGCGTCGATCATTTTTTCGGTAGTCCGAAGCAGCCGTTCGCCCGAGATAGCACCATGCTTAATGGCTTCGAAAAGGCCGGCCGAAAGCTCACGCGGATCGAGCGTGGCGAGCACATCAACATCTGCGATGACCGCCGTCGGTTGATGAAACGTGCCGATCAGGTTCTTGCCGAAAGAGCTATTCACGCCCGTCTTTCCACCGACGGAAGAGTCGATCATAGCAAGCAGCGTCGTCGGTAACTGAATCAACGCAACGCCGCGTAGATGCAAAGAAGCAGCAAAACCGGCCGCATCGCCGATCACGCCGCCGCCAAGTGCTACGACCGCGTCGCTCCGCTTGATCCCTTCGGAATTGAGAATCGCGAGTATCTTCTCTGCCGTTTTCAGCGTCTTGAACCGTTCGCCGTCGCCGATCATGAACGATGAAACGGAAACTCCGGCTTGCTTCAGAGAAAGCTCCACCCGTTCACCATAAAGCCCAAACACCTTTCGGTTTGAGATCACAGCAACACGTCGAACGTCACCAGTAGCCGAGCGTATGACCTCGCCGATGCTGTCGAGAAGCCCGGAACCGCAGGCTATCCGATACTCCGCTGCTTCGCCGGGAATACGTACGCCGACCTCGATTTTCTTTTCAGCCGATCGCATCTTTCTTTTCACCCGATCGCATCTTTGATAACGCTGGCAATGCTGTGGGCCATTTCCTCTATCTCGTTTTGGTCGCGGCCTTCGATCATTACGCGTGCAAGGTTCTCTGTTCCGGAATACCGCAGCAGCAACCTTCCCTGCCCTTCAAGCTTTCGTTCGGCATCGTCCGCCGCCGCCTTGATCGCCGGAACCGTATCGAACGGAACCTTTTCCTTTACCCGCTGATTCACGAGGATCTGCGGCAGCTTTGTAAAACCGGCCGTGAGTTCGGCGAGCGATTTCCCGGTTGCCTCCATTGCCTTTAAAACAAGCAACGCGGTCATCATTCCGTCGCCGACAAGGCCGACCTCGCGGACAATAATGTGGCCGGATTGCTCGCCGCCGAATTCGGCTTGCGTCCGCAGTATTTCATCGAGCACATACTTATCGCCGACCTTCGTCCGCACCATCTCAATTCCCGCATCGCGAAAGGCGATCTCGAGCCCCAAGTTGCTCATCACCGTCGAGATGACCTTGCCGCTTTTGAGCTCGCCGGAACGCTGCATGTCGTTTGCCAGGATCCAAAGCGTGGCATCGCCATCGACCACGTTCCCACCTGCATCGACGAACAAACATCGATCCGCATCGCCATCGAAGGCAATGCCGATATCAGCCTTGTCTGTTGTCACTGCTGCCTGCAAGCCTTCGAGATGAAGCGAGCCGCAATCTTTGTTGATATTTCGTCCGTCCGGGTCACAGGCGATCGCTACAACCTCGGCACCGAGCTCGCCAAAAAGCTCGGGAGCAAGCGTGCTCGCAGCACCATTCGCACAATCAAGCGTGATCTTAAGCCCATCGAGGCGAAGTCCGGGCGAGTTTTCTTTCAGATGTTCAAGATACTTCGCGTGCGAATCAGGGTACGACGCCAATTCGAACGACGGATTTGCATGATTCGCGGTGTCCTTTCTCAGTTCGTGTATCCGAGCCTCGAGTTCGCGTTCATCTTGCGCGTTGAGCTTCTTGCCTGACGGCGTGAAGAGTTTTATGCCGTTGTCTTCATATGGGTTATGCGACGCGCTGATCACAACGCCGACATCAAAACCGCCTTCGGCCGTCAGAAAAGCCACACCCGGCGTTGTTATCACTTCCGCCGACCGGCACTCGGCGCCCGCAGACGCGGCTGCGGCCGAGAAGACCCGTTCGATATACTCGCCCGATTCGCGCGTATCGCGGCCCGTTATTATCTTCGCCCCGCGGCCGAGGCGGTCGCACAGGTGCTCGCCAACGGCACGCCCGATTGCAGAAAGCGTTGCATCGTCAAGCGGAAACTCCCCGGCCCGTCCGCGTATCCCATCCGTTCCAAATAAATTCATTAATTTCGTTTTCCGGCCCGTAATCATTAAAAATAGCTCAAGTTCAACTTATACATTAACTTATGGCGGGTCGAAAAGCCTCACAAGCCATAATTTCTGATTATTACTACCATAATTGTCGGTTTTTGATTTGACAACCATTTATGCGTTGGGCGAATCTATAGGTCAAGAAGGCGGGCACAAGCCCGTAAACGTTCAACCCGAGCTTTCCCCTGCACGAAATAAATAATGAAAACGAAAATACTTCCGTTTGCCGCATTGCTGTTTCTATGCCCCGGTGCTTTCGGCCAAAAGCCCGCCGAACCGGAAGAACGAAAAGTAAAGGTCGTAGTTACCGAAAATATCAAGGCAGATGAGCGTCCAGTGTCGGGACCAAATGCCGCCGAGCGGCCAAGAACTGTCGGGCCGGCTCAGCCTGTCGCAACGCCTGCAGCGCCGCCGAGTTCAGCCTACCCGACAACCGGCCGCCGCACGCCATCTTTCAATGAGATAAAGGCGAAGATCGCCGATGCCAAACGGCGCCTCCAGACTCGACCTATCACAACCGCTTCGCGCGGAAATGCATTTGAGGGTATCGAGGCCGTTCGGGTCGCATTCTTCGACTGGGACCGCAATGATATCGACTTTGTGATGCTCGCCAAGGACGCGTTTCTTTCAACTGCTTCAGATAAGGCTGTCGTCTCCGATGGCGGTCGCAACATGGTCCTCCGAACCATTCGCGGCAACGGGGTCAATACACCGGTTATCATTTTTGACGAACGCAATCAGCAGCATCTGCCGCTTCTTGTACAATATCCGAGAGTCGATAAAGGCGTTTATCAGGAAACGGCATACTACATGTCGACCCATCCGGGCATCGTTACTCCCGAAGTTGTTGGCGCCGGACAGATCTACGTCCGCACTGTGATCGATACGGCCCGCGAACGGCTCGGGCGTCTCGGCTTTCGGGTTGAACCAAAGGTTGCGGACATAGCAGAAAGGCTGGCCGTCGTCGAACACGTCGATCATCTACGCTTCAGGACCGAACCGCATCAGAATATCTACAACGATGTCTTCACGCTTTTCGCGCTGAACGAAGGCCAGACCTACCGCTACGCCGTCAGCTCGGCCGGTGCGGGCGGAATGGTGCAGATGATTCCTTCGACCTATCGGATGGTCCGGGCGCAGTTCCCTAACGTGCCGCTTAATCCGGACTTTGTTGAAGGAATGCGCGACCACGTTAACGCTTCTCAGGCAATGCTGCTTTATATGCAGTGGACGTGGGAAGACCTCCGGTCGCGGCCTTCGGTTTCGGATGCATTGCTTCGCGGGTTGGCGACGCAGGAACAGATAATGGCGGCTGGATACAATTCGAACCCCGCTCGCCTTCCAGGCTACATTACCCGTGGCGGTGCGGGCTGGGCGAACCTCATCCCGCGTGAAACGAAGATCTATTTGCAGATCTTCGCCTCGGTCGAGCAGAACGTCCCGATGACGCCTCGCCGTAAGTAAGAGGAGATACTAAAAAGATCGAACGGTCGCCGGTGAACTAGCTGGCGGCCGTTTCTGCGTTTATTCGCTTGCCAGATGGGCTTGGACGTCTGGGAACTTGAGCTGAACAAGGTTCGGCCCGGAGAAGAACGCGTCGGCCGAGACATCGGCCACCGCGATCTCCGGCTGCGGATATGCTAAAGCCTCGCTTTCATCAGCAAACTCGAGGGTCGCCACATTTAGTCCCCAGAGCTCGCCGAGATAAATATCAAGCGTCGCCGGCCGGGCGTTGAGCTGAGCAAAATAGCGGTTCTTGCGGATCTCATTCCCTTCGAAAATTTGCAGATGGGCATACTCTTTCTCGTCGAGTTCCATCACTGCATGCTTGATGCTCCGCACCGCGGCAAACTCCACCCGTTCCTGCTCAAAGAAATAACGCCACGCCTTGGTCTCCGGAATTCGGAGCGAACGCAGCCTGATGCCGGTCTCGGGCAGATAATTGTCGAATAGCTGTATATGCTCGCTGGCCGGTGTTAGCGGCTCGGGGAGCGCGGTAAAAAGATAGACCTTGCGAAAAATGGTCGTGTATGAATTGTCGAACATTGCGAGCTTTATTATACTCGGGTGTTTGAGCTTTAGCTTAATCAGGTGACATTTATGAACAGATATTTCATTCCTTTTATTTTCGTATCGCTTTCGGCGTTCCTCGCAGCATGCGGCGGAGCCGAACCCGCGGCAAACAACGCCAATGCAAACAGCAACGCCGCAAAGTCGGCGGCCGTTAATGCAAATGCCGATAGCAACAGCCCGGTTGCGGTGACCACGCCGACGCCGGCCGCGACGACCAACGATGCGCCGACCGTTGGGCCGGTCTTCAAGGCATACTGTGCCGCGGTCGAGAAAAAGGACGAGGCAGCGATCCGCCGCATCTATTCCGCCGATTCAATACGCCGCATCGAAGAAGAGATGAATGCCGACGGCATCGATTCGCTAATGGAATACTTCTCGAACGATATGGCGACCACCGCTCTCTGCGAGGTCCGCAATGAGACCATCACCGGCAGCGAAGCCGTCGCCGAGGTCAAGACCAAAAGCATGCCAAACGGTGCGAAGGTCCTGTTCGTAAAGGAAGGTAACGACTGGAAGCTGACCAACCGCGTCCCGGGCTTCGAGAAGAAATAGTCTCTGAGCACTTTGTGCAAGCCTTTGCGCACTCTGTGTTTAAGAAGGGCTCAAACACGAACCCCGCGAATCGAAAAAGAGGATGGCCCGCGAGCCATCCTCTTTTCTTTTGCTTTCGTCCTAATTATTTCGCTCCGGCGGCCTGATACTTCGGTAGCGTAACGCGAGCTGATTTTTCTTTCTTCAGCCCGAGCGCCCAATCGGCCTGCATCAGCGTGTGGATGTCGCGGGTTCCCTCGTAGATCACCGCGGCCTTGCAATTCCGCAGGTAACGCTCGACCGGATAATCATTGATGTAGCCGTTCGCTCCGTGGACCTCGATGGCCATCGACGCCGCTTTCTCCGACCGCGTCGTCGCCTGCCACTTCGCGAGGCTCGCCGCCTTTGCTGAAGGCTTGCCTTCGTTCTTCAGATAGCCGCATTTCAGCCACAGCAGATGAGCCATCTGGTAATCGGCTTCCATCTCGGCGATCTTCTGCTTTACAAGCTGAAAGTTCCCGATCGTCTGTCCCTGCACCTCGCGGGTATTGGCATAAGCGACCGAGGCATCACGCGAAGCCTTGATCACGCCAGTCGCACCGGCGGCGACCGTATAGCGGCCGTTCTCGAGCGAGAACATCGCTATCTTAAATCCTTCGCCTTCCTGTCCGAGCATGTTCGCCGCCGGGACGCGGACGTCCTGGAGCGAAAAGTAGCCCGTATCGCCGGCACGGATGCCCATCTTGCCGTGGAGCGTTCCGCTCGAAAAGCCCGGCATCGACCGCTCAACGATGAAGCACGAGATACCCGTGTGGTCGCGAACCTTCTGCTTTTCCTGATCCGTCCAGCAGAAAAACAGGAAATGATCGGCAGTGTTGCCGAGCGAGATCCACATCTTTTCGCCGTTCAGGATCCAGTCGTCGCCGTCGCGTTTTGCGTAGCTTCGCATACCGACGACGTCCGATCCGGCGTTCGGTTCGGTCAAGCCAAAGGTCGCGAGCTTTTCGCCCTTCGCCTGAGGGACGAGGTACTTCTGCTTCTGCTCCTCGGTTCCCCAGGCGAGCAGGCTCATGCTGTTGAGCCCGACGTGGACGCTCATCGCGACCCGCAGAAACGTATCGCACGCCTCAAGCTCCTCGCAGACCAGCCCGAGCGAGATGTAGTCGAACCCCGCTCCGCCGTACTCCTCCGGAATGCAGACGCCCATCAGCCCAAGCTCGGCCATCTTGTCAAAAACGCTTCGCTCAAAGTGCGCCTTCTCGTCCCATTCCTTAATGTGCGGAGCAACCTCGCCCGCACAAAACTCACGAACAGTATTCCTCAACTGCTCCTGCTCTTCTGTCAATTCAAAATCGATCACGATTGCTCCTTTTCGGAAAATCCTAATGTGTTAATATCAGACTCGAAACAACTTAAAAGAATATCACCGAACCTCGGTCCAAGCGAAATATGCCAAATTCGAAACGCTTATTCATTCTTTCTACGGTACTCATCTTCTCCTTTTCGGTTTTTACGGAACCCGTTAATGGCCAGGACATTTGGGGCGACCCAAGGCCGCCGCTTCTGACGCAGCGGGAGCAGATGGAGGTTCGGGAGGGTTGGTTGCGGAAGCGATTGGGGACGCTTTTGCCGGGGATGATGAAGCGGCATGGGATCGATATGTGGATCGTTGTGAATGAGGAGTTCAACAGCGACCCCGTAACGCCGCACATCACGCCGCCGATACCGATAGTCGGCCGGCGGGATGTTTTCATCTTCATTGACCGCGGAGATTCGCTCGAGCGGATCGCGATGGTTCGCTACGACGAGGAGCGGCTCAAAAACCATTACAGGATGGTGATGCCGGCCCGCGATAAATTTGGCGAGGAGCTGAAAAAGATCGTCGATGAACGCAAGCCGAAGACCATCGCCCTCAACATCGGCGGCAGCCGCGGCCAGCAGAGCGGGCTTTCGTATGATTCCTACCGCTTCCTGGCGGAGTCGCTCGGTGCCGTGAATGAAAAGAAGTTCGTTTCGGCCGCCGATCTGCTGGTGGAGTTTTTTGACACGCGGCTTCCCGAGGAACTTGAGCACTACCGCAAGGCCGTCGAGGCTACCGAGATCATCGCCCGCCGTGCATTTTCAAATGAGGTTATAACGCCGGGCAAGACGACGGTCGGCGATGTCCGTTGGTGGATGATGGAGGAGGTCAACAAGCTCGGCCTGACCATCTGGTTCCAACCGGACCTCCGCATCCAGCGTCGGCGGGCCGCGACCGAGACGACTGGGCCGTTCCTCAGCACCGCCGCCGAGGCCGACGTGATCCGCCGCGGTGATCTGCTCCATCTCGATTTCGGGCTCGACTACATGGGCCTCTCGACCGACTGGCAAAAGCACGCCTATGTGCTGAACGAGGGCGAACGCGATGCTCCGGCGGGCATGAAAGCCGCACTCCGCAATACGAACAAACTGCAGGACATCATCTTCTCGATCGCCCGGACCGGAATGACCGGCACCGAGGTTTACGAGCGTTCGATGGCCGAATGTAAACGGCAGTCGATCGAATGCATGATCTATTCGCACCCGATCGGCACTCATGGCCATGGCCTCGGGCCATCGATCGATTTTCGCGGAAACATCGGCGGCGGCGGCAACAAGATCATCCTCGGCTCGTATATGTCCATCGAGCTCAACACCTCAACGCCGGTCGCCGAATGGGGCGGGCAGAAGGTCACGATGATGGCCGAGGACGACGCCGTTATGACCGAAAAAGGGTACGAATTCATCCGCCCGCGGCAAACGGAGTTGTATTTGATCAAATAATGGTGATCAAAGACGCTTTCGTACCCAGGGCAAAGAAAGCGCTTCGGAAAGTTGTTGCAGCTCGACCGAAAATCCAACCGTCACAGAATGTCCGAATTTCGCTCCGCTTTTCGAGTAGCCCGTTGTCGCTTCGAGCGTGATACTACCGCGAGAGTCAGCGGAAAAAACCCTCAGACTCAACTCATCGGGTGAAGCCGATTGGAGTCGTGCCTCACCATTTAATGAAGTGTTGAGATCGTTCAATTCACGACAGAAATTTGTGAAGTCATTGATACGTATCCAGAGGTCGTTTTTACCGGAGAATTGACCTGAAGCAATGTCGATCGCGACATAGATATCGCCCTTAGCATTCAAGTTGGATTCTTCGACGATCAGGGTCATCTCGAAATACGCATCTCGATCGCCGAAACGCAGACAATATTTATTCCTCATTACGCGTCGGTTAAGGTCCACGGTTTGATATTAGCCAGCGTTTCTCTTAGCTGGTCTTTTGTATTCGCAGCGTCAAAGTCCATCTGCAGCCCGATCCAGAAATCGTCTGACATTCCGAAGAATCGCGAAAGCCGAAGTCCTGTATCTGCTGTGACGGCACGATTTCCGGCGACGATCTCGCCGATGCGCCGCTGCGGCACTCCGATCTCTTTAGCGAGCCGATATTGCGTGATACCCATCGGCTTCAGAAATTCCTCGAGAAGTATCTCGCCGGGGTGCGGGTAAGGTATTTTGCGTACTGCCATTTCGTCACCTCAGTGGTAATCCACTATCTCATTTGAAGCCTTCGGGTTCGCTAATCGTTTCGAATTTTCTTATAAATTTTTCCGTTATTCAACATTGATGCTATATTTGCCGGAGTAGTTATTCGCTAAATGATTTCTGCGACAGAGAGAAAACTCCTTCTCGGTTTTGCTTCCATCGTCTTGGCGCTTTACGTAGTCACGGTCGCAGTCGAGATCTATCAATATGCGGCCCCTCCCAAGCCAAGTCCAGGCGAAATCAACCTCTCGGCACATGGTTATCGCCATGATCTCGCCGGCCTTCATCTTATGACTCCGATAGTCTTTGTCTCTCTGATCTTTGCCCGCAAATTTATTGTCTCGACCATACTCACGGGGGTCTATGGGCTCGTGCTTACAGCTAGCTATTTTGGTCGACTCAATGGGGACGGCGTTTACGGTGGCGAAGGATTCTACGATGGCAGAAGACTTCTGGAGTTTTACATCAAATCGCACGAATTTGATTTTTTTGCTTGCCTGTTTATTTTCACCTTGCTCGTTTGGCAGATCAGCATCCTTATCCGCGGGTCTCGTAAGCTGTCAAGGTTAAGGTGAGAAGAACCTTTCGCGTTAAACATACAAATGATCACCATCTCCACCGCACTCGATATCATTGAACGCGAAACACCAAAGCTCGTTGCGGAGCGGGTTGCGATCGAGGACTCGGTCGGGCGTGTGCTTGCCGAGGACGTTGTTGCGGATACGGATATGCCGCCGTTTGATCGGTCGCAGATGGATGGCTATGCCGTGCGGGCGGCTGATACGAAAGATGCTCCGGCGGTGCTGAGGCTGGTTGGCGAGTCCGCCGCCGGCCGCGGCTGGAAGGGGCGGCTCAAGGCGGGCGAGGCCGTCAGAATAATGACCGGAGCTCCGCTGCCCGCGGGTGCCGATGCCGTTCAGAAGATCGAGCTTACGTCCGAGGCTGACGGCACCGTAACGATCAACGAGCCGACCGCAAAGGGCCGCTTCATCGTTTCGAAGGGGAAAGAGGTTAAGAGAGGCGCGACCGTGCTTCGCCGCGGAACCCGCATTTCGCCCGCAAATATTTCAGTGCCTGCGGCTTTCGGCTATGCGAAGCTGAAGGTTTCGAAACGGCCGCGGGTCGCCATACTCGCCACAGGAACCGAGATCGTGCCGGTCGCAAAACGGCCAAAGCCTGACCAGATCCGCAATTCAAATTCCCTAATGCTCGCCTCGCTTTGCCAATCGGCGGGTGCTGAGACGGTCATCCTCCCGACTGTCGGCGACAAGCTTTCAGACCTGACCGCCGCCATCGCGTCCGCCGCGAAAACCTCCGACCTGGTCATCACGACGGGCGGCGTTTCGGTCGGCAAATATGACCTTACGAAGGAAGCGGTCGCCGGGCTCGGGGCGGAGATCTTTTTCGAAAAGGTGAAGCTCAAGCCCGGCAAGCCGACCGTATTTGCAAGGGTGAAAAAAGCATATTTTTTCGGCCTTCCGGGTAATCCGGTCTCGGCAGCGGTGACCTTTCACCTTCTCGTTCGGCGGGCGTTGATGCTGATGCAGTCCGCCTCGGCCATCGAACTTCCATCGGGCTTTGCCGTTATTGAAGGCGAGGCAAAAGGTACCCGCGAGCGTGACTCATATCTCCCGGCGACCCTCGCGACCGACGCCGAAGGCCGCCTGCTCGCCGTTCCGCTCCGCTGGCATGGTTCATCTGATTTCATCGGCTTTGCCAGTGCCGACGCCCTTGTCAAAATTCCCGCGGGCGGTTCCCTGGCGTCCGGCGAGGTGTGCGAAGTGCTCTTCCTTTGATACATTAGTCGCATTCACGCCGAGCGAACCTATGAGCGAACTCTCGCATTTTGATGAAGCCGGGCGGATTCGGATGGTCGATGTTTCAGGCAAGGAGCCGACCAAACGGGTTGCCGTTGCCTCTGGCCGCGTGCTTCTTTCGCCGGAGACCATCGCAAAGCTCCGCGCCAACGAAACGCCAAAGGGTGACCCGCTCGAGATCGCCCGCATCGCCGGGATTATGGCCGCAAAACGCACCTCGGAGCTGATTCCGCTTTGCCATCAGGTACCGCTCTCAAAGGTAAATATCGAGGCCGATTTGACGGATTCAGGCATCGAACTTCGTGCCGAGGCCATCACAACCTCTCAGACCGGCGTTGAGATGGAAGCATTAACTGCCGTTTCGGTCGCGGCCCTGACGATCTACGATATGTGCAAGGCCGTTCAGCGTGACATCGAGATAACGGACATCCGGCTCGAATCGAAAACCGGCGGCAAAGAGGACTACAGCCGCAGCTAACCGCCGATTTTTCTTCGCCTCGTGGCGAACTTTGCGGTAAACTGTTTCGTAACGAGTATTAGACCTTTAGCGGGAGAAAACTATGCCTTACAAAGTCGCAAAAGAAGCCGAACCGCAGTTAACTCTGCTCCTTATCGCAACTCTGGTCACCATCGGGATCTGGATCGCGTCGTGGTTCATCCCGTTTGTCGGGTACATATTTTACCCGCTCCAGCTTTTTGCGACGTTCATCCATGAAGGCGGCCATGCCTTGGCGACCGTCCTGACCGGAAACTCGGTCCAGAGCCTGGCGGTTTCGCCGGATGCGAGCGGCGTTGTTTGGTCACAGTCTTCTGGCTGGTTCTCGCAGCTATTTATCTCAAGTGCCGGTTATCTCGGCACGACCGCTTTCGGTGCCGCTCTGCTCGCCTGGATGCGTTATGGGTTCGATTCGCGTCTCGCTCTTTACATCTCGGCGGGCACGGTCGGGGTTCTGACGGTCGTCTTTGGCGTGCTTGCCCCGATCTGGAATCTTTTCTCGACCGCAACTTTTGGCGGGCTCGTTTTCACGGTAATTGCGGGCAGCATCATCGCAGCCGGCCTTTTTGCCGTGGCGAAATACGCCGAGATCAAGTGGGTCAATTTCGCACTCGCATTTCTTGCGGTGCAGACACTGCTTAATGCGTTCTTTGATCTGGTGAATCTTTTCTTCATCTCGACCCTCACGAATGCTCACTCGGACGCAGCGAATATGGCTGCCGCGACCGGCCTTCCGGCTGTCGTTTGGGTGTTTATCTGGATGGCAATCTCGATACTGATGATCTCGATAGGCCTGCGGGTCTATGCGATCAGCAAGCGTTCGGGATCGGCGGATGCTCTTTTCGAAGACCAATAACTTATGCGAAGACTCCCGGCACTCGGTTTTTTCTTGCTTGCATTTTCGTTTACCGTCGCGGCTCAGGTGAAAACACCCGAGCCGCCGGCAGTTAAAAAGCCATTTGCCGAATCGCTTCAGGCGGTTGTGGTGACCACGCCCGATTGGCCGACGGTCAAAGGCACAGCACGCCTCTTCGAACGCAAGACGCTTCGCGCAAAGTGGACCGCTGTCGGCGATGAATTCCCGATAGTGGTCGGCCGCAGCGGCCTCGGATGGGCGATTGAATCTGCCCCCGAATCTGCAAGTGAATTCAAGAAAGAAGGCGATGGCAAGGCTCCGGCAGGGCTTTTTCCTCTGACCTCCGCCTTCGGCTCTTCACCGAAGCCCGAACAACTCAACTATCCCTACACCAAGTTGGAAAGCTCGACCGAATGCGTCGATGACCCCGCTTCTTCGCATTACAACAAGATCGTTGACCGCTTCAAGGTCGGCAATTTTGATTGGAAAAGCTCGGAGAAGATGCTTGCCGTCGGTGAAGAATACGGCCTCGGCGTCTTCGTCGCTTACAATTCCTATCCGGTCCGCCGCGGCGATGGTTCGTGCATCTTTCTCCACGTTTGGAAGGACGCCGAGACCGCGACCAGCGGCTGCACCGCGATGGAACGCCGCAATGTGGAGCGCATCGTCTCCTGGCTCGATAACACCCGGAATCCTTATCTTGTCCAGCTTCCGGCGGCCGAATACAAAAAGCTTAGAAAGAAATGGAACCTCCCGAAGCTGAAATGACGCTGGCCGATCTGCCGCTCGGGGCAAGGCTCCTGATCCGGGCAAAGACGGAATGGCGCTTTGCTGCTGTTTCTCGCAAGTCCGAGGAACGCATCACGCTTTCTGTCGCCTCACCAAAGGGCCGAAATTACCGCATCGCCCGTCCGCCGGCAAGCCCGCTTGGCAATGAACGCGGCATCCAATTTCTTGTCAGCGAATTTGCCGAACACTGGCGAGAGAATCTTTCCCGCATCGAACGCCGCTGGTAACCACCGTCGACCTTTCACCCGCCCGACCGCTTTGCTAGAATCAAAGTTTGCCCTACACACGGCGAAGGCTTCTATGAAGGCAGTACGACGGAAAGAGGAAGTGATCAGCGTCCGCGGCGCCCGCGTCCATAATCTCAAAAACGTTTCGGTTTCGCTCCCGCTCAATAAGCTTACGGTTATAACCGGCGTTTCCGGTTCCGGCAAATCGAGCCTTGCCTTCGACACCATCTATGCCGAGGGCCAGCGGCGTTACGTTGAGTCGCTCTCCGCCTATGCCCGCCAGTTCCTTGAGCGGATGGACAAGCCGGACGTCGATGAGATACTCGGCATCGCTCCGGCGATCGCCATCAGGCAAAAGAACTCTACACGGAATCCCCGTTCGACCGTCGCGACGCAGACCGAGATCTACGATTACCTTCGCCTGCTTTACGCGCGTGCGGGGCAGACATTCTGCCACGTTTGCGGGCGTGAAGTGAAGAAGGATTCGCCCGAATCTGCTGCCGATGAGACCCTCTCAACGCTCGCCGAAGGCACGCGGTTCTACGTCCTCTTCCCGATCAACTCCGAGGCACTTGCTCCCGCAAAAAAGCCGACTAAGCGCACAACAAAAGCCGTTAAGAGCAATCAGGCTCTTAGCACGCAGGCACATCTGATGTCGCTGATGCAGGCCGGTTACGCGAGGCTCTACCGCGGCGGCGAGGTGATCGAGCTCCAGCGGCCCGAGGATTACCCGCACGAGGACCTGAACGACACTTTCGTCCTCATCGACCGACTCAAGGCGTCGGCGGACATTCGCCAGCGGCTGGTAGATTCGCTCGAGACGTGCTTTCGCGAGGCGCATTCGGCCGTAATCGAAACGACCGACGGAGCGAAGCTCAAATACGCTAACCGCTACATCTGCAAGTATGACGGCACCGCCTACGAGGAGCCCGAGCCGCAGCTTTTTAGCTTCAATTCGCCCTACGGTGCCTGCCGGACCTGTCAGGGTTTTGGGAATACGATCGGCGTCGATTACGGGCTCGTCATCCCCGATCCGCTCAAGTCGATAAAGGACGGAGCGGTCGAGCCGTTTACGCGACCGCAATACGAATGGGCGCAGAAAGAACTGCTCCGCTATGCGGCCGCAGCCGGGATAGACAGCAAAAAGCCGTACGCCGACCTCGAGGATTATCAGCAAAATTGCATCACCTATGGCGACGAAGGCTGGCGCGGTATTCGCGGATTTTTCGAATGGCTTGAGACAAAGAAATACAAACTCCACGTCCGTGTTTTTCTCGCCAAGTTTCGCGGCTATACAAAGTGTCCCGATTGCGGCGGCTCGCGGCTCCGCCAAGAGGCTCGCGATGTTAAGATCGGCGGCCGTTCGCTGCCCGAGGTTCTTGATCTCTCGATCACGGATGCCGCGGCGTTCTTTAACGATCTGAAACTCGACCGCGAACGGGAAAAGATCGCCGAACGCCTGCTCGAAGAGGTCCGGCGGCGGCTCAAGTTCCTAGTCGATGTCGGGCTCGATTACCTCTCGCTCGATCGGCTCGCCTCTACGCTTTCCGGCGGCGAGGCTCAGCGAATTCAGCTCGCGACCAATCTCGGCTCGCTGCTCGTTGGAACGCTTTACGTGCTCGATGAACCGAGCATCGGGCTCCATCCACGGGACAACACGCGGCTGATCAACATCCTCAAGCACCTCCGCGATATCGGCAACACGCTGCTCGTTGTTGAACACGATGAAGAGACGATGCGGACCGCCGACCACGTAATCGACATCGGCCCGGCCGCGGGCGAACTCGGTGGCGAGGTCGTTTATGAGGGCACGTATAAAGGGTTGCTCAAATCGAAGCAATCGCTGACGGCCCGATATCTGAACGGTGAGTTGGAGATCCGCGTGCCGCAAAAGCGGCGGAAACCGGGCAAGGAAAAGATCGCCGTAACGGGAGCCCGCGAGAATAATCTTAGGAACGTTTCGGTCGACATTCCGCTTGGAATGCTCGTTTGTGTGACGGGAGTTTCAGGCTCCGGCAAATCGACGCTGATCCACGACGTGCTCTACGCCGGCATCAAGAAGATGCGGGGCGAATGGACCGGCCACGTCGGGCTTTTCAAGGAGATCACAGGCACCGAGAACATCGACGATGTCATCTTGGTAGATCAATCGCCGATCGGCCGCACGCCGCGTTCGAACCCGGTGACTTATGTTAAAGCCTACGATGCGATCCGCGACGTTTTCGCTGGTACACAATCGGCAAAGGCGAAAGGCTTCGGGCCGTCGCATTTCTCGTTCAATGTTCCCGGCGGCCGGTGCGAGGTCTGCCAGGGCAGCGGCACCGTTACGGTCGAGATGCAGTTCCTCGCTGACGTAGAACTGACCTGCGAGGACTGCCGCGGAACGCGATTCAAGCAAGAAGTGCTCGGCATTCGCTACAAGGGCAAGAACATACACGAAGCTCTCGCACTGACCGTCAGCGAGGCGATACTTTTCTTTAAGGATGTGAAGAAGCTGGTGACGAAACTGCGCGTGCTTGACGCCGTCGGGCTTGGATATCTTCGGCTTGGCCAATCGGCAACGACGCTTTCCGGCGGCGAAGCTCAGCGTGTAAAGCTCGCCTCGCACCTTGCCCAAACGACCGCCTCGCGAACGCTTTTCATCTTTGACGAGCCGACGACCGGACTTCATTTCGACGACATCAACAAGCTGCTCGGCGCCTTCCGTGCCTTACTCGATAATGGCTCAAGCATCATCGTCATCGAGCACAACATGGACGTCATAAAAACAGCCGATCACCTGATAGACCTCGGCCCCGAAGGCGGAGTCGGCGGCGGCCATGTCGTCGCGATCGGCACACCCGAAAAAGTGGCCGGCTGCGAAGCCTCGCACACCGGCCGTTATCTCAAAGATATGCTCTGATCAATCATCTCCAAATTTCTCCCTCCAATACGGTGCGATCTCATCGAGGACCTTGCAGTCGCAGTAGCCGCCGTTTTCGGTCAGCCAGGTTGAGACCTTTGGGAAACTGAGTCCGTTCGCCATTATGAATTGCATTGCGTAGCGGAGGCTGTGGTTGCACTCCTTGTCGTAGAGCTCGTCCTCGACAAAATCGAGCAGCTTGCTGATCGACTCTGCACCGGCCGGGAGCGAGTCGAGAAAAGCCTCAAGCTCCTCGCCGCTAAGCTGCTGCAGTGATTCTATCTGGCGTTTTCTTACGATCGGCATGTTGATTAAAAAGAATTACTGGGTCCCGTAGATCTTCAGTTTGAATTCGTCGTTCGAGGTATAGACCTCGGCCCTCCGACGTGAGATCCGTTCGGATTGCTTCAAGATCATCGGCAGCCCGCCTTGCGGGACGTCCGGGCAATACTCGCGGCGCGTAAAGATCGCCGCGATCTGCGGGTTGATCCGCTGCGTTATACCGAACCTTATCGCCCGCGAGGCCGGCGGCACAAAGCCGTTCGTCCGCCGGGCGTTGATGAACTCGATCGAATTATCGTAAACGTTCATCCGCGAGCCGATATCGCGGAGTGCGAAATCGCGGTGGATAAGCATATTGGCGACCGCCTCGCGAACCGAGTAGAGATGATATTTCGAACGCGGCACGGCGTGCCCGTTCGTGTCGGCCTTTCGCTGCCGCGGGGCCGTTTTTTCGAGGTCGCAATAGCGCTCGACGAACTGCATCATCGCCTCGAACTGGTGGAGCAAATTCCCGCCGACCTCGCGGCTTTCGACGAGCTGTGAGTTGCCGTTCTCGCCGGAAAGGCGGCTGATCTTTACCGTGCTTCGCGGGAAGAGCGACACCACGCTCTCGGTCCGGCCGAAAAGCGTTAGCCCGGCGACGGTCGGGAAAAATTCGTCGCCATTGCCCGCGGCTAGCAAAAGGTCTTTTCGCACCAGTTCCTTTGTATCAAACTGGCCCGGCAGCGGATTGATGTCAGCGAACGCCTGGGCAAACGACCAAAGCAGGCCTTCCTCGATGTCGCTTTCCGTTGCCGTAAAGAGTGGAATATTTTCGTATGTGAATGGCCGAATTTCATCGAGCCATCTCGAAAGTTCGTCGCGGGTCACTTCCCGCTTCTCCGCTCCGAACCGCATATAAAAGCGGCCGTCGCGGGTCCGAAAAGGCTTTCGCCGGGCATCGATATCAAGCGCAACAACTCGCTTTCCGCTGTCAAAGGCGATGCAGTCGATCATCGGCACGATCGGCGGCACGATCTCTTCGCGGCAGATGCGGACAAGCTCGGCCTGCACTTCGTCGGGGTTGCTCAAGCCCTCTACGCGCAGTTGATCGTTAACACCAAAGATGATCGTCCCGCCGTTGGTATTGGCCAGAGCGACGATCCCCTGGGCGATCCGCTCGGGATTTGAAAGTTTTACCTTTAACTCGAGGTAGGTATCTTCGCCGCCGCGGACAAGGCGCAACAATTCCGTCCGGGAGGTCACCGGATGGCTGGTATCCAAAAGATATTCTTGATGGGAGCGATCCGCCGGGGTATCAAATCGCTGGCTGTGTCGGAATCGTCTGCGGGCCATAAAATCCGGCGTGTGCTTTTTTGTCAAGACGGATCACACCTGTTTGTCCGCCCGGGCATCGGGGCCGCGGCCCCAAGCCTCTGGATTTATCCTTTCGGACTGTTTCTATTCAAACATGTGAACACCCAAAAGTAAAAAATAAGCGTCCGGAAAAGACCTGCTCCGCTTGCTGAGACGGCAGATTCCTTGTTTTTTGGTAGTCACTTGAAGTATTTTCAAATGAGCTTTCACAAAAGTCAGACTCAAAACTTTCGATCGATCTGGCACTCCCCGTGGGAAGTCCGGGGTGAAAGCACGCAAACAATGGCGGCTAATAACGCGGCAGTAACAGCATATGTCGGGCTCGGTTCCGACCTCGGCGATCGGGCGGGAAATCTCCTGCTCGGCGTCCGCGGGCTGATAGAGGCCTGTTTCGAGGTTACGGCTATCTCATGTATCTACGAGTCCGAGCCGATCGATATGGACGGAGCGCCGGATTTTCTCAATATGGCCGTCGCACTTCGTTGCAAGGAGGTGACGCCGACCCAACTGATGGCCCGCCTGCTACGCATTGAGTACAACCTCGGCCGGACGGCCAAGACCTTTCACAAGCCGCGGACCATCGATCTTGATCTGCTTTTCTTTGGCGAGACAAAGATGGACACACCGTTCCTCACGCTGCCGCACCCGCGCATACATCTCCGCAAGTTCGTCCTTTTACCGCTGAATGACATCGCTCCAAAACTCCGCCATCCGGTCCTCGGTAAGACGATCGGAGAACTTCTTGCAGCGACGCCGGACGACTCACGCATTGAGAAGTGGCTCCCCGCGGGCGTTAACGGAGGCTTTGCCGCAGAAGTTGCCGGCGTGTGATGCTAGACTTAAACGTCTGAAAGGAATAGACTAAACACCTTTTATGGCCTACCTTAAACCGGACAAACCCGAGAAGGTTTACGTTCCCGCACTCCGCGCCGCCAAAGAGAAGAGCGAGAAGCTCGTGTGCCTTACGGCCTATGATTACCCGACCGCCCGCATCGTTGACGAGGCCGGTGTGGACATCATCCTTGTCGGCGACAGCATGGGAAATGTCATTCACGGCTACGGGAACACGATCCCCGTTTCGCTCGAGGAGATCCTCTCGGCGACCAAGGCCGTAAAACGCGGATCGAGCCGAGCACTTACAGTCGCCGATATGCCCTACGGCAGCTATCACACCGGCGACAATAAGGCCGTGCGAAATGCGCTCAAGCTGATGAAGTACGGCGGTGCCGAGGCTGTAAAGCTCGAAGGCGGCCGCAACCGGGTTGACCTCGTGAAACGCTTGGTCGATGAAGAGATACCGGTGATGGCACACATCGGCCTGACGCCGCAATCGGTCCATAAACTCGGCGGCTATCGCGTCCAGGGCAAGACGACCGACGACGCAAAGAGACTTATCGACGACGCCTTGCTTCTCGAAGAGGCAGGAGCTTTTGCGGTCGTTCTCGAACTGGTGCCACGCGAGGTCGCGGCCGTCATTACCAAAGAGCTCAAGATCTCGACCGTCGGCATCGGCGCCGGAACGGATTGTGATATTCAAGTGCTTGTCCTGCACGACCTGATCGGCTTTACCTTCGGCCGCCAGCCGCGTTTCGTTCGGCAATATGCTAACGTCAGCGGCGTCATTACGGATGCGATAACCCGATGGATGGACGACGTCCGTAGCGGCAACTATCCGGCAGAGGCCGAATCGTACGGGTTGCCCGAAGACGTAAACCCGGAAGACCTGATACCTTCGCTTCCCTTCTGATTTCGATATGGAGATCATAAATCGCCGACAGAGAATGGCCTCGATCACGCGCAAGCTTCGCCGTGATAACAAGACCATCGCCTTTGTCCCGACAATGGGAGCGCTACACGAGGGCCACCTCGCGCTCGTTCAAGAAGCCTCAAAACGCGGCGACTCGGTCATTGTCTCGATCTTCGTTAATCCTACGCAGTTCAACGATGCGAAAGACCTCGCCCGTTATCCCCGCGACCTTGCCTCAGATGCCGCAATGTTGTCCGAGTTCGGCGTCGATCATATCTACGCCCCGGAGCCGCACGATATTTATCCCGAGGGCTTTGCGACCTACGTTTACGTTGAAGGCCTTTCCGAAAGCCTCGAGGGTGCCTCGCGGCCCGGCCATTTTCGCGGCGTCGCGACCGTAGTAACGCTTTTACTCAATACGATCCGGCCGGACTTTGCCATCTTCGGCGAAAAGGACGCTCAGCAGCTTGCGATCGTCAAACGCCTGACGCGCGACATGGGCTTCGATACTGAAATTATCTCGGTCCAGACGGTTCGCGAACCGAGCGGACTGGCGATGTCCTCGCGTAACGAATTGCTCTCTGCCGAGGACCGTGCCCGTGCCTCGGCGATCTACGCGGCACTCCATATGGCTCAAAATGCCTTCATTTCGGGTGAACGGAATGCTTCGAAATTGACTCAAATGGTAGAAAATGCCCTAAAAGCGGATTCTGACGTCACGCTTGACTATGTTGCCACGGTCAATGCTGAAACGCTGGAACATGTTGATAGGGTTGGAGATACGGGCTCGATGATCGCCGTTGCGGCAAAGATCGGAGGTGTTCGGTTGATAGATAACATCAGATTAGGCCGCGGGCAGTAGTCTGGCACCTCTATTGCATCTAAACCTCGTAGGGCGAGGCTTTTGCCGGCCCGAAAACGTGATGAAAAACTATCTGAAAACGATTCTCCTCTTTACCGTCTTCGCGATGTCTGCAACGGCGGTCTCCGCTCAGGCGAGACTGACGACCGTAAATGGCGGTGCGTTCAATATCGACGACCACAAGGGTAAGGTCGTGATCTTGGCGGTCGGCGCTTCGTGGATACCGCTTTCAGAAAAGCAGGTGGAATTCACTAACGTGCTCAGCCGCAAATACGCCGGTAAAGATGTCGCAATTCTTTATGTCGCTACCGATTCGGTAACACAAGGAACGCGAAATTTTGCCTCGGCGGCGGATCTCAACCAGTTCGCGACAAAGAACCGTCTATCGGCCACGATGATTCGAGACAATGACGGTGCATTTATGCTCAAGCACTATTCGCTTGATCAGGTGCCTTCGTTCGTTATCCTCGGGAAGGACGGCAAAATGGTAGGCGAACCCTACGGCGGCATCGATCCGAAGTACGACGTCACCGTCCCGATCTCACGAGTTGTCGATCGGCTGCTTTGATAAAAAGCTATAGAAGTTCAATCGGAAGAGGCTCCACCGCGAGCCTCTTTTTGTGTCTGTGGACTGTGTTCCTGGTGTGTGTCTTTGTTCTGTGCAGTCTGTGTTTTCTGCTCTGAGAAATTGCGGTCACTCCTTAAATCGAACATTCGGGAGCCATGAACCACAGAACACACAGAAGCAAAATCGAAAGTCACAGAATACGCTCTTCACGGTAACGCCCGTGATAGATCTGATGCAGACCAAGGTCTCAAAGCCCCTCAAGCCTTTTCACCTATTGCGGCTTCAAAACCGCGGAAAAGCTCATAGACGAGATTGATAGGTAGGCCGACGACATTCCAATAGTCGCCGCTGATGCCGCGGATAAATAGCGCCGCTTGCGCTTGGACGGCATACGCCCCGGCTTTGTCGAGCGGGTCGCCCTCAAGCGCCAAAAACTCGATCTCCGCCTCGCTCATTTCTGCAAACGTCACGGCCGTCCGTTGTATTCCCGAAACTGCAGTTGAATCGCGGACGAGCGCGATGCCGGTTATCACATCATGCACCTCGCCCGAGAGCAAACGTATCATCCGCCGGGCGTCGTCCATATCCGCGGGTTTGCCGATGACCTCGCCGCCGAGCACAACGGTCGTATCCGCCCCGAGTACGACGCGTCCCGGCCACTTGCCCGCGATCGCAGCCGCCTTTTCAAGCGCAAGCCGCTCAACGTAGCCCTCCGGGCTTTCGCCCTCGCGAAGGCTTTCGTCGATCTCCGGCACGTCCTTTACAAAGCTCCAGCCGACCGAAGCGAGTATCTCCGATCGCCGCGGGCTCCCCGAGGCAAGTACGATCTCCGGCAAAATGCCGTGTTTCTGGTCGTGATTTAGCATTTCTAAATGTTCTCGTTTAAGATGATATTAGATCGGAGCAGATTGGCAAATGGAGCGATTTTCAAACCTTGTACCTACTTTCGTCCGCTCGCTGCCCGATGACCCGGACATTCTCGAGACCGTTATCGTGTCGCTGTGGCGGCCCGCCGTTGGCGCAGCGATCGCTGAAGCCTCGCGGGCACAGAGTTTCACGAAGGGCCGGCTGGTCGTCAGCACGAAGGACAAGAACTGGAAGGCCCAGCTTGATTCGATCGCTCCGGAGCTGGTCGCTAAGATTAACCGTTTCCTTGGCAAAAGCATGGTCCGCTATATCGAGATCGCGGCCGCACCCGATCTCTTTTCCGAGTCGAAAGAAGATTGACCAAATATGGATGTCAAGAAGATCGCAAAGCTCGCTCATTTGGAAATAACCGACGAAGAGGTCGCCATATACACGCCGCAGATGGAGCAGATCGTCGGCTATATTGAGCAACTCAATGAGCTCGATACCGCCGACGTCGAGCCGATGCTCGGCGGGTTGACCGCTGCCGGCCAGGCGACCGACGCGATCCGCGAGGACGAGATCAGCACAAGCCTCGGGACGGAAGCGGCACTGAGCCGTGCTCCGGCCTCAACCGACGGCCACTTTCAGGTGCCGAAGGTTCTATGAAGCTTGTTTTTCTCATAGCAGCCGCCATTTTTGCCGCCGGGTGCAGCGTTCCGCAGTTCGAGCCGGCAGAGTGCGGCGTGGCTCGGCCCGCTTTGCGAGAGTTTTATTCGACCCATTTTGCCGGCGATATGCTTTTCTCAAAGGAACGGCTCGAGGAAAGGCGGAGATTTCTGACCGACCGGTTCTACGGAACGTTGACAGGCGCCACCGGCGACGCCGACCCATTTACTTCCGGAACGGCAGATGTCCCGCGGGCGTTCCGAATCGGGAGCTGCGAAAGACCGGCCGAGGGGCGAACGTCCTTTGAAGTGCTGCTCTTCTGGCGAGATGATTCCCGAACGGAACAGCGAGCGATCCGCGTCGAGCTTGAACAGACCGGCGACACGTGGCTGATCGACAAAGTTAATAACTGAGACCTGATGCTAAAGAACGAGATCGAACGCGTTTTGACCAATGCCGAGCGGCTGAACGACCAGCTCGGCTCGTTTTTGTCCATTGAGCGTGGGCATGCGCTCGGGCGTGCCGAAGCCATTGAAGATGCCGCAGGCGAGCTTCCGCTCCGCGGCTTGGCCATCGCCATCAAGGACAACATCTGTACGAAGGATATCCGCACCTCATGCGGTTCGCGCATCCTTGCGAATTACACCGCCCACTACGACGCGACCGCGGTCCAGAGGCTCAATGCCGCCGGTGCCGTCACGATCGGTAAAACGAACATGGACGAGTTCGCAATGGGCTCCTCGAATGAGAACTCGGCCTTCGGCCCGGCTCGGAATCCTTGGGACCCGGAACGCGTTCCCGGCGGAAGCTCGGGCGGCTCGGCTGTCGCTGTTGCTTCGGGTGTTGTTGATGTCGCCTTGGGCTCGGAAACCGGCGGTTCGGTGCGTCAGCCCGCGGCTCTCTGCGGCATTTATGGCCTAAAACCGACCTACGGACGCATCTCGCGATACGGGCTTGTCGCGTTTGCTTCTTCGCTTGATGCGATCGGCATTTTTGGCAGCTCGGCGGGCAAGATCGCCGACGTGCTCGGCATTATCGCAGGCCGCGATCCGCTCGATTCGACCTCGGCGGATGTTGCGGTGCCCGATTATTCGGCAATGCTTGATCGAAGCCTCGCCGGCAAGCGGATCGGCGTACCGCGGGCGTTCTTTGGCGAAGGGCTTGATGAGGAAGTGCGGGCGGCGGTCGATGCCTCGATAGAGAATCTTCGCTCGCTCGGCTGCGAGGTCGTCGATGTCGAACTCCCGCACGCCAAATACGGCATCGCGGTCTATTACATCATCGCGACCGCCGAGGCCTCGTCGAACCTTGCTCGTTATGACGGCGTACGGTACGGCGTCCGTGCTGAGGATGCTCACGAATTGCGGCAAATGTATTTCAAGACCCGTGAAGAAGGCTTTGGCCCCGAGGTCAAACGTCGAATAATGCTCGGCACCTACGTGCTCTCGAGCGGCTATTACGACGCCTACTACGCCAAGGCTCAGAAGGTCCGGGCTCTCGTCCGCGATGATTATGCGGCCGCTTTCGCGAACTGCGACTTCGTGCTTACGCCGACCTCGCCGACCACCGCGTTCCGCATGGGCGAACGCTCGGACGACCCGCTGGCAATGTACCTGAGCGACATCTACACCGTCTCGGCCAACCTCGCCGGCCTGCCGGCCATCAGCATTCCCTGCGGGCTTTCGTCCGAGAGCCTGCCGATCGGTGTCCAACTCGTCGGCAACTACTGGGCCGAGGGCGAACTGCTCAATGCCGCCAACATCTACGGCACCGAACACCCGCTCGACGCCAAACCGCTGATCCACGCCGAATAAAAACTGAACCAGCGACTACGGGGCCGTGCCCATCATTACATCGCTAAACTCGACCGGCGGGGCGGCGACGATCGTCGGCGAGTTCCCGTTCGGCGGAAAGCAAAACAAAGTGCCTTCCCACGCACCGAAATCGTAGCGTCCGTTCGCCAGGTCGTTGAAGGTGCCGTACCACTGTATCTTGTCCGCGGCGTAAACGTTGGCGTTGGTGTGAATCGCGAGTGCTCCCATCAGGTAGCGGCCGTCGGCGGTCGTGCCTTCATTGCCGGGCTGAGTATCACCAGCACCACACGAATAAACGACAATGTTGTCCACCTTGCCCGCGATCGCCGACCACATCGCGACGTTCGTATGCGTAACGTCCTCGCGGCCGAGCTCGAGGCCCATGCCGCCGGCGTCCATCGACATTCCCGCTCGGTCGTTCGATCCGGCATATCCATGACAGAGTACGAACATCGAGTGGATCTTACCGCCCGCTCCTGCGGCAACGCCGTTGATGCTGGCAAATGCATTGGCAAGCGGCGTCGACGCGCTCGTGTTGAAGATTGAAAGCTTCGCCCGGGACGGAACGCCGCCCTCAAGCCGCCGGTCGCGAAGTGCAAAGTATCTGGCCATGATCTAAATAACCTCCGGTCTTTCCTACCGGTAGCACTCGCCGCCGGCCGGAACGAAATTTTATGATTGATCGGTAGCACGGGAGCAATTCCCGTTCGTCTAACATCGAGACTGCATCAGCAACCGCTTTTTGCGTAATCGCCGCCGCCGCGAGAGCGAGAACGCCACATTTAGAGAACCTCGCGGCGAATATACACCCGAAACCAACTACGGCAAAGCGCTCCAAAGGCCGAATGCGCAAAAAAGCGGACCCGCACCTTGTGCGAGCCCGCTTCTGCTTAGTTTGGCGTTAACGCCTTACTCTGTGATCCCGACCTGAGTCAGTGCGTAGGCATATTCGAACGCCACTTCCTTCAGCCTGTCGTACCGTCCGGAGGAGCCGCCGTGGCCGGCCCCCATATTGGTCTTGAGCAGGACGATGCTGTCATTCGTCTTGTATTCGCGGATCTTCGCCGCGTATTTTGCTCCTTCCCAATACGGCACCTGGCTGTCGTTTAGCGAAACCTCGACCAGCATATTCGGATACGCCATTTTCTTTATCTGGTCATAGGGCGAATAGCTGTACATGTAGTCCCAGGCCTTCTTGTCGTCCCGCGGGTTGCCCCATTCATCCCATTCCTCGGTCGTCAGCGGAAGCGTTTCGTCGATCATCGTGTTCATCACATCGACGAAAGGCACCTGAACGATGGCCGCCTTATAAAACTCCGGAGCCTGGTTCATCACCGCACCCATCAGCAGTCCGCCGGCCGAACCGCCTTGGATAACGAGCCGGTCGCTTGACGTGTATTTGTTCTTGAGCAGCCACTTCGACGAATCAACAAAGTCGTTAAAGGTGTTCGTCTTCTTGAACATTCGGCCGTCCTGCCGCCACTTTTCGCCAAGCTCGCCCCCGCCGCGTATCTGGGCAAGAGCGAAGATCATTCCGCGATCGACCAGCGAAAGCCTGGCGGTCGAGAAGTTCGGCGTCATCGAGGCACCGTAAGACCCATAAGCATAAAGCAACATCGGCGACTTACCGTCGAGCTTCGTGCCCTTTTTCATCATCAGGATGACCGGGACCTTTACGCCGTCGCGGGCATCGGCCCAAACGCGGGTCGTTTCATACTGCGTTTTGTCGTAGCCGCTCGGTATCTCCTGCTGCTTGATGAGCTTGGATTGCCGCGTTCGCAGGTTGAATTCAAAGGTCGATTGCGGCGTGATCATCGACGAATAACCAAACCGAATGACGTCCGTTTCGTACTCCGGATTGTACGCGAGACTCATCGTGTAAACGCTTTCGTCGGTCGGTATCCGCATCGCGGCCCGCCGCGTTTTCATATCCATCACGCGGAGGTACTCAAGCCCGTTCTCCAGCTCCGATACGACGGCGAAATCCTTGAAGAAATCGATACCCTCGATCTTTACGGCCGGGTTGTGCGGGATGTAATCTTTCCAATTCGCCTCGCTCGGGTCCTTCTGCCCGACCCGCATTACTTTGAAGTTCTCTGCGTCCTTGTTCGTTCTGATAAAGAACTCGCCGTTGTTGAAGTCCGCCGAATACTCATGCCCCTCACGCCGCGGCGAGAGCACGCTGAACACGCCGTCCTTGACCGCGTTGGCCGGAAGATAGCGATATTCGCTCGAGGTCTTGGCGAATGAAGCGATGAAATACATCTGCTTATCGCGTGAACGGCCGACACCGGTATTGAAAAAGACGTCCTTTTCTTCAAAAATGAGCTCGGTGTTCTTCGTCCCGACTTCGTGCCGCCATACCTTGTCCGAACGCTTTGAGACCGCGTCTTCCTGACCGATCAAGAGGAACTTGCCATCCGGCGACCATTCAACGCTGGTCACCCGCTCGATCTTATCCGGCAACACCTGGCCGGTGCGTAGGTCTTTGACCTGAAGGGTATATTGACGATAGCCGGTCGTGTCGGTCGCGTAAGCAAGCATGTTGCCGTCGTCGCTCGGTTCAACGTTAGAGACAGCAAAATACTTAAAGCCCTCGGCCATTTTGTTCAGGTCGAGCAGAACTTCGGGGTTCGCCCCGTCTTGAGTTTTGCTTCTCAGATATGTCGCATACTGCTTTCCTTCCTCGGTCCTCGAGAAGTACCAATAGTCGCCCCGCTTGACCGGAACACTAAGGTCGGTCTGCTTAATGCGCCCGAGCATTTCCTTGTAAAGCCCATCAACCATCGGCTGATGCTTGCCCATGTGGTGCTCGACGTAGGCATTCTCGTCCTCAAGATACTTGATTATCTCCGGGGCTTTCTTCTCGTTGCGGTCACGCATCCAGGCGTAGTTGTCCGTGATCTCGTATCCATGGATCTTAAGGACACTCGGGACCTTTTTCGCTACGGGTGGTTTCATATCTTTTTGAGCGAGTGCGGCCGGGCCGGTGCTCGCTAGCAGTGCTATTGTCGCAAATGACAGCAGTCTCTTCATTGTCGTGCTCCTTTTTTTGGATGGCTCCCGATTTATATGGGGTTTAACAGAAGTTGATACGTTTGATGATATTCCTTTGTTTCGAGTTCGGCAAAAGATAGAGGGCCGCACCGCCCGAAAGCGATACAGCCCTTCATAACACTGAAACAGCCCTATTCGCCGGAGTTTGCCTCTACACCATCGCGGAAGAAGGTGCTGACGGCAAACATCGACGGGAAGCCATTCGGCAGTTCCTCCGGACGAACCGGATAGCCGCAGACCTGATGCCCGAGCCCGAGAGCGGCGAATGCCTGCTCGTCGTTAAGAGCACGGTAATCAAAGCCCGGGATCAACGACGCAACACCTGCTGCCCCTTGCTGACGCGGCATTTTCTCATCCGACATCGCAGCGTTATAGGCAAAGGTCGCCATTATGACGGCCGAACGCTTCAAGTCCTCCTCGATCGTCCGGTCGGCAACGTCCTGCGTTGTGTGCCAGGTGCGGCCAAAGTATTCGATCGGGTCCTGAATGAACTGGAAGCCCGGCAACCCAACGCCCGTAAAGGCGAGGTGGTCCGTTCCGCCGACCGAATTGATGCTGACGGTTTTTGCTCCGAGGTCGTGGAAGGGCTCGAACCAGGTGCGGAAGATCGGACGCAAAGCTTCATTTCCTTGCATATTGATGCCGCGGATCTGGCCGGTGCCGTTATCAAGGTTGAAGTAAGCAGCAAATTTGTCGTATGCCGGAAGCTTCGTCAACGCCGGGCGCCCTCCGCCCGCCATTGCGGCCATAGCAGCAGTGTCCGAGCCATCGCCGATGCGGGCAAAGTTCTTGGCTACGTAGCCGCGGGCACCGAGAAGGCCTTGCTCTTCACCGGTCCAGAGTGCGATCCGGATCGTACGGCGGGGCTTGAGGCCGGTCGCCGCGAGGATGCGCATTGCCTCCATCGTAACGGTCACTCCGGCACCGTTGTCAGTCGAACCATTGCCGGCATGCCACGAATCGAGGTGGCCGCCGATCATCACTACCTCATCCGCGAGGTCGGTTCCCGGGATCTCAGCGATGGTGTTGTAACCCTGCAGATCGTCCTCAAAGAACTGGACCGCCAGATCGACCGTCATCTTGACCGGGATGCCCTGCTTCAGAAGACGATAGACTCGGTTATATTGCTCGGTTTCGGCGACAAGCTGCGGAATGGTCGGAGCCGCACCTTTTGAATAAACTCGCATTCCGGCGAGCGGGCTCTGGCCCGGAACCGGCGTCGTCGGTGCCGGCGAGGCTCCCATCACGCGGATCGTTCCCGAATCGGTTCCCATGCTCGGCTCGACCAAAACAGCAACGCCTTCTTCAAAGTAGAAGCGGTACTTTCGCTGGTTGAACGATTGATTGCCCGCTCCCCCGGCGCCCTGGCGTCCGCGGTTCTGCTGGACGTTATCCTGCGGCTTTGCGGCATCGAGCTTGGCGAGTTCGTCGTCCGACGTACGCGAAGCGACCGGACTAAAGCCCGGCTCAACGCGGCGTTCCGGAGCGGTGAAGACGATCGCACCTTTCAGCTTGCCCTTGTATTTCTCAAGGCCGGCCTCATCGGTCGCGTCAACGTAAACCACGTCGCCGGTGATGGCTCCGTTGGTCGAGGGCGACCACGCCTTCGGGTAGGAGCGGAATGCGACGAATTCGCCGTTCGCATCGACCGAAGCCGTAAAACGCTTCAGCTCCCAGCCCTTGCCAAATTCGCCCCAGGGGTCAATGGCTCCATTCTTCATGCCCCATTTCTCGAGCTGTTCCTTGGTCCAAACGTTTGCCCGTCGCTGTGCCGGCGAATTTGTGAGCCGAGCGCCGATAACGTCGCTCAGGTACTTCATCGTCGCCATCGCCTGCGAGCGGTTCATGCCCTCGTCGCGGATGCGGTCAACCGAAGGCCGTTCGACGGCCGGTGCCGGCTGTGCGAGGACAAGCCCGGGCGCAACCATCGTCAAAACTAGTAAAAAAGCGAGTCTTTCTCTCTTGAACATCGATCAATTGTCTCCTAAATGTGTGATTCGCAGACCATTTTGCTGGATTGCTCCGCAGGTGGGCAAGTCAATGTCGTGCGATATGTGCCGAATACGTTGTTATTTACGCAAGCGGGGATGTAAGTGTTTCAATACCGCCGATCCTAGGAAAAAAGAAAAAAGCCCCTCCAAGCCGGCGAATGCCGACTTAGAGGGACAATTTTCGGCTACGAGCGTCGAGCTAGTGGCCGCGATGCGAAGCGTTTGCGGCCTTCTTCTCGCCCGGGTTCTGGCTCCAGATTATCTTGCCCTCGGCAGTGATCCAATGGTGCATTCCGTCGTCGGTTTCGACCTGAGCGACTCCGCCGTTAAAGCTCGAGGCCTTTTTGAACTTTGGCTCGGCGATAACCCGGCCGGTCCGGTCGATGTATCCCCATTTTCCGTCCTTTTTTACAGCGAGCCTGCCTTCAGAAAAACCCCGAGCGACCTCATCATAATCACGCGGCTGGATGACCGTCTTGCCAGTCTTATCGATCCAGGCATATTGTTTACCGACGCGGATCATCGCCAGGCCGTCGGAAAATTTGTAGGTAAAGTCGAACTGCGGTTTTATCACCCACTTCCCTTTCGTGTCGAGATAGCCGTATTTGCCGTCCTTTTTCGTAGCGGCAAGGCCCTCGCTAAAGCCCATCGTATTCTCATACTGCGGAGCGATGACGACCTTTCCGGTCTTATCAATGTAGCCATACTTTCCATCCTCGCGTATCCAGAAAAGCGGCCAACCCTTGTCATCCTTCTCTTGTGCGAAACCGGCGATCGCGAAGATGCCGATCACAACTGCAATAGTAATAGTCTTCATAGTAAATTCTCCCTTAACCTGTTCATCGAAAGTTGCTCAAAAACGCAACTTCCGTCTAATTTCGAAAAAGCGTTGCGTGTGTCGTGATCAGTTGCCACCGGCCTTTACTCTTGTAAAAAACGCCGGTCCATTGAAACGTCCGTTTTTCGGTCCCGAAAAGAAGCGTCGTTTTCCCGATCGCCGTTGCCAGATTCTTGTTGTGAGCGATAATGCGAATCTCCTCGGGCTCAACGTCCTCGATGGTCGGCTCACCAGCAAGAAAGAAATCGATCCGTTCCTTTTTGCCGTCAACCTTGCCGGAGGCGTGAGTATGAGCGAAGCCCTCTGCAAAATACCGCTCCAGGCTCGCGCGATCTTTCGCCTTAACTGCGTCGCGGATCTGGGAGCGGAACTGAATTATCTCGCTCTCAGATCTTGAGTTCATTGTCTGCCCGACAAGTGGCAGAACGAGAAAAACGATGACCGGAATGGCCAGTAAAACTCTATTCATTTTTCCTCCATTGTTCTGTGAAATTCGCAGCAGTCCTTGGCCACACGGCGGTTCACGAACTGCGACGCGGCGATGGTTGCGGCACCCGCGATCGCCACGGCTATCCCGGTTGTCGAGTTCTCATCGAGAATAAAATGGGCCGAGGCAAGTGCTGCAAAGCCCGCGAAAAATACGATCATGGGCCGGTAACTTCGGTGCCGGGTAAAGAAACGATGGGCAATGCTCCCAAGCCCGAGCACGAAGACCAGCCCGATGATCGCAAGTTCAAGCAGTTCGGAATCGAAAAGCTTGATGCCAAACAGCGGCAAGAGCAGCAAGGCGAAAGGCTTTGCGGCACACTCCACCGCGCAGAAGACCGAGGCGACCGTCGCAAATCGCTCAAATCGGCCGAGCCCGCCCGAGTTTTCCGTTATTTCTATGTTCATTCGCGATTCCTAGATCTTCTCGCCGCGCGCCCGCATCTCGCGGAGCACGGTGTCAAAGCCCTTTCGGGTTATGGTCTTGATCGCCCGGGCCGAAACGGTGAGCTTTATCCCCCGCCCTTCTTCCTCGGACCAAAACCGCTTCTTTTGCAGATTGGGGAGAAATCTGCGCTTCGTCTTATTGTTCGCGTGGGAAACATTGTTCCCCGCCATCGGCTTTTCGCCGGTCACCTGACATCGTCTCGCCATTTGCTCCTCCTCAGAATGAAAACCTCGCTGAGAGCTGAAGCGAACGAGCGCCTCCGATCTGGTAAAGCGAGTTGAAGCCCGCGCTCGGGCTTGTCTGCGTGCTTGCGGTGTTCCCGCTTAGTCCGCGGCCGAGCATCGCCGTGCTTATGCCGAATCCCGGAAATCCGAATGCAGACGCGGGCGTGTTGAAATTCGGGCTATTGAAGGCGTTGAAAGCCTCGACCCGCAACTGCAGACGGTATTTCTCAGAAAAGCTGAATTGCCGACGAAGGGCCAGATCGACCTGATTGACCGAGAACGACCGCAAGGCATTGCGGCCGAGCGTTCCCTGCCGTCCAGCAGCGGGCTGTGCAAATGCGGCCGGGTTCAAACGCCTTCCGCCCGGAACCGCTGCATCGTCGAGCCAGATATCCTGGCCGGCAACCAGATCCACTCGGCGAGACGTACCTACGTTGAAAACGTCGAAGCTCTGGGTGATCACGGAGAATGCCGCACCGCTCCGGTACCGCACGATCGTATCGAGCGACCAGCCACCGACCAGTGCCTTCGCAAAGCCGCTTGTACCGAACGAGGGAATGTCCCACGTCGCGGCCGCAATGAAATTGTGCGGCACATCAAAGTTCGACCGGCCGCGTTCAAGGCTTAGGACCTGATCGGCGATCGGAATACCGGTAAACGTCTCGTCCGAAACATCGTCGAGCGATTTCGAGAAGGTGTAAGAGACAAGTGCCTGCAGCCCGCGTGTAAGCCGACGCTGAAACTGGGCTTGCAGTGCGTGGTAGTCGGCGTTCGTGCCGTTTCTCGTGACCGAGACGAACGAACCTGCTGCGATCGGGCCGCTCGTTAGGTTTGTCGGCCCAAAGATCGCCGGGTTGATCTCAATGATCGGCTGCGGCGGCGTACAGAACGGCGGAAGGTTCGGCTGGCCCGCAGGGCAGTATCGGTCAGCAACATAGGGTGCGTTGAAGTTCCGCCGCTGTTCCGCCCGGAGCAGTTGCCGGCTGGCCGAGCCAACATAAGAGAGCGTTATCGACTGCGCCGAACCGAGACCCTTCTCAAGTGAAACGTTCCACTGATGTGTGTAAGGCAGTTTCAGGTTTCGGTCGAAGACGTAAAAGTTCGAATTATACGGCGGCGGGCTTTGATCAAGGTTTGCGGGTAGAAAAAGGTCCGCCGGGTTCGCCGGAAACCTGAGTTGGGCCGGGTTTGTTATGTTGCGCGAAACGTTGTACGGAAAGCTCGAATAACCGCGGAGGGCTGTGCCCGTGTTGAGGTCGTAGAAGATACCCCAGCCGCCGCGAACGACCAAATTCTGCCGCTCCGAAAGCGTGTAAGCAACGCCAAATCTCGGAGCAAAGTTATTGTATCGGGTTTTCCACTGCTTGGTATTCGGCGGGGCAAGCGTCGCGGTCAGTGGGTTATCGAGGCCATCGATCTGATACGGCAGCCGGTCACCCGCGAGCGGCGGATTAAGCTCCCAGCGAAGCCCCATCGTTAGCGTAAGCCGCGGCGAGACCCGCCATGTGTCCTGCGCGTAGAGCGAAAGATTATCGACGTAAAAATCCGTCACCGGCTGAAAGCCCTGGAGAGAGATGCTCGTCGGGATGCCGCTTGCCCGGCTCGCGACCGTGTTCCAGACGTAGTTGATCGAGACCTGGCGGGTATCGATCTTCGGCTGCAATCGCCGAAAGTCGCCGCCAAAACGCAAGGTGTGGTTACCCGCCACGATAGAAAGATTCTCGACTATATTGAACTGCCTCTGAACGGTCCCGACCGCATTTCCCTGCGTTAGGTTTGCCGAACTGACGGAACCGGCACCGGTCGAAAGCTGAAGGCTTACAGAACTGGACGCTCGCGGAAATCCATCAAGAAACAGAAGCCCTTCAGGCGGAAGAACTGCGCCATCGGTCTCGATGCCGCGGAATTCAAAAAGCCCGCGAGTCCGGCTGAAATTTACACGAAGGTCGTTGGCGACCTTTGATGAGATCAGCCAGATCGAACCGACTGTGAATGTACGCAGGTTCGATTCAAAAGCATTCTCCTGGCTCGGGAATGACCGGAAACGTGAGCTCGAAGGAGCGTCGTTCCAGCGGCCAAAGATCGTGTGATTGCTCGAAACATTGTGGTCAATGCGAATACTGTACGCATTCAACCGAGTCGGGTATGAAAGTGCAGCGATGTACCGGCCCGTATCGGACGGGTCGCCGGGAAGTGCCGGTGAATTCGGCAGCGGAAATGCGTTCAGCACTTGCCGGAAAGGCTCCGGAGCCGCGGCCCTCGCTGCGGCGGTTGGGACGCGGGCCTGAAAGATATTCACCTGCGGCTGTGTCAGCCGGAGGCCCTCGTACGAGAAGAAAAAGAATGTCCGGTCCTTGCCGTCGAAAAGCGGCCGCGGGCTCTCACCGAACCATGGCAGGAAGACACGCCCGCCGACAGCACCGCCAAAATTGTTCTGGCGGAGCGTCCGCCGCGGCCGGCCGTCGCGGTTGTCGAACCAATCATTCGCGTCGAGTGCCTCGTTGCGGAAATAGTTGTAAACCGAACCATTGAAGTCGTTGCTGCCGCTCCGAGTGACGATCGAGATCTGTCCGCCGGGCTGTCGGCCGTACTCTGCCGCGTAGCTCGAGGTCTGCACTCGGAATTCCTGCACCGCCTCGACCGAGGCAAGGCTGTTCGTGCCGCCGGAGATGGTGAAAGCCGGTAGCGTTCCGCCCGCCTGCTGATAATATTGTGCGTTCGTCGCAGTGCCGACATTCGCTCCGACTCCATCGACCGTGAAATAGTTTGAGTTTGTCCGCTGGCCGTTTACGGAGAACTGACCCGAGTTCTGGATAGAGCTTGGTGCGAGCACTACGCCCGGTGTTAACTCGATCAGAGTCTGGAAACTTCGGCCGTTGAGCGGCAGGTTCGAGACAAAGTTGCGGTCGATGAGCGTTCCGACCGCTCCGGATTCCTTCTCTACCAGATCGGCTTTCCCTTCAACGGTAACGGTCTCTTCCGGGCCCGCAACCTCAAGCTGAAAGTTTCTTGTTGTCGATCCGGCAACCGTTACCGCGACCCCGGTAGCCTCGGACCGCTTGAATCCGCTTGCGGTCACTTCAAGAGTGTAGCTTGCCGGTGAAAGCTGCGGGAAGATAAAGTTGCCGTCTCGATTGGTCGTCGTCGAGGTCGATGAATTTGTTGCCGGGTTGGTCGCGGTCACGGTCGCACCGGCAACTGCCTGCCGGCCGCTATCCGACACCCGACCGGAGAGAACCCCCGTCGCCTGCCCGTTTGCCGTCGCCATCAGTAGAAATGAAAAAATGATCACCAGGCCAAAGTTTTTGATAGTCATATATGCCCTCTTGAATTCTCTTGTTTTAATTCAATCCGCAAGTATGGATCAGCAAACCCGGCCAACGATAAATTTTCAATAAACGGCCCTTATTCCACGGTGACCAGTTTCCAGCGGGCAGAATTTAGCCGCCACCCGGTCGCGGATGACGACGCTTCATTGCCCAAAAATAACGCTCGGTTGAAAACTATAAGCGACGGTGCGAATCGCATTATTCTTATCACCATGAACATTTCGGAAAACACCCCGTCGAAGCTGCGGCTCCGCTTTTTAACGATCGCTATCACCTTTTTCTCGACAACGCTCGCCGGCTTTGCTGGTACGACAGAACGAACCGATTGCTTTCCGTTCGAGTCGCTCCCGGCCGAAAAGCGTGTTCAGGCCGAGGCTCTTCTCTTGAAGGCACTCGATTCTGAGGCTCTTTACACGATCGTCGGTGGGATCAAGCCGATGTCGTCCGGCTTCGTGAACTTTAATTTCCCCGTTCGCGAACCTCGGCAGGAAGAGGCGCGAAAACAACACGCTGCAACGCTCGCCTCGATCCGCGAGACACGCGATGCTTTCTCGCTTTGGCGGTGCGGTGGCGAAGTCTTCGCCGAAGTTCAGCACTTTTCGCGTGTTTTTGAAGGCAAACGATTCGCCGAGGGCGTCGTCTTCAATTCGACCGCAATGCGGCGGATGCTCGGCGGGCGGTCGGGCTTCTTTGCTCGTTGGGGCATTACTCCCGAAAGCCATCCGCTGACCGTGCTTTATGCCGTCGAAAATGCGGATGCAACGCCGCGGTTTGCCGGCTACGGCTACCTTTTCGGATATCCGGATCATGCCGTTCGCTTTTTTGCTGAAGCCGCGAACGAGGAAGAATTCAGCGGCAAGTTCGTAGAGCGGGATTTTTATTCGATCAGTACCTTTGCTGGCGAGGCCAACCGATTCGTTTATGCGGTTCCGAAGGGCCATAAGGAACGGGAAGAAGATGCCGAATTAAAGCGTCGAGCTCTGGAGATCTTCGCCGAGTACAAAACTCGCCGGAGCCGTTTCATTGGCGAAGGTAAGGCCGGTGTGGTTGAGCTTCTACGAAATTGGTTCTGTGACGAGGCTGGCCGTTGTGATCCCTCGCGGACCTACCGCTAATGCAGGAAATAGATTGATTAATGCTCCTCGTTCGGTGATAATCTCCTTTTGCCGCCGTTTAGTGTAGGCGTCTTTATTAGTTGATCACTTAAAATGAGGATATTGGTTACCGGCGGAGCCGGATTTATTGGTTCGCACCTGTGCGAAAGGCTGCTTGCAGAGGGCAACGAGGTCATTTGCCTCGATAATTTCTTCACCGGGCGGAAGGCGAATGTCGCACATCTTTTCGACGACCGCCGATTTGAGCTCGTCCGCCACGACGTGACCGAGCCGATCCTGCTTGAGGTGGATCAGATCTATAACCTCGCCTGCCCTGCTTCGCCGATCCATTACCAGTTCAACCCGGTCAAGACGGTTAAGACCAGCGTTATGGGCATGATAAATATGCTCGGGATGGCAAAGCGGGTAAAGGCCCGGATACTGCAGGCCTCGACCAGCGAGGTGTACGGCGACCCGCTTATCCATCCGCAAACGGAAGATTACTGGGGCAATGTGAACCCGATCGGGCCGCGAAGCTGCTACGACGAGGGCAAACGCGTCGCCGAAACGTTGATGATGGACTACCACCGGCAGAACGGCGTCGATACCCGCATTGTGCGTATTTTCAACACTTACGGCGAGCGGATGATGGAAAACGATGGCCGGGTGGTCTCAAACTTCGTTGTTCAGGCACTCCGCGGCGAGCCGCTTACGATCTACGGCGACGGCAGCCAGACGCGTTCGTTCTGTTACGTCAGCGACCTCGTCGATGGCATCATTCGCCTGATGAACACTGAGGCCGAAAGCATTCATCTCCCGGTCAACATCGGCAATCCCGGCGAGTTTACGATGAATGAACTCGCCGAAGAGGTCGGCAAAGCCACCGGCAAGCGGATAGAGATCAAGTATCTGCCGCTGCCGCAGGACGATCCGAAGCAGAGAAAGCCGAACATCGAGCGAGCCCAGAAGTTGCTCGGATGGGAACCGAAGGTGAATTTGGCCGAAGGCCTTAAAAAGACCGTCGCCTATTTTGCAGAGTCGATAGGTGATGTGGCGGCTACCGCACGCCATTGATCGTTTCAATTGCCACTAGCTTTAGCTAGTGGTAGGGCAACCCGATGTTTCTCGGCTTTAGCCGAATAGTGGGCTAAAGCCCTAGATGATTTCCTTTAACTGTAAACCACTAGCTAAAGCTAGTGGCAATTGACTATGAAAATTTTGATCACAGGCGGGGCCGGATTTGTCGGCAGCCATCTTGCAGACAAACTCATTGCCGAAGGGCATTCCATCACGGTCATCGACGACCTATCGACCGGCCGCTATGCAAACATCGAGCACCTCGAGGGCCACGAGCGTTTCCGGCTGATCATCGATACGGTGATGAACCAGTCGCTGATGGAAGACCTTATCCGCGATACTGACCGCGTGTTTCATATGGCAAGCGCCGTCGGCGTCCGGCTCATAATGGAGCAGCCGGTCAAGACCATCGAGACCATCTTCCACGGCACGGATGTCGTGCTTAAATTCTGCTCGCGTTACCGCAAGCCGGTGCTCATCCCGAGCACGTCCGAGGTTTACGGCAAGGGTGCTTCGGTTCCCTTCCGCGAGGAAGATGACCTGCTGACCGGTGCTACCGACAAGCACCGCTGGGCATATGCCTGTGCCAAAACGCTCGATGAATTCCTCGCACTCGCCCATTTCAAGGAAACGCGGCTGCCGGTCGTTGTTGTCCGGCTTTTCAATACCGTCGGCCCGCGGCAGACCGGCCAATATGGAATGGTCGTGCCCCGCTTTGTCCACGCCGCGATGAAGAACGAGCCGATCACGATCCACGGCGATGGCACACAGTCCCGCTGTTTCGGCCATGTGCTCGACGTCGTTGAGGGCCTGACCAAAGTGCTCGACACGCCGGCCTGCCTCGGCCAAGTGATCAACCTCGGCAACGACGAAGAGACGTCGATCAAGCAGCTTGCCGAAAAGGCCATTGAGCTCACCGGAAGCACGAGCGAATTGCACTTTGTTTCTTATGACGAGGCATACGGCGAGGGCTTTGAGGACATGCAGCGGCGCGTACCGAGCCTCGACAAGGCCAGACGAATGATCGGTTACCAGCCAACCCGAAGCCTTGCTGACATCATCAATGATGTTATCCGCGAGGCGAAAGGCAGCTCCGCCGCCGGATCGACGAATGCTTAGACGTACATTACTTTCAACACTCGCCGCCGCATCGCTCGCGGCGTTCGCTATTCTGCTTTTTCCCGCCGAGAGTGCGGCTCAGTCCGGCGGGATCAAAGGGCGAGTTCGCACCGTATCCGGCAAGGCCATTCCAAACGCGACCGTCACCGCACGGCTCGATGGCAAGGACGTCCGCTCGGCAACAACAGACCGAAACGGGAACTTTGAGATCAATGGGCTTTCTTCGGGAAATTACAATGTTGTGGTCGATGCAACGGGCTTTGCCTCGGGCATCCGCTACGGCGTCGAGGTTAAAAATAGCGTACGAAATATCGGCGACCGCCTGATTCTCAATGTAGATCAGGGCACGCTCGTCATCATTCGCGGAAGCGTTTTCTTTAAGGAAGGAAACAGTATGCAGGGTGCAAAGGTCGAACTCTTTGAGGTCGGCAGCAACGGCTCGCTGAAACGATTAGGCCAGGCGTTCACTTCCTTGCAGGGCGAGTTCACCTTCCGCCGTCCCGAGGGACCGGCAAAGCTTCGCGTCACCGCAAGTTTTAAGGGCGTTAGTGCCTCGAAAGATATTGAAGTAGAAACTGCTGCGATCTACCGTACTGCGATCTCGCTCGATATCTCACGCAACGACCGTTAGTTGATCGTCTCTGATATCTCGTCCGGAGCTGCCGAAGCTTCAAGCCCATTCTGGTCGATCACCATCAGCGGAAATTCCTCAAGCACGCGGCCATCAGCCAGAGTTTGCACCCAGTAGGTTCCCGGGCTTTCGAGCATTATATTCACGAAAAAGCTGACGTTGTCGGTAAAGCCGCCGGCGGCAAGCTCGATCTTGGTCGGTTGCGAACTGACGACGACCCGGTCCCTGTCCGGTGCAAGGATCCGCACTTCCGTATCGTAGCGGCCGCTGCCGGTCCAATGGTTGATCACCGCGAACTTGATCAGCGATATCGGCAGCTTCTCGACCATTATGTTCTGAAAAATGCCCATCAGCGAGATCTTGTTGCCCATCTCGATCCGGACATCGTCACATAAAAGTGTGTAAACAAGTTTTAGGTCGTTCATCATTCTCAGCCGCCCTTTCACCGCAAGATCAGAAACGCTTATGATTCTTGCCTTTCATCTCCAATAGGTCAAGAGTATAATCCGAAACTATCGAAAAAAGGCCAAACTGTTCGAGCGAAGATAGCTCGTTAGGCCCGCTTTCGTTACACAAGGGGGAAACTAATGCTCTATTACGTTCTCATCTGTCTTTGTCTCGTCCTGACCGGTGTCGCCGGGCTCCAGATGGCCTATATGTTTTACCTTGACCGGCTGGACAAGGAACGCAAGCGAAGACTGCGACAGCTCGAACGTCGGTGTCGAGCACTTTCCGCCAGGCTCGAGCGTGCGGAGGAGCGAATGGCCGAACAGGACGCATTGCTTGGAGCGTTCGGTGCTGTTCCGGAGCAGGAAGATAATTGGGCGGACGTGATCGAATAAAGCGGGCTGCTATTCGACTTTGAGTTCCGCGATCGTCGCTCCCCAACCGCCGGACATTTCGTCGCCGCTCTTATAGCTGCCGACGAAGTCCGTCTCGGCAAGCACTTTTCTTACGATCTCACGCTGAACACCAATGCCCTTGCCGTGGATCAGTCGCACGATCCGAAACCCCTTCTGCCGCGCTTCTTCAAGATAAGCCTCGGTCACGGCCTTAATATCTTTCGGATGAAAGGCGTGAAGATCGAGCGAATCCGTTATCTCAAGCTCGACCGTTTCCGGAAACGGATTTTCCAGATCATCTTCCATTTCAGCGGCCTTGGGTCGTGTAGTATTGTGCGATGTCTTCCGGCTGCGTTACTCGGACGCGATTGCGGTCGCGGAAAACGACGAACCGCTTCTCGTCCATCCTTCCTTCCGGATGTCGAATGCGTATTGAGAACGTCTTGTTGTCACCCGAGCCCTCGACCCTTAGCGGAAGCGTTCCCCAAACCTCGCCGGTCGAACGCCAGACGGTGTAAAAGCTCTGATTATATTTATCGAACGCAAGGACGAGAATGCCGTCAAAATCCGGCTCCTCGCCATCTATCGCCTTCGAAACATTTGTGCGTGTGAGAATTACCCAATTGCCCGGCGTCGCGTTGCGGTCCGCCGAGACCGTGCTGCCCTGGCCATCGCTATCGAGCCGCTGCCAGGTTACGAACTTCCGATTATTTTGCTGGAAAAAGGCGATCTCGCTCGGGATATCAAGCTCGACCTGCCGGCCGAAAAGCCAGCCCGCCGGAGCCGGCGAGACCGAAGGATCAAGCTTTACCAGATACCAAATGTCGTATTTCTCATCGAGCCTTTCCGGTTCGTCGGCTTCTTTCGCGGCCGCAATATCTTCATCGACCTCGGCCGGCTGACCGGCGGGGTTTTCGGGGTCGCCGACCTGCTGTTTTGGAACAAAGTTCCAGTCCATTATTTCGAAGTTGGAACCGTTCGAGAGCCGAAACAAAACATTCTCTGCGGTCATCTCAGGAGCGAGGCGAAGATTCGACGCTGCTCTCAGCTTTCCCGCGGCCTGCGGAGACTGGTCCTTGAACTGTTCGCCGAGCTTTTGCGACCGCTCAAGAACTTCGTTCGTAATGACGTTCTGCGCTTCGATCCAGCCTTCGGTGTTTTCCTCATCCCGGGCACGGACGCGGTACCAGATCACCTTCTCAAACTCCATCTGGTCAAGCACGTCGAGCCGCTCGCCGCGTTTTACCTCAAGCAGGTCCGCCGCGACGACCGCATATGAAGTCCGTATCTGTGCGGTTTTCGCGATGACGATCGCCGTATCGGAAAGCCCGACCGCCTGCGAGAAAGTGTCAACGGTCGAATCTAAAAGGCTGCATGCCGGCTGCGTGGCCGCGAGCGCAATGGTAAGGATTAGGAATGCTACTTTACTTCTCATTCTGATATCTCGGTCTCCGACGCTCGCTATTATAACCCAGATCGCGGAGTATCGCCCTCTGTCGGCCGGTGGGCTTTTCGCTCAACGCGAATCTCCGGCCGTCCCATAAAATGCCCGCAGGAAGCGCGAGCTTTCCGAGCTCAAGCCTCTCGCTTCCTTTGATGTGCCTTTCCGCGATCAGCGTTGTTTCCGGAGCCTCGCCGAGCATCCGCAGGATCGTCGCGTTGCCTTCGGATTCGCGTTCGCGATTCTCGACATAGAGCCGCTTGAGAAACACATCCATTGAACGCTTTCCGCGGCTCGCGTCCTGCATCGCAAGGTCAAGAGCGAACGCGGTAAGGATGCCGCGGGCGTAAACGCCTGTCGCATTTCCCGACGGCCTTCCGCCCAACGAAACGATCTGCGAACCGGCAGGCATTCTCGCCTCGATCGTTGCTGCCTGCGAAAGCGTCTCCAAAAAGTTCGTGAACGATATCCGCCCGAGCCTCGCTCCGGTCTTTAGTGAATGATAAAGCGCGGCTCCTTCGTAAAACCAGTCGTAGTTGCCAGTGAGCTTGACGCCATTCGGCAGCCAGAGATGAAAAAGCTCGTGCCGAAGCTGCTCGTGTAGTCGTTGGGATGACTGCGTCTTGAACGGCGTATCGCCCGAGACGATCGTGACCGTTTGGCCGCGCGTCTCCGCCGCCCATTCGCCGACACCACCGCCATCAGGAAACGGCAGTAGGTTGACGAGGACCTTCTCCGCCGGGCCTCGGTCGAAGAGCTTCTCATATTCCTCAGCGATCTCGCCGAGCATCTCTTCGGCGTCCGCACGCGTGAACTGCCACTCGCCGGTGATCAGCATTTCATATTTCGTGCCCCGTCTCGAGCGGTACTCGATCGGCCGTTCGGTTTCCCTAACGATCGCGACCACCGCCCGCGAAACGTCGGCGATGATCATCGTACCGTCCGGCCCGGTCCCGTATGTCGAGATTGCCAGCCAGCCTTTAGGAAGTACGATCTTGACCCGAGCCGAGCGCTCACGCCTGCCCTCAAAAGGCAACAGATCACCGAGCATTAAAAGCCCGCCGGAAGTTCCGAGCCACGAAACATGCGGCGATGCGAGGCGATTCGCGGGCGGGCGGAGATCGATTTCGTAGCTCCATCGGACGGGCGGCCGCGGTGCGAGATACTCGCCTGCAACAAGCCGACGGAGCAAAAGTTCGGCACCATCCGCATCGAACGCCCGGACGTCGCCGATCCTCTCGCCCAAGCCCTCAACACCCGCAACGCCGAGAGCGAAAGAGATATTGCTCTTGGCCGCCTGCACTTCGTTTCGGGTATAGCTTCCTGTAACTGCGGCCTTCTTTGCCACAACATCGAGCGTAATTTCGACATCAGAGCCTTGCGCGGCGGCAAATGTAAAAATTTGTAAAATCAGCAGAAATGCCCACAACACAGGCCTTTTGAGCCCGAACCCCGTTGACACTCTGCCGAGTGCAGGAATAGACTTATAGTTTGCAGGGTACTTTGACGGGCTCTTTATCACGTTTCCAAGGATAGTATGAGTGTCATCAAAATTGTAGTGTACGTCCTCGCAGTCGTGCTTAGCATTCTGTTCTTCGGCCGGTTCTTTTTCTAAGAAGTGGCGGACAATTTGAACAGCGACGAGACTTAGTCATCGGTGCCTTTTCATATTTCAACAGGCGGCCATGTCACGGCCGCTTTTTTATTCCCTAGTTTTCTTTATGTACTTTGTGCTCGTCCCTCCGAGTCCTTTGTGTTTAAACATCCCCCAGCCGACCGCCGCGAAAAGGACCGATCGAGCGACTAAACTCGCAACCATGACCACCGCTATCTGGTTCGATACACTTCGCAAACCCTCCGAATTTCCGCTCCGCATAACCCAAGTGTTAGAGTGTAGTTTTTATTCATTCCAGAGGGAGATCAAATGTCAGATAGCGTTAAGATCAAGCGTGCTCTAATAAGTGTTTCGGACAAGGCGGGTATAGTTGAACTTGCCCAGTATCTTCAATTGAATGGCGTCGCTATTCTTTCGACCGGCGGCACCGCCCGCTCGCTTCGAGAAAGCGGCGTCGCCGTGACGGACGTCAGCGATGTAACCGGCTTTCCTGAAATGATGGACGGCCGCGTCAAGACGCTTCACCCGAAGATCCACGGAGCGTTCCTTGCTCTTCGCGATAATGCCGAGCACGTCTCGGCGATGGAGCAGCACGGCATCGAGCCGATCGACCTCGTCGTCGTAAATCTTTACCCGTTCGAAGAGACCATCGCCAAAGAAGGCGTTTCGCTTGAGGAAGCCATCGAGAATATCGACATCGGCGGCCCGGCGATGATCCGTTCGGCGTCAAAGAACTGGCGGAGCGTCGCCGTCGTCACCGACCCGCGGCTCTATCCTGACCTCGTTGCAGAGATGAAGGAAAACGACGGCTCGCTCTCGATGGAAACGCGAAAGCGGCTGGCAACGCTCGCCTACACCCGAACGGCTAGCTACGACCTCGCGATCTCGTCCTACCTTGCCGAGCAACTCTCGGACGACGAACTCGAACAGCTCGAACAGTTCAACCCGCTTGGCGACATGATGTTCATCGATACCGATGACGACGAAGGCGAAGAATACGGCCTCAGCAACCCGCTACCGCCGACGCTCGACAGCATTCTCGATAAGGTGACCGACCTTCGCTACGGCGAAAATCCGCACCAAAAGGCGGCCATTTACACGACCGGAAACGAAGGCGGCATTGCCAATGCCGAACAGCTTCTCGGCAAGGAGATGTCGTATAACAACTACGTTGACGCCGAGGCCGCATGGAACCTTGTGCAGGACTTTGACGACCTCGCCGTCGCCATCATCAAGCACACGAATCCCTCGGGCGTCGGCCTCGCGGCAACAAATCTTGAGGCCTACGAACGAGCTCTCGCGACCGATCCGGTCTCGGCCTTCGGTGGGATTGTCGCGTTTAATCGGACGGTCGATGCTGATGTGGCTGCAGCCGTCATTAACGTTTTCACCGAGGTCGTTATCGCTCCGGATTTTTCTCCACAGGCACTTGGTGTTTTCGAGACAAAGAAGAATCTCCGAGTGCTTCGCGTCCACCCCGAAATGGGCTCGACCGGGCTTGAGATCCGCCAGATCACCGGCGGAATGCTTGTACAACAAAAGGACACGCACCGCCTTGCCGAGGACATGCTGCGGATCGTCAGCGACCGCCGCCCGACCGAGGAAGAGGTCCGCGAGATGATCTTCGCCTGGACGGTCTGTAAGCACGTGAAGTCCAATGCGATCGTCCTGGCCGCGGGCGACCGTACTATCGGCGTCGGTGCCGGGCAGATGAATCGGGTTGATTCGGTCCGGATCGCCGCAATGCGTGCCGAACGGTTCGAGCTACCGATAAAGGGCTCGGCGCTCGCATCGGACGCCTTTTTCCCATTTCGCGATAATGTTGATGAGGCAGCAAAAATGGGCGTCGCGGCGATAATTCAGCCGGGCGGTTCGGTCAAGGACGAAGAATCCATCGACGCAGCGAACGAACACGGCATTGTGATGGCATTCACCGGGGTCCGTCACTTTAAGCACTAGTGTTAAACAAGTTTGTTAATGTTTTACATTAACTTTTTCTTGACATCCGCCGAAGACTGTCTTATCATCTTCAAATACAGGACAACTGAAGGAACGCCCGGACGGTTTGCATAAAGCAAATCTCCGGGTCTTCTATTTTTACTCGGCTACCGAAAGCTGGTTACTTCGATCTCTGACCCGTCTGTTAGAAATGTTATCGTTCCCCGGCTACCGGTCGTTCGGGTTTCGGCTCCGGCAGCTTGCCAGCGATCGACGACCTGCGGATCGGGGTGCCGGAACCGCGACCGTCGTCCGACCGGAATCACGGCAAACCGCGGCCGCACTGCCCGGACAAATTCTTCGGTCGAAGACGTTCGGCTGCCGTGGTGCGGGACCTTGACGACATCCGCCGCAAGATCGGCTCCGCTCGCGATCAGCACCCGTTCGGCCTCGGCCTCGATGTCGCCGGTGAAAAGGAATCGCCGCTCGCCGTAAGTCAGCAGCAGCACAAGCGACCGATCGTTTTCCGCGAGACTCGGCAAAGCACCTGCTCCGGGATAGAGCACATCAACACGAACGCCGCCTACCTCCATCACTTCCCCGGCCGAAAGACGTTCGGCCGCAACGCCGCGTTCGGCAAGAATTTCATATAGCATCTTCGACTCTTCCGTCTCCCCCTGAGCCGCGGCAAAGTAAGCCCGGCCGATAGTGAAGTTCGTTGCCACATCGATCAACCCCTGCAGGTGGTCGCTGTCCGCATGCGACGCGACGATGTGGTCGATGTGCGAAAGCCCGCGTTGCCAAAGAAACTCCGAAACCACCATCTCGCCGATCCGCGCCCTGTCCGGCTCAAAGTCCTCGTCGCCCTCCGTCCTGTAGTCGACCAGCCCGCCGGCGTCTATCAGCATCGTTTCGCCGTTAGGAAACGTGATGAGGGCAGCATCGCCCTGCCCGACGTCGAGAAGATCGACCCGCAGCTTACCGTTCGGCTCCGGCGCCGAGAAGGGCGTAAGAACGATGACCGATCCGAACACCAGAATCATCAAGAGGGTCGCGACGGCAAGGCTTCGCATTATGGCAATTCGCGGCCTCGTCTCCGGCCTGATCTTGAAAGGATCCCAGCGAACAAGCATCACGGCAAGTGCGACGACCGGGACAAGATAAAGGAAATAGATCGCAATGCCCGCTCCCGAATATACCGGCATCCGCAGGCCGCCGAGTCCAAGACCGAGCACCGCCCGCGAGCCCCAGACCGCCGCCGCCGATGCCGCCTCGGCAGCCGCGACGAACGGCATCGCCAGCACGTCCGCGATGCTTCCTAGCACGAGTGCCGGCACGGCGAGGATGCCCATCGCCGCGACCAACCCGCCGGTCCAGATGTTGAGCACGATTCCAGCAATCGGGATCCGGTGAAAATAGACTGCCATCAGCGGCAGCAGCCACAGTTGCACCGACGCTGAAACAACGACCGCTTCAACTGCAAAACGCACCGCCGGCCGAATCCGCTCCCAAACTCCGCCCTCAAGCAACGGCCGCTTGAACAGCCCCGTTCGCCAGACGTTTCTGCCGCTCTCGATCCGCCAAGCTTCATCATTCCAATAGAGAGCTTCGCAAAGCCGCCGCACGAACGCTGGCACCGAAGGCGGAAACGGCGTCTCACGCGTCGGCCGCCAGCCGCCGATCGCCCGGAGCTTTTCGATCAGCGGAACGGCGGTCGCGATGATGCCGAAAACACTCGCGAAGGTAAGCAGCAGCGAAGCGTCAAAGACGTCGCTCGGCCGCCAGGCAAGCAGCATCAACGCACATGCTCCGGCGGCGTTTAGCATCGAGCCTGTCTGCGCCATCGCCCGTCCGACGATGATAAAGCTGAACATCAGGGCCGCCCGCGTCACCGGCTTTTCCATCCCGACGGCGAATGAAAAGATCCAGATCGCCGGCAGCACGATTGCCGCCTGCCACGTCCGCGAGCGGACAAATCGGCTCGTAAAATAGAGAAGAAGCCCAGCGATGAACGTGATGTGCAAGCCGGAGATCACGAGTACGTGAAACGTGCCACCCTCGCGAAAGATCTCAGATGTTTCGCGGTCAAGATAATAGCGGTCGCCGAACATCGCCGCCGCCAAAATGCCGGCTGTCCGCGGGCTAAAGAGCTCGGCCGTCCGCTCGATGGCCGCACCTCTGGCTGCTAAGATCGCCGCACCGAAGCCTCCGCCGCTCGTAATGCGTTCGATCAGCAGCGGGCTCTTGAGCGTGCACGCCGCGTCGATGCCCTGCCGGTCGAGCAGTTCGGGCCGACGCGCGACGCCCGGATTCAGGTACCGCTCGTCGCGGTCGAGCCCGCATTCGATGATCACCTCATCGCCTTGCCTCAGCTCAAGCCGTTCGAGATCGCTGCGGGCCGCGTCGGAATCCGTCGGCACAAATGCCCGCACATCGCCCTCGGTCGGCATTGTTTCGCCGCGATGCGTGATCTCGGTCGCTCGAATACGCAGCACCGCCGTCGAAGGCCCGATCTCAACCGCACGGACGAGCCGCCCGCGCACCGCAACCGGATCGGCCTGCGGCACGATCCCGAGATCGTAGATCGCCTTGACCCGCATCGGCGAAAGCGACGCCGCCTCATAGATGTACCCAAATACTCCGGCCGAAAAGAATGCCGCGAGAAGAAAAGCGGTCGCAAAGCGACGCTCGCGAAGGAAAAAAGCGAGAGCCGCAAGCATTACGCTCGACGCTGCGAAAGCTGCCGGACCGATCGCAGAGAAATAGCCGCCCACGGCCGCTCCAAACGCGAACCCGGCCGCGAGCCATAGGAGCGGATGGCGTGAGTATGTTTGAGTGGGTGTCGGCTCTGGGCTAGTCAATTCTGATCAGGTGCCGGATATCGCGAAAACGCTTATCGCCGATGCCGCGAACGAGCATCAGGCTCTCCGGCCGGCGAAATGGGCCGTGCTCGTTTCGGTGGCGGATGATCTCCGCGGCAATGCCTTCGCCGATGTTCGGGATGCGGCGAAGCTCGTCCAGACCGGCCGTGTTGATATTAATAGTTTCGTGCGAAAGATCTGCCGATGCGGCCTCGAGTTTGTATTGCCCTGCCGTGTTTTCGCTGTTGTTGTTGCAGCCCGCCGCGAGCATCGCGATAAGCAAAACTGCCATGCCGAGCGAGGTTTTATAACCTCTGCTTTTTAATGCGAACGTCTGCATCTCCGGCGTGCTGAAACGATGTGCAAAATGCTAAAAGTCGCGATGTTACAAAGACTTGAACGATTTAACATCGCCGAAATCCACGGCTTTTCCACAGTTTGTGTGGAAAAGCTTCAAAGCCTGATCGAAAACCAAAACATTGAAAGCGACCGCTCGTTCGAATCTCTGCGAACTCCGCGAAGATCTCCGTGCTCTCTGTGTTTAGATCTTTTCAACTGAGAGCTCGCAGAGTTTCTCGCTGAGCACGCCGAGCATCACATACCCTCTTTCATTTCCATCATATCGGCCAACTCTTCGTAGGCCTTTGGCAGCACAGGCCGGGCACGTGCGGCACCGTCCATTTCGCCGACGTAGCCCCGTGCGACCATCGCATCGAGAATGCCGGCCGCCCGGCCGTAGCCGATCTTCAAATGCCTTTGGAGCAGCGACGTTGACCCGCGTTTTGCGTTTACGACCACCTTCAGCGCGTCCCAGAAAAGCGGGTCGTTGGTCGATGGGTGCTCGCCCGCTTCGGCGGCCATTTCTTCTTCGCTCTTCGTCACTGTCGGGTCGTACTCGGGCGGGCCGTAGGTCTTAACGTGCTCGACGATCCGGGCGATCTCTTTCTCGTCAACATAAGCACCGTGAACGCGGATCACCTGCGACGTCGCCGGCGGCAGAAAGAGCATATCGCCGCGGCCGAGTAGCGACTCGGCCCCGTTGCCGTCGATGATCGTCCGGCTATCTACCTTTGAGGAAACGCGGAAAGAGATGCGTGCCGGAAAGTTCGCTTTGATCAGTCCAGTGATGACATCTACCGAAGGCCGCTGCGTCGCGAGCACGAGGTGGATGCCGACCGCACGAGCCATCTGCGCCAGACGCGTGATGTAGGTCTCGACCTGCTTGCCGGCGACCATCATCAGGTCGGCAAGTTCGTCGATAATGATGACGAAATAAGGCAGCGTTTCGTGCGGATTGCCTTCGTCGTCAAACTGCTTTGCCGCGTTCCGCCGTTTGGCCTCGGCGTTGTAGCCCTCAATGTTGCGGACCGCATAACCGGCCAACCGCTTGTAGCGGTTTTCCATTTCGCGCACCGCCCAGTGGAGCGCGTTCGCGGCCTCTTTCGGCTCGGTGATGATCGGCACACGAAGGTGCGGAATGTCTGCATAGAGCCCGAGTTCGAGCCGCTTCGGGTCGACCATTATGAACTTCACGTCCTCGGGCGTCGCCTTGTAAAGCATCGAGACGATCAGCGAGTTTACGCCGACCGATTTTCCTGCTCCGGTCGCACCGGCGATGAGCAAGTGCGGCATCTTTGCGAGGTCGGTCACGTAGTTTTCGCCCGAGATGGTCTTGCCGAGTGCGATGGTCAGCGGCGATGTCGATTTCTTGAACTGCGGTGATTCTATGACGTCACGGAGAAAGATCGTCTCGCGGTCATTGTTCGGCACTTCGATGCCGACGTGGGCCGTGCCCGGAATGCGGTCGATGCGTATCGACTCGGCCTCGAGAGCAAGGCAAAGATCGTCGGCCAGGTTCGTGACACGTGCGTATTTGACGCCCGCATCCGGCTTGAACTGAAACGTCGTAACGACCGGCCCCGGCGAATAGCGGCTGACCGTTCCGGCGACGTTGAACTCGCGTGATTTCTCGCCGATCATCACCGCAAGGTCGCGGAGCCGAGCGTCATTGTGGGCGATCCGCGGCGGTGCCGGATTGAGCAATTCCGAACTCGGCAGCGTGTAGCCCTCTTTCCCGACAACCTTCTTTTCTTCCGGCGGCTTCGGCTCGGCTTCTTCGGCGGGCTTCTGCTCCGCCTCGTCGGCGGCCGCGGCGGCCTCGATGCGTTCCTCGGTCTTCATCGACCGCGTCTTTTTTGGCGGTTTTTCGATGATGGTCGCGGGCACCGGATCCGTGATAAAAGTATCGGGAATCGGGACCGTCGGCGGTTCTAGTGATGAAGGTTGTTCGCGAAGCTCGCGTCGGCGTTGGGCCCGCTCGAGCGCCGCGTCGTGCCGCTGACGGCGTACCAAGCTCCTTCGCTCGAACCACTCGCGTACCCGCGTTTTGAGATTTTGGATCGGCAGATCGAATGTCGCTAGCAGCCATTCGAACGAGAAATTTGAAATGAGCAGAACCGAGGCCGTCAACATCGCGATGAGAACGATAAGCGTCCCGGTCGTCCCGATGAGCTTTGCCGCGAGGAAAGGAAACGCTCCGCCGAGAACGCCGCCGTAGCTCGGCTCGATCATATAGCCGAGCCCTGAGACCGCAAGCACGATCAGTGCATAGCCAACCCCGCGTGCGACCGTCGGCCGCAGGCCCACCGAGCGGAATACCCGCCAGGCGATGAAAGCCAGCAGCGGCGGAAGAAAATATGCGGTAAGCCCGACCGCGCTTATCAGAATAGCCGAGAGATTTGCACCGACAACGCCGATCCAATTCTGTGTAGCCCGCCCCTGTCCATGGCCGGTGGAGATGATCGAACGGTCGTCCGGACTTCCGGTAACAAGGCTCAGGAATACTAGAACCGCCAACGCAACCAGCCCGACAGCGACAACCTCATTAAGCCGCGAACGCTCCGGCGGCTTTGCCCCTCGCTTTTTGATGAGCGTGGAGCCATCGGCGAGACAATAGTTCATCTCGTCGTCGGTATATTCCTTCTTGCATTTCGGGCAGATCTTCATTTGCCGATCGCGTTCGTTAAGCCGGTGCGGGGCCCTTGATCCCCTTTTTGAACATCAGGAATTCCTTAATGAAAGGGTCTATCTCGCCGCCGAGCACCGCTTCGACATCAGTTTCCTCGAGCTTCGTCCGGGTGTCCTTTACGAGCCGGTACGGGTGCAGGACGTAGTTGCGAATCTGCGACCCGAACGAGATGTCCATCTTTGTTGCCTCGAGTTCGGCGGCGTCCGAGCGGCGTCGTTCGAGCTCGAGTTCGTAGAGCTTTGACCGCAGCACCTGCATCGCAACCATTCGGTTCTGCAGCTGCGACCGCTGATTCTGGCAGGTTACCACAATTCCCGTGGGCAGGTGAGTTATCCTGACGGCGCTGTCGGTCACGTTAACGTGCTGCCCGCCCGCTCCGGATGAGCGGTAGGTATCAACGCGGAGGTCTTTGTCGTCGATGTTGACCTCTATGTTCTCGTCGATCTCCGGCGAAACGAACATAGAAGCGAACGAGGTCTCGCGGCTACCGCCCGAATTGAACGGCGATATGCGCACCAGCCGGTGAACGCCGGCTTCAGCGGAAAGTAAGCCGTAAGCGTAATCGCCCTCGACCCGGAATGTCGCGGACTTTATCCCGGCCTCGCTTCCCGTCTGTTCATCGATCAGATCGACCTTAAACCCGCGCCGCTCCGCCCAGCGGATATACATCCTCAGCAGCATCTGGGCAAAGTCCTGCGCGTCCGTCCCGCCGGCTCCGGCCTGGATCGAGCAAATGGCGTTGTTTGCGTCTGTCTCGCCCGAGAGCAAGCTTTCCGTCTCCGCGGTCGTCACGTCACGGTCGAGCTTTTCGATCAGCGTGGCAAGCTCGGCCGCCGAGGCTTCATCCGTTTCGGCAAATTCGAAAAGCACCTCGGCGTCCGAGATGCCCGTCTCAAAATCTTTTTGCTGCGCTAGAGCCTTCTCAACCCGGCTCCGCTGCTGCACAAACCGCTGCGCACCGGCCTGGTCATCCCAAAAGCCCGGCTCCGAGATCTTGTCCTCAAGTTCTGCTAGTTCTCTCTGCTTGGCGGGTGCGTCAAAGAAACCTCCCGAGTTGGAGGACCTTCTCTTTTATTTCGTCGTATTTTGTTCTGAGTTCCTGTAGTTCCATTATGTTTGCGTCGTTCGATTTAGCCGGCCTCTGAGCCTGTGTTTTGCCCGATCCAGAGCCGGTTTCCGTCCGGGTCGTCGAGCCGAAACTCGGTCAGGCCGTAAAAGGTCGTTTCGAGGTCCGGAATGTCGATCCCTTTCGAACGTACCTGAGCATGATAGCCTACGACGTCGCTCGGATAAAGATAGAGCACGCCAGTCCTCGGCATTCCCGGATGCGGGTTGATCGATTGGTCGATCATCAGCCGGCACTCGCCAAACCGCAGCATCGCCCACCGCCATTCGTCATTGCGGTTCTCCACCTCGAACCCGAGCTTCCCGTAAAATTCGACGCTCCGAGCGATATCAGCCACCGGCAGCATCGGTATTAGCCTTTCCATTTTCATACTTTTTACCCATGGCGAATGTCAGATCGCGTTTCAGTCATCTTTCGAATATCGATCCTCGGTCAGTCGCTCGTCGAAAGCGATCAATGGGGCATAAAGTATCCGCACCGGGCCCTTCGGAAAATCTACCCACTGATAAGCACAACCATCTGCTTCACACGGATGGGAATTCTGATTCCTCAGAACGACAAAACTCCCGACATACAAGATCGCCGCCAGCGAAAGCAAAGCCATTGTCCACTCAAACTGATGGTTGTCCTCGTCGAAAAACCGCATATCCGCTCAATCAATAAAGTGAAATTTTGTCGTGAACCGCTCAACGACGCGAAGACCTCACTGATCTGATCCGCGTTTCAGCCCTTGGTTTCAATTCTTCGGTTAATGAAAAAGCACCATGCTAAAAGGCCAAGAGTTACAAGCGAACTCAGCCACGCGAACCAATCGCCGTATTTTACATAGAACGTCTGCGAGCCGTCGGAAGTTGCGAAAGTCCAGACCCGCGTGTCTTCTTGATAAACGGGTGCGGGGTCGCGGACCTCGCCGCGTTCGGTTATGTATGCCGTAATGCCGACATTGGTCACCCGCAGCAGCGGCCGGTTCGTTTCCACCGCCCGGAATACGGCGTTTGCCAGATGCTGCCGGAGTATCGGAGTCGGCCCGAGGTAGCCGTCGTTGGTCATCTCGATCAGCACATCGGCACCGCCGCGGACGTACTCACGCCCGAGCTGGCCAAAGTGCGATTCGAAGCAGATCATCACACCCGCTTTCCCGGTGCCGATCGGCAGCAGCTCATAATCCTGCCCCTGCGAAAAGCTCCCAACGAATGCCGGCACGACCGACGCGAGCGGCTCCGGCACGAACTCGCCGAACGGCACCAGATAGATCTTGTCGTATTGAGCCACCTCGCCGCCCTTTGGCCCGACCAGCACCGCCGAATTGAAGAACTTCCCGTCCGCGTGGTTCGGCTCGGCCGAATTGAACAGCACCGAGACGTTGTTCCGCCGGGCAAAGCCATCGATGAACTCCCGCGTCTCGCGGTCTGTTTCGTACATAAAGTTCATCGGCGATTCTGGAAAGATAACAGTGGTCGGTAGCGGGTCCTTGCCCGCAAGCTTTGCAAGTTCCGCCTCCGCCATCCGCACATGCCGCTCCCGCAGCTCCTGCCACTTCTCATACGTCAGCCCGGACATCGGAACATTCGGCTGTATCGCAACGACCCTAGCCCCAAGGTCACCCTTCGGAGATCGCGGCAAGGGAAAATCTGAAGCAACTGTCTTGAAAACAAGAGCGAGAACCACCCAACCTGCAAATCTTAGCCAGAACAACCAAACTCGCCGCTGGGAAACCGGTGCATCTGAGTAGTCCGCAATATCTTCATCTTCGTCCGACTGCCCACGTCGCGAAAGCCCTCCAAGCAAATATGCCGTGAGCAACGACTGAAACCCGAGCACGGGCAACGCCGTCAGAAATACGCCTCCGTAGCTAGCCAAAGCAATGTTCGTGGTGAACGCCTGCGAATACCCGATCGCGTTCCAGTTGTTTCCCGTCAGCCAGTAACGCAGGAATTCTGTAAATACCCAAACGAACGGAGCCGCGAGCATTGCAACTGATCCGAACCGGCGAAGCAGGAACGCCATCACGGCCGCAAAGATGCCCGGAAAAACTCCGACGATCATGCAAACGATCAGCAATAGAAAATAGGCAACGACTGGCGGAAAACCGGCGTAGGTGATCGGAGCAAATGTCAGCCACCAGCACGTCCCGAAAAAGAAGACGAGCCCGAATACCCAACCAACCGTAAACGCCCGCCGCGATGACTCCCTTTCCCGCTCGACCGCCCCGAGCAGCGGGATTAGAGCGAACCACGCCAGATACCAAAGCTCGAAGTCCGGAAACGCGAGCACGAGCAAGACGCCGCCCGCCGCCGCGAGCAGCGGGCTGCGGACATCCGGGACAAAGCCTTTGAACCACTTCAGCACTCAGCCGAGTTTAGCAAACTTCCCTCGGCCGCTAAACTTTTTTGCTGGAATATCGATGGATTTCACCGTGAATCACTTCGTTCAAACTGACACGACGCCCTTCGTCACAAATCCAAAATTTGTCAGAGCCCGCGTGACAATTTTCGTCAACCGGCGCTTGAGACGCGATCGGCATCGTTCAATTTGAAATGCTTTCCGTCAAACCGCGCACAAGTGCCCGCGAACACAATGAATACCTGCAGGTTTCCAGCACATTCGCAGAAAGCCTTTATTTTTATTGTGTTTACGGTGATTTAAAAGAAGGTGAGCCCGGCTTTTCGGCCGGGCTCATAAAGGAAGGACAACTGAAGGAACGCTCGGAAGGTTTTCAAGCACAGTGGCAAACCGCGCTCGGAGAAGTGATGGCGGCGGGGTCCTGATCCCTTGATCAAGCTGGCCGCTATTCTCTAATGCACGCCGCGTGCCACAACCTTCTCATTGACCCAATTTCGTTCTTTCAATTTTCAATAACTCCCGTAAACATCTGCATTGCCGAGACTTAGAGAATTCACGCATCGTTCAAAACGATCAACCCCTTCGATCTTCCTGCTCCATTCTCGTGCGCACCGCTTGCACTATTTGGAACATCGCTCGGCAAGCCTCTGTAGCGAATTGACCTCCGAGTTCTCTCCGTCGATCACGGCGGCCGATGCGGCAAAGGTTCGCGCCTGCTGGCAGTCGCCGCGTTCAAGATAAATGCGTCCGAGAGCTACGTGGGCATCAAGCAAACGGTTGTCCCAGAAAAGAGCGGTCTTCATTGCGCTGGTCGCCTGGTCGCGGTCGCCGCGGCGGAGATGTATCTTGCCGAGTATCAAATAGCTCTCGGCGCTCATCGGCTCACTGACCAGAACGCGGCGGATCGTCTCCATCGCCTTGTCGTCCTCGCCGGCCTGATATTCCTTCTTCGCCTGTGCAAGCAGCGTCTCGGTGCTGCTGACCGGCCGAGCGACCGGCGTCGCTTCCCGCTGGCTTAGCACGACCGAAACAAAATCTTTTCTCTGCGGCTGCACGACGCGGAGCTTCATATCCGTGATGGCCTTCGCCCGCGTCCAGTCGCGTTCAAGGGTCGCATAGCGGTTCCCTGTCGCAAGATGCGTTCGGGCCAGGTTATCTACATCGGCAGCAGTTTCGTCCTTAAGCTCGCTGAGTGTCTTGGCGAGGATGTAAAATGCTTCGCCGTCCTTCGGCGCCGCAGCGACGAGTTCCTTTAGATATTCCGCCGCCGATGTGTAGGTGCCGTTAAGAAAATGAGCGAACGAAAGATTGAACTTGATGGCCAGGTCGTCGTCGGCATTGGCGTGTGCCTTCTCAAGAAACGCAACGCCCTCGGCGAGCAGCACCGCCTGCCGGGCCTCGTCGCGCTTCTCCGCCTGCGAAGCCTGGACCGCGATGGCCCCGAGCATGTTGTAAAGGCTCGTGATCTTCAACTCTTCCGAAAGCGGCCGAAGCACGGCGAGTGCCTGATCGAAATCCGACTGCTGCCAGCGGATAACGCCCATGTAGAACGAAGCCTCGGCATACGCCTCGTCGTTGCAGTTCGCCGGCCGGTTCTCGCCGCGAGCCCGCTCAGTGCATGCCTGTTCGGTATTGACCACCCTTTGGAAGGCATCGATCGCCTCGCCGAACTTCCTTTGGCCGTAATGAAGATGCCCGAGTTCGAGCGCCGCTTCGGTAAATTCGCCCGCCGCTCCGGAATCCGCATGAAGCCTCAGCGCGTTCTTGAAAAAGTTCTCGCGAAACATCGGGTCTTGCGTGAGAAGCCCCTTGATGTAAGCCTCAAACGCCCGTGCCGGGACCTTCGTCGCCGTCTCGATCATCTGATTCTGCGAAAAAGGCAACGCCTTGTCCCGCTGATACAAGACCTGATAAGCGATCTGCCCCTGCATTGTTTGCAGATTCCCGAGGGCATCATTGAGCGCGATGTCGCGGGTGATGCGGCGGCCGTCGCGGACGGTGACCTCGCTCAGGAAGCGGCCTTCATTTACGCGGATAACGCGGGCGGTCACGTTGATCGTCGCGGCCAGGTCATCCTGCGCCGGAATGATCGTGTACTTGCCGGAAACGAGCAGCGTCGCATTGCTCTCGCGGGCGAGCCGCAGCGACGTCGCAAGGCTCGGGATGCTCGCCAGCGGCACGCGAAGCCGCTGCTGGATCATCTTCCGCTCGCTGTTTGAGACGACCGCAAGCCCCGGAACCTGAAGAAGCTCGGAGAGCGAAAGCGCAAAGCTCTCGCCGATCCAGTTGAACTCCGCCTTGTTCGAAACATTCTCAAACGGCATGACCATCACCGAATCAGTAACCCGCTGTTGGCCAAACGCACCGGCCGCGGCCACCAGGGCCGCCGCAAAACTTAATAAGAACCGCTTTCGCATAACGCTTAAGTATAAAATAAAAAGTTCGCTTGTTGTGCAAGCGAACCCGTGATCAAACCATTATGATGTCGAAACTCTAAATAAAGATGGTATCCGGTACGGGATTCGAACCCGTGTTGCCGCCGTGAAAGGGCGGTGTCCTAGACCCCTAGACGAACCGGACACGATTTTCGCCCCCAAGATTTTCCTTGTCAAACCAAGCCTGCTATTAAAGGAAACGATGATGCACTTTCGCGTTTAGATATGAGCGAGCCAATTGGCATTTACAAATTATCCATGAATACTACAATTTTGAGCGACAGCCGATCCGGCGAGCTGCACAGTAAATAATCATTAACCAGCCCGAATTTGATCGGTGAAGGCAGATCGATATGTTCACCTTGCACAAACCGGATGACGACGACATTCTCGCGTTCCTCGACTCGGCGGGGCGGGGCGATTTTTCGTACGACGCGATCGGTGCGACGCGGGGTGAGATGCCTGATGGATATACGGTCGACCGCAATCGCATTCTTCTTGGCGTGGGCGAAGAGGTTTGGGAGAAGGCGAAGGCGGCGATTCGCGAATGGACGATGTTTGACATTGGCTGGGCGAGAGCGTATCCGGGCGATACGCCGATCGAGGAAGGACGCGATGTCGCAATCGTCGTTTCTCACTTTGGTATCCACAGCTTAAATGCTGCACGGATCGTCTATGTGCTTGATGATGCAGAGCGATTCGGCTTTGCATATGGCACGCTCGAAGATCATGGCGAATCGGGCGAGGAACTCTTTCTGGTCGAGCGGAACGCGGAAACCAGCGAGGTCCATTACAGCCTCCTCGCATTCTCGCGGCCGGGTCACCTTTTCACATATCTCGGCTACCCGGCTGCTCGATATTTGCAGAAACAGTTCGCCAAAGACTCAATGGCCGCGATGCTTCGCTCGGCGGCGACAATCGGCTACACTTACCCGAAATGAAGCGCGTATTTCTGATCGATTCGATGTCACACATCTTTCGGGCCTACTTCGCCCCGATGGGTGCCCGCCAGGAGCCGCTCCGCAACAGCAAGGGCCAGGTGACGCAGGCTGTTTTCGTCTTTACGAACATGCTCCGCAAGCTGATCAATGACGAAAAGCCCGATTACATCGCGGCCGTTTTTGACACGGCGGCACCGACCTTCCGCCATGATTCCTATGAGGCATACAAAGCCAATCGCGAGGAGATGCCCGAGGACCTCGCGGCCCAGCTTCCGTTCATCGTCCGCGTTTGCGAGGCATTTAACCTGCCCATCCTGAAATACGACGGCTTCGAGGCCGACGACATTATCGGCACGCTCGCCAAAAAGGCGGCCGAAAAGAAGCTCCAGGCCGTGATCGTTTCTAACGATAAAGATCTTTGCCAGCTTGTGCAGGACCCGTATGTCATCGCCATGCGGCAAAATTCGACCAACCTAAAGCGCAAGGTACCGGTGCCGCCGATCGAGTGGTGCGATGAGGCTTGGGTCGAGGCGAAGTTTGGCGTGCCGCCCTCGAAGATCATCGACCTGCTCGGGCTGATGGGCGATGCGATCGACAACATTCCGGGAGCTCCCGGAATCGGCGAAAAGGGTGCGCTAAAGCTCGTGCTGGAATACGGCTCGGCGATCGGTGCGATGGAGAATGCCGACAAGGTGACACACAAGACCTATCGCGAGAGCCTTCAAAACAATCAGGACATCATCCGGCAGTCGCTTGAGCTCGCGACCGTCCATTGCGAAGTGCCGGTCGAGTTCGATCTTGACCAGCTACGCTTCCGTGAGCCCGACCGCCAGAAGGCATATGAGCTATTTCGGGAGCTTGAGTTTAACACGCTGACGAGGGAATTTTCCGACGCAGCCACGCTTTTTGACATGCATGGCGGCGAGGACGGAGCCGAACGGGTCGAGCGAAAGTATGAAGCCGTCAAGACCCGCGAAGCTCTTGATAAGCTGATCCGCACGCTTTGGGAAAAGGAAACATGGGCCTTCGATGTTGATGATTCGAACGGCGGCGACCGGCACAGCGCATTTGATAAGGTCGCTCCGCTCGGCATTGCTATTTCATATGCGCCCGGCGTCTCGCATTTCGTTGATCTTGAAGGCTTTGAGGGAGGCAGCGATTACGCGCTTCGGATGCTCGGCGACACCTTCGCTAACCCTTACATGACAAAGGCCTGCCATGATTACAAACGCAATCTCGGCGTACTTCGCTCGCTCGGCATTGAGCCCCGCGAGGTGAAAGAAGACCCGATGATCGCCGCTTATCTGCTCGACTCGGGCCGGTCAAATTTTACGCTCGCGTTCCTCGCTCAGAACCACCTTAATGCCTACCCGGCGATCGAAACGCCCGACGGTTTTACAGCCTCAGGCTTCGAGGCCGCCGAGCGTGCCGACATGGTTTATCAGCTCGTGCCGCAGTTTCGAAAAAAGATCGCCGAGGACAAGCTGACCCGCATTTACGACGAGGTCGAGGTCCCGCTCGAGGCGATCCTCGCCGATATCGAAACGGCCGGGATGAAGATCGATTCCGAAGCTTTGCACGATTTCTCCGAAAGGATCTCAAAGGAACTCGCCACGCTTTCCGAGCGGGTCTTTAAGATCGCCGGCCGCGAGTTCAACATCGGCTCGCCAAAGCAGGTCGGCGAGGTCTTTCAGGACCTCAACATCGCCACCGGCAAAAAGACCGCGACGGGCCAGATCTCGACCAGCAAGGACGTGCTCGCCGAGCTTGCCGTTGACCACGAGATCGCCCAGCTCATCATCGACTATCGCGAGATGGACAAGCTCAAGGCGACCTATGCCGATTCGCTCCCGAAGATGGTCGGCACCGATGGCCGTATCCACGGCGTGCTCAATCAGACCGTAGCCGCGACCGGCCGGCTCAGTTCGACCGAGCCGAATCTGCAGAACATCCCGGTCCGCACCGAGATGGGCCAGCAGATCCGTAGGGCGTTCATTCCCGAACCGGGCAACAAACTCATTTCCGCCGATTATTCGCAGCTTGAGCTCCGCATTCTGGCCCACATCACCAAAGACCCGGTGATGCTTGAGGCGTATCAGAATAATGAGGACATCCACGCAAAAACGGCCCGGCTCGTCTTTGGAGCGACAGATGAAAAGGACCTGAAGGAAAAGCGTCGGCTGGCGAAGATCGTCAATTTCGGCATCGCCTATGCGGTCGAGGCGTTCGGGCTCTCGCAGCGTGTCGGCATCTCGAAACAGGAAGCTCGAAAGGTCATCGACGACTACTTCGCGACCTATAAGGGCATTCGCGAATACATGGACCGCATTCCCGAGGAGGCTCGCGAAAAGGGCTACGTCACGTCGCTCTTCGGCCGCCGCCGCTACTTCCCCGGCATCAAGGACCGCAACTTCGCCGTCCGTTCGCGGGCCGAACGCGAGGCGATCAATATGCCGATACAAGGCACCGCGAGCGACATCGTCAAGATAGCGATGATCAACGTCGCCAAAGCGCTCCGCGACGCCGGGCTCGAGACCAAGATGATAATGCAGGTCCACGACGAACTTCTCTTCGAAGCTCCGAAGGGCGAGGTCGAGCAGGCCTCCGCCATCATCAAACGCGAAATGGAAGCCGCCGCAATTCTCGACGCCCCGCTAATCGCCGAGATCGGCGCAGGAGACGACTGGATGAGCTGTAAATGACGCATTGAAAAAAGTGTTTACCGGACTCATCGGCTACGTTTATAATGCGGCAAGACCAATCGACGACGGAGGAAGTATGCGTGCCAGCCTGATCCGAAATTTGTTCACCGCATTAGTACTTTTCGCGAACTGTGCGGGTGTGTCTCTTGGGCAGAAAGTTTCGACGCCCCTACTTGATGACGAACTGAAAGGCAGGGTCAAGTCCTCAGCAAATATCTGGACTTATCTTGTTTACGATGGCCGCAGTGTTCCAAATATTCAAGTTCCGATCTCTATTCATAAATTTGACCAGGAAGGGCGAATTGAAGAGTCAATTACTTACGGAGAGAACGGGATAAATCGAAAAACTACCTATACGAGAGCCGACGGGAAAACGACCATAAAGTTTCAGTATTTCGACCGATCTGGGAAAGAGATTCCGGCGGGTCAAGTAAAGTTTTCCCCAAACGCGAGTCTGCCGGAACAAAAGGGACTTTGCCCTGAGTTTACAGTTCGTCGAGAGACCATCGCTCCGTCAAATGACCATCAGTACACAGAAATATGCCCAGACGGAACCATTCGAGCGACCGAATTGGATCAATTTGACGAAGAAGACCGAGTTATTCGTTCTGTACGCGAGGACTCGCTGAAGCGGAAATGGGAAGAAAAGATCTCATGGGACGATTCAGGTAATTTGATATCGCTTCGCTGGATCGTTAACGACCGCGAGAAGCCGGCTTTTTGGCAATCTCTTGAATATTCTGACTTTCGGCACGACGAGCGCGGAAACCTGGTCGGGTTCTTTTCGTCCGTAACCACGTCATTTTACCCCGGTGTGGCCTTTCAGTTCATCGCAACGCGGATGATCGAATATTATCCGTAGATTTTTCGCGTTCCTCAGTGATCTAACTTCTTGAGATGACCTAATCCACGACCGCTGTTACGTCTTTCTCATCGATGGCGACATTTTCAAAAACCGACCGCACCAAAGTTAAGCGGCTACCGGCTCGTGGGGCTTATGACCGCGAGACGATCTATTCGATCCTCGACGCGGGGTTTATCTGCCACGTCGGCTTTGTCGTGGAGGGCCAGCCGTATGTGATCCCGACCGGGTACGCCCGCATCGGCGATCATCTTTACATCCACGGTTCAGCGGCCAGCCGGATGTTGCGAAATCTCGCGGCGGGCGCCGATGTCTGCGTTACGATAACGCATGTCGATGGGCTCGTGCTTGCCCGGTCGGCGTTTCATCATTCGATCAACTACCGTTCGGTCGTCGTTCTCGGCCGGGCCGAACTCGTTACCGACGCCGACGAAAAATACGCGGCACTCGAGGCGTTCACCGACCACGTGATCCCCGGTCGCTGGCCCGAGATCCGCTGGCCAAATGAACTTGAAATGAAAGCGACGTCGGTCCTGCGGCTCCCGATCGAAGAGGCCTCGGCAAAGATGCGCACCGGCGACCCGAAAGATGACGAAGAAGATTACGAGATGAACGTCTGGGCCGGAGTCGTCCCGCTTGAAACGTATGCTGGCGAACCTCTGCCCGATGCAAAGCTTACCGAAGGCATCGAGCTCCCCGCACACGTCCGCGAATACAAAAAGCGTGGCCGAATGTAAGCCACGCTTTCTTAAGCTTGGTGGAGATGAGGGGGATCGAACCCCTGACCTCGGCATTGCGAACGCCGCGCTCTCCCAGCTGAGCTACATCCCCGAAATCACAAATGATAAATGAGAGATGAAAAATGAAAGTTCTTCCAGTTTCATCCTTCTTCCGCGTCTATTAAGCCGTTGAGCCGGCCGGTGGCGAGCTGCGCCAATTCGAGATCAGCCGATATTCCCGATCAGTCCTGACCACAAATTATCGACTATCATTTATCAATTATCAACTAATTTCTCAATTTACGGCCCCGGCTGGCAGAAGCGAGCCCTTCGGGTCGGAGACGTAGGCGTATCCGTCCGCTATCGATGAGATCATCCCGTGAAAGTGGATCTCTTCGCCGGAAACGACGACGACCGCGTCGCCGGGGCTGACCTTTTTTTCGTCGACCGGGAATTTGATCGTTGTTGCGTTGCCGTTCTCGTGGGCGACCGCCTCGTATTCAAAGGTCGCCGCGTCGAAACTAAGTGTTTGTGAAAATGAAACTTCCATTATGTTCTCCGTTAGTCAGAGTCTAAGCTCCCGAAATGCGAAAGTCCAAGCCGATGGCGTCGTGGTCTGAAAGCGGCGTGCCGCTGGCATCGCGGAGATCGCCGATCGTTTTGACGGCCGCTTCATGTGCGGGCTCGATGCCTTTCCCGGCAAACCAGTCCAGCCGGCCCGAGACGCTCCCGCCAACGCGGTTCGCCGCCCAGAAAATAAAGGGGAAACACCACTCCGGCACCCAGTCGCGGAGGTTTGTGTTCTTTTCGATGCTCTCGACGTGATAGTGCAGCGTACCGGCGCCAAGTTCATTGAGGCTGCGGAAATCGTACCCGCGGCGTTCGAGCATTTTGAAAAGCGGCCGCTCGAAATATCGTTCCGGGTGCGGCAAATGATTTTTCGCCACGTTCTTCGGCCCCATTAAAACACGCCGCCAATAACCCATTATCGCCCGTCGGGAGCTCTGCGAGTTGAATGTCGTCGTGTTCCAGTCGCCGCCGATCACGGTCGGTAGCGGAGCCAGCGTTTCGAGATGATCAAGGATGATCTGCATCTGCAGCCGCCGATGGGCACGCGAGCAGTGCGAATCAAGATGGACGGTCACCGCCCGGAAAGTTCCCGCCGGATGCTCGATGTCGGCGATCAACGCCCGGAGCCAGCCAAGCCGCTTTTCCTTGCCCCACATCTTGTCTTTGCCATTCGGGAGCGGGACGGCGTGGATATTGCGCATCGGCCACTTCGAGAACATCGCAAGGCCGTGAATCGACTTCGTGTTCTCGCCCTCGGCCATCGCCTCAACCCCGCTGCCTTTTTGCAGCGCGATATAGACCGGGGCAAATGCGTAATTCATCCCGAGCTCACGGGCGATCTCTTGGGCAACAAAGCGATTCCCGCTCCGGGCCATGCCATGGTCAAGCTCGGTAAGCAAAAGCACGTCTTTATCGCGCAGGTCATCGTGAGCCTTGAGCGATTCAAGAATGCCCTCGAAAACGCAACCGCGTTCGATGTTCCAGGCGATCGTCTTTATTATATCCGCAGCCACTTCACCATTGGGTCGCTCGGCGGTCTCCTCGTGAACTACTCCATTGAGGATCCGCTCGGCCTCTTCGCGAATTTCGGCATGCAATGCCGACGCCTCAAGCTCCTTGGTCGATTCGAACTTCAAAAGCTCCTGAAAATACGGCTCAAGCCCGTGATCGAGCAGATCCGGGGAATGAACTTCGGTTGAAACTCGCGGCGTCATAAAAATACAGAGGATAGCGATTCGGCCCGTAAAAGAAAAGAGCGGCCGCAGCCGCCTTCGATTGCTCAATGTCGCAGCCTAATCGTCGTAACGTTCCTTCGCGGGGGCGACCGCGAGAAAGTCGTCGCCGATCCGCTTTGTGTATTCTTCGAGCAGTTCGTTGATGCGCGAGCGGTCGGGCGAGTGAAAGATAAGCCCGACGTGCTTTGGCTTTTTTATCCGATAAACGATCTCGGGGTCGTTGTAGTGCGAGGTGTCCGGTTCTTCGTCTTTTGAAAGGGCAAGGGCGACGCCGGCATATTCCTTTCGCACCTTCGGCTTTTCGTAGGGATGATCTTTATCGGCGATCGAGAGTTTTGCCCATTCGCGCCACAGATTGAACCCGCATGCACTATCGAGCACGTTCGCGATATAGGCGCCGCCGACGCGGCACGCGACCTCAAGCAAATAGAACTCGCCGTCCTCGTTGCTCCGTAGGAACTCGCCGTGTGTTACGCCCTCTTCATACTTAAACTCTTTCAGGAGTTTGGCGTTTAGCTTCTCAAGTTCTTTCCGCTCCTTTGAACCATATTCGACGACGGATGTCGTAAACACGCCGCCGTAGTGCGAGACCGAAAAGGGCGGACGGCCGTAGCGGCTCACACCCGCGGCGACGACCTTTCCATTATGGACGACCGCATCAACGTGAAAGACATCTCCCTCGATAAACTTTTCGATTAGGAACTGCGACGGATGGTCTCGCCAATTATTTCGGTCGTCGAGGTCGTTGAGCACTTCCCAGACCTGCTCTTTCGTTTCACATTTTCTGATGCCAAATGCCGAAACCTCATGCCGCGGTTTTACGATCCACGGCGCGGGGACACGATCGAGAAAGGCATTTATCTCGTCCGGATTCACAGGGCAAATATAATCGGGGCAGGCGATTCCGGCCTCGTTGGCAATGTTCCGCATGGCGTATTTATCGCGAAAGCGGACGGCGTGCGAATAGGTCATTCCGCCAAGCTGGAGATGTTCGCGGGCACGGGCGGCGGTGACGACATCGAACTCGTCCAGCCCGACGACGCGGTCAATGTGCCGCATCCCGGCGACATTCGTCACCGCCCGGACATAGTCGTCGACACTCGCGTCATTCTCTACGGTCCGGACGTCGTTGAGAGCCGTCCACGCCCACGGCTCATCGAGTAGCTTCTTGCGCGTCACGAGCGTCACGAACCAATCGGCGTTCTGGCACTCTTCGAGAAACTCGTTCCCTTTGTGCTCGCTGGCTATGCAAACTATGTGCTTTTTCATATGGGCCGAAACGATCTACTTCCGCAAAAAGCTGTCAACGCTCCAATCGCCCGAGCCCTTCAGCATAAATGCGATCGCGATGAAAAGGAACAGAAAAGCCTTCTCCTGAATGTTGAACGGGTCAGCTCCATGCACGCCGACGAGAGCGACCAGCATAGTTACCGCGATGAAGAAGCTCGACAACCGAGTCAGCAAGCCGAGGGCGAGAAGGATGCCGCCAACGAACTCAGACAGTGCCGCCGCCCAGGCAAATAAGGCCGGCATCGGGAAGCCCATCTCCGCCGCACGGCCGATGAGTCCCTCGGCCGGCGGCAATTTCCCGAGTCCATGTGCGAAAGCCATCGCGACACCGGCAAAGATACGCAGCAACGCAAGCCCCGCGTTTGCCTGCAAGGACAAACCAGTCTCACCGCCGAACAAAAGTTTATTTAGCATTACGTAACCCCCTGGAATGTTTTATTTTGTCGTAAAAGAATGGCACAATCGAATAATAAAAACAACGCATCGGGCGTTTCTTTTATCGGTACTTAAGAGTTGTAAACCGAAGATCTATAGGAGTTTAAATGGGCGATATCGATCTGGCAGTCTTGGCGAGCCACCTCATAGTTTTCATGGTCGTGCTGCTTCTTGCGGTCTCGGCCCACGAGGCTGGCCACGCATGGATGTCGCACAAATTTGGCGACGACACGGCCTTTATGCTCGGCCGCGTCACGCTCAACCCGGTCGCCCACACCGACCCGATCGGCACGCTGCTGATCCCGGTAGTTGCATTTATCTTGGGAACCATGGGCGGAGCACTCGGCTCGATTCCGCTTATCGGATGGGGCAAACCGACGCCGGTAAACCCAAGCAACTGGACGAACTACAAGCTCGCGAACGTGATGGTCTCGGTCGCCGGCGTTCTCGCGAACCTGATCCTGCTCATCATCGGCATTGTTCTGGCGAAGGTGCTTTTCATTTACGGCTTTACGCCAAATGACCTCTTCGGCGGGGCGACCAATCCGCTGGCGATGTTCGTCAGCAACCTGATGCTGCTCAATCTTTCGCTCTTTGTGTTCAATCTGCTGCCCTTTCCCCCGCTCGACGGCAGCAAAATACTTTCTACGTTTCTGCCGCCGAGCACTCAGCCGATCTTCGATTTCCTTGAGCAGTTCGGGTTCCTGATCCTGATGTTTTTGATCTACATCGGCGTTTTCCGGTTCATACTTTATCCGTTCCTGATGGGGCTGGTTTACGTGCTTTACGCTATTTATTAGAGTTGGTCGATCTATGCCGCTAGTCTTCGCAGAAGCCGGCTTTCGTTTCTTTTTCTACTCGAACGAAGGCGATCCGCTTGAGCCCGTGCATATCCACGTTCGACGGGAACGATGCCTTGCGAAGTTCTGGCTTTTCCCCGAACCGTCGCTTGCGAACTCTCATGGCTTCTCCGCTAAGGAGCTTAACAATATCCTGCGAATCATCAATAATAGACGTGCCGAGATCGAGGAGGCCTGGAATGAACACTTTGGTATCTGAACCGACTGCAGTTTCGCTGTCATTCGATAGCGACAATATGTGGGTTAAATTGTCTGACGGGCGTCAGCTCGGTGTTCCGCTCGCATATTTCCCGCGGCTCGCCAATGCGACGTCCGATCAACTGGCTCAATACATCATCAGCGGCGGCGGCGTTGGGCTGCACTGGGAAGAGCTCGATGAGGACATTTCTGTGCCTGCACTTTTGATGGGCCGGATGTCGCACGCCCAACGCTCGCTCGACCCGGTTAAGAAGGCCGCTTAGCGGAAAGATCATCGCTCCATAATGACAAAAAGAATTTTCAGCGGTGCCCAGCCTACGGGGCAGCTTCACATTGGCAACTACCTCGGCGCGTTAAAGAATTGGGTGGCGCTTCAGGATGAGTACGAGGCGTTTTACTGCATCGTGAATCTCCACGCGATAACGCTCCCGCAGGAGCCGGCGGCCTTGCGAAAGGCGACGCTCGACCTCGCCCGCATTTATCTCGCCGCGGGCGTTGACCCCTCGCGTTCGACCATCTTTATTCAATCCGACGTCCCCGAACACGCCGAACTCGCCTGGACGCTTTCCTGCATCGCACGCATGGGCGAGCTCGAGCGGATGACGCAGTTCAAGGACAAAGGCAAGGGCAACGCCGAGCGTGCCGGCGTCGGGCTCTTTACTTATCCGATCCTGATGGCCGCGGACATCCTGCTTTACCAGACCGATCTCGTCCCGGTCGGGCAGGATCAGAAGCAGCACCTTGAGCTGAGCCGCGACCTCGCCGAGCGTTTCAACCGCGACTACGGCGAGACATTCAAGGTGCCCGAGCCCTACATTCCGAAGGCCGGTGCGAGCATAAAGTCGCTGCAGGAGCCCGAAAAGAAGATGTCGAAGTCCGACGAGAACGCCGCCGGTTCGATCTTCCTGCTCGACGACGCCGATACCGTCACGAAGAAGATCAAACGGGCCGTAACCGATAGCGGCACGACGATCGAGTTCGACGAAACGCGCCCAGCAATCAACAATCTGCTGACCATTTATCGCCTGCTGACCGGCAAAACGGACGAAGAATGCATCGCCCATTTCGCCGGCAAAGGCTACGGCCATTTCAAAACCGAACTCGCCGAAGCCACCGTCGAATTCCTCCGCCCATTCCAGGAACGCGTCAAACAATACGACGACGAAACGCTCCGCGCCATCCTAAACCCCGGCGCCGAAAAAGCCCGAGCAATTGCTTCGGAAACATTGCAGAAAGTGTATGAGAACATGGGTATCAAATAGCTCTTGGTTAAAGGCCGTAGCGTTAATCGGTCTGGCTGCCGTGTCGCTGATAGGTTGTGCTCGGCCGGAGATAACGACGGCCATAAACGACATCGCTGTAAGTACTCCTCCATCGACGAACAAATCGCCGGAAATCGATACAGGACGCCGGCTGACTGAGGTCGATCTTGTTGTCAACGGAGTCCGAGCAGGATCAACGCTTGCAGAGGTAAAGAAGAAACTCGGAAAGCCAAACAAGCAGAGCCGAGATCATCTAGATACGGCAGACGCCTGCAGCGGCGAGCCGGAAAGCTATATTGACTATTCCTATCCTGGGCTTGAGTTGACGCTTCGCAAGATCGGTAACGATAAAGATCATTCAGTCATTCGGATGGAAGTCACTTCCGATAAATGGGACGTCGACGGCATCTCCTTTGGCGTAACCTCTGATGACGTAGTGAGAAGATTCGGTGAGCCACACCAAAAAGCCGCGGACGGCACCATTCTTCACTATGTAACGCTCGGCAATTTGGGGCTGGTAAATTTCGTTTTCGTTGATGGTAAACTCGTCCGAGCTTCAATGAGACAAACACTTTGTTAGCAGAGCATCTATTATGAAGCCGTTGATCTACGAAAAGCCTACTTGAACGACTTGTCGTAATTTGGCGGGGCTGTTCCGGGGGAATGGCGTTGAGTTTGAGCAGGTTGATTATTTTAAGGAGCGGCTGACGGCGGCGGATGTGAAAATGCTGCTCGGGAAGCTGCAGATACCGGCGTTCGGGCTGCTTCGGACGAAGGAAAAAGAGTTTAAGGAACGCGGATTTACGCTGGAGACGCCTGAAAATGAGATTATTGCGGCGATCGTCGCGAATCCGGGGCTTCTCAATCGCCCGATAGTCGTCGCCGGCGACCGCGCAGTCATCGCCCGCCCAATAGAAAAGGCCCTCGAGTTAATAAAGTAGCCTTCCGTTAAAGAAACTATCCCGAACATTTCTTGCGACTTCGTGATATCGCACTGCAACATCATGATATTGCAGTGCAATAACGTGTTGTTGCGACGCGACTACGCATACTCGCGGTGCAAGTTGAGGAACTCGCGGTGCAACTTTGTCATATTGCACCGCAATGTATAGGGGGTGCGTTGCGATAGTGTTTTGTCGCACTGCGACATGTGCTTATTGCACCGCAACTTGTTGATGTTGCGAGAAATGCTTGGTATAATTTCGGTGCATTTGGCTGGCGTTGTTCCGACGCTGTACGATATTTCCTTTGAAATTGCCGAGGTTTATTGAATATGAGGCCGAGTAACCGTTGGTTTCCGCTGGGTTTGGCTAAGCAGGCGGCGTGGATGCGGAATTTCGCGACCAAGTTTGCAGAGCAAGCGGCGGAGTTGGGTTTTTCGCCGGCGGAGGTCGCCGAGGTCGAGGCCGATGCGGCGACACTTGCGTGGCTGGCGCAAAATCAGGTCGCGGTCGAGAATTTCCGACGAGCCGCGGCGAGCTATCGGCGGCATGTTTTGTCCGGTCGGCCCGGTTCGCCGCTTAATGATTTCCCGCAGCCTTCGTCGCTTACGCCGCCGCCCGGAACCGCGGTCGGAGTTTATCGCCGAATCGCCGAGGCGGTCGAGCGCATTCGCGTTTCGCCAAATTTTTCGGCTGAGAATGAGGCCTCGCTCGGCATTCGGCCGATCCGTGGCGAGTCTGCCGACCTTAACGACGCCAAACCGAACCCAAGCCTCACGGCCGAGCCCGGAAATATCGTCAGCGTTCGCTTCAAACGCGGCAAGTTTACCGGCATCGACGTCCAAATGCAGCTCGATGCGGAGAAGGAATGGCGGCCCGCGGGGCGATTTGTGCGTTCGCCGGCCGAGCTTCACATTCCCGCCGGGCCGGAGAACCTGCCGCGGCTCGTCCGCATCCGCGCCCGATACCTGAAGGGCAACGACGCGGTCGGGCAGTACTCGGAGATCGACACCATCTCGACGATTCCGTAGAATAGCGGCATGAGCTATACGAATGGGAATGGCAACGGGCATAAGCCGAAGCCGCGAAATGTGCTCGGGGGCGAGCTTGAGAGCTGCTGCACGGACCCGATGACGGGTTTCTACCGCGACGGCTATTGCAAGACGGGCGTGGACGACACGGGGCGGCACACGGTCTGTGTGCGGGTGACGGACGAGTTTCTCGCGTTTTCAAAGTCGGCGGGCAATGACCTTTCGACGCCGCGGCCGGAGTGGGCGTTTCCCGGTTTGAAGCACGGCGATAAGTGGTGCCTCTGCATGCTCCGCTGGAAAGAGGCGCTCGAACACGGCATGGCCCCGCAGGTCTTTCTAAGCGCCACGCACGAACACGCCCTGACCGTCATCCGGCTCGAAGACCTGAAAGAATACGCGGCCGACAACTAATTCATAAATGATAGATAATAGATGATAAATGGCTGCGGGAAACGATGCTCGGTGCATTGCCAAAAGGCTTCCATTCATCATTTTTCAATTATCATTTATCATCTAGCTCGTGCAGACCATCGAACATCTTCGGCAGCTTTTTGCTTATAACGACTGGGCCAATCGGCGGATGGTCGTCGCCCTGAAGGGCGTTGAACTGCCGCGGGCGGTCGGGATATTGGCTCATTTGCTCGTTACGGAGCGTGAATATTACGAGCGGCTTTACGGGAAGGACTCGACCGGATTCGACTTCTGGCCGCCGATGTCGATAGAGGACTGCGGACAGATGGCCCGCGAAAACGCGGATCTCTTCGATAAGCTGTTGCGGCGGTTCGACGACGAGGGCCTCGATATCACCGTCAGATACCGCTCGAGCGAGGGCGTGCCGTTCGAGAACACCTACCGCGAACTGCTGACGCACGTCCTTCTTCATTCCACCACCCACCGCGGCAACCTGATGACGATCATCCGCGACGCCGGCCACGAACCACCGCGGATAGATAACATCATCTACCTCCGAGAAACGAAATATATTTGATTCGCCTGCGGATGTTACGCAATTCTTACGCTTCGCCTTCGCTTGCGCCCGCCCTATAGGCTAAAATGCGAGTTTCCCTAATGCAGGAAGAGCAAGAACAATATACCTTTGATTTCCTCACGGAAACGGCCGAGATCGTCACGGAGTCGCGGGACGAGATCAGCGTTCGCATCGGCGATTTTGCCGGGCCGCTCGACCTTTTGCTTTATTTGATCAGGCAGGAGCAGGCGAATATCTTCGATATTCCGATCGCCCGCATCACCGACGAATATCTCAGCTACATTCGCCTGATGAAGACGCTCGATATCGCCGTCGCGGCGGATTTTCTGGTGATGGCGGCGCAGCTTATCGAGGTGAAATCGAAGATGCTGCTGCCCCGCGACCCTTTCGCCGAACCGGACGAAGAGGTGGAAGACCCGCGAAAGGAACTCGTCGATCGCCTGCTCGAATACGAGAAATATAAGTCGGCCGCCCAGATGCTCTATGAAAAAGCGACCATCGAACAGGCCGTCTTTCCGCGCGGCAAGATCGAAAGCGACGACAACAATGCCGAGATCAGCGCAACGGTCTTCGACCTAATAACGATCTTCCAGAAGATAGTCGAGCGGCAGAAAGAGAAGATAACGATGGAGATCGAGCGGGACGAGGTCTCGCTTGCCGACATGATAAAGCGGCTCAAACAGCGTATCTTCGAGCACGCCGAATTAAGCCTCGCCAGCTTTTTTGAAGAATTTGAAACGCGCCGCGAGCTAGTAACGGCCTTCATCGCCGTGCTCGAGGTCGTCCGGACCGAGAGCGTTAAATTGATACAGAAACAGACGTTTGACGACATAATCCTGAAGAAAGTTTGATGTCAGAAGAAGCAGAACAAGTAGAACAAGCAGTAGAAACAGCGAAACGATCGCGGAGCACCGGCGAGCTAATGGCACTTGCCGAGGCCTTGATCTTTGTGGCCGATGAGCCGATCATGGCCCGCACAATCGCGGACGTGCTCGAAGAGGACAAGGCGAGCGTCGAGGCAGCTCTTGAGGCACTTTGCGAGGAATACGACACTCGCGAAAGCGGCTTGCAGGTCCGGGCGGTCGCCGGCGGCTGGCAGATAGCGACGCGGACCGAGCTGCACGAAGACGTCCGCCGATTCCTGAAGACGCGGCCCTCGGCCAAGCTCTCGATCGCTGCACTCGAAACGCTCGCCGTCATCGCCTATAAGCAACCGGTGACCGTTCCGGAGATCCTCGAGATTCGGGGCGTGCAGTCGGCATCCGCAATCAAAACACTGCTTGAAAAGCGGCTCATCGTAACAAAAGGCCACAAGGAAACCGTCGGCCGCCCGATGCAGTACGGAACCTCGAAAGAGTTTCTAATACATTTCGGATTGAAGGATCTGAACGATTTACCGTCGGTCGAGGATTTCGAAGACCTTGTTCAGTAAAGCGTGAGCGGTGAGCCAGTCTCGCACGCGGCTTACAGCGTATAGCTCACAGCTAACAGCTATTTATATGGAAAGACTTCAAAAATTGATCTCACAAGCCGGTGTGGCTTCGCGGCGTGCGGCCGAGGAATTGATACGCGCCGGCGAGGTGACCGTCAATGGCGAGGTCGTGACCGAGCTCGGCACGAAGGCCGATCCGGATAAGGACCATATCAAGGTCCGCGGAAAGCTGATCAACCCGCTCCTAGCCAATCGGGAGAGTGTATATTTTCTGCTCAACAAACCGAAGGGCTATCTTTCGAGCGTAGCCGACCCGGAAGGCCGTAAGCTCGTCACCGACCTGATCAAAGGCCACGGCCGGTTGCATCCGGTCGGCCGCCTTGATTTCAATACCGAAGGCTTGATCATAATGACCAATGACGGCGACTTCACCAACGCCGTCGCCGGCTCTAAAAAAATACCGAAGGTCTATCTCGTTAAGGTAAAAGGGCTTCCGCCCGAGGTAGCGATCAGGAAACTTGCCCGCGGCGTCCGGCTGCCCGATGGATTCAAGACCGCACCGGCAGAGATCACACCGCTAAAGCCGACCGACAAGAACGGCTGGTATGAGGTCACGCTATACGAGGGCCACAACCAGCAGATCAGAAAGATGTTCGACTCGATCGGCCATTCCGTCGTCAAGCTCCGCCGTATTCGAATTGGAATGATCGACGATCTAGGCTTGCCCGTCGGCCGCTACCGTTCGCTTGATGAGCGAGAGATCCGTTCGCTCCTCGCACCAAAAAAACCCACCCGATCATCGTAAAAGAGCTCGATGTTCGACCAAAAGGCATCGGTCCTGCACAACGTCGATCCCTGCTTCGATGAAAGCCTTTGCGGCCCCCTCGTTCCGTATTCCTAGCTGAAACCAAACCGACTTCGGCTTTGCAGCGATGATCTCTTCAATGTGCTTGTCGATGTCAGCCGGCCTGCGAAAAACATTGACCATATCGACCTCGCCCGCGATCGTGCGAAGGTCACGGAAGACGGGCTCGCCGAGAATTTCCGTAACTTCCGGGTAATAAACAGGCACGGGAATGATCTTGTATCCCGCGTCCTGCATATACTTTGGCACGTAAAACGCCGGCTGCATCGCGTGCGTCTCCGGCTTTATCCCAAGGACGGCGATCGTTTGCGTCTGCCGAAGCAATTCGCGTATCTCGTCATCGGTCGTAAGTTCCCTTCCCTTTTTCTGCATTCTTTGATTCTAGCTTCTCGCCCATCTGCGAAACAATTACGCAGGGAAAACTTGCCCCAAAACCGTGCATTATGTAATCATAATATTTCGTTATATACCTATGAACTTCGAACTCACAGAAGAACAGCAGCAGATAAAGTACAGCATCAGGGAATTTGCGGAGGCAGAGATCGGCCCGCACGTTATGGAGTGGGACGAGAGTCAGCACTTCCCTATCGAACTTCGGCCAAAGCTCGCCGAGCTCGGCCTGATGGGCGTCCTTTTTCCCGAAGAATACGGCGGCTCGGCGATGGGCTATGTGGAATATGCCACCATCATCGAAGAGCTCGGCCGCGTCTGCGGTTCGGTCGGGCTTTCGGTCGCAGCTCACAATTCGCTTTGCTCGAACCACATCTATATGTTCGGCACCGAGCAGCAGAAAAAGGATTATCTTGTGCCGCTTGCTCAAGGTGAGTCGTTCGGCGCGTGGGGATTGACGGAATCGCAAGCTGGTTCCGATGCATCGGGCACACGCACCAATGCGATCCGCTCGAACGGCGGCTGGAAGGTGAATGGCTCTAAGAATTTCATCACCCACGCCATCGCTTGTAACACGCTCGTCGCCGTTGCCGTTACTGATAGAGAAAAAGGAAACCGCGGCATTTCAGCCTTCATTTTCGATAAATCAATGGAAGGCTTCCGCCCGGATAAGAAAGAGAACAAGCTCGGAATGCGGGCCTCTGAGACAGCGTCAGTCGTCTTTGAAGATTGCTACGTCCCGCAAGAGAATTTGCTCGGGAATGAGGGCGAAGGATTTCTGCAAGCGATGCAGATTCTCGATGGCGGACGCATCTCGATCGCGGCGCTTTCGGTAGGTATCGCCCAAGGTGCTTACGAGGCTGCGATCAGGTATGCAAAGGAACGTGAGCAGTTTGGCAAACCGATTGCCGAGTTTCAGGCCATTCAGTTCAAGCTCGCCGATATGGCCACGCAGATCGAGTGCTCTCGGCTGCTTACGCTTCAGGCCGCGGCGATGAAAGATGCCGGCAAATCGGTCACCCAGAAATCAGCGATGGCAAAGCTTTATGCCTCGGAAACGGCAGTTCGCGTTGCCGAAGAATCGATCCAAATACACGGCGGCTATGGGTACACGAAAGAATACCCCGCCGAGAAGTATTGGAGAGACGCAAAGCTTTGCACCATCGGCGAAGGCACCAGCGAGATCCAGCGTCTGGTCATTGCCAAGCAATTGTTGAAAGCCGCATAAAAACGGGTTATCTTTGACGGAGTGTCCATCAAAGTTTGCCCGCGAATTCCCAGAGAGATATTCATCATTCTGCTGCTCGCCGTTTCGGCCGGGCTCGGCGGATGCTCTGATGCTCGCGAGCGCGACAAGCAGGCCTTGGCCGCTGACAAGGCATCCCTCGGCGAACTCGCCCGGATCGAGCAGGTTCTCGCTTCGGGAATGCCCCTTCAACCCTCCGACTACGAATCTCTAAAGAAGATCAGGGAGAAATTTCCTCGGGCAACAAAGGTGAAGGACACCTACACTTCCGCACTGATTAAACGCGAAGATTGGCAGGCCCTTATCGATCTCTTTGGGAGCGAGCCGGAAGGTTCGCTGTCGGCCAATGATAAGGCAAATCTCGCCCGGGCTTACTTTCGCCTAGGGCGTTTCGCCGATGTCGTAACTTCTGCCGAGCCGCTCGTTGCGGCGGACCCGGAAAATATCGATCTGGCGGCCCTGCTCGCCGGCGGCTACTACAACACCGGGAGGTTTGACGAGGCCGATGCCTTGCTTGCGAAATTTTGGCCCCGCATCGAAGGCGAACGACGCGTTAGTGAAATGACGCTTCGGGCTCTGGTCTTTTCGCGTCAGGGAAAGGATGAAGAATCCCGGGTATTGCTCGAACGCGTCATCGTCTTGCAGCCCGAGAACGTCACCGCCCTTAACGCTCTCAGCCGTTCACACTTTGCGAAAGGAGACGTCGCTCGGGCAGAGGAATTACGCAAGCGGACGGAAGATGCTCAGGCTAAGATCACTTCAGAGGAAAATCGAGCACTTCGAAAGGTCCAGTTGATCTATGAGCTTCAGGATAAATGGAACCAGCAGCAGTACCCCGACGTCATCGTGATCGCTCGGCAAGCACTTGAGGTCTCCGACGCTCAGACCAAGCCAGTTCTTTATCAATACATTGCCGAGTCATACACGCGGCTTGGCCGGACGGAAGAGGCAAAAGCGGCCGTGGAAGAAATGAATCGACTAAAATGAGATCGATAAATCAAAAACTTGTTCTCATCATCGCTGCCCAACTCGCTTTCACCGGTTGCAGCGGAAGTTCCGGGCCGGTGAACAACGCGCCGGCTGCCGACTACGAAGCTTCGATCTCTTTTTCCGACGCGACCGCATCTTCGGGAATTTCATTCAAACACGTTCCATCAAGAACGGATGCGAAGCTAATGCCTGAAGTGATCGGCAGCGGCGTCGTCGTCACAGATTTTAACCGTGACGGTGCTCCCGACGTTTTGCTGGTCAATAGCGGTTCGATCGCGACCGAAGTACGGACGCCGGACCAATACACGCGGCTCTACCTCAATGACGGCAAAGGCAATTTCACCGACAAGACCGAAGAATGGAAACTCCCGAGCCGTTTTTACGGAATGGGAGCGGCCGCGGGCGACTTCGACAACGATGGAAACATAGACCTTCTGCTGACGAGTTTCGAAGGACGGAACATTCTGCTTAGGAATACGGGAACGAACTTCGAAGATGTGACCGACATCTCAGGTTTGGCCGCAGACGGAAAATGGTCGACGAGTGCCGGATTTCTTGACTACGATAACGACGGCGACCTGGATATCTTCATTGTTCGTTACGTTGATTTTTCACCGGCAAATGCCCCGCGTTCGTTCCGTAACAGAACGCTTATCTATCCCACTCCCGTGCTTTTTCAGCCGGTCACCGATCAGCTTTGGAGGAACGAAGGAAGCGGGCGATTTACCAATGTAAGTGACGCCGCCGGCATTCGAACTGCAGAAAAAGGCCTTGCCATGGCGATCGGCGACATCGACAAGGACGGTTGGACAGATATCTACGTCGCGAACGACACAACCCCAAATCAGCTGTGGCAGAACAGGAACGGAACATTTACGGATATCGCCCAGCTTGCTGGCGTCGCCTACGACGAAATGGGACGGGAAGAGGGGAGCATGGGGGCTGACTTTTCCGACGTTGACCTGAATGGACTCGAAGATATCATGGTCACCAATTTTCAATCTGAGGTGACGAGTCTTTACCTGCAGATATCCAAGGGGCTTTTTCAAGAAAGCTCGGACCTGCGTGGCGTCGGCGAGGTGTCGCGAAATCGCCTGAGCTGGGGCATCGACACTTTCGATGCAAACAACAACGGGCTCGAAGACCTACTCTTCGTTAACGGACACATTGAAGACAACATCCACCTGAATTCGGATACGGTCACTTTTCCGCAACAGAACTCGTTGTTCCTCAATATCGGTGACGGAAAGTTCCGGGATGTAAGCGACTCATCGGGCGATGCTCTCAAAGAAATGCAGGTCAGCCGTGGCCTGGCCACGGGCGATCTGAACGGCGACGGCCTGATCGACTTCGTCGTCAATAACAACGGCGGAACCGCTCAGGTCGCATACAACACAACGCCGCGGCCCGGCAACTTTGTGATGCTCTGGCTCGAGGGCTCAAAGGCGAACCGAAGTGCCATCGGAGCCCGGCTGGTCGCGAAGATCGGCGACAAAACCATTGAGCGGCAAGTGATGGGCGCCCAAAGTTATCTCTCGATGAGCGACCTTCGCGTACATTTCGGCCTCGGCCCTGCAGATAAGATCGATGAACTTACGATCCATTGGCCCGGCTCGGAAAAGCAGATCATCAACGGTATTCAGGCCGGCGGGTTCTATTACATTCGCGAGGGCAATTCGCCGGTCGCGTTCGTACCGGGCGAAAAGCGTATCGAGCCTTGAGTCGGTTAATATTTCATGATGCAGCGATCCGGCGCGTTACTGATTCTTTTGTCCACTCTGCTTGGGGCCTGCGGCAGTTTGCCCGATACGTCGTCGCCGCAGCACGCGGAGGCAGTTCGAAGCTTCTACGTCGGCCTAGCGGCTTTGGACGTAGGCGATGACCGCCGTGCTAGGACGGAACTCGAAAAAGCCACTCAGGCTGCTCCGGGCGAACCTGCGGCGTGGAACAACCTCGGGGTTCTTCAGCTTCGACAGCGTGACCTCGAAGGAGCAGGAACTTCTATCGAGCAAGCCTCGAAGCTCGCCCCGGAAAACGCCGTTGTCACTATTAACTCCGCAACCGTCGCACTTCAACGGGGCGACAACGCTAGAGCATCTGCAGAACTCGAAAAGGCGAGCACGTTGGCTCCGGATGACCTGGCACCGATCTATTTGCTCGCCGATCTTCGCGAACGGGAGGCGGGAATGGCCGAGGCACTTCAACTTTATTCGAAGATCGCGGAGAAAGCTCCGGAGAATCTTGCCGCACGCATCGAGGTCGCCCGCCTCGAAGCCAGAAGCGGCGATACGGAAGGCCTGAAAAATACCTTCGCCTCGATCGAACGATCCTCAACAAAACTTTCACCGGAGGGCTCTCAGCAGCTCGCCGAACTCCGCTCGGCCGTTGAAAGCGGAAACACGCAAGCCGCCGCGGCCGCCGTTTCGTTTCTCCGCAATGTTCTTCTCCGCGAACCTTGGTTTCGGCAGGCAATTGCAGAGTTTAAGCCATCAGAAACGACGATCGGCACTCCGATCTACAAACCGCTGAAGCTTGCGGCACCGAATTTTAGCCCCGCCGAGCCCGACCGCGAGATAACCTTTACTGCCGAGCGCCTTGGCGGCGACGTTTCCGCTTTTGCTTTGCCGATCTATTTGAACGCTGACGGAGAAACGAAGATCGCTCGTGCGACCGGCGAAAAGATATTTATCGGCGAACAAGCAATAGAAACCAAGGTGATCCGGGCAGAGCAGATCGCCCAGTTCGACTTCGATTTCGACTTTCGAAATGATCTCGCCATTGCCTCATCGTCGGGGCTGAAAATATTCAAACAAGGCGAAGACGGAACCTTCGCGGACGCGACCGCGTCGACGAAGCTGAACAGTGCAGTTCTCGGTCGGTCGTATGACGGCGTTTGGCCGCTCGATGTGGAACACGATGGCGACCTCGACCTGATCGCCGCTCCGGCTGAAGGCCCGCCTGTGGTTTTGCAAAACAACGGCGACGGTTCGTTTACAGCCATCGATCCTTTCCCTTCGATCCGGAATGTTAGAACTTTTGCATATGCCGATATCGACGAAGACGGTGACGCGGACGCGATCTTCCTAACAGCCGACGGCAAGCTTCGCGGTTTTCTCAACGAACGCGGCGGCAAGTTCGTTGAAGCGACGACCCCCGAGATTGCCGGAGTTCGAGCTTTCGCCATCGGCGATGTCAGCGGCAGCGGCAGGCTTGAGGTCGTGGCCGCATCGTCAAAACTACATCGCATCACGAAGAACCTCGATCAAGGCAGATGGGAAGCCGTCGAGCTAAGCGTCGCTGAACTCGGCGAGGCTTGTCCGGGAACATCTGCGGCCGGTTCCGAATGTTCCGTCTTTGTCGGCGATATCGACAACAATGGCGCGAACGACGTCGTCATCTCGGCAGCAGGAACAACGCGAATCATCTCCTTCGGCCCGGGCGGCGGCGGTATGCTCTTGGGCCAGCCGCTCGAAATTTCTGCGACTTCGATCTTAGACCGAAATGGCGACGGGAAATTGGACATTGTCGGGCTCGGCAGGGATGGACAACCGGCCGCTCTCCAAAATCAGAGCGCTAAGAATTACCGCTGGCAAGTATTTCGCCCTCGGGCCGGTAAGACCGAAGGCGACCAACGCGTTAATTCGTTTGGCATCGGCGGAGAGATGGAGGTCCGCACCGGCGTTCGCACGCAGAAGCAGCTTATAACATCTCCTGCCGTGCATTTCGGACTCGGAGAGGCTACTGCATCAGATGTGCTGCGTATAGTTTGGAACAACGGATTTGTCCAAGCCGAATTTGACCTCGCGAGCGACCAGGCCATCGCCGCCGAGCAGCGGCTAAAGGGCTCCTGCCCGCATCTCTTTGCCTGGAACGGTGAGCGATTCGAGATGGTAAAGGACGCCCCGCCGTGGAGCCCCGCACTTGGCCTGAAGATCAACGCGCAGGATACCTTCGGGATAATCCAGACCGAGGAGTGGTTCAAGATCCCGGGCAGTTCGATTAAGCCGAAAGAAGGACAATACGAGCTCCGGATAACTGGCGAATATTGGGAATCTTTCTACCTCGACCACTATAAACTCTTGGCGATAGATCATCCCGAAACGGCCGAGGTTTTCACCGACGAACGCTTTGCCGTTCCGCCGCCTCCGCTTGAGGTCTTCACATTCGAGCAACCCAAGTCCTTTTCCAATGCTATCGACCAGAGCGGACGCGATGTTGCCGAATATGTACGTGCGGTCGATGAGAATTATCTCGATGGCATTGAACGCGGCAAGTTTCAGGGCGTTGCCGAGGATCATTGGGTCGAGCTTAGCCTTCCCGAGGATGCTCCGTCCGACCGCAAGCTTACGCTCATCGCCGATGGCTGGCTTTACCCGACCGATGCCTCGATCAACGTCCAGCTCGGCCAGAGTTCCCATGCTCCGCCGCAGAGCCTCAGCATTGAAGTCCCCGATGGCAAGGGCGGATGGCGAACTGCGAAGGCAAATCTCGGATTCCCGGCTGGCAAGATGAAGACGGTGCTTTTAGAACTTCCAACCGGCCACCGCCGCTTCCGCTTGCGGACGAACATGGAGATCTATTGGGACCGGCTCGCCTGGTCGACCGCCGCATCGCCGACGGCAAATGTCACTCGCGACCTCGTGCTTGGGTCCGCCGAACTCAGATATCGCGGGTTTTCGGTAATTGATAAACCGAATGCCTCCTCGCCCGAGGTGCCGCTTTACGATCAGATCCTGACGACCGGCCAACGCTGGCGTGACCTTGAGGGCTATTACACCCGCTTTGGCGACGTGAAGGAACTTCTCACGGGCGTCGATGGCCGTTTGGTGCTTATGAATGCGGGTGATGAACTCGTGCTCAAGTTCCCGGTGTTGCCGGATCCGCCGCCGGGATTTAAGCGTGATTTTGTCATTGTCGGCAACGGTTGGATCAAGGACGGCGACTTTAATTCTGTTTTCTCAAAAACCCTTTTGCCGCTTCCGAGCCGCGAGACGAACGACTATTCAACGCCGCCCGGCCGGCTTGAGGACGACCCCGTTTTCAAACGCTTTCGCGAGGATTGGGTAAACTTTCACACGCGCTACGTCGCTCCCGATGGATTTCGCTCTATGGTAAGAAATCCGTAAACTCGAATCTAGAATGAACAAATTAGGAAGGATATTCGCTGCTGTCCTTTTCGTCGCCCTCCTTTCTGTGCCTTTTTGGCTCCGGGGCAGCTACCGCGTTTCAGAAATACGGGTTGATTCGAGCGCGGCTCTTGAACGCTACGGCTTCTTTTTGTCGGAGGTCGCCGGGGAAAGCGGCGTTGAATTTAAGCACACGTCTCCGCGTCTTGATCAAAAGCTCGACCACATAATGCCGATCATCGCGTCGATGGGGGCCGGAGCCTCGGTCGTCGATTTCGATCGCGACGGTTGGAACGATCTCTATTTCACTAACAGCGGCGAGGGGTCAAAGAATGCCCTCTATCGAAACAACGGCGACGGGACATTCACCGACGTTGCAGCGGAACTCGGCATCGCCGATCTTAACAGCCGCGAGAACGGGGTCTCGATGGGAGCCGTTTGGGGCGACTTTGACAACGACGGCTTCGAGGATCTTCTCGTCTATAAATGGGGCCGCACCGAGCTTTTCAAGAACAACGGCGGCAAAAGTTTCACGCGTGTCGAAGACACGGGTTTCCCCGCTTGGGCAAACATCAACACCGCCATTTGGCTCGATTTTGACCGCGACGGCGTTCTCGATCTTTTTCTCGGTGGTTACTTTCACGAGGACCTCGATCTGTGGAATCTGCCGAACACGCTGATGATGCCCGAGAGCTTCGAATACGCTCGGAATGGCGGCCGGAAATATCTACTGCGGGGTTTGGGGAATGGAAAATTCGAAGATGTAACGACAGCCGCCGGCATCGACACCAACCGCTGGGCACTCGCCGCCGGTTCGGCCGATTTTGACGGCAACGGTTTCCCCGACATCTTTATTGCAAATGATTACGCCGTTTCTGAGCTTTTCTTGAATCAGGATGGGAAGCGGTTTGTCGCGGCCGGCGAATCAAGCGGTGTCGGTTTTTCGCCTAAAAGCGGAATGAACGCCTCGTTCGGCGATGTACTTAACGACGGCCGTTTGTCCATCTACGTCTCTAATATTTCCGAGGAAGGCATCTTGCTCCAGGGCAACAATCTCTGGGTTCCGCGAACGAATTCTTCCGAAGGGTTGAAATACGATAACCAAGCTCTCAACTTCGGGGTTGAACGCGGCGGTTGGAGTTGGGCGGCTCAATTTGGCGACCTCAACAATGATGGGAACCAGGACCTTTTCCTAACGAACGGATATATTTCTGCTGATAAGGCCGCGAATTATTGGTATGATTATTCAAAAGTCACGGTCGGGCACAATACGATCATCGGGGATGCCGCTAATTGGCCGTCAATGGAAGGCCGCAGCCTCGCCGGCTTTCAGCAGAAGCGAGTTTGGTTAAATGATGGTGCTGGCCGCTTCAACGACGCTGCACTTGCTGTCGGCGTAAGCGAAACTTTCGATGGGCGTGCCGTCGCCTTTGCCGATCTTTGGAACCGCGGTGTCCTGGACGTTATCGTTGCAAATCAGAATGGCCCGGCACTAATTTACAAGAACAATCCGGCACCGGGCAAGAACTGGATCGCCTTTGAACTTGAAGGAAGTCTCAGCAACCGTTCGGCGATCGGGGCGAGCGTCACACTCTTCTGGGACGGAAAACGTCAGCGGCAGGAGATGACCGGCGGCATAGGTTTCTGTTCGCAAAATCAGCGGCGGTTGCATTTCGGGCTCGGAACTTCCGGCTCGGTCGAAAAGGCTGAGATCGTTTGGCCTTCCGGCAAAAAGACAATAATTGAATCTCCCGGGGTAGGACAAATACACAAGATCAAGGAACAATGAGCACAACCGTATCTGCAATAAATCCCGCTTCGTTCGGCGGCGACGCTGTCCCAATGAAAATGTGGGGCATCGATTCTCGCTTTATCGCTCCGATACTCATTACTCTGATCCTCCTCGTCGGCCAGCTTTCGTTCGGTATTCTCGAAAGTTACCCTCAGACGCTGACGGCCATCGGCGTTTGCATCCTGGCCGAGATCATCCTCTCATATGCGGTCGTCGGCAAGTTCCCTCACCTTGCGAGTGCTTATATTTCGGGCATCAGTGCCGGCATCCTAATTCGCTCGCCGGAGTTTTGGCCGTTCGCCCTCTGTGCCGCGGTTGCGATCTGTTCAAAGTACGTGCTCCGCCTCGAGGGCCGCCACCTATGGAACCCGACCAATTTTGCGGTCAGCTTTATGCTCTTTGCCGCGCCGTTTTCGGTGGCAAGCCTTTCCATTCAATGGGGAAACAACATCTACGCAATGATGGTGATCTGGCTGCTCGGCTCGATAATTGTCTATCGGCTCAAGCGTTTTCATATCACGGCCACCTACGTCGCCGCCTTCGTTGCGTTTGCATTTTTCAGAAGCGTTTGGACCGGCGATTCTTTCCTAGCCGAGGTCGCGCCGATCACCGGGCCGATGTATCAACTCTTTATCTTTTTCATGATCACCGACCCGAAGACGACGATCCGGCATTCAAAGGCGGCGCAAATCATAGTCGTGCTTGCGATCGCGGGCGTTGAGGCGATATTGCGGCTTATGGAGAACGTCCACGCTCCGTATTACGCTCTTTTCCTCGTCGGCCCGATAGCTAATCTCATCGATATTTACTGGCTTTCGAAGAAGAAAACGGGTTCAGAGCTTGCGACTACTGCGTAAATACGGAAGGAAATGGTAGTGCAACATTTCTGCGTTTCATGTTGCATCTGTGCAATTTTTATAGTATCCTTCCCTTCCAAATTTAGTTCGCAAGGAGATATTTATGAGCACAAGTACTGCACAAAGTTCGAATAATGTAGCATCGGCCTTTATCGCTGAGCTGCAGCATGAAGCCGCAACCACCCGCCAATGCCTGGAGCGCATCCCGGCCGAGAAATTTGACTGGAAGCCGCATGAAAAATCGATGACCTTCGGCCGGCTGGCCTCGCACATCGCCGAAATGTTCGGCTGGACACCCGCCACGCTTACCCAACCCGAACTCGATTTCGCCAAGTTCGATTACACTCCGTTTGACCCGAAAACGACCGAAGAGCTGGTCGAGTTTCTCGATAAGAATGTGAACGAGGCGATCGAAACGCTTCGCAACACACCGGACGACGTTTTCCTCGAAAACTGGACGATGCGCAATGGCGAAACGGTCTATTTCACGATGCCAAAGATCGGCGTAATGCGCTCGTTCGTCGGCAACCACATCGTCCATCACCGCGGCCAGCTTTCGGTCTATCTGCGGCTCAACGACATCGCCGTCCCCGCGATCTACGGCCCATCGGCCGACGAAGGGCAGATGTAGGTAAAATGTGAAAAGGGCGAGAAGTTCAAAGGTGAAAAAGGTGGGCGCGAGCGGCCCGCCTTTTTATTTTCCGCCCGAAATGCGAATATTTTATTTCTGCCTAGGAATCGATGTCCGTATTGGAAAACATAGATAAGCTCTTTGCCGGCGAACCGCGGTCGGTTGCCCGGGCGATCACTTTGGCCGAGTCCGGCGGGCCGAAGGCGGCTGAGCTGATGCGCTCGATCTTTCCACGTACCGGACGAGCAACCGTTATCGGCATTACCGGGTCGCCGGGAGCGGGAAAATCGTCTTTGGTTGATAAGCTAGCTCTTTTTTACAAGAACGAGGGGCTTCGCGTCGGGATCGTCTGCATTGATCCATCAAGCCCGTTTTCGGGCGGTGCGATCTTGGGCGACCGCATTCGGATGTCCACGCTCGGCATGGATAAAAATGTCTTTATCCGCTCGATGGCGACCCGCGGAAATCTCGGCGGCCTTTCGCGTTCGACCGTAGATGCGGTGGCGATCCTTGATGCAGCGGGTTACGACAAGGTCATCGTCGAAACGGTCGGCGTCGGGCAGGACGAGGTCGAGATAGTGAAAACGGCCGATGTTTCGGTCGTCGTTCTCGTGCCGGGAATGGGCGACGACATACAGGCGATCAAGGCCGGGATAATGGAGATCGGCGACGTTTTCGTCATCAACAAAGCCGACCGCGAAGGCGTGCTGCGGACGCAAAAGGAGCTCGAATCTCTCCTATCGCTCGCACATCGCCCCGATATGTGGAATCCGCCGATCGTCCCGACCGTCGCGACGGAATCCAAAGGCATCGAAGACCTCGCCGCCGCCATCGAAAGATATGCGAAATACACGGCTATGGCCGACGGCGAGGCCATCGCGGATCGCAAACACGCGATCGCCCGCTGGCGTTTGCTGGAGCTTTTACGTGAGCGGCTGCTTGCCGATCTGCTTGAAAAGAATGGGGCCGAAAAGGCCCTCGAAAAGCTCTCTGCGAATGTTGCGGCGAAACAGATCGATCCGTATTCCGCTGTCGAGGAATTGATGAGCCGAGACCATTGAGACCGGCAAAATAGCTGTATGAAGATCAACCACTTAGGCATTGCGACAAAAGGCATTGATGAAGCTCTCAAGTTTTGGGAGGACGCCCTCGGGCTTGAGAATGTTCATACCGAGGTCGTCGAGGATCAGAAGGTGCGGGTTGCGATGCTGCCGATCGGCGAGACCCGCGTTGAATTGCTCGAGCCGACCGCCGAAGATTCGCCGATATCGAAGTTTCTTGAAAAACGCGGCGGCGGCATTCATCACATAGCCGTAGAGGTTGAAGATATCCGGGCGTCGCTCGCTCGGCTTAAGGCACAAGGCATGCAGCTTATTGACGAAGAGCCGCGTATCGGGGCGGAAGGATGCCTTGTTGCCTTTGTCCACCCAAAGGCCTCGGGCGGTGTTCTATTAGAACTCGTGCAAACCGATCAGGGGTCAACAACATCCTAGCTGTTTCAGTCCCGTTTTGGTATGATTACGGTTTGCCGTAAGCACATTTGGAATAATCTTTTTAGTGAGGAATTAGGAATTGAGTAACTTAACAAAAGGTCTGATCTTGCTTCTCGTTGTACTTGGCATTGGTGCCGGGCTGGCCGTCTGGAAAAGCAAGGTCGGCGGCCACTCGAACGCCGGTTTTAATAAGATCACGCAGCAAGAGGTCGAACTTCTTGTGGCTGATCTGGCCGAGCAGAATCCGATGGCGATCAAACGCCTCGGCGAGGATGCTGAGCTTCGTAAGCAGCAGTTGAACAATCTCAAAGAATTGTTCGCATTTGCCTCTGAGGCGGAGCGGAGCGGAATGACCAATGACCCGAAATTCCGCAACGAGCTTCAGAACATCCGAACAGAGCTGACGGCAGTAAACTACGACCGCCACATCAACAAAGACAAGGGCCCGATGCCGCCTTTTGGATTCATTGGCGAGGATCAGGTCAAGGCATTCTGGGGTGAAGGCGAACAGCCGGCCAAAGGCTTCTTTGAGAACGCAAAGGACACGATCGGACTCGGCAAACGCGACAACGAAATGGCCTTTCAGCGTTTTCTTGATACAAAGATCACACTGCTGAAAGAAAGCAATCCGGCGATGAAAGACCGCGAGATCTCTGAAGAAGAGAAAACGCAGGCCCGGGAATTCTTTGCAAAGATCAACATATACAACGAAGAATTCGAGACCAAGATCGCCTCGGGCGAACTGCCGAAAGAGCTGAAAGATAAGATCGACCTGCAGGTAAAGCTACAGCAAGCCCAATTCCTTGCCCGCGTTTACTCGGACAAGATGGCCAAAGAGATCGAAGTAACCGACGATGATGTCGCGGCCTACATTGCGGCGAATCCGGAATTTGATACCTCGGCTAAACGAGCCAAGGCTGATGAGATACTCGCTCGTGCTAAAGGCGGCGAAGACTTTGCCGCTCTTGCGAATGAATTTAGCGAAGATCCGGGCAACAACGCCGGTGAAAACGGCAATAAGCGTGGCGGCCTTTACGACAACGTCAGGCTCGGAATGATGGTAAAGCCCTTTGAGGAAGCCGCTCTTGCACTTGAACCGGGACAGGTCTCGCAGAATCTCGTGGAAACGGATTTTGGATACCACATCATCAAGCTCGAGAAAAAAGGCGAAGCCGATGGCCGCGAGGGCCAAAAGGAACAGACCTACGATGTGCGGCACATCCTTATATCGACCGGCTTCAAAGACCCGACCAACCCCATCGGCCGCGAGGAACCGATCAAGCAGTACGTTCGCCGGAAGCTCGAAGAAGAACGTGAGAAAAAGACGATGGAAGACCTCGTCGCCCGAAACAATGTTCAGGTGCCCGAGGACTTCAACGTCCCGCAGATCACGGACGAGCAAATACAGGAGATGATGAAACAGCAGCAACAGCAGCAGGTTATCAATACTCCCGGTGGGCACTCGGAAGGCGATGGACACGACCATTAATTCCGAAAAGTTTGATGGAGTTAGGTGATTACAGAATAGAAATAATTCCGGATACGGAATTTAGATTAGACGGAGGGGCGATGTTTGGAGTCGTCCCTCGCGTTTTGTGGGAACGCGTCTGCCCGCCGGATGAACTCAACCGGATCCGGCAGCAGATGAACTGCGTCTTCATCGACACCGGCACAGAAAAGGTCTTGATCGAGACCGGCATCGGCGAAAAATGGACCGAGAAGGAAACGAAGATCTACGGCATCTTCCGCGAGCGGCCCTTTGCCGCATCGTTGTTTGAGAAAACAGGTTGCACACCCGACGACATTACGATCGTCATCAACACACATCTCCACTTCGACCACGCCGGCGGAAATACGATTAGCAGTGGTCAGTTGCCGGTGGCCGGTGGCCAGTCAGAACCGCCTGCGTTAGCGGGCGGCCAGTTCGCCGAGACGCAGGCAACTCCCCAATTCCCGAATGCACGTTACCTCGTTTCCAAACGCGAGCTCGAACACGCCGAATCCCCGCACGAGCGCGACCGTGCAAGCTATCTTCCCGAAAACTGGCGGCCGATGATCGAGACCGGCCAGCTCGAACCGATGCCCGACGAATACGAACCAATTCCGGGCTTAAAGCTCCAAACCATTCGCGGCCACTCTGAAACAATGCAGACTTGGCGGCTCGACCGCGGCGGCAGAACAATATACGGCTTCGCCGACCTCATCCCGACCCGCCACCACCTCCCGCTGCCGTGGATAATGGGCTACGACCTCTACCCGACCGAAACGCTTGCGTTCAAGAAAGAAATATTGCCAAGGGCGGTCGAAGAAGGCTGGATGTGTCTTTTTTATCACGATTTCGAGCACCCGCTTTGCAGAATCGTTGAGGTCTGTGGAAAATTGTCCTCGGAGGTCATCCAAGAACAAGAAAAATGATTACAAAGCGACAAGCGAGAGTTCGGTGGTTGGTTGTTGGTCTCATGTTCGTTTCCCTCTGGGCCTTACCCGTACACACGCAGTCCAGGGAAGATACAGCTCGCGGCCAGAAGCATTTTGATACAGGAAACGAGTTGATGGGTAAGGGTGATCTCCAAAGTGCGATTGCGTCTTATTCCGAAGCAATAGTGTTGCTACCTAAATCGTACCTGCCCTATATGAATCGTGCTATTGCTTACCTTTCATTGGGCAGGCTCAACGAGGCGGAAGCCGATGCGGTAAAATCGCTAAGTTTGTTTCAGCCGACAATGAAGGACTCCAATCTTCACTTGGCGACGATTTACCAAGTGAAAGGAACGTTAAAGCAGTATCGAAGAGAGTACACTGCAGCTCTCGAATTTTTCGATAAAGCCATAGAGACGGAACCAACAGCTGCGAAGTTTTACGATAGTCAGGCAACAGCCCTGCGCATGCTCGGTCGGGAGAAGGACGCGATCGTCTCTTACAACAAAGCAATTGAGTTGGACAACAGGGAACCCCTTTTCTTCAACAACCGGGCCGCACTACATGCGCGTTTAGGCGATACCGTATCAGCGTTCGCAGATCTTGACGAAGCATTAAAATTGGATAAGAACGCGAGCAATGCTTATTACACAAGGGCTTCGATCCGAATGGCCTCGGAGGAATTTGACGAAGCTCTAAACGATCTTAATGAGGCGATCCGCATCGATCCGAGAAAGGCTATCTTTTTTCATGCTCGCGGAATATTGCACAATCGAAGAAAGCAGTATGATCTAGCAATCAAAGATCATACTCAGGCGATCAGCGTTGATGCGAATCTTGTAGTCGCTCATGCCGATCGGGCAATCGCCTATTCAGCCATGAAGAACCTTAGCTCCGCTATCGAGGACATGAGGTCGGCTATTCGGATTGACAATGGTTCTGCAGTTCTACGATACAATTTGGGCTATTTTCTGTATCAGGATCGTCAGTATTCTGAGGCACTCAAAGTTTTGACCGCGGCCATTTCTATTTCTCCAAAATGGGCTGCACCGTATGTGCTTCGGTCAAACTGCTATGTCGTTCTTAAGCGAAACGACGAAGCTCTTGCCGATAGGAAGATTGCAAAGGAATTGGGTTCTTCTGGACGGCCGTCGAGCGATCGATATACGTTTTTCGAGGTCGAAGCACGGCCGCCGGATAACGAAGAAAATTAATGGAAACTATTACTATTGGAATAATCGGCGGCAGTGGTCTTTACCAGATGCCGGAGTTGGAAAACGTTCGGGAGCAGACGGTGGAGACGCCGTTCGGCTCGCCGTCGGATGCGTTCATTATTGGCGAACTGGATGGCGTGACGGTGGCGTTTTTGCCGCGGCATGCCCGCGGGCATAAGTTTACGCCGACGGAAGTGCCGTACCGAGCGAATATCTACGCGATGAAGCTGATGGGCGTGGAATACATTCTCTCGGTGTCGGCGGTCGGCTCGCTTCAGGAGCAATATGCACCTACAGATATGGTGATCCCCGACCAGTTCTTTGACCGAACGCGTGACCGGGCGAAGGAATCGACGTTCTTTGGCGAAGGCATCGTCGGCCATGTGACGTTCGCACATCCTGTCTGCAATGAGCTCGGCGACATTCTCGAGGCGGCGTGCAAGACGGTGGATGTAAAAGTGCATCGCGGCGGCACTTATTTGTGTATGGAAGGCCCGGCCTTTTCAACCAAGGCCGAATCGATGGTCTATCGCCAGTGGGGCATGGACGTCATCGGCATGACCAACCTGCAGGAAGCAAAGCTTGCTCGCGAGGCCGAGATCGCCTACGCCACGCTCGCCCTCGTCACCGACTACGATTGCTGGTACGAGGGCCACGACGACGTCACCATCGATATGGTCATTGCCTATCTGAACAAGAACGTCCGCAACGCCCAGCTTATCCTGAAAGACGCCGTAAAACGCGTCGCTGCCAAAGAAACGCCGAACCAGTTCGCCGGAGCGACCAAGAACGCCATCTTCACCGCCCCCGACCACTGGCCCGCGGAAACAGCAAAGAAGCTGGAGGCGATCATCGGCAAGTACCGCTAACTTTGGAGTCGTTACGATGCTTCGAAATCAGTTCGCATTCTTGATACTGTGCTGGGCCGTTCTTGTGCTCACGTCAGGGGTCGCCGGCCAAGAATCAAACAGTCAAACCAACGAAACGAAGACGAAGACCCGGAACAATATTTATCATCACCTTGGCAGCGTCGAATTGCTGGATGGATTTCGAGGATTCGTGCGCGCAAAGTGGGTCGACGCGTGGGCCGGGACGATCGAATCATCAGATGGTGCGCTTACAATTGATTGGAGAGCGGGCCTGGTCGAAAAAGTTCAGAACTCGCGGCATAGCGACATCATTTCGTCCTACACCGAAGCCACGCCGATTCGAACCATCGTTTGGAGTAGGCTCCGTGACCGAGAGAAAGAAACGTTGGTCGCGACGATCGGGTGGTTGGAGTTTAGCGTTTCGTTGTCTGGGAGTAAGGATGAGGAGATATTCCGGGATATCGTGCAGTCGTTCAGCAAAGAGCGTTGTATCACTTGTTCATCCTTTCGATTTATGTTGCCTAGAGAATAGAAGCCTGCTCGAAGATTCCGTCACTGGAAACCGTACGTGTGTAAATTGCATCTAAATTTCTTATGCGTAAAAGGGTATTTATTTTTCTAATAGCGATCGCCGCATTAGGTGTGAGTGCGTCCGCACAGCGCAATGTTACACCTGCAATTGACCGTGACCCGCTGCTTGAGGCGGATGCTCTCCATAACCTTGATGTCGCCTGGCAGGCGTTTGGCCCGGCCCGCAAGGCTTATAAGCAGGTGCTCGGGCGGTTTGAAGAGACCTATGCCGCGTATCCTGAATTCTCTAAGATCGACGAGTTTCTCTACCTCGCCGGGATGAGCAGCTATTACCTCTCAAAGAATGAAGGCAAGCAGAAGGTGAACCTTAAGATAGAACGCGAACGCGAAAAATACGACCCGCAGAAGCTTCGCGAAGATGCCGCTGCATACCTAGCGATGATGCTCGAGCGGAACCCTGAAAGTAAATATCGGGAAAACGCCGAGAAAGTGATCAAAGAGCTAAAGCCTGCTGAGTAAATTAACGATCTTTGTTTCAACGAACTGACCGCCCGCTAACGCAGGCGGTTCTGACTTTCGAACTGGCCGCCCGCTAACGCAGGCGGCATTCTTATTTTTCGGAGGCGCGAAAATTCGCCGCGGCTTAGATACCGTTGATAAATTTCTGCCCGCCGGCTAGGAAATCCTTAAGGTCATCATCAAGCCCGCTTCCGTGTGCCGAAGGCATCAATGTTCCGACGATCCGTTCAAACTTGCTGCCAATCTCTGTCAGTGGCCGTGCGTAGATATTGGCGGGCGATGGGAGTTTACCGATAACGGTCCCAAAAGACTGCAACAACTGCCCGTATGCCTTCGCTGCCATTTCCGGGTCTTTCGCGGTCTTCATATTGTTCAGCACCGTAAGGGCGACATAGGCTTTTTCCATGTCCTCATAGAAGACCGTGCATTCATTCAAGCTTTTGACACCCTTCGACGCAGCCTGGATCTTCTCTTTCACTCGGTTTGGCAACAGGTTGCAGATACCAAACTCATAATTCTGGTATTTTTCGACCAATTGAGCCGCCTGATGCAATGTTTCTATCAAACTTGCTTTTGTAACTTTCTTGCTCCACCACCATGCCATAACCTGCTTTCTCCTATTCCTTCTATAAATTTTGGGCGATTTGATTCCTTCCTACTAAATAATGCGGAGAAAGAAGAAAAAAGAGACAAAATTTATAAGAGTCGCAAATGTCGGAACCCTCTGCGTAAGCGGAGGGTCAAATTGTTTACCAATTGCACGACCGATTGTTTAAGACAATGTGAACTCCACGCAACTGTCCGCTTAATCGCATGGGCATTGTCTTAATCCGTTACATATGGCCGGCGAGCCTGTGGGCTAACAAACTGGCCGCCCGCTAACGCAGGCGGTTCTGACTTTCGGGCTCGTGTCAGAACCCTCTGCGTAAGCGGAGGGTCAGTTCGTTTACCAAGTGGCTGCCGGAAAACCCAAGCAGTTCTGCCTCCGGCGAACTGGCCGCCTGCTAACGCAGGCGGTTCTGACTTTCTGGAATCGCAAAAAAGCTCCCTGCGGTGTAAAATCTGTAGCATTAAGTAGCCAGAGGCGAGCGAGTTGAGACTTCAGCTGGATTCTGACTTCTGGCTTCTGAATTCTAAAATCATATGTCACTAACAGTAGTTGGATCGGTCGCTTTTGACGCGCTTGAGACGCCGTTCGGCAAGCGCGATAAGGTTTTGGGCGGTGCGGCGACGCACTTTGGACTCTCGGCGAGCTTTTTCACTGAGGTGAATGCCGTCGGTGTGGTCGGCGGTGATTTCGGCGATGCCGAGTGGGACGTTTTCAAACGTCATCATATCAACACCGATGATATCGAGGTCGTGCCGGACGGCAAGACGTTCTTCTGGAGCGGCCGCTACGATTACGACATGAACACGGCCCATACGCTCGACACGCAGCTCAACGTCTTTGAAACATTCGACCCAAAGCTTTCCGACAATTCGAAGGGCTCGAAACTGCTCTTCCTCGCCAACATCCTTCCGATGCTGCAGAAAGGCGTTCGCGAGCAGTGTCCGGATGCGAAGTTCGTGGCAATGGACACGATGAACTTCTGGATCTCGTCGATGAAGGACGCGGTGATAGAGACCATCAAGGTCGTTGACTGCATCATCATCAACGACGCCGAGGCTCGCCAACTTACCGACGAACCGAGCATCTACAAGGCTGCACGTAAGATCATGGATCTCGGCCTTCGTGCAGTCGTAATCAAACGCGGCGAATATGGAGCGACGCTTTTTACCAGGGACGGTTACTTTGCCGCTCCGGCCTACCCGCTCGAGAGTGTTTTTGACCCGACCGGTGCGGGCGATACGTTCGCCGGCGGTTTCATGGGCTATCTCGCCGCCCAGAATGAGATCACCGACGACGCAATGCGGCGGGCGATGATCTACGGCTCTGTAATGGCGTCGTTCAACGTTGAAAAGTTCGGTACCGAGCGGGTCGATGCTCTCGATTATCCTGAGATCAACCAGCGGTTTGCCGACTTTAAGCGAATGACACATTTCGACGACATTCCGTTCGAGCGGGCGACCGCCGCCTAATGCTGAATGGCAAAGCAATTCGATAATTCGATCACGACCTTTTCGCGCCCGGCCGGAAACACGACTCTGCTGATCGGCGGCAGCGTTATCGGCGTATTGCTGGCCGCGTCGATCGTTCTGTCGGTCATTTACGCGATCTGGCCGCTGGCCATTCTTCTCGGCCTCGGACTCGTCGGGTTCGCGGCCTTCTTTTGGATCGCATTTGACCAATCACGAGTTCTCGCCGCCTGGCGTTCGGGCACTCGCGTTGATTGGGACTCGACCGGCCCTGAGATCCAGCGGCAGAGCCTCGGCATTGAGGTGACCGAACTCGCCGGAATTCTCGAGGTCGAACCTGAGAGCATCAGCGACCTGCAATCGGCTTACATCGTCGCCGAAGATCTCGCACTTCGTCAGATGCAGCAGGAAGAGGGCATTCCGCTGCTCCGCCACGTGAGCGTACACGGCGTGCCTTTTGATGCTGCGTTCGTCAGCGATAAGCGGCTCGTTTGCTGCGAGGTCGCGTTTCTCGTAACGCCGGAGCTTCGGCAGGATCGTCGCGAGGCCATTATGCGAAAGGCCGGGCTCGTCCGGCGAGCACTCGAAACGCGAAACTCGCCGCTTGATGTCCGCTTGATGCTCGTACTTGTTACGCAGCTAACTGCCGAGGACGAGCGGCACCTGCGAAGCACGATCGGAAGCGCCGCCTTTCGCGGAACCCCGGTCAATATTGAGGTAAGATTCGTCGATTTCGAGGCACTTCAGCGAATTTACGTAACGGAACAATGAACTTATTGGAAAACAAGGTCGGGTTGATTCTCGGCGTCGCAAACAAACGTTCGATCGCCTGGGCCTGTGCCGATGCCTGCAGCCGCAATGGCGCCCGGCAGGCGTTCTCATATCAGGGCGAGCGGCTTAAGGAAAATGTCGAAAAGCTCGCCGGCGATCTGCCGGATTCGCTCATCCTGCCGATGGATGTTACGAACCAAGCCGAGGTCGATGCGGCATTCGAGGCGATCGGAAGCAAATTCGGCAAGCTCGATTACATCATTCACTCGATCGCATTCGCTCCTCGCGAGGCACTTGAGGGCGATTACGTCGCGACCACGCGGGACGCGTTTCGGACCGCTCTTGAGATCAGCGCCTTCTCGCTAAACCAGGTGGCATTTGCTGCCGCTCCACTGATGAAGGAAGGCGGCAGTATCGTAACGATGAGCTACTACGGCGCCGAAAAGGTCGTGCGAAATTACAACGTAATGGGCGTCGCGAAGGCTGCCCTTGAAGCCTCGGTACGCTACCTCGCCGCCGATCTTGGCAGGCAAGGCATCCGAGTGAATGCCATCTCGGCCGGGCCACTAAACACGCTTTCCGCCCGCGGAGTTAAGAACATGGGCTCGATGCTTTCGTATGTCGCCGAAAAAGCTCCGTTGCAACGAAACGTAGAGGCAGCCGAGGTCGGCAACACGGCATTATTTTTGGTGAGCGACCTAGCATCCGGCATAACCGGCGAAACAATTTACGTTGATTGCGGATATAACATTATGGGACTTTAGGCAGTCGAGGAAGTCGTGGAAGTCTAGGCAGTCTGGGATGTCTGGAATGTCGGGGAGTCTTATTGGCTCAAGAAGTCTTTGGTGCCTCGGTAGTGAACTTGATTTGTCATTCACGACCTCCAAGACATCCTAGACTGACAAGACTTCCTAGACTAAAAAGGACTTCCTAGACTTCCTCGACATCCAAGACTTCTTAGACTTCCAAGACTGAATTATGGCTGAAACTGACGCTAACAAACCGACGAAGATCAAAGACCTGCACAAGCCGCCTGAGCCGGCAACGGTTGCTGAGGCAAAGAAGCGCGAGAAGGAGCCCGGCTATTGGCAGTTGACCGACGATGAGGTGCTGCTTCGCTCACCGGACCCGGAGGACAGTTACAAGACGTCAGATTCGTGGCGTGTCTTTCGCATTCTTGGCGAATTTGTTGATGGATTTGACAATCTTTCGACGATAACACGCGGCGTCTCGATCTTTGGTTCCGCCCGTACCCCAGAGGACGACCCGATGTACATCGCTGCCCGCGAGACGGCGAAACTGCTCGCCGAACGGGGCTTTGAGATAATTACCGGCGGCGGGCCCGGCATAATGGAAGCCGGCAATCGCGGAGCTTTTGAAGCCGGCGGAGTGTCTGTTGGCTGCAATATCGAACTCCCGTTCGAGCAATCAGGCAATCCGTACCAGACGAAATCGCTTTCCTTCAAGTACTTCATGGTCCGAAAGACGATGTTCATCAAGTATAGCAATGCCTATATGATCTTCCCGGGCGGTTTCGGCACATTGGATGAATTGTTCGAAGCGCTGACGCTGATACAGACGCGAAAGATCCGCAACTTCCCGGTCGTGCTTTTCGGGTCGCAGTATTGGCAGGGAATGCTTCAGTGGATCACTTCGATGATGCTTAATGAGCGGAACATCAGCCCCGAGGATCTAAACCTGATCTACCTCACTGATTCACCCCAGGACGCCGTCGATTTTATCGTCAAAACCTGCGGCGATGTTGAAAAGAAGCACAAGCTATAAGCCGACCGAATCCTTCACCCAGCTAAGATATCCAGCCGATACGTAGCTCGCCGGAACAGCGACGATCTCCGGCTCGTCGTAGCTGTGGTTTGCTTTCAAATACGCCTCTACAGCAGTGAACTTCTCCGCCATTGTCTTTATCACCAGAAGATGTTCCCCATCCACGTGCAACTCGCCTTTCCAGCGATAGACCGACGTCATTCGCGGCAGAAGCTGAACGCAGGCGGCAATATTGCCCTCAACAAGGCCTTTGGCAAGACGCATCCCCTCGTCCTCATCTGAAACCGTTGTCATCACAACTATCATGAGGCTGATTATATCTGATTCCATTCCGGGCCGTGTTCTGCCTTTCAAGCCACGAAAAAAGGCCGCCCGGAGTTCCCGAGCGGCCCGTCTTTTATTAACGACGAAGAACTATTCTTCGTCCTCTTCCGCAGCCAGGAGTGTCGCGGATGTGACGCAGTCGCCGTCGTCGCAGCGGATAAGCATCACGCCCTGAGCCGAGCGGCCCGTTTCGCGGATCTTATCCACCCCAAGCCTGATCAGCTTTGCCTGCTGCGTGATTATCATTATCTCGGAGTCATCCTCGACCGGAAACGCCGAGATGACCTTGCCGGTCTTTTCGGTCGTTTTCATATTGATGACGCCGATGCCGCCACGCTTCGTCAGCCGATAGTTTGCGACCTGCGTTTGCTTTCCGAATCCGTTCTCCGAAACCGAAAGGATCTTTTGATCACCTTCGGGAGAAACGGCGCAAACCGAAACAACATAGTCGCCGTCGCGAAGGTTAACACCGCGTACGCCGCGGGCCACGCGACCCATCGGCCGGACGTCCGTTTCATTAAAACGAACCGCCATTCCGTTGTGCGTCGCGATGAAGATCTGCTGTTTTCCATCCGTCCGGATGACATTGAGCAGTTCATCGCCTTCGTCGATATTGATGGCGTTAATGCCCGTGACCCGAATGTTCTGATAATCCGAAAGCAATGTCTTTTTGATCACACCGTTTCGCGTCACCATCGTCAGGTAAACTTCCTCGGTAAAATCGCGAACCGGCATCACCGCGACAAGCTTTCGCTCCATCGAGATCTGAACAAGGTTGACGACCGCCTTTCCGCGAGCCGCCGCTGCCGCCTCGGGGATCTCGTGGACCTTGATCTTATAGACCTGGCCGTCCTCGGTGAAGATCATCAGGTAGTCGTGGGTCGAGGCCGTAAAAATGTGCTCAACGAAATCTTCGTTCTTCGCCGTCGCACCGAGCCTTCCCTTTCCTCCGCGGCCCTGCCGTGTGTAGGTCGAGACCGCCGTCCGCTTGATGTAGCCGGCCTTTGTCACCGTTATGGCAACCTCTTCGTCGGGTATCAGATCCTCGATCTTGAACTCAACGCCAGCATCAACGATCTGCGTCCGCCTAGCGTCACCGAACAGCCTCCTGACCTCGAGCAGTTCATCGATGATCACCTGCTTGAGCACGCTGTCGTTCTCAAGGATATTCTCGAGTTCAGCGATCAGTTTGATTATCGACTCGTATTCGTCAAGGATCTTCTGCCGTTCAAGGGCTGAAAGCCTGCGAAGCTGCAGGTCAAGGATCGCCTGTGCCTGAATATCGGTAAACGCAAGACCGTTGATGATCTTCCGGAGTTCTTTCTTGAACTCCTCTTCACCTTTGCCGCCCGCGATACCTCGCCATTTCTTGACCTCTTCAAGCGTCTCAAAATTGGCGGTCATCCACTTCTTGGCCTCATCGACCGACCGCGAATTGCGGATCAGCGGAATGATGTAGTCAAGAGCGTCGATCGCCTTATTGAGGCCTTCCAAAATATGCGCCCGGGCCTGTGCCTTGCGAAGTTCGAACTGCGTGCGTCGCGTTACCACCTCGCGGCGGAAGGCGACGAAGCACTCGAGCATCTCCTTGAGAGTAAGTACCTTCGGCTGCCCGTCGACGATCGCAATACTAATGATGCCGAACGAGGACTGGAGCGGTGTCAGCTTATAAAGCTTGTTTAGGATCACCTGCGGGATCGCATCGCGTTTCAGCTCGATAACGATCCGCATTCCTTCGCGGTTCGATTCGTCCCGGACCTCAGAGGCTCCCTCGAGCCTTTTCTCGTTCATCAGCTCGGCGATCTTTTCAATAAGCCTCGCTTTGTTGACCTGATACGGTATCTCCGTGATAACGATCGCGTCGCGTTCACCGCGGCCGATCTGATCGATCGCCGCCTTGGCACGCATCTGAATAACGCCGCGGCCCTCGCGATAAGCCTTGTGGATCTCCTCGCGGCCGTAGATAAACCCGGCGGTCGGAAAGTCGGGGCCGGGAACGATCTTGATAAGCTCGTCAACCGTCACTGTCGGATTTTTGATGACCGTGATCGTAGCATCGAGAATCTCGGTGAGGTTGTGCGGCGGGATCTTCGTGGCCATACCGACCGCAATTCCCTCCGATCCATTCACCAGCAAAAGCGGTATCTTTGTCGGCAGAACTGACGGCTCGGAGAGCGTATCGTCGTAATTCGGGTGAAAATCGACCGTTTCCTTTTCGATATCGGCAAGCACATCGTCGCTCAGCTTTTGGAGCCGGACCTCGGTGTAACGCATTGCCGCCGGGTTGTCGCCGTCGATCGAGCCAAAATTGCCCTGGCCATCGACGAGCGGATAACGCATCGAGAAGTCCTGGGCCATTCGGACGATCGAGTCGTAGATCGCCGAGTCGCCGTGCGGGTGATATTTACCCATCACGTCACCAACGGCACGTGCGGATTTCCTGTATTGCTTGCTGGACGTGTTGCCGGCCTCGTACATTCCGTAAAGAATGCGGCGGTGAACCGGTTTAAGGCCATCGCGGACGTCCGGGAGAGCACGTCCGATGATGACGGACATTGCATAATCGAGATACGACCGGCGCATCTCATCGTCAATATTTATTTGTTCGCGTTCGAGTAATGAGTCCATTTGATAGGGTTCAGGCGATTATTTTGCTAAACATTACAAAACAATGTAAAAAGTGCTGGATTTTTTCACTGCTTGATGCTATCTTTGATTTTACAGGCGGGGAGCCTGAATCGCAATCCACGCCCCGTCCCATCTCCGGCCCGTCCCGACCTGCGAACACTCCTTGGTTCACGTCCTTCTTTCCCGGAGACCACTGCCTGAAAAACCGTAAAGATGTCACAAGTCGAAGTTGAAAAGGACCAACGCAGGATCCAGCGCTATTCGCTCGCCCTTCCGGCCCGTGTCGAGGTCAAGGTCGATGAGAAATTTACCTGGAACGAGGTCACGCGTATCGAGGATGTTTCGGCGTTCGGTGCGGGGTTTACGCTTACCCGGCCGGTGAAGCGGGGCCGTTTGCTTTCGATGAGCGCACCCTTGCCCCGGCAGCTCCGGTGTTTTGATTTTCTTGAACCTCAATACAGGGTTTGGGCTCTTGTTCGTCGGTGCATTCCGCTCGGGCACAACCCTGTTGCACAGAAGTACGGTGTAGGTGTTGCGTTCATCGGGAAAACACCGCCCTCGAGTTATCTCGAAAACCCTTCAAAACTTTATGAGATAAGCTCACGCGAGGATGGAGGCCTTTGGATGCTTACCGACGCCGCTTCAAATCCAGATGAGAACGATCTGCCGTCGTACTTGCGAAGGCACACACGCTTCTCTATACCTGAGTCGCTTCTCCTCGAAGTCCTTGACGAGAACGGCGATGTCGTGGCCAGCGAAGTGACCGTAACTGAGAATGTCAGCCTTGGTGGAGCCGCAGTTTTCACGTCTTTCAAAGCTGAGACAGGTTCATTCCTGCGGGTAACGAGCGACCGACATAATATCACCATCATCGCTATCGTCCGTGGCCGTCGTTTGGGCCCCGATGGCGTGGTTAGGCTCCATATCGAATTTGTCGACCGAATGTTTCCGCTAGAGGGCATTGAGGCCGAAGCCGCCTTCTAAATTCAGCATTACCGCTATTAAATGTATCCCCTTATGTCCGGAGGTAAAATGTCCGCAACCCAAACTGAACCCATCGTAGAGATCATTTCTGAAGATATCATCGACGATTCTCAGCCCACCGTCCTGAACGCCGTTGTTAAGAGTAAATCGAAAGACAGCGAGAGTTGGAAAGAGGTCGCCGATGTTGTTAGTTATTCGCCGACCGGTGCGGGGTTCTATATGGCAAGGCAAGTTAGTCCCGGCCAGTTGATCTCACTAATGCTGCCGCTTCCAGCGGAGATGCGTTGTTATGACCATGACAAAGAGTTTTATAGGGTCTGGGGCGTCGTTCAGTTCTGCCAAAAGCAAAACGGCGATGATTACGAGTTGTACCACATCGGGGTCGCCTTCACCGGAAAGAATGCTCCGCCGTCTTACAATGAAGATCCGGAGCGACATTTCCGAATTTGCGGAATGAATACCGACGGACTTTGGAAGATAGAGCCGGCAAAGGCCGCGTTCAAGATCCGCCGTGACGTTCGATTTTGGCAGTCGATCGAATGCTATGTTGCCCTTGTTGATAAAGAGAAGAAGTCGCTGAGCGGAGCCAAGTCCGTCACCGAAAACGTCAGCAAGAGCGGTGCAGCTGTCTTTTCAACACTCGATGTGAACGTCGGCGACCGCGTCAAACTCATTTGCGAACCGCACGACTACTCAGGACTCGCAATAGTCTGTAACCGCCAAAACGCAAAGGACGGCCGCATGCGGCTTCACCTGAACTTTGTTGACGCAAAGTTTCCGGTCGAGAACCTGAAACTCGTCGAAGCAAAGAACTAGAAAAAAGTAAGACTTGGGGGCTACGGCTGACGCTGCAAATTCGCATTTGCGGCCAATCGCCGGGCCTCTCTTATTTTCTGGATCTCTTCTCGCGTCAACGGACGGAAGTTGGCGTCCGGAATTTGGGGCGGCATCGGAGGCCGCCGTGGCCGAAGCCTTGGGTCATTCGGGCTCATCCGGCGAAACTCGAACGAATTGGCATCCAGCAGGCGATTGCCAATATAAACTTTGTCGCCTTCGATCACGATCCTTTCGTTCTCAAGATTCTCCAATGTTTCAAGCGTAATATTACTTTCGGGCTGTTGCTGATCGCGTTCAGCAACGGCAGCCCTCGGCGTGCGTTCTGTTTGCTTCCTCACCTCTGCCGAGTTCCCCGCCGAGCCGACCGATCCAGCTCCGGTTTCGTTCTGGTTCGAAGCGGCCGTAGTCGTGACGTTGGCTGTCAGCGGCAAGGCTGCCTGCCCCGGTTCTGATACTGGAACCTCGGGCACCGCAAACTCCGAATACGAAATAACCCCGGCAACTACAAGGCCCGCCATCAAAAGTGCCCCCAAACCACCGGCCGCATAAACGAACCGCCGCTTCCCCGTCGGAGCTTCGGTGCCGGAACCTATAGTTTCCGGGATCGTCCGCATCTTTGTAAGCTGACTGGCGTTTTCGGGCATAAGTGCCGTCAAGGCCTCGGTGCTGGCGGCGACATTCGCCGTATTTTCCGGCAGCAGCCGAGTACGTTCGGCATTTATCGCCTTGTTGCTCTTTCCCGCTGCGGCGGTCTTACGAGCCGCGTCAAACTCTGCAAAGTTCTCATGCGTTGCCAGCATCTCGCGCATTTGCCGGGCGCTCTGCGGACGGAGGTCTGCGTTCAGGTCCATCGTCATCGATAGAACCGCAGAAAGCCCGGGCGGGACACTGGGGTTTAGTTGGCTCGCGGGCTCAAGTGGGTCCGGCCGTTCCGAAAGGACCGACATTGCTCGGGTAAGCGCATCCTCGGGCGGGACCTCGGTCAAGAGGTGATAAAGCGTTGCGGCCAGCGAATAGAGATCGCTTCGCGGGTCCGTTCCGGTTCCCTGGATCTGCTCGAGCGAAGCGTAGTTGCGTGAATATCCAAAGATGCTTTTGGTCGTCGATTTTCCGCCCATCTCGCTCGGATTCCCTTTTGCGAGCCCAAAGTCGAGCAAAATGATCTGGCCTTTTGGCGTAACCTTTAGGTTCTGTGGCTTTATGTCGCGATGAATGACCGGGCTTTCCTGATTATGCAGAAACTCAAGAGCATCGAGCAGTTGCTCTGCCCACTTGAGCACCTGATCGACCTCGAATGGCTTTTTCTGATCCTCGAGAATGCAGCACAGGTCCTCGCCGGGAATGAATTCCATCACGATGAATTGGCCGTCATCTTCGACAAAATGGTCACTCACACGCGGAAGTGCCGGATGCTTTAGGCTGTTCAGCAGGCGAGCTTCTCGCTCGATCGCACGGCGGTAATTGTCGTCCATGCAGAGCGTTTGCTTGATCGCCACCGTACTTCCAAAGCGTTCATCGACGGCAACAAAAACGGCGCCCATACCGCCCTGGCCGATCTGTTTTTCGACCCGGTATCGACCCTGCAAGAACTTTCCTTTCTCGATCATCTGCTAACCCCAAAAACGAACCGAACGGCAGTTTACTATGCACTCGTCTTTTTTTCTATACGCGAAAGAGCCGCCATTGTTCTGCCAATGCCCGCACTGCTACTGCGAAAACCAATCCGCCGTCATATCGCACCAGAGGGCAAGCCCCTGCCAGCGGCCGTACTTTTTGTAATGTTGCTCGATCTTCCTGTCGGTCGGCGGTCGGTTCCGATTATGCTTTTCCCCGTATCGGGCCCGTAGCCACGAATCGAGAGCAAGACCATCGTATCGCCCCAACAGTTTTAAGAGATGCTCGGCCGCGTATGTCCCGATGCCCTTAACTTTCAAAAGCTCCTTTTTCAATTCCGGAGTCGGCAGATCGGACAAAAGCCACGATTCAGGGTCGATCTTTCCCGAAGCGACGCCCTCGGCGATCTCAGCCATGTAATCAGAACGGTAGCCGGCCCTGATCTCCGAGCGAAAAAAGTCCGGGCCTTTCGCAGCCATCGCTTCGGCGGTGGGAAAAGCTCGAAAACCTGCCCCGCAGGCGTCGCCAAGACTTTCGGTCAGATTCGAAACCATGTTACGTGTCAGCGACCACGAACAATTCGTCGTGCACAGCGTCTTTATAAGGTCTTCAAAGACGGTGGCCGACCGAAGCAACCGTCCGGCTCCTAGGTTCGCCGTCCACGCAAGCCCCGAGTCGCTCGAAGCCAATGCATAGAACTCATCAAACGCCTCATCGAGCCTGAGCATCCGCCGCACAGTGCCGGTGACAGCAACTTTTTCGAGATCCTCAGGTGCAGTTATCCTCAGCCGTTCTTTTGACGAACTGATCGTTAACGTAGCCGCATTTTCTCCCGGGACGGCAAATGTGTAGCGAAGTTTCCGGTCGCCTTCGTCATACGAAAACGGCAGCAGATCGTACCAGCCGTGGCTGCGAACGGCATTCTCGAAGCTGAATCCCGCCGGCGTTTTCAGGTAAAAGCTCTTATTCACCATTGCAATCGTATGCTCGGTTACAGAAAAAACAAATCGCAAATCTTCGTCCAAATCGCTTGCCCCCGCGTCTAACCCTTCGACTGACAAGCAGATCGTTGAGAAAATTTTGCGGAGAGAGCAAGCATTCGTTGTTTCTATCAATGAGAGAGTGTAAAATCTTCCCACCCCAAAAAGACTCTACCGCAGAGTCAGTCAGATCAACTCAGGGTTCTTTATCAACAACAAAGATTTCTTTCTTCAAGAAAGGAGGTCGTATTATGATTCGTCCCGCGTCCGGGCGTCGTCGCTCTATATCTATTGCAGCAGCTGTACTTATCGGCTTGTTTGCTTCGGTCATCAGCTTTGGTCAGGTCGACCCGAACCCGAACTCTCCGGTTCCGGTGCTGTTAAGTCAGGAAGACTCGACCCGTGCATTAGCCGATTATGCCGAGGAACGCAGAGGCGGCAGACGCCAGCCGTTTGCTGAGACGGCATTCCCGCTGAATGCAAAAATTAACCTGTACGTTACCAACATCGAGCTGATGGAAGGCGAAGGTGCCAATGCGTTTCGCGTTTATCTTGAGGACTCGCAAAAGCGGCAGTATCGCGTGCCGGTGGTTGATCTTCAGCCCTCGGAAGATCAGAAAGGCGTCTATCGCGTGACGGTTTACCTCCGCGATGAGCTTGGTTTTTGGGAACAGCCTGCCGCCGATGGCGACGTGCTCGTCCGGCTTACTTGGCGGGGGCTTTCGAGCAACCGCGTTCGGTTAGGACTCGGAAAGACCGGCGGCGATATAAAAGACGATCCCGGCTCACAGCCGATGCCGCTCTCGCGGGCTGCTTCGTTCATGACCGGTGCTGAGCCGCCGACATCTGAATACGTCGGCTATCGCTGGTCCGGCGACCGGATGCGTTTCCTTCAGCAGGCGACCTTTGGTGCTAACCGTTCGCTTGATGACCGCATTCGCCGCATCGGCCTGCGGACTTATCTTGCCGAGCAATTCGAAGCACCGTATCCGTCGCTCGCGAACCCTTACCCGAACGTTCCGCTCAAACACATCGACAGCAATAACACTCTCGGCTGCGGTTCGTTTCCGGACGGAACCGCTGAACGTCGGATCTGTTTCCGCGACCACTATAACCAATATTTGCTCCAGAATTGGTTCTTTAAGGAGGCTTTCTACGGCGAGCCGCAGCTTCGCCATCGCGTTTCATGGGCACTTGGGCAGATCTGGGTTGTCTCCGGCGTCGATACACAGCAGTCGAGCTGGATGATCGCGTACCACAAGGTGCTATCGCAGCATGCCTTCGGTAATTATCGCGACCTGATGCGCGATATGACGCTGAACCCGGCCATGGGCAATTACCTCGACATGGTCCGGAGCACGAGGAACAACCCGAACGAGAATTACCCGCGGGAGATCCTTCAGCTTTTCGGTGTCGGCCTCTTTATGCTGAATCCGGACGGCACCGTAATGCTCGATAACAATGGCGAGCCCATTCCGACCTATAGCCAAACGACGGTCGACAACTTTACGAAGGTGATGACGGGCTGGACCTTCTGCAATGTCGGTTGCCCGAATTCAGCCCCGAGCATCGTCAACTATAAGGATCCGATGATCCTTAACCAGAACAACCACGACATTACGGCGAAGACGCTGCTCGCGTATCCGAATGCCGTCAATCAGAACATTGCGGCCGGGCTTAACGGAAACACCGAGCTCGAACTCGCACTCGACAACATCTTCTATCACCCGAACGTCGGACCGTTCGTCAGCAAGCTCTTGATCCAGCATCTGGTAACGAGCGACCCGACACCGGCCTACGTCGGGCGCGTTGCGGCCGTTTTCAATAACAATGGCTTCGGCGTTCGCGGCGACCTGAAGGCAACGGTCAAGGCAATTCTTCTTGATCCGGAAGCACGCGGCGACGTAAAGACCGACCCGAACTTCGGCAAGCTCCGCGAGCCGGTTCAGCTTGTCACGAACGTGCTTAAGGCGTTTGACGTCAAGTCCGCCAACCTGACACAGCAGTCCGACGGCGTCGTGAACGCACTCACGAACCCGCTCGGTCAGAACGTCTTTTATTCGCCAACCGTGTTCAATTATTACCCACCTGACTACACAATTCCGGGAACGGCTTTGATCGGGCCCGAGTTCGGGATAATGACCACCGGTACCGCGATCGGAAGGCTCAATTTCGCCAATACGATGGTCTATAACCGCATCAATGGCGGCACGGAAAATATCCCGCTCGGCACGTCGCTTGACCTGACCGAGATGGAAGCTCTCGCCGCGGCGGACCCGACCGGCAACCTGCTGCTCGATGAGCTCAACAAGCGGTTGCTCCATTACACAATGTCGCCGCAGATGCGGGCGACAATACTTCCGGCCGTGACGGCGGTCTCAGCGGCAACTCCTCGAGCACGTGCACAGGCAGCAATCTATTTGGTCGCGACCTCGTCGCAATTCCAGGTACAGAGGTGATAAAGATGAACGAATCAAGACGCGAATTCCTGAAAAAATCTACTTGTGCCTTGAGCATGACGGCCCTCGCGACCCAGATGCACCACATGGGCATGATGAGTACCCTTGCCCAGAAGATGGACGAAAAGGAGCAGCCCGCACAGGGCGGCGAGAGCTACAAGGCTATCGTCCTGCTATATATGTCCGGCGGAAACGACGGCAACAACATGGTCATTCCGGTGCATAACGACGCCTCGGTCAGCAACTATGCCGCTTACGCAGCGACCCGGCAGACACAGGGCCTCGCAATTCCGCAGGGCGACCTTCTGCCGATAAGCGTTCCGCGGATCGGCGGGCTGACCTACGGGCTTCACCCGGCTCTCGGCGCGGTGACCGGCGGAATCAACAACGGCATCCACGAGCTCTGGGCACAGCAGAAAATGGCGATGGTGACCAACGTCGGGACGCTCGTTGCCCCGATGACCAAAGCACAGTACCAGAACAACTCTGTGCCGAAGCCCTATCAGCTCTTCTCGCACTCCGACCAGGTGGCTCAGAGCCAGACGAGCATTTCGAGCACGCAGGCATTTACCGGCTGGGGCGGACGCATCGCCGACCGGATGAACCAGCCGAACAACCCGAACGGCCTCATCCCGATGATCACCTCGATCGCCGGTGCTCAGCTCTTCACTGCCGGCCAGACGACGCTGCCGATGGCCATCGCCGATGCGAACACATCGCTTGCCAATGTGCTCAACCCCGCGGGTTTTAACACCACCGCGGCCTCGGTCGCACGCCGCAACGCGATGAACCAGCTTCGCACCATCGACCTTGACAACAACTACCTCGCCGCGGCGAGCCACGTTACCGACCTTGCGATGGAGGCGAACAACGCTCTGCAGACCTTCCAGGAAGTGACCGTCGCATTTCCGAACACAGGAATCGGCCGCCAGCTTCGCCAGATCGCCCGGCTGATCAAAAAGCGAACCGACCTCAACGTCAACCGTCAAGTCTTTTACTGCCAGATCGGCGGGTTTGATACGCACAACAACCAGGTCGCGACGCACACTAACCTGCTCTCGCAGTTCAGCCAGGCCGCACGTGCGTTCTATGACGAGATGGGCGTCCAGGGCGTCTCGAACGACGTAACTCTCTTTACTCTGACGGACTTTAACCGAACGATGAACCCGGCCGGCTCCGGTGCAACGGTCGGCAGCGACCACGCCTGGGGCAACCATATGTTCGTGATGGGCGGCTCGGTCGCGGGCGGCGACTTCTACGGAATGAACACGACCAACGGAACGCCGTTCCCGACGCTCGTTATCGGCACCGCCGGCCCGGACGACACGACCAGCGGAACCGGTGCCCGCGGCCGCTGGATTCCGACCACCTCGGTCGAGCAATACTGCGCGACCCTAGCCCGCTGGTTCGGCCTGCCGGAGAACGAACTCGGCTCCGTCTTCCCGAACATCGGCACCTTCCCGCAAACCGACCTCGGCTTTATGATCTAAAACATCTGCGGAATCATCGCGGCCCAACCCGAATAAAAAGACGGCGTGACCGACCCTCGGCCACGCTGTTTTTACTTGCATTAGTGTCCAATCTCCTTCGTCCACTATCCACTAATCTCTTGACACGCCTGCTACACTTCTCCTAAGAAACCAACCACCACTTAACAATGTGCATCTGTGAAGTTCAGAGCCATGCAGTTTAAAACTTTTATCAATTCGATAGACAACGAGATGAGAGAAAGAACTCGGAGGACACTCAGCGGTTTCTCGTTTTCTAATGGAGCATTTGTTCTGCTTCTTTTTTTTGTCTCGTTGACACCCGTAGCTGGTCAAAATTACGACCCAGAATATCAAGAGATCTTAAAGCGCTTTCCCACTCGGCTTTTACGGGGAATTCACTTTGGCAGTGCTCCCCATGTAGTCAGCCGAATCCTGAGGGGATGCGAACTACAACATCAAAACCCAAAATCACGAGAGCTACTACTGCGTAGCGCGATTTCACAAGGAGACCTGAACTGCGTGAAACTTCTAGTTGAGTCCGGCGTGCCGATTTCCGGCGAAGTTCGCGGGTGGAAAGGATCTTCGCCAATCGTTATCGCAGCAACCTCGAACCAAGCCGACATTTCTCGGTACCTATTGCGGGTTGGTGTAAGCCCAAACAGCGAGGATGCAGAAACGGCCTTATATGTCGCGAGTGCTTTGGGACATCTGCAAGTTGCCGAGGCACTACTTGACGGTCGTGTAAATCCTAATTCTGCTTCAGTTGATGGATACACTCCTCTCATGATCGCCGCGGGCGCGTCCAAAATTGAAGCCCTGTCGTTATTACTTCGCCGGGGCGCGAATACAAATACCCGAACAGTCAGGGGCGAAACCGCTCTTATGCTTTCGTCTGATTGCACAGAGACCGTTCAATTGCTGATTAGTTATAAATCCGATCTGGAAAAAGCAGATGCTGAGGGCAAGACTGCTCTCCATTACGCGGTTTCAAATGCACAACCGGCAAAGCTCCGCCTACTGCTCGAAGCGGGCATAAAACGCGATACCAAAACCAAGGACGGCAGATCCGCAACCGATCTCGCAGCGACCATCGAGGACAAAGAAAAACGCCGCGAGATTCTCGCCATTTTAGAAGCGGGAAAATAATCGCTTCTCCTGGGTTCGCATCGATCAACCTGGAGTCTTTATGAGCACACGAAAATACAAACCTTGGCCCGACCTGTTGGCTGCTGTCGTTTCGCTCTCGATCATTCAGTTCCTCATGGTCTATGGACGATTCGATGGAGTCGTTGACTATTCCATGATTTTTCGGGATTGGATAGTCGGCGTCTCAGTGTTTTTTGGATTGATCTTGATTTCTTCGCAGTCCAAGATGGCCACTCGCCCGTTATTGTCAGCCGCTTTCATCGCCTTCTTAGGCTCTTTCATCTGGGTGAGCTACAAAGGCCTCCAAAATTACGCTACAGATGGTCACGTAGACTCATCGGACCTCTCGATCTTTCTCGAACGGCATTTGCTGATATTCCTTTGGGTATCTTCAATCCTCGTGCCCATTTTGGGCATTCTTGTTTTCTCTTTGATAGGCCTGTTTCGTTATGGGGCAAACAAGTTATGCCCGAGCAAAAAGTTGCATGGATTAGAATAGTCATGAACAAGATAATCGTATCGTTTGTCGCAATCATCTTTTTCATTCCCGGCATCGCCGCACAGATCGCAGATTCGGGAACGAAGCGGTTCATACTTGATCCTGTCGAAATCGAAAACGAATGGGATGGTAAGTATTTTTCCATACGAACGGTATATGTCCTCGTTAATGAGGAAGACTTTAGTTCAAACACGGCAACGAGCTTGGTAAAAGAAATTTCAATGAAGTTTCCAAAGCCCAAGAAACTTTCTATATATATTTTTTCAGAGAAGTCGCGGCGCGAAAGCTATAAGGAATACAGAAATCCGGGGATCAGCATAGCCTTCCCAGACACCCCGGACGGGCGAAGGGCTCACGAATACCACGATGAATCCCGACGTCCAAAACCGGTTGGCCACTTTGCTCATTACTTTCGTGACGAAGGTGGGTTCGAAGTCCTTCACATAACCGAGAAGAGCGGTGACGACTACCTGATTCCGGTGGACCTAACGCCGCACCCCAATAGCTGAAGTGCCGTCCCGGCCGCGAGGGTCTTCTTTTTTTGGTGGGTTCCGTTTATAATTCGGGAAGAATGCTGCCGAGGGTAAAACACTATCCGATCTCCGTTGAGCTTTATCACATAATGGCGGAACGCGGTACGTTCGCGCCCGATGATCGGGTCGAGCTGATCGACGGAGAGATCATTGAGATGTCACCAATTGGAAGCCGCCACGTTAGGTGCGTAAATTTTTTGTCGGAGTTCTTGAACCGAGGTTTCTCCGATCGTTTTATAGTGAGCGTTCAGAACCCGATCGTCGTTACAGATGACAGCGAGCCGCAACCCGACATTGCGTTGCTTGAACGCCGTGCAGACCTGTATATCGATGAACTGCCGACCGGCAAAGATGTGGCCTTGGTCATTGAGGTGAGCGATTCAACCATCGCCTTTGACCGTTCAAGAAAGCTGCCGAAATATGCTGAAGCCGGCATTCCTGAAACGTGGCTGATCGACCTTGAATCGGAACACGTCGAGGTCCATTTCTCGCCGAAGGAAACGGCTTACGGCATCGTCAAGATCTTTCTCCGCGGCGAAACTGCCGTCTCCGAAACCCTGCCCGCCCTCAACCTTCCAGTCAGCGATATTCTTGGTTAACCGCCGACAGACCATTTATCCCACGCGGCTTTTGCGATGCGGGCAATGACCGCGTCGCGGGTCTTTTCGTCCCCCCGCGAATCGCCGACAAACACTGCGATGATGATGTGACGGTTGTGCGGTGTCGTGATGATGCCGACGTCGTTGGTGGCGGCCGTTACGCCGTCAACCGTGCCTGAAGTTCCTGTCTTGTGAGCGACCAGGGTGCCCGCCGGCAAAAGCCCCTTCAGGCGATTGGGGCCGGTCGGGGTTTTGTACATAAACGCTAGCAACAGCAGTTCTTTTTCTCGTTTGTTGAAGTCGGGCCTTGAAGGCCCATTCTGTTTCCAGAGCGAGTCGAGAAGCTGAACCGCGGCTTTCGGCGTCGCCCAGTTTTCGTATTGCCGCTCGTTGTTGTTCGAAAACTCCTTGTGAGTGTAGCGGACCTTCATCGCCTCAACGCCAAGCGAATCTATATAGCTCTGGACGCCTTCCGCTCCGCCCGCGACCCGCTGAAGCACATCCGACGCCGTGCCGTCGCTCACGCTCACCGCAAGCTCGATGAGTTCTTCGACCGTGGCTTCGCCGCCGTTTGGGTTCCTGTCGCGAAATGGTGAATGCATCCGCGAAGGGACAAGCTCGTCCTTGCCGACATTGATCTTTGCGTTGCGTTCCAGTTCCCCGGCAACGACCTTTTGCATGACCGCCATCGAGATCGGCACTTTGACGACGCTCTGCATCGCGAACCGCTCGTCCGCATTGAACTCTGCCGATTCGCCCGTTTCGACGACGCGGGCATATACGCCAACTCGCCCCTGCGAATCCTTCACAATCTCCGCAAACGCACGCTCGAGTTCGGCATCGCGGGTGACCGCCGGAGTTGGTGTTGGCGTACTTTCGGCCGACGAAGTAGCCGTACTCGCCGCACGCTCCGCGGAGCACGAAACGAACAGCAAAAAGCCGATCGCGATCGAGGCAAAACTAAGTCTTTTCATTGTCTAAACGAGGGTGCCTAAAATATTGGCGTCAAAAGAGTACAGCTCGTGATGCGTGGCAACTATCATCTCGCCCTTCGCCGTAAAACAAAGCCCGACCGGGGCGTGGGCCGATGCGATCCATTCGACCTCTTTCGCCGGCGAAACGCGGAAAATGCCCTGCCGTCCCTGGTAGTTCGCGGCCAGATAGATGTTGCCGTCGCGGTCAAACGCAAGCCCCTGCGGCCGGCCAAAAGCCCGGAGGAAAGTTTCGACCGTGCCATCCCTATCGATGGCGTAAATGGCGTCGCGGCTCGCAAGCCCCGGCGACGTCACGTAAAGCCGCTCGTCCGGCCCAAACGCCAGATGAAACGCCGCAACCGAGGGCTCGACCTGAGCAAAATGCTCCGGTATTCCGCCGATCTCACACCTATAGATCGTACCCGAGCGGTCGCCGACGTAGAGCATTCCTTCCTTATCAAACGCGATTCCGGTCGCGATGCCCATCCCGGTCGTGATCCGCGTTGCCTCCAAGTCACTATCGATCACGTAAAGCTCGCCAAGTGCTCGGTTCGTTACGTAGAGTTTGCCGTCCGGCCCAAAGGCGAGCCCGCTCGGGTTCATCACCTGAACCGGCAGCTCGTCTAAATATCCGTCGGGCTCAACGCGATAGAGCGTATTCACGAGCTGCATTCCGCGGCTGCCCGACCGCATGGCGTAGATTGCTCCGGTCGCCGGGTCGACCGCCGGAGAGCTGACGTTGTGAAGCCCTTCGGTGAGATGGTTTGCAAAGCCATGCCGAAAAGGCGGTGTGATATCAATGCCCGACTCGACCACGCATTCCGGCTCGCCGGAAAAGGCCTCCGGCAATCGGACAATGATCCGCTTCGGCCCCGCCGCCTTTATAACGGCTTCAGCCCCGCCGATCGTCACCCGCAGGCTTCGCGGCTCGATCGAAAGGCCGGCCGTGAAAATATGGACGTATCCATCGCCGGCGGCAAAATTTGGTTCTATTTTCTCGATTCGCGGGCCAAAGGTCATAGTTTCAAGCCAATTCTACGACGATGGCAGCAAAGTGTCGAACAGTCGCGGGATATACAAGGAAAATACGGCAAAAAAGCATTGACCTCGGCCGCCCAAACAGTTTAAACTGTGTTTAGCCGTCGTATGTTGTAAATGCAGCGGCTCACTCCTGTCCACGATCCCGGCAACGATCCGCCGGTTCACACAGTTAGTCACTTTGGAAATGCGGCCGGATACGGCTGATCTTGCAGCAAGCCTGCCATTTTCCGCAGTAAATATGCTCAACAGAATTGACGATCTCCTTCGGATGGCGATGAGCTTCGGTGCTTCCGACCTGCATTTGCGGGCCGGTGCGGTGCCGGTCATTCGCGTCAATGGCGAACTCAGATTACTTGGCGGGTCGAACAAGCTGACGCAAGAAGAGACGCTCGAAATGGCGTTTTCGATGATGTCGAACCGCCAAAAGCAGCACTTCAAGGACGTTTTCGAGGTCGATATCGGCTACGGCGTAAAGGGTCTCGGACGATTTCGCGTCAACATTTTCCAGCAGCGGAACTCGATCGGCATCGTCGCCCGCGTGATTTCCGACAAGATCTCGAACTTTTCCGAGCTCGGCTTGCCGCCGATCCTGAACAAGGTCTCGGAAGAGATGCGCGGCCTGATTCTCGTCACCGGCACGACCGGTTCGGGTAAATCGACAACCCTCGCTGCGATCGTCGATCATATCAATGAGGTCCGAAATTGCCACATCGTCACGATCGAAGACCCGATCGAATTTCTCCACAAGGACAAGAAATCCTACATCACGCAACGCGAGGTCGATGTCGATACGCGCAGCTTTGCCGAAGCCCTCCGCGGCAGCCTTCGGCAAGACCCGGACGTTATCCTCGTCGGTGAAATGCGTGACCTTGAAACCATCGAAACTGCTCTCGTAGCCGCAGAAACAGGCCATCTCGTGCTCTCGACGCTGCATACGCTCGATGCACAAGAGACGTTGACGCGAATAATCTCGGCATTTCCGCCGTTTCAGCAAAAATCGATCCGCATCCAGCTTGCCGGGCTTCTGAAGTCGGTAATTTCGCAGCGTTTGATGAAGACAACCGAGGGCAACGCCCGTATTCCGGCGGTCGAGGTGCTTATTTCGACGCCGCTCATTCGCGACTACATTCTGCATGAGGAAAAGACCGTTTCGATCCGGGATGCGATAGCCGCTGGCACGTCGCAATACGGTATGCAGACCTTCGACCAATCGCTTTTTTACCTTTATTCTTCGGGGCTTATCACGCTCGAAGAGGCACTTCGCGGCTCGACCAATCCGGACGAGTTTCGACTCAGGCTCGCCGGCATCCAGAATACGACCGCCATGGCGAAAGAATCGATGGAGAAGGCAAGCGGCGTCGGAACCATTCAAGACCTTATCATCCGGTAACGACTACGCCCGCTATTTCACGAAATGGCCGGACCCGCCGGCCATTTCGTATTTTCACGTCGGCGTCCCAACGCTGATTCATAGCCGGAAGTGCCGATTTTTTAACACTTTTCGGGTTCTAAACCTTGACACCTAGGACTACCCGCGTGTAAATTTTAGTTTTACCTGAACACGCCTGCTCTCCGCTTGTTCGAAGCTCTGATGGAACAACAAATGGGCAGGCTTGGAACAGAGCCTACGCTCTTACGGTATCTCATAAGATCAAGGTTCGTTATCCGCCCTGCCCTAGCCGCTGGCAAAGTCGGATTCAGGTAAAGAATTGCGGCAATCAATATTTACAGGAACGTTTAAACACACTTAATGGCAACTGAGGTTAACAAAGCAGCGGAAGAAACCGAGAACGGCACCGCCGCGGCAAAAGAAGTAGCAGAAACGGCAAAAGCTGAAGCGGCAATTGAGGCCGCTGATGAGGCGTTGGGCTCGAATGACATCGACTTTGGCGCGATACTTGAGCAGTTTGAGCAGGACCAGGTGACGTACCACTCCGGCGACATCGTCGAAGGAAAGGTCGTCGGTGTCTCCGACCATGGCGTGCTCGTCGATTTCGGCTACAAAAGCGAAGGGATCATCCCGGGTGATGAATTTCCTGATGGCCCAGACTCCGTAAAGGTCGGCGACGTTCTCGAAGTGATGATCAGGAACATCTCGACCGGAGATGCTCCGCCGCTGCTTTCCCGCGACGATGCAGCTAACAGAAAGATTTGGGCCGATATTGAGGAAGCTTATAAGAATGAGCAGCCGATAGTCGGCAAGATCGTCAGCAAGACCAAGGGCGGGCTCAATGTCGACCTCGGTGGTGTTGAGGCATTTCTCCCGGGCTCGCAGATCGATTCGCGTCCGGTAGGTAATCTCGACGCATATATTGGCCAGGACATCGAAGCTCAGATAATCAAGTTCAGCCGCAAGCGGAACAACATCGTTCTCTCGCGAAAGGTGATTACTGACCAGGTCATCAATGAACAGAAGGCAGAAACCCTCGCTGTGATCGAGGTCGGCCACGTCATCGAAGGAACGGTCAAGAACCTTACCGAATATGGTGCGTTTGTCGATATCGGCGGCATCGATGGGCTTCTCCACGTAACAGATATGTCGTGGGGAAGGATCCAGAACCCCGGCGAGATGTTCAAGCCCGGCGATAATATTCAGGTAAAGGTGATCAAGCTCGACCGCGAGAAAGAAAAGATCTCGCTCGGTTATAAACAGCTTCATCCTGACCCCTGGTCAACTGTCGTCGAGTTCTACCCGGTCAACACAAAGCTTACGGGCAAGGTATCGTCGGTTGCGGATTACGGCATTTTTGTCGAACTGCAGCCTGGAGTCGAAGGACTTGTCCACGTCTCCGAGATCTCATGGTCAAAGCGTCCGGGCAGCCCCAAAAAGCTTCACCGCCGCGGCGACGAGGTCGAAGTTCAGGTTCTCGGTGTCGACACCGACGAACGCCGCATCAGTCTCGGCATGAAGCAGATGCAGGACAACCCTTGGGACTCCGTCGCTGCCCGCTTCCCGGTCGGCACAAAGATCCGCGGCAAGGTTCGCAATCTTACGGACTTCGGTGCCTTTGTTGAGGTCGAAGACGGCATCGATGGGCTCGTTCACATCTCGGACATCACCTGGGGCCGCAAGCTTCAGCACCCGAAAGAACTTCTGAAGAAGGACCAGGAAGTCGATGCGATAGTGACGAACATCGACATTGCCGGGCAGCGTCTCTCGCTCTCGATGAAGGACCTCACACCGAGTTCATGGGAGTCGTTCATCGCAACGCACAAACCGGGCGATACGATTCGCGGTAAGGTTTCGCGGTTCACCAATTTCGGTGTTTTTGTCGAACTCGGCGATGGGCTCGAAGGGCTTTGCCACATCTCGGAACTTTCCGACGAGCGTGTCGAAAAAGCCGAGGACGTTGTTCAACTCGGCCAGGAGATGGACTTTAAGATCCTCCGCATCGAGAACGAAGAGCAGAAGATCGGCCTATCGCATCGTTCGGTCGGCAAGGACGACGAACCGATCGTTGATACCCGCCAGTACACAAGCGTCGCGAAGGGCGGGATGGCTTCGCTCGGCGAACTGGCGAATCTGAAGTTTGGCTCGGCCGCTCAGCAGCCGGCTGAGGAAAAGAAAGCCGATAAGAAAGCAGATAAAAAGGCCGAGCCTGCAGCAGAAGAAAAGGTTGAACAGCCCGCTCCTGAGCCTTCAGCAGAAGAAGCAGCTGAAGAGCCGGTGGCTGAAACAGCAGAAACGGTAGAAGCTCCGGCCGAAGAGGTTTCTGAAACGCAAACCGAAGAAGCGACCTCTGAAGTAAAGGCTGACGAGGAAGTTGCCGAAGCGACCGCCGCCGAAGAAACGGCCGAGGTTGCGGAAGCGGCCGCTGAAGAAACCGTAGAACCGGCGACCGAAGCCGAAACTCCCATCGAAGCCGAATCATCGGGCGACGACGAAGCAGCAGACGAAAAGACTGCCTAGTTCCGTTCGCTTTCAAACAGTACGGGAGACTTTGCAATGACAAAAGCAGACCTTGTCGAGCGTGTCGCGGTTGAAGCGGAACTCACGAAAAAAGATGCGGAGCAGCTGGTAGAGATAGTACTTGACAGCATCATCCACTCACTGAACGAGGGTGAGAAGATCGAGCTTCGCGGATTTGGGAGTTTCCGTATTCGCGAACGCAATTCGCGAAAGGGCCGAAACCCGAAGACCGGAGCGGCAGTTGATATCCCGGCAAAACGGGTAGCCTATTTCAAACCCGGTAAAGAACTCAAGGAACTGATCAACACCTGATCGCTTCGCTAAGAACAAAGTTAAATGGGCTGAGGGTAACTTACCTTCAGCCCATTTTCTTTATTCTCGATCTGCTCTACGGTTCAAGCTGATGAACCGTCTGCCTTATTTTCCGCGCGGTCTGGTTTATGCGAGCGGTCGATCGCTTCGTCCTCGATCTCGCCGCCCGGCGAGACGGGAATGTCATCAGGATCCATATATCTCACCCCGCGTTCTTCGCTATCAAGGTCTTCCGGCGTTATTTTATATTGCCCCGATTGCGGCGGCGTGTAGCCCGGATAATCGATTCGCGAATGATAGATCGCGACGAGCGAACGGATCATCGCTTCCCTGATCTGCGTCAGTTCACGGAGCGTTAGGTCACATTCGTCGAGTTGGTCGTCGCTGACGATGGCGTCAATGATCTTCGTTACGATAAAGCGTATATTTTCCGGTGTCGGCTCGGCCAGCGAACGGGCAGCCGCCTCGCAGCTATCGGCGATCATCATTATCGCCGCCTCACGAAATTGCGGCTTCGGCCCCGGATAGCGAAAATCGTTTTCGCTTATCTCACTTTCATCGCGAGCCTCGGCCTGTGCTTTCTTGAGAAAATAATGGAGCGTCCGCGTTCCGTGGTGCTGCGGAATAAAGTCAATGATCCGCTGCGGCAGGCCCATTTCCTTCGCAAGCTTAACGCCGTAGGTCACGTGGCTAATGATGATCTTCGCGCTCTGGGCCGGTTTCAGCCGGTCGTGCGGGTTCTTACCGAGCTGGTTTTCGACAAAGTGTTCCGGCGCCGCTGATTTCCCGATGTCGTGATAAAGGGCACCGATCCGCGAGAGAAGGGCGTTTCCACCGACAACGCGGCAGGCCTCTTCGGCGAGCTGGCCGACAGCGTGCGAGTGTTGGTTCGTGCCCGGAGCACGCAGGGCCAACTGGCCGAGTGCCGGGAGGTCGGCGTTTGAAAGCTCGAGCAGCTTTACGTCCGTCAGAATACCGAAGACGTTCTCGAAAACCGGGAGCAGAACCGCCGTAAAGGCCGCGGTCAGCACTCCGCTAGCGAGCCCGCAGGCGATCGAGAGCACGATCGTATTTAGGATAAGTGGCTGCTGCGTGAAAGCGATCAGGGCGACCGCAACTCCGGCACTCGCCGCACCGACCATCGCACCGGCGAGCGTGACAGTTTGCCGGCTGCGGTATCGGCCGATGCCGTAGGTCGCGACCGAAGAAGCGATGATCGCATAGACCGTAAACTCAAATCCGCGGGGTGCCAGAAAGCCGGCAAGCACCGCCGAGAAAAGACCGGTGAACAGGGCCGTTCTCCGATCGGCAAGCAGCGTCATAACAAGGCTGCCGAAGGCGAAGGGGATCGCAAACGCCCAGATGCTCGGGTCGTTCATCGGCGGCCTGATGTTCTGTGTTGCCGTGAACTCGGCAAGCCGGAAGAACATCGCCATCAGGAGCACTTGCGTAAGGGTTAGCGAGCCAAAAAGTGCGAACGTCTTGAACTGCGAAAGGGCAAGCCGCGGCACGATCCCGCGGTGCTCGATGAACTTCCAGGCGATCCAATAAAGCGCCGAAATAAGCAGAAGCAAGCCAAAGAAGCGGTTCCAAATGCGAGTGTTCACGTAGTAATTCTCGACCGCCGAGATCTGCGTAAGCACGGCCGGAGAGATCGTCTCGCCTTGCGTAACGACCCGGTCGCCGCGTTTGAGCGAGACCGCAACAGGCGCGACGCCTTCGGCCACGGCCTGCTTTGCGGCTTCGGTCGCGGAGCTATCGTAAACAACACTCGGCTGCAAGAGCGGAGCGGTCGCCGCGTAGAATGCTTCGCGTTCCTCTTCGGACAGGCTGCGGATCTCACCGATTCCCTCTTTCAGCCTGGCTCGCGCATCTGATAGAGATGTCATCGTCGTCATTGGCCGCGACGCCTGCCGCATCTCGGTCGGCCGCTGGCGGTCAACGATAATTATCTCACCCTGAAGAAACTGCCGGTCCTGGTCGCCGAAAATATCGCCGCCCGAATTCTCACGCAGCAGCCGCGTTACCGCCTCGATCTCGTTCGCACTGAACCGCCGACTAGCAAAAATATTCCCGAGTTCGGCTCCGCCCGGCCCGCTCCAGGCAACGCTTGCCGGAGCGGCGTTGGCATTTGCATTTGCGCGGTTCGCCGGCGGTGCCGCGGCTACTTTCGTTTGCAAGTCCTCCCAGGCGGAGCGAAAGCTCTGCACAGCTTCATCGGCACGCCGGGGCTCATAGACAAAGATCGGGCGTTCCGCATCGCGGGCAACCTGCTTGATCCGCTCGGTCTCGGCCTCATCTACAAAATAGATGTCAGCGGGCGAAATTATCGTATCGCGAGAGACGTCGCCCGCCTTATAGCCGGATCCGCCGATCGGGCGCGAAAAAGGATTCTCGATCAGCAGGGTCGTTGCGAACGCGAGTATGGCAAAGCCGATCCAAAACCGCTGAGCGGACGAGAGTTTCTCAAGGCGGGCGCGCATCTCGTCCCCCGCCTTTGTCAGGTAGCGGCCAACGGGAGATCGCAGGTCCTCCATCTTTTGCTTCATAGTTCCGCCCCGATTTTTAGACCGAATGCGTTGCCGCGAGTTCCGAGGAGCCGATCGCCATTCCGATCTTCGAGAGCATCTCGCCGAGCCCTTCACCGCGAATAGCTGAAATTGCCACGCAATCGCGGTTGCTGTCAAGCGTTACTTGCCGGCGAAGCTCGTCGAGAGCCTCCGGAGAAGCGGCATCGGCCTTGTTCAGCACAACGATTTCGCGAAGTTCATGATAGCCCAGTTCACCGATGATCTTTTCAACCGAAGCGATCTGCTGAAGCGCCCGCGGGTTTGCCGCATCGACCACATGAAGCAGCAGATCGCTTTCCTGTATTTCTTCGAGCGTAGCACGGAATGCGGCGACCAGGTCTTTCGGAAGATCGCGGATGAACCCGACCGTATCGTTAATGATCACTTCCCGCTCTTCGGGCAGCCGCAGCCGTCGCGAGGTCGGGTCGAGTGTCGCAAACATCTTTCGCTCGGCATAAACTTCGGAGCGGGTCAGTATATTGAGTAGCGTCGACTTCCCTGCGTTCGTATAGCCGATCAGCGAGATGACCGGAAGATCGCGCTGAACGCGGGCCTTTCGCCGCTCCTGCCGCTGACGGGCGAGCCCTTCGACCTGCTTCTCTAACTGAGAGATGCGGTCGCGGACGCGCCGGCGGTCGGTTTCGAGCTTTGTTTCACCCGGGCCGCGGCCGCCGATGCCGCCGGCAAGCCGCGAGAAAGCCGAGTCCTGCCCGGCGATCAGCCGCGGAAGCATATATCGAAGCTGGGCGAGTTCGACCTGCAGCTTACCTTCCCGCGATTGAGCCCGCTGGGCAAAGATGTCAAGAATAAGCTGCGGGCGATCGATGACCTTCAGGTCCGTCACCTTCGAGATCTCGCGGACCTGTGCCGGCGAGAGCTCCTGATCGAAGACGATCAGGTCAGCCCCGAGCTGCATCGAGCGGATCAGCAATTCCTGTAGCTTACCGCGGCCAAGCACGGTCTTTGGGTCGACCTGCGGACGCCGCTGAATTATTGTGTCGACGACCATCACATCCGCCGAAAGTGCCAGCTCGCGAAGCTCGGCCATCGATTCCTCGGCGTCCATCGCCGCTCCGGTCGAGATGCCGACAAGGATCGCCCGTTCGCGAGCCCCCTGGCCGCTCCGTGCAGTTTTGCGAACGCGAACCATCTCGCTCTCAAGCGACGTGATGAGCTCGGTAAAATCAGTATCGAGATTTGCCGGTATCGCCGGCGAAAGAAGTGCGAAAGGCTCGGCGTCGCCGTTGCTTGCGATCGCCTCTGCATTTCCGGGCAAAAGATGAGCGGCGTGGACAAGTCCCGGAAGGCCGGTGTTGCGATCGACCTGAATTATCGCCATCAGGTCGAGCCTGAGCAACGCAAGGTCAGTAAGATCGTCCTGCGTCAGCTTTTCATTCTGCAGATGCGTATGAACGCACCGAAGGCCACGGAAGCGGCCCGAACCCGCACGCGAACGGCCGAAGTCGGGCATCTCGATGCTCTTCGCATCGCCAACCATTACATATTCGACCTGGCCCTTGCGGTTGATCAGCACACCGATCTGCCTTCCGGTCTCGTTCGAGATCTCAGACATCTGACGCGCCAATTCATTTGAGATGATTGTATTCTGCGGCACCCGCCGCGACACGAGCTTTTCGATCCGCTTGAGCTGATTGTGCTTGAGCCCCTTTACGAAGCCATTGACAGTACTGATATCACTACCTCCGAAGATTCCATTATAGCAGATTCGCCCCGTGCCATTCCGACCGAAGGGTTGCCGCAACCCGTTTGATAAGCAGTATTGAATTCGCCATAATCACCTTTTACACACACACAATGTTCAGCAACTTATCACCTAACGCAAGTTACAGCCTCACACTTCGCGTAAAGATCCACAACAAACCCGGAAAGCTCGGCGAGGTCACTACCGCCATCGGCAAAACCGGCGGCGACATCGAGGGCATCGACATCGCAAGCGTCGGCCGCGATTTCCTGATCCGCGACATCACAGTCAACGCCTCAAGCGAGAACCACGATAAAGAGATCATCGAATGTCTGAAAGACATAGATGGGGTCGAGGTCATCCACGTCAGCGACCGAACGTTCCTGATGCACCTCGGCGGAAAGATCGAGGTGGTCTCCAAAGCTCCGCTGAAAACTCGTTCCGATCTTTCGATGGCATACACGCCCGGCGTCGCCCGCGTTTGTCAGGCCATCCATAAGGACCCGGAGAAGGTCTTTAATCTCACGATAAAGAAGAATACCGTTGCGGTCATCTCGGATGGAACTGCGGTGCTCGGGCTCGGCGACATCGGCCCGGCGGCCGCGATGCCTGTGATGGAGGGCAAGGCACAGCTCTTTAAAGAATTCGGCGGTGTCGATGCATTTCCCATTTGTCTCAACACCAAAGACCCGCATGAGATCGTCCAGACCATCAAGAATATCGCCGTTGCGTTCGGCGGCATCAATCTCGAGGACATATCCGCACCTCGATGCTTTGAGATAGAGGAGCGGCTGAAAGAAGAGCTCGACATCCCCGTCTTTCACGACGATCAGCACGGGACCGCGGTCGTCGTGCTTGCCGCTTTGATCAATGCGTTGAAGATCGTCGGCAAGCGGATGGAAGATATAAAGGTCGTCGTCAATGGCATCGGAGCGGCCGGCGTCGCGTGTTCGAAGATCGTAATGGCCGCCGGCGTGAAGAACATCATCGGCTGCGACACCGTCGGATCGATCTATGACGGGCGAAAGGAACACATGAACTGGGTAAAGGACTGGTATGCCCGGAACACGAATCCCAACAAAGAAACCGGATCGGTACACGATGTGATCGCCGGAGCCGACGTATTCTTCGGCCTTTCCGCTCCCGGGACGATCACGGTCGACGACCTCAAGAAGATGAACACCGACCCGATCGTCTTCGCGATGGCGAACCCTGTGCCGGAGATCATGCCGGAAGAGGCCGAGGGACACGTTGCCGTTATGGCGACCGGGCGTTCTGATTATCCGAACCAGATCAACAACGTGCTCTGCTTTCCCGGAATCTTCCGCGGAGCTCTCAACTGCCGGGCATCGCGAATCAATGAACAAATGAAACTGGCCGCTGCCAATGCGATCGCAGGAATTATCGGCGACGACGAACTCCATCCCGATTACATCATTCCGTCCGTATTTGACCGACGCGTCGGTGAGGCTGTTGCGGCCGAGGTCGAAGAGGCGGCATACGCCTCAGGAGTCGCCCGCCGAAGCCGTTCGACGTCCGAAACGGAGTTCTGATCCGGATACAAAACTATTACACCTTAAGTGCGGCCCCGAACTTACATCTCGGGGCCGTTTCTGTGTATAGTAGCGATTGAACGTTATGTTTCGGAGCAGTATTGCATCAAGATGATCTCGGCTCGCTTAAAAGCACTTTCCGTTGATGAGGTGGCAAATTCGCTCACCCATGGCTTCGGGCTTTTGCTTAGCTTCGCGGGGTTTGTTTTTCTTCTCGCTCTTGCAGTAATTAAAGGCGACGGCTGGCACATCGCGAGTGCGGTGGTTTACGGCCTCTCGCTGGTTATTCTCTACGCCGCATCGACGCTCTACCATTCAGAGGTCGAACCCGGCCGCAAGCACCTGCTCCAACTCGTCGATCACTGCTGCATTTACCTCCTGATCGCAGGCAGCTACACTCCTTTTCTTTTGCTGCTGATGCGTAACTCCTTCGGCTTCGGGCTGCTCGCCTTCGTTTGGGCATTCGCTCTCTTCGGCATCGCGATGAAGGTCATTTTCCGCGGTCGTTTCAATGCGGTCGGCGTTGTCTCGTACCTCGCGATGGGTTGGATCGGCGTCCTCGTCGTCCATCCGCTTTATTTGATCTTGGGCTGGGAGCCACTTGCTCTTGTGATAGCCGGCGGGGCCAGCTACACGCTCGGTGTCATCTTCTACGGCTGGCACAAATTACGCCACCACCACGCCATTTGGCACGGCTTTGTCCTTGGCGGCAGCGTTCTGCATTACCTCGCCATTGTTATGTTTGTGTTCCGATAGTCTTTGCTCGATCCCCTGATCCGCATTTCTAACACTTTGTAAAGTTCTTATTTTTGGGCTACTATGCGGGTACTTTTGTATTACTCGTATCTGGCGGCCCTTTCTCTTTGGGCTATCTGTGCGGGATCCGCTCGGGCACCTCGCGTTCGCCTGGGCCGACCCTTGGCTTTTCATTTGGAGGACAAAAAATGAGATCTATCAAGACGGGTTTTTCCGCTTTTCTTTTGCTCACATTCCTGAGCGTTTCCGCCTTAGCTGCAACATTTACCGTCACGAAGACCGCTGATACAAACGACGGCACGTGTGACGCCGACTGCTCGCTCCGCGAAGCCGTGGCCGCCGCGAATGCGGCAGGTTCGGACGACTCGATCGTCTTTTCGAGCCTTTTTGACTCACCACAGATCATTACACTTTCCGGTACCGAGATCGTTATCAACAATGCCGGTACTCTGACGATCACAGGACCGGGAGCGAACCTACTTACGGTCAGCGGCAACAACACGAGCCGCATTTTTCAGAATACGGTCGGGGCAGTAACGTCAATGAGCGGTATGACCTTGACCGGCGGTAACGGGGTCAGCACGTTCAACAACAATAGCGGCGGTGCGATACAGAATTCCGGGACCATGACCCTTACCGCGATGATAATCACTGGAAACACGACCTCCGGATCGGCCGGCGGGATAAGAAACAGCAGTACGGGCAGCCAGCTCACGATCAACGGCTGTATCATTTCAAATAATACTTCGACCGGTAGTTCAGCCGGCGGTATCCAAAACTTCAGCACCAGCACGTTGACAGTCAACAACACTACGTTTACAGGCAACCTGAGCGGCGGCGGCTCGGTCGGCGGCGGAGCGATGCAGGTCAATGGAACTGCGCGTATCACCAACTCGACCTTCTCCGGTAACACAAGCAATACAACCGGCGGCGGTGGTGCGATGAACATCAATGGTTCATCGATCGTAATTACGAACGTAACGATCAGTGGAAATTCGGCTCCGAACAACGGTGGCGGTATCCACCGAGGCACGACGAATGCCAATTTCTTTATTCGCAATACGATTATTGCGGGAAACAACGGCACTGCCGCCTCGCCGGACATTACGAATTCGACGGGCGGACTCCAATCGCAGGGCAACAACATCATCGGCAACGTCGGCACAAGCACCGGATGGGTCGCCTCTGATCTTCTAAATACTGCTCCTCTGCTTGGTGCACTGGCTGATAATGGCGGGTTCGGACAGACCTTCCTTCCGCAGGCAGGTTCACCTGCGATCGATGGCGGGCAAAATTGCGTTCGTGACCTTTCTTGCAAAGCCAACAATCCGCCGGCTGCGGTCACCGATGATCAACGCGGCGTTTCCAGAACAACAAATGGCAACGTTGATATCGGCTCGGTCGAAGTAGCAGCTGTCGCTCCGGTAAGTGTTAGCGGTCAGGTCCTTGTGGCCGAAGGCGTTGCACTTCCGCTTGCACTTGTCTCGATTACCGACGGCAACGAGACGCGTTACTTCATAACGAACAGCTTCGGATACTTCAATTTCGAAGGGCTGAGTGCCGGCACTGAATACACAATTACGGTAAGCAGCAAGGCCGCGAACTACCCGCCGCTTCTGGTGACACCGACAGATGACATCGACGGAATTATCTTCCTTCCGATTGTCGCTCTCCGAGCGGATAGCAAATAGACAAGAGTGAGGGCTCCCACCCGCTCTTCATTCGCAAAACTTATATCCCAACCCGTGAACGGTCTGTATATGTGCAGGCCGTTTCGGATTTTCCTCTAGCTTTTGCCGAAGCCAGGCGATGTGCACGTCCACGGTCCGGGTCGAGGGCATCGCGTCGTAACCCCAAACGTGGTCGAGCAGTTCATCCCGCGAATGTACGATGCCGCGGTTCTCCACCAAAAACCGAAGTAGTTTGAACTCCATTGCCGAAAGCTCGACTGGCTCGCCCGATCGCCGTACCTCGGCACGGGCGAGGTCGATGGTCACGTTGCCAAACGCCGCCGCTCCGTTGATCTGCCCGCTAACGCTTCTCGACCGCCGCATCAATGCTTCGATCCGGGCCAGCAGTTCGGCGACCTCGAAAGGTTTCGTCAGGTAGTCGTCGGCCCCGAGCTTTAGCCCGAGCACTTTATCGATGGTCTCGCCCTTTGCCGTAAGCATCAGCACCGGTGTTTCAACACCGCGGCGGCGAAGGTCGCGGCAAACGTCGTAACCATTCTTTTTCGGGAGCATTATGTCGAGGATGATGAGGTCAAAGCTCTGCGAGGTCGCCAAGCGAAAACCCGCTTCACCATCCACCGCCGAGACGACCTCATAGCCTTCGGCCGTTAGGCGGTCCGTGAGGGTTAAGATCAATCCCTTTTCATCTTCGACGAGCAGAATCTTCATTGCTTCTCCGCGGCGGCCAGAAGCGAAATGGTGAACGTGCTGCCTTTTCCGGGCACGCTCTCGACCTCGACCGAACCGCCGTGTGCCGCCACTATCTCCTTAACGAGCGACAGACCAAGACCGTTCCCGCTTATCTGTGAATCGACCACCTGCCGTGCACGAAAGAACGGCTCAAAGATCTTTTTGAGATCTTTTTCCGCGATGCCGATGCCGTGATCCTTCACCGAGATGGCAACCCGCCCGTTTCCGTTCACGGCAGCAACCTCGATCCGCGGAGTGCCGTTCGAATACTTAACGGCATTGTTGATAAGGTTCTGGATAGCGAGGCTCAAAGCTGTACGATCAGCGTTGATCATCGGCAAGGCCGCGGCAACCTCGATCTCGATCTCAGCGGGCAACCCATCGATCGCTCCCCGGCATTCGGTCACGACATCTCTGACGATCTCGCCGACATCAGCCGGCACAAAATTGTACCGCCGCTTGCCCGAACGGGCTCCGGCAAATTCGAGTATCTGCTCGACCATCCCGGTCAGCTTGCGGCCCTCGCCTTTTATCAATTCGCCATATCGGGCGACCTGGTCGTCACTCCGGGCAACGCCATCAGCAAGGTTTTCGCCTGCTGAATAAATGACCGCGAGCGGCGTCCGAAACTCGTGCGAAACGCTCGAGACAAAGTCCACCTGCTTTTGGGCGAACGTCCGTGCCCGGTTGGCCGAGATCGTAATCGCAAGAATACTTCCGACAAGCAGCAAATAGATGCCGGCACCGATCGCCAGGTTTTTTCGCTCCTCGCTGCGGATGTAATCACCGATCGAGCCCGAGGCGTGCGTGACGTTCAGCTTCCAGGGCTGCTCGTCCGCTGGAGTTGCGATCACCGCACTTCGCTGGCGGACACCATCGTTGCTTCGCATCTCGAAAGTAAAAGTGCTGTCGCGTTCACGTGCCGGCGAGGGCGAGGTCGTCATGGTCGAGCTCTCGATCCGCTGATCGACGATCACGTTTGCCGGTGCGGCCATTCGCCGAGGAAGGTCAAGCTCGCGATTCGCAAAAAAGATCATCGTGTTCGGGCGAAGGTCGTAAAGCCCAGCGGACGCATCCGTTTCGGCCGCCGGATCTACATTGCCGAAGATCGGCGAGCCATTCTTGTCGGCGATTGCAACGCGATAATCGCCCGACGGAAAATGCTTTGCCGCAAGCTCGGGCAAGATCTTGCCGGTGATGACCGACCGCTCAAGCCGAACGACCATGTGGCCTTCATTCTTCGGCTCCTGCTCCGGCAATTCGACCGTCCGGCCAATGGCCGCGACGCGCGGTATCCGGTCAACAACGATCCGTTGTATCTGGCGCTCAAATGCGTGGACCGGCATCACAAGCGTATCCAGGTCGTCGAGTATCGGCATCGGCCGCATCGCGGGCGAAGCGATTCGCTCCCGAATCCTTCCAAGCCGGTCGTCCGCCGCAAACTCTGTAAATTTCCCGGCTGATCCGTCATACCGTCGCGGCGGTGCCGACGCGTCAGCCGGCAAATAGATGATCTCGCGAACGAGTTCGGGATACGCCGTTTTCACCAGCCAGAACGCATAACGCTCGTTAAGCTCGGTCAGGTCGCCGCTTTTCAGAACCTCGGCGTTCAACTGAAAATTGAAATAGATCGACTGTATCTCGCGATTAAAATCATCGGCAAAAGCCTTCGTGTCGGCCTCGGCCCGCCGCTGCATTCGCTCGCGTTCGGCCTCGCTCGCTTCGCGCATCCAGCGATACTGCAGCCCGAAAAAGAGCGTCAACACGGCGATCACTGCGGTCAGGATAAGATATGGCAGCCAGGTTCGTTTCATTCCCATCGAACGCGGGATGTTGCACGATCTCGCGTTTTGAGTTCATTATGCAACTATGCGCGGAGGCCGGACAATACGTTTTCGGCAGATTTTACATCCTTTACAATTTCTTTGCGTTCTCTTAACCACTTGCCGCGGCTTCGGTGCGATTATCGGTTCTATCGTAGGCGGCGGTTGGCAATACTAGCTTGAGTCCTCCTGACCTGATGCTGAGAGAAGAAGCTGCCGCCTGCGAGCAAGATCAAAATAATTTGGAGGCACGAATGAAACGATTCATAACAACGATCGCAGTCGCAACAATATTCTTCGCCGGACTCGGCGCAATTGCAGAAAAGGCCGGAGCCAGTTTCAAGTCCGACCAAAAGGCACTTGAGATCGTCGCCAAGGCGCGACAGGCGATCGGCGGCGATGCGGCCATCGCCCAGGTCCAGAGCATGGTCATCGTCGGCCGCTCAACACACACCATCAAGATCGGCGATACGGAACGCACCGAGCAGGGCGAGACCGAGCTCGCACTGCAATTCCCCGATAAGCTCCAGAAGAGCGTAAAGATCGGTGACCCATCGGCCGCGGCCGGCGATGCTCATGTGATCAAGGAACGTGACGTCGTCGTCATCCGCAAGGGAGAAGGAGCCGAGTTTAAGGTCGATGGCGGCAACGGTGAATTTACGACGTCGGACGGAAAGAAGATCATTGTCCGCAGGGCTGAACCAGGAACGGGCGAGGTCGTCGGTCCGGACGGCAAGACATTCGTCTTCAAGAGAGGCGAAGCGGGCAATGCCGAATTCACGACCGAAGACGGCAAGAAGGTGATCGTTCGTGCTGTGCCGCAAGGCGAATTCGAGTGGAAAGCCCGCGAAGGCGCGGAGAATCATGTAATGCATCGTGCCGGCGGCGTTCGTCACAATGAACTTCTCCGCATCGGCCTGATGCTTCTCGCGACGGCTCCGCTGGGCATCGATGTTTCATATACCTTCGAGGGCGAAGGCAACGTTGACGGAACGCACGTGAACATCGTCGCGGCGTCGTTTGCCGGCTCGGTCTATCGAATGCACATCGACAAATTCACGAATCTCCCGGTTGCCATCGGATACACCGGCGGCCCAATGCCGCACGTGATCCGCTTGAACAAAGGCGAAGGTCCGGCTGACGCCAAAGACGTAGTCGTTTTTACCCGCAGAATGGAATCCGAGCCCGCCACTGCCGAAACGCTCGTCAAGCTCTCTGACTTCCGCTCGACCGGCAGCGTTCAGCTTCCCTATCGCTGGACCACGACCACCGGCGGACGCACGACGGAGGTTTTCGACGTCACTTCCTTTGAAGTAAACCCGGCCAACATCGCCGAACGCTTCAAGGACCAAAAGATGATCCTCCGAATGGCAAAACCCGCAGAGAAGAACTAGTTGTTCGTCTCTGAAAGACAAAAGTCCCCGGCATCGCTAACGCCTTGCCGGGGATTTTATTCTTCCTTGATCAGGTCTTCCATCACCGCACGAATCTCGCCGTAGCTGAAATCATCGCCCAGGTATTCCTTGACCGGCGAGATCTGATTCTCGACCTTGAGCTCGATGAGTGCTTTTCGGATCGCCTCGATCTTCGCGGGCTCGACGATCTCATCGACCCTTACCCGCCCATCGGCGATAAACCGGCACAAATGATTCTCGATCGTGCTCACCGCAAGTCCTCGCACCTTTGCTATCTCGGCGATCGATTTCCCCTCGCGAAACATATTGTAGGTCGTCGAAAAAGTGTCGCCCGCGGTCGGCTTTCGCTTCGCCTTCGCCGCCGAACGGACCGGCCCGCGTCGCTCGTCGATCTTTGACCCGAGCCCGTTCTTTTCAGAGTAGCTTTTGATCACCTCGAGAAATGCCGGGCAGTATTTATCGAGCTTGAACGCCCCGATTCCCGAGAGCTTTTGCATCTCGCTCATGTCCTGCGGAAGAAATGCCGCCATCTCGATCAGCGTTGCATCGGAAAAAATGACGTAAGGCGGAACGTCCTCGCCGTCTGCGAGCCGCATCCGAACGCGGCGGAGTTCCTCGAAAAGATCCTTTTCAAAATCCATCGCTTCGCCTGCCGTTCGGCGAAGATCGACTTGCGTCAGTTTGTGCAGATCCACCTTTCGCGAGCCAGCCAAAACCTCCATGCCCGCTTTGGTGACCGAGAGCGTTGGATATTGCCCCGAAGATTTGAGCAGGAATCTCTGCTCCGTCAGGTCCTTGAAATACGAAAACCAATCGTCTTTCGAAATGTCGGCACCGACCCCGTAGGTTTTGAGGTTCATATGTTCGAGCCGCATTTTCTGCGACTTCGACCCGCGAAGCAGGTCGACCAAATAGCCTGTTCCGAAAACCTGCCCGGTCCTTACGGCAGCACTCAATGCTTTTTGCGCGATGATCGTCCCGTCAAACGTTTCGAACTCGGTATTGCAGTTGTCGCAGTTCCCGCAGTCACCTTCGAACGCCTCGGAAAAATACGCTAAAAGATACCGCCGCCGGCACGTCCGCAGCTCGCCAAACTCGGCCATTTGGTCAAGCTTTCTGAGCATCACTTCGCTCTGCGTCGCGTCGCCTTCGACCTCCGCGAATCCCTTCAGTTTCAGCACGTCCGCGATCGAATAAAACAGCAGCGCATCGCTCGGAAGCCCGTCTCGCCCGGCTCTGCCGGTTTCCTGATAGTAGCTCTCGATATTTTTCGGCAGGTCCATATGGACAACAAACCGAACGTTCGATTTGTCGATGCCCATCCCGAACGCGATAGTCGCGACGACGATCTTAGCTTCGTCATTCAAAAACGCATTCTGGTTGTGCTCGCGGACGCTCCTTTCGAGCCCCGCGTGATACGGCAACGCGGCGTAGCCCTCGGCGCGAAGGTCCTCGGCAACCCGTTCGACCGACGCACGGCTAAGGCAATACACGATGCCGCTCTCGTCCTTTCGCGTCTGTAAAAATTCCAGCAGCCGGTAAAACGAATCACGCTTCGGCTCGACCGTGTATTTAATGTTCGGCCGGTTAAAGCTCGAGACAAACACATCCGCATCGGGGATCGAAAGATGGCGGAGAATGTCCTCCCGAACAAGGTCATCGGCGGTGGCCGTCAGGGCGATCAACGGCACGCCGGGAAACTCGCGTTTCAGCACCGAGAGCCGCTGATACTCCGGCCGAAAATCGTGCCCCCAGCTTGAGATGCAGTGTGCCTCGTCGATTGCGAAGAGCGAGACAGTTATCGTAGAGAGAAAATCGAGAAACCGGTCACCGCTCTGAAGCAAACGCTCGGGCGCGACATAGAGCAGTTTCAATTCGCCGGACCGGACAGCTCGAAAGACCTCTACCTGTTCGGCGGCGGTCTGCATCGAGTTCAGATACCCGGCATTGATGCCATAGCTCCGCAAGGCATCGACCTGATCTTTCATCAACGCGATCAGCGGCGATATGACAAGCGTAAGCCCGTCAAAGATCATCGCCGGTATCTGATAACAGACGGACTTGCCGCCGCCCGTCGGCATCAGGAGCAGGCAATCGCGCCGCGCAAGCACGGCCTCGATCGCCGGCTGCTGATGCATCCGAAAGTCGTTGTAGCCGAAACGGGTCTTCAGTATTTCTTGAGCTTGGGAAATGGTCATCGCTGAATCGGAGTTCGCGGATAAGCGTTATGAACCGGCCGCCTTCTGACCTTCGCGAAGTTTTGCTGCGATCGCCGGGATGATCTTTCGCGGTGCATCTATCGCGGCTTTGATGTGGCGCTTGTTCGTGAAGTGCCCGGCCACGTAAATCCCCGGGACATTTGTTTCGTGGGTCTTCGGGTCATAGACGGGAACATCGCCGTATTTTCCGCGTTCGGTTTCGACGCCGAGCGACCGGAGCATCGTCAGGTCGGCATCCGAACCGATGAGCACGAAAACTACATCGTTCTCAAGCACGACGCGTTCGCCGGATTCGCTTTCGAGTTCGACCTCGCTTTCGCGGATCTCGACCACCTTGCCCAGAAAAAAGAGGCTGAGGCAATGCTGTTTTAGCTCCTCTTCAAGCGGCTGCCTGACCCAATATTTAATGCAGCCCTGCTTCGGGTCGGTGTTTTCCCAATCGTCGCGAAAGATGGCGAGCGTCGTCTCGGCACCTTCCTGAGCCAGAAAAAGTGCAGCCTCGCCCGCCGAATTTCCGCCGCCGACGACCAGTGCCTTTTTCTTCACCCAGGGATAGGTCTCGCGAAAAAGATCGCGAACCTTTGACAGATCATCCCCCGGCACACCCAGCCGCCGCGGATGATCCATCGCCCCGATCGCAAAAAGCACATTCCGAGCAGCATAGTCGCCCTTGTCCGTAACGACACAAAAGCTCCCCTCCTTACGAAGGAGGGGTGCCGACGCTTCGTCGGCGGGGTGGTTCTCTTCGCGTCGCACTTCCAGAACTGTCTCTTCGGTCCTCACGTCCAGCTCATTCTCCAAAACAAACCGCACGTAATACGAAAGCAACTCTTCCCGCGTCGGCTTCTCCCTCGCCGGTTTCAGGTCGCCCTCACCGAACTCAAGCTCATTCACCGTCGAAAAAACCGTCAGCCCGACCGGGTAATTATAGATCGTATTCCCGATCAGGCCCTTTTCGATGACAACGTAATCGAGCCCCGCCTGCTTCGCCTCAAACGCCGCCGAGATCCCCGCGGGCCCCGCCCCGATAATGATCAAATCGTACATATTGAGAACAGCTGTTAGTTAATAGCCGTTAGCTATAAGCTATCGTTCGAACCTGATTCAAGCGCTTTAAGATTTTCGGTGAATTTTTCGATCTGCAGCTTCGTGTTTTCCATGTTTCGCTTTGATTCCATGTACCTCTCCCATTCGCTGGTCATGGTCAGTGCTTTCGTCACGTCCTCATCCAGCGCATGGGCTGCTGCCACCAGCAGATCGCTCAAAGCCTCATTCGCCTCCAGCAGCGACTGAATGATCGTATAAGCCAACTTCGCATTCGGTAGGTCGATATCAAGCTCACCTTTGTTCATCTGTGCAACATTCACGTTTTTGTCCTATTTTCTTATTTTCTTCTTTCGTGGTTTATCTAAAGGGGCCTAGATCACAAGCTTCTTCCATTCCAGTCGCCCGTGGCTCCCGAAATTGAAGAGTAACCCGACTCGCTTGTGGCTTACTTTCAAGTAGTTTATCACTTGAGCCCAGTCGATCGGCGAAAGGCTGTTGACTGCCTTGATCTCAACAATGACCTCCTCAAAACAAAGGAAATCCGCCACATATTCTCTATCCAGCGGATAGCCCTTGTATTCGATCTGAAACCGAGCCTGCTCTCGAAAAGGTACCCCACGCATCCCAAGCTCGATGGATAAAGCCTTTTGATAAACCCCTTCCAGAAATCCCGGCCCGAGCTTGTAGTAGACCTCCATCGCGGCCCCGACAACCTGATATGTTTCCGCAGGGAAATATATTTTTTCGGGATCTTCGAATTCATGCATATTCCTTAAGCTCCTCCATCCGCCGAAAGTAATTAACCACGAAATAGGAAAAAAAGAAAAATCAATTCAAATCGTGCACTTCAAGCCCGATGAAAATATCCTACTCGATGAATGGCAATGTTTTTACTGTTGCATTGTGTTCCCCTATCTTCAGCTCCGTGCCTTCAGGAAGATGATCGTATCGAACGAAGGCGAGTGCAATATGCTTTTCGAGCTGCGGCGAGTAGGTGGTCGAGGTGATCCGTCCCGCGTTTTTGCCGTCCGGAGATGTCAGGTCCGATCCGGTCGTAATCGCTCCGGGTTCTGACATGATCAGCCCGGTAAGCTGCTTCGCGACGTGGCCGCGGAAGTGAATTCGGGCGATGATCTCCTGCCCGATGTAACAGCCTTTGTTGTATGAGATGAGGCCGTCGAGCCCGAGCTCGGGGACGATCGTCGTCTCGTCCATATCAACGCCATAGAGCGGAATACCGTTTTCTATGCGGAGCGTTTCATAGATCTCGTCCGAGATCGAGACGACCTCAAGCTGGCCAAGAGTCTCTAAAAACGCGTCTGCAAACTCGCTACCGACAAAACATCCGACGCTTCTTCCGCCTTCGTATCGAACGCCACCTTCGCCAAGCTCGATCGGCGGGACGTAGCCAAAAAACTCGAAATAGCGAAACTGAGCCGTCAGGTCCTCGACAAAGAAATCACCCGCAAACGTGAACCGAAACAGATTCTGGTATACCTTTTCCCGCGTCGCCTCTTCGGTCTCGATCAGGAACCGCTCGCCCTGCCGAAGCACTCGGACGACCGCAAGCAGCCGCCCCTGCGCATTCGGAAACGCGGCCAGCATCTGCATCCCGTCGTCGAGCGTTTTCATGTCGTTGGTGATCATCCCGTCAAGGAACGGAACCGCCTCTTTGCCCCAAACGGCGATCAGCCCGCGATCATGTTCGTAATACCCGGTTCCGCCCGTGCGGATGTGGTTGTAGATATCTATATCCATTTGATTCGATTATATAAGTTCGCCGAGCCGTCCGAAATGCTCAAGCTGCAGACCTAACCCGCGTTGGGCGGCAATGACCTGCGGGCTCGGGTGATAAAGCGGAATAAGCACGCGGCCAAACCAATCAACGGGCCTTCCGGCATCGGCCGCAAGTTTGAGCGCGTGTGGCTCCAATACTTTGATCGCATCAAGAGCAACATTCCCAAGCGTTGCAATCACCGGTGGATCGATCAATTCGACCGTCCGCCTGAGAAATGCGGAGCAATTCCTGATCTCGCCCCGCGTCGGCTTTCGGTTCGCGTCCGTCGCGGTCCGCGGGCTGCACATAACGGCGTTCGTGATAAATATTTCTTCCCGCGTCAGCCCGATCGAATCGAGCAGCTTCTGAAAGTTCTCGCCCGATTTGTCGCCGTAAAAAGGCCGCCGAGTTCGGTCGGCTCCCTGCCGCCCCGGTGCCTCGGCAACAAACATTACCCGCGGCCCGAGCGTGCCGTTCAATTCGCTCAGCACCGCTGCCTTGTCCGCAAGCTCCGGGCAAACGCGACACGCCGCCGCCTCACGGCAAAGCGATGCAAAGAGTTTTCGCTTGGACAATCCCATATCCGAATTTGATAGAATAGCTTTTTACGAAAAGTATCAGAAACCAAATAAACAATGAGTCAAATTACCGAACAGCAAGTTTTGGATTCGCTAAAGCAGATCATCGACCCCGATCTTAGAAAAGACATCGTAACGCTCGGCTTTATCCGTGATGTTGTGATCAACGGCGGCGAGGTCTCGTTCCGCGTCGTGCTGACTACGCCGGCCTGCCCGGTCAAAGAGCAGATGGAAACCGATGCACACACGATCGTCTCGGGGCTTGAGGGCGTAACCTCCGTTAAGGTAACGATGGATGCCGAAGTTCCGCAGGGCCGCGGCATTGCAAACAACGTCGCAATTCCCGGCGTCAAGAACATCATTGCCATCTCGTCCGGCAAGGGCGGCGTCGGCAAATCGACCGTGGCCGTCAACCTTGCCGTCGCTCTCGCACAGAACGGCGCAAAGGTCGGCATCATGGACGCCGACGTTTACGGGCCGAATGTTCCGATGATGCTCGGCACCGGTTACGACCAACCAGAGGTCGTCGGCGGCCAGCTCAAGCCCATCGAGGCCTATGGCGTAAAGATGATCTCGATGGCGGTGCTCGTTCCGCCTGATAAGCCGATGATCCTCCGCGGCCCGATGCTCCATGGCGTCGTGCGGCAGTTTTTGACGGACGTGAACTGGGGCGAGCTTGATTATCTGATCGTCGATATGCCGCCGGGCACCGGTGATGTGCAGCTCTCGCTTGCCCAGCTCGTTCCGGTGCAAGGTGCGGTTCTCGTCACGACGCCGCAGGAGGTCTCGCTCTCTGACGTCCGCCGTGCCGTGAAGATGTTTGAGCAGGTCGCGGTTCCGGTGCTCGGCGTTATCGAAAATATGTCGTACTTCATTGCCCCTGATACCGGCACGAAATACGAGATCTTCGGCAAAGGCGGCGGCGAAAAGATCGCTGCCGAGTACGGCCTCAATTTCCTCGGGCAGATCCCGATCGGGCTCGAGGTCCGCGAGGGCGGCGATACCGGCCGCCCGGTCGTCGCCTCGGCACCCGATTCGCCGCAGGCCGCCGCCATCCGCAAGGTTGCCGAAGAGGTCGCCCGCTACGTCTCGATCGAAGCAATGAAACCGGAACTCAAGATCTTTTCACGCAGTAACGCATGATCCGTGAGGTCATAGAAAAGAAAGCCGCAAAGGCAATCGCCGAGTCGCGGTACGGCAAGACCAAAGCCGCCCGCTTCTCCGCCGCCATTCTCGATGAGGATCGGCTCGAAGCACCGGATTCGCTTGAGGATACGCTCCAAGACTCGCGATCGAAACGGCGAGTATTGATGATTTGTATCGGCGTCAATGTTGTTTCCTGGCTGTCGATCTTTCTGATCCCCAACGTGGTCTCAACGATTGCTATTGGGCTCGAACTTCTCTTGGCGAAAGGATCAGCATTGCTCCTCGCTCCCGCGTTCGGGTTCACGATGCTGGCATCGTTTTCGGTTCTCCGCTCATGGTTCCCGCCAGTTCCGAAAAGCAGCGATGATGGCGGAGTAATGTCGAGCTATGAGCAGGGTGTCGATTCCCTGCTCACCTGGAAACTTTGGGTTGCTTCGAGCGCACTTGGCGGAATAAATGCCATCCTCCTCGCCGTCACCTTCGTCTGGTCAAATGGCGGATAGCGGGCCTTGCCTCAAAGGGTGGTTGCAAAGCTTGTAAATTGAACAAGAAATGTTTAAGATTACAATTAAGTAAGGATTCGCAGGGCGGGTCCTTTTCAACAAAAGGAGAAGAACACGAATGTCAGCAGTAGCAGCACCAAATATTGACTTAGGCGTAACTGAAGCAGCTTCGGTCGAGATCAAAAAGTTTTTGGCCGGCGAGGAAGATCTGCCGGAAACGGCCGGGCTTCGCGTACGCGTTGTGCCGGGCGGATGCTCCGGTTTTCAGTACAGTCTGAATATTGAAGAAGAATCGAAAGCCGGCGATTTCATCCTCGACAAATTTGGCATCAAGCTCTTTGTCGATATGTTCTCGGCCCAGTATTTGAATGGCGTCGTGGTCGACTACACATCGAACATGATGGGCTCGGGCTTCACCTTTGAGAACCCGAACGCCACCGGCGGCTGCGGCTGCGGAACGTCGTTCTCTGCCTAATTGAAGTTACAGTTTTCACATATAAGCCTCGGCATTTCGTCGGGGCTTTTCTTTGCTTTTGCCGGTGCTCTTGCAATCGAACTATGGAAAATGCTAGGGTATTGTTTGGCTAGCAACGTGGGACCCGCATTTCCTGCTTTCATGCCGGCCGTCAAAAGAAACAAGAAAAAAATTAGAACGCATTATTTGATCGTTATCGATCTTGATTCCACCTTCGCTTTGCGACCCCTTCTTGGCAACGAGCCATTTGCAACCGCGTTCTGCAAAAAAGATCATCAGGAGAAATAAGGTTTGAAGTTTAATTCATTGGTTCGTATAGCGTTGTCCGTTTTGTGTTTGGGTGTTTTTGCGTCGGCTACGGTTGTAGCCCAAGACCGCCCAAGGGTGGTAAAGCCGGTCTCGAGCCGGCCGATCAATCAACCGCCCGCCCCTCCGCAAACCCAGCCAGTAGTCACCCGCTCAACCTCACAACGCCCCGTACTTACCAGTGATGTAAATGTTGTCCCCGCAGTGCCGCTCGTGAAAAAGACCGGCGAATCGAGCCCGGTCAAGGCGATGAACAAGGCCGCCGCCCGCCGAACGGTCTATGGCGGTTCCGCATCCAGCCTCATCCTTCAAGGTATCAACAGCCGTCTTGGCATCCCGTATCGCTATGGCTCACAGGGTCCGTACACCTATGATTGCTCCGGATTCGTCTGGTCCGTCTTCCGCGACTCGGGCATCGAGTTCGAACGGACGAGTGCTCGTTCGCTTTGGGCGATGTCAACTCCGGTGACCGGCGATGACCGCTACGTATTCGGCACTCTCGTGTTCCTGAACAAACTCGGCCACATCGGCATCGTTGCCGATGAGAACGGTTTCTACCACGCCTCGCGCAGTAAAGGAATCACGTACTCGCCTTTCAAAGGGTATTGGGAAAAACGAATTGACGGTTTCCGCAGACTGGATCTGCCGGTCGCCGATACTCTGGCCAAATAGCCATCACGAACATAACTTTTCGAAAGCCGGGGAACTTTGCTTCTCCGGCTTTCCTGCTTTTGGGTAACGTACCCGTCAGGCAATAAAGCCCGGCCGGCTATTCGAATGGGTCGATTCGCCGAAGGCAGCCACATGCGCGATCGAGACGTTGAACGTCTTCCCGTCCTCGTCAGCTATCACAACGATCCCGTTGCCGACAGACTTTACCTTACCGCGTAGTGTCACGCCCGGTCCGATCACCAGATCGACCTCTTTTCCTTCCATTCCGGCTAAAAGCTCTTCCATAAATATAATTAGATAACAGAATATTTTGCCGTTTCATTCTATTCCCTTCTCCGTTTAACGCCAAGCCACCGCCGATCGAATGTGAATCTTGCACTTTAGTGTTCAGATTGACCGATTTTCGCTCATTTCGCGTCACAGTCGATCAATTTGAAAAATTAGTGTTGCGTTATGTTTGTCACCGTTGTAAATTGTTAGCTGACTCACGGTTCGTGAGTTGATCCTATCGCCCCTCTCAAAAAGGCCTCGCAGTACCCCATCTCAGTTTTAGGAGCTGATCAAACCAAAATGAAAAGACTCTCTCTTGTCCTTGTCGTAGGCATAGCCGCCATGTCGGCTCTCCTGGTTCTCTCACCACAAACCTCGGGTAAGTCTGAAAAACTGATCAAGCACGAAAATTCCGTCCCCGGAAGGTATATTGTCGTATTTGATCCTGATTCGGTTCAGGGGTTTTCTACCGAAGCGGAAATGAGCGCCGTCTCGCACAATATCGCCGCCGAATATAACGCGGCTGTCGATAAAGTGTGGGAAAGCGCCGTTCAGGGCTTCTCGGCCGAAATGTCCCCCAAAGATGCCGAGCGCCTCAGCCGCGACCCGCGCGTCAAGCTGGTCGAAGAGGATATGATCGCCTATGCCGGCAACGTGCAGGGCTCTGCTGACTGGGGGCTTGACCGTATTGACCAACGTGGACTACCGCTGAATGGCGCATTTACCTATTCCGAAACCGGACAGGGCGTAAATGTCTATGTGATCGATAGCGGCATCCGCCCGACCCACGTCGAATTTGGCGGGCGAGCGGCTGTTGCTTTTGACGCGGTCAACGACGGCCAGAACGGCATTGACTGCCACGGACACGGTACGCACGTCGCCGGAACGGTCGCAAGTTCGACCTACGGCGTCGCGAAGCAAGCAAACGTCTATGGCGTTCGCGTGCTTTCCTGCGGCGGCTCAGGACTCGTTTCAAACATCATTACCGGCGTCAACTGGGTTAAGAACAATCGCGTAAACCCGGCAGTCGTCAACATGAGCCTCTGGGTCAGTGCCGTTTCGACTACGCTTGACAGCGCGATCAACAGCTCGGTCGCCTCGGGCGTAACGCACGTTGTTGCCGCCGGCAATCGCAACCTTGACGCCTGTAACTATTCGCCTTCAAGCGCATCGTCGGCACTTGTTGTCGCCGCGACCGGCAGCGATGACGCGAAGGCTTCCTATTCGAACTGGGGGACGTGTGTCGATCTCTTCGCTCCAGGCTCCGGCATCACATCGCTCGGGCATTCGAGCGACACAGCAATTCGTGGCATGAGCGGCACATCGATGTCCTCGCCGATGGTCGCCGGTGCCGCAGCACTTTATCTTCAGGCAAATCCGACCGCAAGCCCGACGACCTTAAAGAATCGCATTCTTGCCGATTCGACATCCGGTGTTGTCAGCGGGCTCGACACCGTAACGCCAAACAAAATGCTTTACTCATGGCTTGGCGATTCGCAGCCGCCGACACCAGGTTCGGTCACGATAATCAAGCAGGTCCTTACGGCCACCGGCGGAACAGCATCCACCGATACCTTTACGTACTCTGCCAGCAACATCGGAGCGACCGCTTTCACGCTAGTTGATAACGACGCCCCACCCGAGGACCGGTACGTGGACGCAAACGTATTTGTCCAGAATGTTTCGAGCACGATAGCAGTTAGCGAAGATATTAAGCACGGCTGGCAGCTCAACTCCATCAACTGTGTCGAAACCGCCGGCGGCGGGCTACCCAATCAGCAGAACACCACGACCGATCTCAATACAAAAACCGCTAACATCATTGTCGAAGAGGGCGAAGCGGTCACCTGCACCTTCACAAGTAGCCAGATCGCTCCAACCTCGGCCGGTGCGACCGTCATGGGTCGTGTGTTGAATGACGACGGTTCGGCTATATCATCCTCTCGCTTGACCCTGCTAAACCTTTCGACCGGTGAAGAGTGGTCGGCGTTGACCAACTCATTCGGCTACTTTGTATTTGAGGGAATACCGGTTTCTGGCTTCTATGCTGTCTCGGTCAATGAAAGCAAGCGGCACGTTTTCGCCCCGGCGACCCGGACATTCTCGCTCGACGGCGACATAAGCGGCCTCGACTTCGAGGCATCTCAGCGAACAGAATGGCCATGATCGCCTTCTAACCGCAAAACAGTAATAAAAAAACGCCTCGGTTTCGGCCGGGGCGTTCTACATTTTCGGCGTCTGATCTGCGTTTTTAGGCGTAAATGGGGCATCGGTCAGGATGGATCAAAATACGTCAATGTATTTTTTGGAAAATGTCTGGAATGGCACTATACTCAGGCAAACGGAATGATAAAAGACGTCCTCTAATGAACGCATTCGACGTCCGAGATATTGTGGGCAGGATTAACAGCGACCACAACCGGGTTCGATTTCATGCATTAGCGGAGAGTTTATTTGAAAAGCTTTTAACACTTACCGAACTTGGGACTTTTGATTTTTCTGACATACTTAGAATAATTTGTTAGGCCCAACGGTAATGACCTTTAATGCACAAGTTTAGCGGCTTTGATCGAGGGCTCGGCGGGGAAACCCCGTCTCCGATGTATCGGAGATCTCCCCCGTCGGTTCACCGAATGAGTCCAGTCTGGTTCTCCTTTAGGGAGACTGTCGGTTTAGGAGTAAAGAGAATTATGCGTTTCCCCCATGGAACAATTTCAAAGGTAGCAGCAGCGTTCATGCTCTGCACACTCGTATTTGTCAATTTGACCGCTGCTCAGTTCAAGAGCTCGGATGAAGATTCAAAGATCACCAAGATCGAAACACGTGCCGAGGTAGCACCGACTCCAGATCCGCTGCCCGGAAATCCGACCTGTGCCAGCATTAATCCTGCGTGGGGCGAATACAAGCTCGACTTTGAATTTCCAAATGGCTCATTTCCATTCACGGCTCAGGGTGTGGTTCCGAAAAGAACTTACGACGCCGGCGGAACCGGATTGGCTCCGAACCCGAATCTGTACATGAACGTGTCTTCGTCAGGAGCAACGATGACGCAGTGGTCGCTTAGCCCGATCAATCAGATCGATCGGCTTATCGTTTACGTGATCGTAAAGGGCGGCAATAGTGCCAACGGCTATTCGTACCCCACAGGATCGATCGGTGATACGGGGTCATTCACAACTCAAGGAACTCGAAATGCTATCAGCCACCTTACGTTCTGCTTCGATGCCTTTAGCGGGCCGTCGTCGGCTCCGGTTTCGATCTCGGGCCGAGCTCTGACTTCCGATGGGTCTGGGATCGCCTATACCCGTATTGAGGTAATGGACCTTTCGACCGGTGAGGTAGTATCAGCGGTGACGAACCATTTCGGCTATTACACCGTCCCGCAGCTCGAGGCCGAGGCGATCTATATGGTGACAGCGATGCATAAGCGACATACGTTTATCAATAATCAAAGGACCGTGACGGCTAGCGAGGATCTGGCCGGGGTAGACTTCGTCGCTCCGTAGTCATTCGAGTTTTGAAGCCAGTCGTGGCCCGGAATAAGACGCATAGAAGCTCTGATCGACGACAAATGTCGCTCGCGTAGGCTTGATATTTGTTGACATGTCTGAATTTATCTGTTAAACATTCCATATTGTTTAACATATTGGCAGAGCCCCGGACCGGCCTTTCCGTCCGGTAATTTGGGTCCGAGTGCCCTTTTGCATTAAAGAGGAGTTAAGGAGTTATGAGTTTCCCCAAGATAAGTTTCGCAAGAATTCAGTTATTCCGTTACTTGGCTTTTACCGTCTGCGTGGTAATGCTATCGCAGGCGTCTTTCGCACAGTTCGCTAGGCAAGCTCCGGTAGGAAAAACCTTGTTGACACGTGAAGATACTAAAGCACCGTTGGGCACCGATCAGATCGCCCCAACCCCGATCCAGGTCACCTACGGCTACAGTGTTTGTAAGGAGATCTTTGATACTGGTGACCCGCGGTTTCCGCAGGTCTCAAATGAGGCAGAATTGATTATCAATTCGATCCCGCCCTTTCCGGCTCCGGCGTCGCTGATCACGGGGATCAATCCGATTCGACAGCACTTCCCGGGAAGTCTCGGCGACAATACGAACTTGTTTATCGCCTTCAACAATGTCGGCAACACATCGTTCACGGGTTGGGATCTGAGTTGGACATCACCAGCCAACGTCGACCGGCTCGTCTCGATCATAGCGATCCGAGCGAATCCTTCGGGACTTACGAATGTTTACTCGTACCCGAATTTGGCGGCAAGTGATACGGGCACGTTTACGGCTCCCGGCGGTGGAGTGATTGATCAGATCAACATTTGCTTTGAGCCGTTCTCAGGGCCTTCGTCTGCTCCGGTTGCGATCTCGGGTCGTGCATTGACCGCGGAGGGTATGGGAATTTCCGGAACGAGAATAACCGCAGTGAACATTTCGACTGGCGAATCCCACTCGGCCATCACCAATCCTTTCGGGTACTACTCGGTCGAAGGACTCGTTTCCGAAGCGATCTATATGGTCACTGCAACTCACAAGCGTCACACGTTCCTCAATAATCAGAGAACGATCACCGTCAGTGAAGAAATTGCCGGTGTCGATTTCGTAGCTCCGTAGAAAACAGCAGAAAAGAACTCCCATCGAAGATCTTATCTGGGGAGAAAAAAGGCGGCCCGCTTCCAAGCGGCCGCCTTTCACGTTGTATCTTGTTCACAATTTAGGAATCATTCGCTTGCCGCCAGCGGCTGATGCCGGTTTGACTAGCGGCGGGTTTGGGTACGGTGTTTGTCGATGCGTAAGACAGAGCGGCGGCAAGTGCGGCAAGGTCGCTCTCGGCCTGATCCGGTTCGGGCTTTTTGCGTCGTTCATTGAAGCGGCCGATGAAGCCTGTATCGAGATCTCCGCTGATGAACTCCTCGTCCTCCATCACCTCGCGAAAGAACGGCAGCGTCGTCTTAATACCTGCCACCTCATATTCCCGCAGGGCACGCCGCATCCGGTCGATCGCCTCTCTGCGGTCGCGGCCGAAGGCACAAAACTTCGAGATCATCGGGTCATAGTGGATCGAGACCTCGCCGCCCTCATAAACTCCGCCGTCATCGCGGATGCCCGGCCCGCTCGGCACCCGCAGCCGCTTTATCACACCTGGCGAGGGCATAAAGTTCGTCTCCGGGTCTTCGGCATAGATGCGGCACTCAATCGCGTGCCCGCGAAGCTGGACGTCCTCCTGCCCGATCGAGAGCGGATACCCTGCCGCAACCCGTATCTGCTCGCGGACGAGGTCTATGCCCGTTACAAGCTCCGTTACGGGGTGCTCTACTTGGAGCCGCGTGTTCATCTCAAGGAAATAGAACGAACGGTCAACGTCCGAGACCAGAAACTCGACCGTCCCGGCCCCGACGTAGTTGACCGCCCGGGCGACCATCACGGCACATTCGCCCATTTGCTGTCTCAGCTCGGCCGAATTGATCGGCGACGGAGCTTCCTCGATGACCTTCTGGTGCCGCCGCTGTATCGAGCACTCGCGTTCGCCGAGGTAGATATGATTGCCGTGCGTGTCCGAAAAGACCTGTATCTCGATGTGCCGAGGCCGGACGACCGCTTTCTCTACAAAGACCGACTCATCGCCAAAGCTGGCCATCGCCTCGCTCCGGGCCGCGTCAAGCGCCGAGCCAAGCTCGACTTCGTCCGCGACCAACCGCATTCCCTTTCCGCCGCCGCCGGCCGAGGCCTTGAGCATTACGGGAAAGCCGATCGCCTTTGCTATCTCTATCGCCCGTTCGTGGCTTGCGACCGGCTCATTCGTCCCCGGCACGACCGGAACTCCGGCCTCGGTCGCAATTATCCGGGCAAAGATCTTGCCGCCCATCGCCTCCATCGCCTCCGGCGGCGGCCCGATGTATGTCAGCCCGGCGGTAGTCACCTGCCTTACGAACGCGGCATTTTCCGACAGAAACCCGTAGCCGGGATGGATCGCTTCGGCGCCCGAACGTCGGGCCGCATCAATGATCTTGTCGCCGCGAAGATAGCTCTCCGCCGAGGCCGCCGGGCCGATGTGATACGCCTCGTCCGCCATCCGTACGTGGAGTGCGTCGCGGTCCGGCTCGGAATACACCGCGACCGTGCCGATTCCCATCTCTCGGCAGGCACGCATCACCCGGCAGGCGATCTCTCCGCGGTTTGCGATCAGGATCTTTTTGAACATATAAAGTGCGTCAGTCCTAGCGTTGACCCGTCTTATCCTCTTTTGCATAGCCCCAGGATCATACTAATCTCAAGGCCATATATTCGATGAGAACCCCGCTCGGAAACGAGAAATGCTGCTATCCGAGTTCGATCTCAGTCGTGATGAATGAGCGTAACTCCCGATAGTCGATGTCGTCTGGCTTCATCTCGATCGCGGCGTCAATGTCGTTTAAGGCCGCCATAAAATCCGGGACAGTACATAAAACGCGGGCTCTTTCGTAATAGGCCTCAGGCTCGCCATCATCCAACTCGATCGACCTACCGAGGTCGTTCAATGCTTCCTGATATTTCTCTAATTCGATCCGGCACTGGGCACGGTAAAGGTATACTTCGGCATTCGTCGTAACGCGTTCTAGGTAGCTTGAATAATCGAGCTCCGCTAATTCGTAATTCTCAAAGTTATGGTGAACACAACCTCTGTTCAAATAGCTGGAGTAATGTTCGGAATCCATTGAAATCGCTCGGTCAAATTCAACAAGAGCTTCTGGGAACCTATTGAGTTGATAGAAACAGTGTCCGCGAATGTCGTGAAAGGCCGCATCGGCTTCATCGATTCGAAGGGCTTTTTCAATTAGTTCTAAAGCTTCCTCGGGCTTCTCATCCTCAATGAGCCCGCATGCTTGAGCGTGCAACTCCTCCGTGTATTCCAATTCCGGGTTCGTTTCGAACTTGCCGAATTTCCGAGATTCCTCGGGTTTGAGAAACTCCGGTAGTGTCTCCCAGTCGTCAGCGAGTAGCGACTCGGGACCATATTTCACGACAAGTTCGGTCAGCTCGGAAAAAAGATTCGCACTCGCTGGAACAACTATTCCCTTTGACGACAGTCTCAGAAGCAACACATCCGTTAAACAAAAAACAATAGACGTGATCTTCTCCTGTTCCAGCCCGACCGAGTCGAGCGTCTTTAGTCTTAGGTACAGTTTTCTTCTTACAGCTCGATGTCTAAAGAGCTCACGTATGAAGCTTATCGCCTGCCTATGATCCGCGGATTCAAGATATACCTCGGCCGCCCATGCTCGCAGGCCCTCAACCGTTCGCCCTAAGAGCCGACTTGTGCTCCGGTTATCGATCCATTTAGAGGGCTCGTTGGCATCCTTTCGTTCCTTTGCCTCCAACGCTGGCTTAATGTCTTTCGCATAGTGCCAAAGAACGCTGTTCCTGAATTTTTCAAGTTCAGAATCATCCATATCTGTCCTCGCCCACTCGGACTCAAGAAAAGCACGCTCCGATCCGGACATTAATCGAGCATCGAATTTCCCTGATTTCTTGGGTCGTAGCGGACGCCGATCTTGGCACCGGGGGCATATTTAAGCGGGTCGGCCTGTTGTTCTTCTGTAAGGAGTTCGGACGATTCAAAATCCACGCCGTTTAGCGTGTACATGTAGATAACGACCTCCCCGGCCGCGGTCTGCTCGCTGTCGAGTATTCGCCCATCGGTGATCCGGCCGTGCTCGCTCAGGAAGCGGCGCCGTTCTGCCTCAAGGTCTGTCTTCTTTTTCTTCTTAAGAAATCCGAACATTATTCCCTAATCTACGATCAGCGGAGGCTTGCCCCACCTTGCTCTGATCTTATTTATCGCCGCGAGCACGGCCGGGCGTTTGATTATTCTTGCCTCGAGCGGCCGCTTGCCCGGAATATCGAGCATTATCAGCCCAAGCAAGATCGTCAGAACTCCCTGTCCCGGAACGCCCGGCAAAGACAACGCTAAGCCGAGCAATATCAAAAACACGCCAAAGACGTTCTTTGCAATGACCGCTCCCCAGCGAACCAGCCACGGGCTCCCGACCATGAAATCATCTTGATAATGCGTGCTGAAATAATTCGCCGGTATCTTGACCATCACCACACAGATGGCAACAAAACTGAACGTCAGCGAGAGCAAAAAGATGCCAACGCCCGTCAGCACATTCATCAGCGTCAGCGATTCAATGAATGACCAAAACCACTCGACCATACAACGTTAAACCGGCCTGCCCTCTAGCTTTCTAAATTCCTTCCAAATGAAATACATCCGATGCACCAGCGTCCAGATCGAGCCGATCGCCAGCACCCAGAGCACCTGCGGCATTCGGTTGAACCACCAGACGTCCGAGTTCCAATCCCAGGTCGAAAGTGCACCGATGATCAAAAGCACGATCCGCTCCGGCCGCTGCAGAAAGCCGACATTCGCCTTTACGCCAAGAGCCTCTGAACGCGCCGTCGCATAGCTGACCAGCACCGATGCGATCATCGCCACGCCCGCGAGTATCACGTTAACGATCGAATGCTGCGGCGTGTTCCCGGCGTAAAAGACCATTATGCCGAGGATCGCGACCATATCCGAAAGCCGATCGAGTGTCGAATCGAGAAACCCGCCGAATTTCGTGACATTGCCGGTCAGCCGGGCGACGTTACCGTCGAGCATGTCAAAGACATTGGCGACTATCAGGACGATGCCCGCCCAAAAGAACTCGCCCATACCGAACAAAACGCCGCACGCGATGTTGATCATCACGCCAACGGTCGTCAGTAAGTTTGGCGATACGCCAGCCGACGCGAGTCCGCGGACCATCGCGTTCAATATCTGGATCGGAATCTTTCCTATGCTCGCACCAAGCATCTCTCTATGCGCCCAATTCCGGTACGAAAAGACCCGGCGGTTCTGTTCTAGTCTATCTCGTGAATGGTCGTCAGCCGTGTTACCTCAAAGGTGCGCCAGCCGTTCGGGGTCTTTACGCGAACCTCATCGCCCTCTTCGCGGCCGATCAACGCCTGCCCGATCGGCGAGACGGTCGAGATCTTCCCGTTCTCGGGGTCGCTCTCTTCCGAGGTGACCAGCCGATAGGTGATCTTCTCCTCCGTCTCGATCTCAAAAAGCACGACCTCCGAGCCATAGGCGATCCGGTCGGTCGGTATCTTTGAAAGATCGATCGAATCGACCTCGTTGATCCGCGTGAGTACCTGCGCGATCCGCGCCTGAACGAACGACTGCCGCTCGAGGGCCGCTTTGTACTCTGCATTCTCACGCAGATCGCCGAACTCACGTGCCTTCTGTATCTCCTTCGGAAGCTTGAAGTGAAGCTCTTCCTCGAGTATGTCGAGTTCGTCCTTTAGCTTTTTTCTTATTTCTTGCATTTAAATAGATCTTTCCGTTACATATCCGATTCGGCCGGCGAAGCGAACGAGATGCCGATATCGCGGGCCGTCCGAACAAGCTGGCCATCGATCGGCACCGTCTTCAGGTTCGCGACCGCTTCCGAGATCGGCACGGTCACGATGGTCGAAGCCTGAAAAGCCACCATCTTTCCGGTTTCGCCCTCGGCCAGTGCCCGCACGGCACAGGCTCCGAAGTTTGTCCCGAGCATTCGGTCGAATGCATTCGGACTTCCGCCCCGCTGCAGATGACCCAGCACGACGCACCGCGTTTCTTTACCCGTTAGTTCCTCGACCTTCCGGCGGACATAATCGCCGACCCCGCCTAACCGCGTGTGCTTGGTGTCTAGATACATCTCGCCGCCGCCGACCTCCATCGCCCCTTCGGCAACGACGATGTTTGTGAATTTCGAGCCGTTCGCTTCCCGCTCTTTCACTTTCTTGACGACCGAGTCGAAGGAGAAAGGTATCTCGGGTATCAAAATGATATCCGCGCTTCCGGCAAGCCCGGCGTGCAAAGCGATCCATCCCGTATGGCGGCCCATCACCTCGAGAATCATAACGCGGTCATGCGAGGCGGCCGTCGTATGAAGCCGGTCGAGCGCTTCGGTCGCGATATCGATCGCGGTCATGAATCCGAAGGTCAACTCCGTTGCGGCGAGGTCATTATCGATGGTCTTCGGGACGCCGATCACGGGAAAGCCGCGTTTGTCGAACTGCTCGGCAATGGCGAGCGTTCCCTCGCCGCCGAGGACGATCAACGCCTCGATCCCGAGAATGTCGAGATTCGCAAGAGCTTCCGAGATCGGCATCTCCGGAAAGACCGGAACGCCGTCCTCCATCTTCACAAAGCTGCCGCGGTTGCGGGTGCCGAGTATCGTCCCGCCCTTGGGCAGGATGCCGCTGACCGTCTTCGGCGTAAGCTGAAGTGTGCGCGTCTCGCCCAGGATGCCTTCAAAGCTATCCTCGATACCGATGACCTTCATTCTGTATTCATTGACGGCCGTTCGCACGACCGCCCGAATAACAGCATTTAGTCCCGGGGCGTCGCCGCCGCCGGTTAAAACTCCGATCGTTTTATACATAAAGAGCTGAACTTCGAATATTTTACTCTATCGGACCGCAAGGCTGAATTCGGGCAAGCCGAAATCGTGCCCTTCAAAGAAAACGGACGAACCTGAATGCCAAGCCCGTCCGCTATGTCGCTATTTAATGGCCGCTCTACTTAGAAGCGAAATTGTTCCCGACGTATTGCCGTGCCTCGGGCATCACCTCGACCGCCTTGAGCACCTGAGGATCATTCTCGAGAAGCACCTGGATTCCAGCCTCATTCGAATAGTTCGCCGTCGCGATCTCCATCCGCAGCCTCATCCGGGCATAATCGGCCTCGGCCGCGAGGTTCTCGGCCGTCAGAGCGTTTTCCTTGTTCGCTAGCGTATACGCCCGGAAGGCATCGAAAAGCTTATCGGTGATCGGGAAGGCATCCTTCGCGATCGACCACTGCTGATTCTGCTTGTCCACCTTATAGCTCTCGAGCCCGCTGATCTTGCCCGCAATCAGCTGGCGGACGAAGTAGAACGCGGCGTCATTGATGCGGAAACGCATTTGATTGAACGCCTGGCCCTTAACGGCGACGTCCGGCTCTATGCCCCGGCCACCCATCAGCACACGGCCATCCGGAAGCGTCACCGGCACGCCCGCCGGCTTCGGCCGCGGAGCATCCTCATCCTCGGCTTGGCCGCCATTGGTAAAATACTCATAGATCGAGCCGGTCGAGTAATCTCGCTGAAGCGAGCGGCCAAACGGTGTGTAAAACCTTGCGGTCGTAAGTGTCAATCCGGTTCCGTAGGGCAACGGGAAAACTCGCTGGACGAGCCCCTTGCCAAAGCTGTCGCTGCCGACGACCAACCCTCGGCGATAATCCTGAACCGCTCCGGCGACGATCTCCGAAGCCGAAGCGGATCCGCCATTGACCAACACGATCAGCGGCAACCGATTCGGCTCGTCGCCGCGAGACCTAAGTTCCTGGCTGATCGCATAACGCGAGCGGCCCTTGACCGAAACGACCGTTTGCCCCGACGGGATGAACTTGCTAACAACGTCTATGGCCTGCGGCAGCAGGCCGCCCGGATTTCCGCGAACATCGAGCACAAGGCTCGTCATTCCACGCTTTTGCAGGTCCTCGATCGCGTCTTTGAGCTCTGCGGAGGTCGTCTCTTGAAAGCCGCCGGTCAGGCCGATGTAGCCGACGCCGTCCGACAGTAAAAAGTAATTGCGGATCGAGGGCAGCGGAACGCCGCCGCGGGTTATCTCAAATTCGACCGGGGCCGCTGATGTGGCCCGCTCGACCTTTACCTTTACTTTGGTCCCCCGTTCGCCGCGGACGTTGCCCGAGACCTGAGCACTTGTCCACTCGCGGGCGTCTTTGCCATCAACCTCGATGAATCGGTCGCCGTAACGTATTCCCGCCTTATCCGCCGGAGTTCCCGGGATCACCGATTGGACGTAAACACCGTCGCGATGTTGGAGTATTGAAACCCCGATGCCGTAAAACTGCGAGGACTGTTCCTCATAAAGCTTTCTGAATTCGTCGCGGGTGAAAAACTGCGAGTGCGGGTCAAGCGACCAGAGCATGCCCTGAATGGCCGAATCGAGCGTCTTTTCGCTGTCAGGCTTGCTGACGTAATTGTTCTCGATCACCTCTAGGGCTTCGCGAAAATCCGCGGCAACCTTGCCCGGCGTTACGCTTGTATCGGCCTGCGTCGAAGCCGGAAACTTGCCAAAAACCCCGCCGACAACGGCCCCGAGGGCGATGATCAATATTGCGTAAAGGAAATAACTTCTGGTCATTAATACTGTCCCTTAGTGCTCGAATATAGCATAACTTAGTCGCTTTTATCGGAGCAATGGTTGCCGCGAAAGGCATCTTTGGCTGGCGGGCGGGCCGCGGCCAGAGGTAAATACGCCCGCGGGCCCGGAAAGTTCTGAAACCCGGCGTGCGATAGCAGTTTACAAACTGTTAATCTGTGGGTACTATTTGAGCTTTTTATGGGCATTGATGTCTCGATCGTAATACCGGCTTTCAACGAAGAAGAGCGGATTGGGGCAACCGTCCGAGAGGTGCTGCGTTACATTGCCGCGACCGGCCGCTCGGCCGAGGTTATCGTCGTCGATGACGGCTCGAGCGACGGCACCGCCAAGGTCGTCGAAGAAGCGTTCGGCGAACTGCCCGAAGTTCCCGGCCGAGTCATTCGCTATGAAAAGAACCGCGGGAAAGGCTACGCGGTCAAGACCGGCCTGCTCGCCGCTGAAGGGCGGATCGCACTATTCTCGGACGCCGACCTTTCCACGCCGATCGAGGAAATGCCGAAGCTCATCGATCCGATCAAGGCGGGCGAATTTGACGTAACCTTCGGCTCGCGTGCGCTCGACCGTTCGCTGATCGGCACCCATCAGCCCTGGCGGCGCGAACAGGGCGGCAAGGTCTTCAACCTCGTCGTCCGCGTAATGACCGGCATGCCTTTTTGGGACACACAATGCGGCTTCAAGGCATTCAACCTCGCTAAATTTCGCCCGCTGCTCGAAGTGATGCAGATCGAACGCTTTGGCTTTGACGTTGAGTTTCTCTATGTCGCACGGCTCCGCGGCCTTCGGCTAAAGGAGATCGCCGTCCGCTGGAACAACGACGACCGCAGCAAGGTCAACGTCCTCCGCGACAGCGTCCGTATGTTTGACGAGGTCCGCCAGATCCGCCGCAACGCTAAAAATGGCCTCTACGACAATGATCGATCGAAGCTAATGGCTGATAGCTAACGGCTTATAGCTGTTATTATAAATACAATGACCGCACGACTTAATGTAAACATCGATCACGTCGCCACTATCCGCGAGGCACGCAAGACCATCGAGCCGAGCATCATAACCGCCGCCGTCATTTGCGAACAGGCCGGTGCCAACGGCATTACGGTCCACCTCCGCGGAGACCGCCGCCACATACAGGACCGCGATATCGAACTGCTCCGCGATGTCGTCACGACCTATCTGAACGTCGAAATGGCCGCGACCGACGAGATGCTCGCCATCGCTGAACGCACCCGGCCCGACGCGGTTTCACTCGTTCCAGAGAAGCCAAACGAAGTGACGACCGAAGGCGGGCTGAATGTCATCGGCAATTTTGAAACGATAAAGAACGCAGTCGAGCGGCTAAAGGCAGCGGGCGTTTTTGTCAGCATCTTCATCGACCCCGCGGCCGATCAGATCGAGGCAGCAAAGAACGCCGGGGCTCAGCAGGTCGAGCTCTGCACCGGCGAATATGCCGAACTCACTCTCGGCTCGCGTGCAATGCATGGCGATGGCGAACGCCGAGCCGCCTCCGAGGTCGAACGCATCCGCAACGCCGCCGTCCACGCCCGCTCGCTCGGGCTTATCGTCGCCGCCGGCCACGGCCTAACCTATCGAAATATCGCCGCCCTCGCCGCGATTCCCGAAATAACAGAATTCAACATCGGCCACAACATCATCTCCCGCTCCGTCTTCGTCGGCCTCAGCGAAGCCGTCAGAGAAATGATAACCGCTCTTCGTTAGTATGATAATATTTGGGCGAGGTTAACGTATGGCAACTGTTCTCGAAAATGACGATCAGCTAAAGGATGCTTTTAAGGCCGCGATAGTTGAGGTCCTGCAAGAGCGAAAAGACCTTATCCGCGACATCATCGAAGAAATCATCGAAGATGCCGCCCTTGTGCGAGGCATCGAGCAGGGTTTAGCGTCACCAAGCGTCACTCGCGAACAGATATTCGAGCTTCTGGAGCCCGCAAATTGAAGGTCGAATTCCGCGACAGTTTTTTGAAGGACCTTCGCACCATTGAAGATAAGAAGCTTCTTTCGAAGGTACGCATTGCGATCGAAGAACTTGAGGCAGCAGAAGGAATTCTCGAACTTAGAAACGTGAAAAAGCTTCGCGGGAGCAACAATTTCTATCGTATCCGCGTAGGCGACCACCGAATCGGATTCGCCGTCGAGGAAGGGTCGATCGTTCTAGTCCGCATCCTGAACCGCAAAGAGATCTATCGATTTTTCCCCTAACAGCAACCACTTGGTGTCAAAGCAGTGCCTGAAGTCTAAAAACTAAAAGGACACGGGAACACTTTCTTTGAATCGGTGTCTAAATGTTTATGAACAGATTTCTGCATCTTTTGCTAGGCATCGCGTTCGTTTCGGGCATCTTCGCTGGGGCCGATAGCGTATTTGGACAAACTGAGAATCGTCCGGCCGTTTGCCTGTCAGGCTCAAAATTACAAAAACCGAAAAATGGAAACAGCATTGTCTCTTTCGGAGTTTTGAATGCCCAAGCCATCGAATTGGTCAAGCCGGATTATCCGGCCGCAGGAAAGGCCATGAATGTCAGCGGAAAAGTGACGATCGACATCCTAGTCGATCCCTGTGGACGCGTTTACGAGGCAAAAACGGTATCTGGCCATCCTTTATTGGTCAGTAATTCGATCAACGCCGCGCGACGATCAAGCTTCTCGCCAGTAACGCTTAGTGGCAACCCGATCTGGGTTCAGGGAATAATTGTTTACAATTTTCTGCCACCGAGGGCCAATTGGCTCCAGATCGGTTTCATGTCCGATTCGGCGAAAATGCTCGACTCATACCTGCCGGCAGGCTTCGAGAGGGCACGAATCGAACTCGGATCATTCGGCGATGCGGACGGAAAAATCAACTCCGATAGCGTGTCCCCAAGCGTGATCGAACTTGTCCGCAACGACCGTTTATCCGATCAACGAAGCCTATGGCTTTTTGAGACCGGCAGGGCAGTAAAGGAACTCTCACGCGATAACTCGCTTTCACAGAGAAACCGACTGCTCGAACTGATAGGAAGCGCTCCATACGATATCTCGCCGCAACTCATGAAACTTTTCACACCTTTGGCCGAAACTGCGGATTCGAAAGAGTTCCGCGAAGTACTGAGCAGAATCGAAAACCGCATGTATAACCTCGGCCTATAGCTCGAGCTACTTTGCATTCGATGCCATCATAATGCATACAATCAAAGGCTCCAATCTTTAACGGGCTTGAACCGCTAGCAAACGCGGTCGCTAAAGCACGGCCTTGAGCGCTTGGCCGGTGTGGCTTTTGCGGACGCGGGCGACCTCTTCGGGGGTTCCGGTCGCGACCACTTTGCCGCCTCCGGAGCCGCCTTCGGGGCCGAGGTCGATGATGTAGTCGGCGGATTTGATGACGTCAAGGTGGTGCTCAATGACGATCACCGTATTGCCGGTATCGACCAGCTTCTGAAGCACATCGAGCAGCTTGTGGACGTCGGCAAAGTGCAGCCCGGTCGTCGGTTCGTCGAGGATGTAGATGGTCTTCCCCGTCGCTCGTTTCGAGAGTTCCTTGGCGAGCTTTATACGTTGGGCCTCGCCGCCGGAGAGCGTCGTCGAGGACTGCCCGATCTGGATATAGCCAAGGCCGACGTCGATCAGCGTCTCAAGCTTTTGCCTGATCTGCGGGATATTCTCAAGAAGCGGAAGTGCGTCCTCGATGGTCGTCTCAAGCAGGTCGGCGATCGAAAGCCCCTTGTATTTTACGGCAAGCGTCTCGCGGTTATATCGATGTCCGCGGCAAACGTCGCAGGTAACGTAGACGTCCGGCAGAAAGTTCATCTCGATCCGCTTCATCCCGTCGCCCTCGCAGCCCTCGCACCGGCCGCCCTTTACATTGAACGAAAAGCGGCCGACCTTATAGCCCCGCTGCCGTGACTCGGGCAGCATTGCATAAAGCTCGCGAATCGGCGTGAAAAGCCCCGTGTAGGTTGCCGGGTTTGACCGCGGTGTTCGGCCGATCGGCGATTGATCGATCTCGATTATCTTGTCAACCAGATCGAGCCCCTCGATCGCCCCGTGCTCGAGAGGAGTTACATTCGAACCGTAAACGTGGCGATAAAGTACGGGATAGAGAATGTCCTCGACCAGGGTCGATTTACCCGAGCCCGAAACCCCGGTCACGACCGTCAGCAGCCCGAGCGGAAACTCGACGTCGATGTTCTTTAGGTTGTGAGCATTGGCTCCGCGCACCTTAATGCGATTGCCGTTCGGCAGCCGGCGAAACTCGGGGATCTCGATCTTTATCTCGCCCTTTAGGTATTTTGCCGTCAGCGAAGTCCCGGACTTGGCGATCTCCTTCGGCGTGCCCGAGGCAACGACCTCGCCGCCATGTGTACCCGCCAGAGGCCCGAGGTCAACGACGTAATCGGCATGCTCGATCGTCTCCTCGTCGTGCTCCACAACGAGCACTGTGTTGCCGAGGTCGCGAAGCTCGCGGAGCGTCTGGAGCAGACGCATGTTGTCCCGCGGATGCAGGCCGATGCTCGGTTCATCGAGCACGTAAAGCACGCCGCGGAGCTGCGAACCGATCTGCGTAGCGAGCCGAATGCGCTGCCCTTCGCCGCCTGAAAGCGAGGCCGATGGCCGGTTGAGCGTGAGATAGCCGAGCCCAACGGCGTCGAGAAAACGCAGCCGGCTGTTTATCTCTTTCAGCACAAGTCCGGCGATCTTCTCTTCCCTTTCGGTCAGCCGTACCTCGGCAAAGCGCTTGAGCGAATCCGCGATCGGGAGCGAGGTATATTCACCGATGCCTGTCCCATTAACCCGTACGGCAAGGCTTTCAGGCTGGAGCCTCGCACCGCCGCAACCCGGGCAGGGCACGGGAGCGACGAGTTCGAGCAGTGCCTCGCGAGTCTTCTCGGAAGGCGGCGTTTCAAGCCGATCCTTCATCGCTGTCAGGGCCCCTTTCCATTCGCTCTCGTACTTATAATCGCCCTGGCGAAAAGTAAGCCGTTTCTTTGTCCCGAAGAGAAAAGCTTTCCGGATCTCGTCCGGCAGTTCGCGAAACGGCGTTTCGATCAAGGCCTTTTGGTCGCTCGTCTCATCAGGAGCATCGTTCTTTCGGCGCTTCTTTTTAGCGGGAACCTTGCGGGCCTTTGCGGTAGTCGCCTTCGGCGCTTCGAGCTTGTCGCCTTCAACAAATCGTTCGATTATAGCGAGCAATGCCGAGCGGAGAAACGCCGCACCGGAGCGATCTGCTCCGCCGAGAAACTCGATCCGGCCGGCCGCAATGCTTTCGTCCGGAACGATCTTGTTGACGTCGATCTCCATCACCGTCCCGATGCCTTGGCACCGCTTGCAGGCCCCGTAGGCCGAGTTGAATGAGAACGACCGCGGCTCAAGCGTGGCAATATTTATCCCGCAATTAACGCAAGCCATTCGCTCCGAATAAAGCTTCTCTTCGCCGTCGATGACCGAGACCAAAACCCCGCCGTTGGTCAGCTTGAGCGCCGTCTGCACCGATTCCGTCAGCCGCTCGCGGACGCCTTCTTTGATCAGCAGGCGATCAACGACGACCTCTATCGTATGGTTTCGCCGCTTGTCGAGAACGATCTCCTCATCAAGCTGCCGGATCTCGCCGTCGATCCTCGCCCGTACGTAGCCATCCTTGTGAAACCGCTCGAGCTCTTTCTTAAATTCGCCCTTGCGGCCGCGGACGACCGGAGCTAGTATCATCACCCGCTCGCCCACGGGCAGGTCGTGAATACCGGCTACGATCTGATCGACCGACTGCCGAGTTATCGGCTCGCCGCACTGATGACAATGCGGCTGCCCGATCGAGGAGAATAGCAGGCGAAGGTAGTCGTAGATCTCGGTGACGGTCCCAACGGTCGACCGCGGCGACCGCGAGACGGTCTTTTGTTCAATTGAGATCGCAGGCGAAAGGCCCTCGATCGAATCAACATCCGGCTTCTCAAGCTGATCGAGGAACTGACGGGCGTAGGCAGAAAGCGATTCGACATACCGCCGCTGCCCTTCGGCATAAATGGTGTCGAATGCCAACGACGATTTCCCCGACCCCGAAAGCCCGGTGATGACCGTGAGCTTGTCGCGAGGGATGTCAACGTTTATGTTTCGAAGATTGTGCTGGCGTGCCCCGCGAACGGAGATCTGCTTAATGCTCATTACGGTTGAAAAACTAGCCGATAGCCGAAACGAGTATTTTAGCAGATTCGAAATCAGACTGAGAAAGAGAGTACTGTCTGATATTTTAGAACAATTTCTGGTAGTTCACGTTAGATCCTTTCAGAGGAAGGTATGTGGCAATTACAACTCTAAAAATATCGCTGCCCGAATCAATGCTGAGATAGTCAAAAGAAAGACTTTGAAGACGCGAGCTATTGCTTTTCATAGGACACCTTGTTACGGTGTCGTTTCTTTGTCAGACTTTTCACGAATGGGCGAATATGTTTAAGTTTCCAGTCCAGATAAACTGACAGCCCTACTTTAGCAATATCAATATCATGAGCTTCAATAGTTTGTAGATTGTTTCCAAAAGCACGTCGCATTCCTTCATCAATAGCTTTTGATTTATCTGTTCTTATCAATGTTTGATGAAGTTGATCTAAACGCACTGAATCCTGCAAAAGAGTTCGCAAATAAGCAACCTCTTCCTCTCTTCCCGGGATGTCGTCTTTAACCCATTGTTTTAAGAATCCGGACTTCAACAAACCAAGACTGGGATTGGACCAATTGTATTTCTCGTCAATTAGCCTCAAAGCAGGTATTTTTATTCTAAAGTTCTTATCGTGCAAAAAATGAGGTTCCCATGAAAATCGGGAAAACATGATCGTTCTTTGCTTTTCCCTATTGAAATCAGGGGCTATGATGATCCAATTTTTAACAAATTCAATTACATTAGCATCATAACTTGATAATAAGAGTATGGGGTTTCCATCGTAGATTAGTCCCAACACTTTTTCTGGATGATGCTCGGCTATCCATGTCATATCCTGACTTGCTGGCATGCGACCAAATAAGACCGCTTTTTCTATGCCCATTACGTCCATAAAGCGCAACAGGTCGGAAGACTGAGTTGCTACGTCATAGCCCCAGCTTGTGTCAGTACTTTTACCATATCCTCGCCTCACAGGAGCCAGAACACGAAAGTCTTTAGCTAACTCTTTATAAAAATGAAAATATGTTTTGTCTTGGTAAATGCCTTCAAAGTAGTTATGAAAATCTTGTATTACGATTAATGTTGGGCCATTGCCTCCAAAATCCATGTATTGAAGTTTAATATCGCCTAGATCAGCAATTTTTGATTCATATGGAAGGGATTCCTGACCAAATGCTCGAGTTAATGTAAAGAAAAAAAAGATTGCTATAAACAATTTACTCTTCATTCTCATTGGTTTCAGTGTAATACAACGGTCTCCGCGGACGGAGATCTGCTAAATCCACATTACGGTGTACTTCTGCGGCGATTACCGAAGCGAGTATATAGCAACCGCCTCAAACAAAGCTAAGCACACCCCAAAGCACCGCCGAGGCGAGCACGATCCAGAGCACGAGGCCGAGGGCGAAGGGCCGCCAGCCGACGCGTTTGAGCATCTCTTTTGAAAGGCTTAGTCCGATCAGGAAGAGTGTGATGGTCAGCCCGGCTTTTGCGAGATTTACCGCGGCATCGAAGAGGCTCGGCTGGACCCAGAGCGGTGCATAGGTTCGAACGGCTGCGGCTCCGACAAAAAGAAAAATGAACCAAGGAATCGCGACCGTGGTCTTTGAATCCCCATCGCGATAAGCAAATGCCAGAGCAATCGCTAGCGGGGCTATCCAAAGCGCCCGGGCGAGTTTTACAGTGGTCGCGACTGCCAGCGATTCGCTCCCAAAAACTGTCGCCGCCCCGACCACAGAACTCGTGTCCTGAATCGCGAGTGCCGCCCACATCCCGAACTGCATTTGCGTCAACCCGATCGCACTCCCGATCAGCGGAAACGCGAAAAGAGCAACTGCATTGAGTATAAAAATGGTCCCGAGCGAGACCGACATCTCGTCGTTCTCAGCCTTGATCGCCGGCCCGACCGCGGCCACCGCACTTCCGCCGCAGATCGCTGTTCCGCAAGAGATGAGCGTCCTTATCCTCGACGGCAGCGAAAGAAAACGGCCGACAAGATAGCCGAGCAGCAGGGTTCCGAAAACAACAGCGACAATGAAAACTATGCCGTTTTTGCCCGCTTCATAGACTGCTCCGAGATTCATTCCAAAGCCGAGCATCGCGACCGAGCCCTGAAGCAGATATTTTGCAGGTTTGCCTGAAAGATCGGGGAACGGATTGCCCAAGGTAAGTGCCAACACGAGACCGATGGCCAAGGCCAACGCCGGCGACCCGTAAGGCGAGAGCAAAAATAGTACGGCTAAAACAAAAATGAGCTTTGCGGCGGACATACAAAGCTCAAAAGTATAGTTTGAATTCGGTGAAAATGATACCGCGCGACTAGCGAAGCACGCCGAAGACCGTCCGCAGGATCGCCGTTGTCCGGCCGACCGGATCGCGGCGGATCTTTTTCTCTTCTTCGGCTATCAGCAAAAAGAGCCCGTCCATTGCCTTTTCCGTAACGTATCCGTCGAGATCGGTTGCATCTTGCCCGATGACCCTGCCGACGAAGCCGTATCGGCCGATCATCTCTTTGTATTTCTGAGTAACGCCGACCTGTTGGGTAAAGTCCTCAACTATCGGGCGGAACTTCTCCCTCAACCGATCCTCGCTCGTCCGGCGAAAGAACTGCGTTGCCGAATCGTCCTCGCCGCTGAAAAGGATGTTGCGGGCGTCGTCAAACGTCATCTGTTTTGCCGAATCGACGAAGATATCGACCGCAGCCGGCACGGCTTTTTCTGCAGCATGGTTCATCGCGGCAACGAACTCATCGACCTTGCGGCCCTGCCCGAGAAAGCGGAGCGTTCTCTCGGTACGCTGAAGCCCTTCCGGGAGCGGGATGCGAACATCGGAATTTTCGAGAAAGCCATTTTCACGGCCAAGCTCAGCGACCGCATTCTTGATCCCAACAGAAAGTGCTTCCTTAAGTCCGCGACTGATCTCTAAATCGGAAAGACGGGCCTGCCGTCTGGTCTGTGCCGAAGCAAAGCCCGAACCGACAATGGAAACTACCGCCAAAAATGCCAAAATTCGAAAGCCCCTCATAATCATTTCCTCTAAAACAAGAGATCGGCCGGGAAAGTGCCCAACCGATCCTTTGATTGTATTCAGCCGACGCGGGTTTACAGCCGATTTCGTCTGGCTCTTACTGAAATCGTCTGCTCGCAGTTACTTGGCCTTGCCCTGTTTTGCGACTGCATCCTCGGCCGCACGGACAGCTTCCTCGTCGCCGAGATAATAGCTTGTGGTCGGTTTCAGATCTTCGTCCATTTCATAAACCAGCGGAATTCCGGTAGGGATATTTCGGCTCAAAATGTCCTCGTCCGAGATCGTATCTAGATATTTGACCAATGCCCGGAGGCTATTGCCGTGGGCCGCGATCAGGATCCGTTTGCCGGCTTTGATCTTTGGCGCGATCTCCGTTTGGTAGTACGGGACGACGCGTTCGACCGTTTCCTTCAGGGATTCGGCTCGCGGAAAGGTCTCAGGTTTGATCGATGCATATCGCGGATCTTTACCGAGCCAGCGCTCGTCGGCCTCGTCCAAAAACGTCGGCAGAACGTCATAACTTCGCCGCCAGACGAGCACCTGCTCTTCCCCGTACTGAGCGGCCGTTTCAGCTTTGTTCAAGCCCTGCAACGCTCCGTAGTGCCGCTCGTTTAGCAGCCACGATTTCGTCTCCGGGATCCACATCAGGTCCATCTCGTCGAGAATGATCCAAAGCGTCCGGATCGCCCGCTTGAGTACCGATGTGTACGCCTCATCAAAGGCATACCCCTCGGCCTTGAGCAACTGCCCGGCCGCCTGTGCCTCTTCTCTTCCCTTTTCAGAAAGATCGACATCCTTCCAACCGGTAAACCGATTTTCCTTGTTCCACTGGCTCTCGCCATGACGTATTAGAACTAATTTATGCATTCTCAAATCTTAATCCGAAACCGTTTTATCTTAAAGCCGTTAGCCTTTAGCTATAAGCTATTAGCAGCTTACAGCTTACGGCTAACGGCTAAGAGCTATTCTTCTAACCTCACCAACGAGATAGAGCGAGCCTGTAACTAAAATTAGCTCTGTCGACCCCGAGGCAGCTAAGGCATCCTCAACCGAGTTCGTTGTGACTATCTTTTCCGCGTCAAAGCCCTCAGGCACGAATTCCGAGAGTTCCTCTGCCGTCATCGCTCGCGAATTTGAAGGTCGAGTCAGTATCAACCGTTTTGCCCGCGGCCAAAGGATCTTCGCGATCTCGGCAACGTCTTTGCCCCGCATTGCGCCGAAGATCATTGTGAAGGGTTCTTCTTCGAACTCATCAAGATAAGCCGCAAGGGCTTTTGCCCCGGCGACATTATGTGCACCGTCGAGAAGAAAATTGCCGATATACTCCAAGCGTCCGGGATGGATCGTCGTCTCGAGGCCAATGCAAATTTCGTCGTTGCCTATCTGAAAAGACTCTTCTTTTAGTAACTCCGCGATCGCGATCGCTATTGAAGCATTCTGAAACTGATGCTCGCCTAACATGTTCCAAAAGTCGAAATTTGCGTACACATCGTTTTCTGTTGTGATCGTCCCAAAAAGCATCGGTGCGACTGCGGGGTCACGCTTTATCTTGATATCCGGGCTGGCCCAAACGGGTTCGATTCCGACCTCTCGGCATCGACCGAGTAGTACGCGTTCGACATTCTTTGCTTGATGCAACAGCACCACCTTTGAATCTGGCCCTATGATCGCCGCCTTCTCGGCCGCGATCTCTTCGATCGTATCGCCGAGATATTCCTGATGGTCGAGGTCGATGCGGGTTATTGCCGCGATCTCTGCATTTGCGGCCGTTGTTGCATCGAGCCTGCCGCCGAGGCCGGTTTCGAGGATGGCGAGTTCAACCTTTGCATCGGCAAAGGCGAGCAAAGCGATCGCCGTCACCTGTTCAAAGAACGTCGGACGATACGCAAGCCGTCCATCTGACAACAGAGCCTCGGAGGTCTCTCGCACACGGGTAGCGAGCCGTGCAAAATCGCCTTCGCTAATATCGGCCCCGTCGATCTTGATCCTCTCGGTTATCGAGATAAGATGCGGTGAAGTGTAAAGCCCTCGCCGAATGTCCGCTTGGCCGCAGATAGAATCAAGAAAAGCGCACACCGACCCCTTTCCGTTCGTCCCCGCGACCTGCACCTTTAAGTACTCTTTCTGCGGATCACCAAGCTCAGCCAATAACGTCCGGATATTCTCCAGCCCAAGCTTCATCGCCTCGACCTCATTGCCGAGCGAGTACAGGTAACCCTTTGACGCGGCGAAGTTCACCTGTCCGATTCACCTGCCTGTCGATACGCCTCGGCTTCGACTGCGTCCGAAAAACGAAACCCCTTTTGTCTTACTGCTTCAACAATAGGTTTTATGCTGAGAATCGCACCGCTTAGCTTCGCTTTCACAACGACACCAAGGGTTCCTGTGATCTCCAAGCCGAGCCGGATCGCATAATTTCGCGCAGTCTTTTCGTCGACGATCAATATGCAATTTGGGGTCTCTAGCGCCAGTGCGATCGCACTAGCTTCACCGGGATCGATCGATGGCGGGAATTTCGGAATGCTGCTCGGAGCTTGAATACTTACCCATTCTGGTAGTTCCATTCCAAACTCTTGAGCGACGGTCGGAGTCGTTACAACAGGGCCATAAGCTTCGAACAAAAGATGAAGAGATCCGATCTCAGAGAGGATAATAAGGCAGCTCGCGTCTGATATAACGGCGCTAACCATTTCTCACTTCACGTACCAATTCGTCAGGTGTGATACTGAAATAGTTGACGTCGAAATCTCCCAAGATCCGAGCAAAGTCCCACTTCTTCATTCCCGCCATCTTCGCCGCTTGGCCGAGCGAGAGCGTACCGCGTTCATAGAGCTTCGCAGCTATCATGCGAATGACCTCCGAGCGCTCGGCATCGCTTAGTTCGGGTACTTCCAGAGTCAACGTACTCATGGCAATAGAATAGACCAACCTTCCATGTTTTCCAACAGTTTTTTTTTTGGAGTTAACCGAGGACCCTACGATGATAGTTGATCTGCCCAAGGTGGTAGTTCAGGTGGGTCGCGAGATGCACGATGAAGAATTCGGTCGTCATCGGATGGCCGAAGACCTCGATCGGGTACGTTTTCTGAAGGTCCTCGTCGGTGATCTTTGCTAGAACCGCTTTGACGTCCGCTGCGGCCGCATCGACCTCCGCTAAAAGCGTCGCCCTCGGGACGAACCTTGAACCAAACTCAGCATCGCGGTCGCGAACATATTCCGTCCCGCCTAGAACGGCCCCGTAAAAATGCCGCAGATTCCCTGCAAGATGCAAGCAAAGATTGCCGGCCGAGTTAGCGATCTCGCCCTCAACCCGCCATAGATCGCCCTCGTTCGAATACATCCCGATCTCTTCCTTCAGTTTGGCAAGATCCCGCTCAAACAGTTTGGTCAGCACTTCATTCAGCATATTCATTTCATATCGTAATTCGCGGTCGGGTCGGTTTCCAGCTTTGGGATGATGAGCAGGTCGTGATTTTTGAATAATTCGTTCACCACATCATCAAGCTTGAATTTGCGATGGTAGAAAACGGCCTCACGCAGCGGCCGCAGATCGATCACGGTCCACCGGTCGCGTTCGGCCATCTGAGTAAGAGAACCGAACCGATAAAGGAACCCAGCCTTATCGCCTAGGGCATCGACCTCTTTACCTCCATCCGTATAAAACCGCGTACCGAAACTGATATGCAGCGACGAACTGCCATTGAGATCAGCTAACTCTGAGAGTGTGTTCCCGATCTCAAATAGGCTCAACGGGCTAAAACCGCGGCCCGTATGAACGCTGCCCATTTTTAGCAGCATTTTATCTTTCTTTGCGTCAAACCCGTTCTCGTCAAACCCGCGGCCAAGATTCTCTTTCATATACCCGACACGTCCGCGGTTCGTGTCGTAGTATTGCCGCACAACGTTGAGCCTGTATAGTTCGGTCGTTCGCCGGATCGCTTCTGCGATCGGAACATTATTCGAACTACGTTTCGCAGCTTCATCGAGAAATCGGCTTACTTCAGCCGATTTCTGGATCCTCGAATACATATCATTCCCGTTCGAACGGTCACGATCTTTGGCAAGGTCGCCCGCATAGAATTCCTTGATCTGGTCGGTCACGATCCGCTGAAGCTCAGCCAGGTCACGTTGCCCACGGCGATCTAGATTGGAGAACATTCGGTCGATCAGCGGCAAATAGCCGAATGCAAATTCTTGATCAAGCCCGATAAGTTTCCATTTTCGAAGCGAAGCCGCAGCGAGGAAATCAGCATCCTCGACATTGCCGAAGAACGGTATTGGTGTGAATGTGTTGCGTTCGCCTCGGGCGAGATACTTAGTGTTGAAATCGTGTAGCTTCTTCGCTGTCGCGTCATGCGGGGTCGAGAGTTCACGCAGCAACTGAACCGAGATCGGGCCGACCTCGAGAGCAAGTGTACGAAAACCTGATTCGTGAAGGCGTGGAATGGCGGCCTCGGTAAACTCTGATATCCTTAGCGAGCCGTGATACTCGCCGATGATAACGAACTGGCTTTTTGCAAATTCGCTAACAAGAAACTTGGCTCCTTCGCCAGTTAGAGCGTTTCCTTCAACATCGAAGTAGTAGGTGTGTTTGTCGAGATCGGAACGCGACAGCTCGAGGCCCGGCTGTTGCCCGAAAGCCGCGATCGCGGCGGAGAAGATAAGCCCAAGAACCCAAATTGCCGGAAATGTTTTCATCGCAATTCGAACTTCGGTCGAGGTCAGGCTCTGACCGCGGGATTCATCATAAACTCGAGAACCCGAACGATCGTATCGCGCAGTTCGCGGCGGTCGACGACCATATCGACCATGCCGTGTTCGAGCAGGAATTCGCTGCGCTGAAAGCCTTTCGGGAGTTTCTGGCGGATGGTCTGTTCGATGACTCGCGGGCCGGCGAAGCCGATGAGAGCTTTGGGTTCGGCGATTATTACGTCGCCAAGCATTGCAAAGCTCGCCGTAACGCCGCCGGTGGTCGGGTCCGTGAGCACCGAAATGAACGGCAGTCCTGCCTTGTCGAGCAGCGAAAGTGCGGCTGAGATCTTGCCCATCTGCATCAGCGAGAGCGTGCCTTCCTGCATCCTCGCTCCGCCCGAGGCCGAAAAAATTATGACCGCACCTTTATTCTCGAGTGCACGTTCGATCTGCCGTGTGATCTTTTCGCCGACCGCCGAGCCCATTGAGCCGCCAATGAACGACATATCCATCGCCGCCGCGTAAACAAGATGCCCGCCGACCTTTCCGCTTCCTGAAATGATAGCTTCCGGCAGCCCCGAAGCCGCCTTCGCAGCCTCGATCCTGTCCTTGTATGGCTTTGTATCCACAAACCCGAGCGGGTCGGTCGAGGTTACCTCATCGTCAACCCGCTCATATTTGCCGTCGTCAAACAGCGCGTCCAACCGCTCGATCGCCGAGTAACGAAAATGGTGACTGCAGTGCGTGCAGACCTGCTGCGATTCGATCAGCTCACGCTTATACAACGGATTCTCGCAATCCGGGCATTTAATAAAGATCCCGGACGTGTTAACCGTCCGCTCTTCCTCGGGCTGTGCAGCGTCGATCTTCGGTTTGTCTCGTTTGAACCAGGCCATATTATGAACCGGCGATTCCCTAGAAAATCTATGTGTTTCAAAAGGGAAATGAAATCCGGTCTTTATTCAAGGCAAAACCTTACCACACCGAACAAACTTTGTCTTACCCGGCGGAATTGGGATGCATGACACGTCGGTTTTGCAGGCTGAACATCTCGTGATAGTTTTCGAATAACGTTTGAAGTAACAAAGCGATCTTGGAGTTTGAGTCTAATGAAGATGTTTCGGCCGTTCGGTGTTTTTGTTGTTATTTTTCTGCTTGTATCTGTCGGGCAATCTGCCATCCGAACATGGGATGGCGGCGGTGCCGATGCGAACTGGACGACCGCGGCCAATTGGGTAGGCGATGTAGCTCCTGTGGCAAATGATGATCTTGTTTTCCCTGCGACCGCCGCCCAATTTACGACCAATAACAACTTCACGTTGCTAACAAGTTTCCGGTCGATCTCGGTAGAGGGCGGAGCTTACACAATCGGCGGAAGCCTCTTTCGCCTTTCTGCCGGATTGACGGTCCAAAGCGGTTCGCTGACCGTAAACACCGCGATAACCTTGAACGGCGCTCAGACTTTCAGCTCCGGTACGGCCGGGACCATCACCCTGCTCGGGCTCAGCGTCGGAAGTTCTCAACTGACCATTGACGGCGATGGCATCACGGGAATCGGACTGATCTCCGGCTCGGGCGGCGTAATAAAGAATGGCAGTGGCGCTGCGGCGATCATTGCGGCCTCGGGCTTTAGCGGGCCGCTAACGCTGAACAACGGTATCTTGGTCGTCGACGCGACTATTCCGAATTCCACCGTTACGGTGAACAGCGACCTCACCACCGGCGGCCAGAATATCAGCGGACTCGGCGGGACCGGAACGGTCGGTCCCGTGAACGTCATCGAGGGAATCGTAAGCGCGGGTTCGCTCACCTCACCGACAGGTATTTTGAGCATTAACGGAGGCCTGACGATGAGCTCTAGCGGTGCGTTCGCCCCGAAGCTCGGCGGGACAACACCGGGCACCGGTCACGACCGACTCAATGTGACCGGAGTTGTAACGTTCAACAATTCGCTCCTTGCTCCGATCCCGTGGAACAACTTCGAGCCCGCGATCGGCGACGCATTCATCATTCTCGGCAACGACGGTTCCGACCCCGTCACCGGGACATTTTTGAACCTGCCCGAAGGAGCGATATTTGCCGGGCCGCTGGGCACAGCTTTCCGCATTTCCTACGTCGCGGGCGATGGCAATGATATTGCGATAACGCGGGTTCCAAATGCCGATTTCGACTTTGATGGCGATGGCCGCTCAGACGTCGGCACCTACGACGGCACGACCTGGAACATTCTCCAAAGCGGCTCGGGCACGACCGTAACGACCCAGTTCGGCATCGCGACCGATCTGATCACTCCGGCCGATTTTGACGGCGACAATCGCACTGACATCGCTGTTTTCCGGCCCGAGAATGGCTTTTGGTATGTCTTGAATTCGAGCACGTCGACCGTCGATTTCGTTCAGTTCGGCGCCTTAGGCGATATTCCCGTGCCGAATGATATGGATGGCGATGGGCGTGCCGACAAGGTGGTCTTTCGTCCTTCGAATGGTGTCTGGTACCAACTACTTTCGTTGGGCGGCCAGTTCGCTGCGGTCCAGTTCGGGCAGGACGGCGACGTGCCGCAGGTTGCCGATATCGATGGTGACGGCTTTGGCGACCCGTCGATCTTCCGCCCCGCGGACGGGACCTGGCACTTTCTTCGTAGCAGCGATTCGGGCTATACAGCGTTCCCGTTCGGGCAAGCCGGGGATAAACCGATAATGGCCGATTTCAACGGCGACGGCCTGACGGATGTAGGGATCTTCCGGCCGAGCGACGATCCGTCACAGCCGGACTTTTACACACTCACCTCCGGCACCTTCGTTTACAGTGGCGTCTCGTGGGGCTCTCCCGGCGATATTCCGGTGGTGGCCGATTACGACGGCGATGGCCGTGCGGACTTTGGCGTCTTTCGCCCTTCCGATGGAACGTGGTATCTGCTCCGATCGACGTCCGGATTCGCGGCCGTGCCTTTCGGTTCATCAGGCGACCGGCCGCTGCCCGCGGCTTACGTACGTTAGCTCATTTTAGAACATTCAGCATCTCCGCGTGGATCGTGCCATTGCTCGCTACGATCGGCGGCGTGTAGATGCTGAACGGCGAACCGTCGTAATAGCTCACCATGCCGCCGGCCTCTTCTATCAACAGCTTTCCCGCGGCCACATCCCAGGGATTCAACCCCTCTTCCCAAAACCCGTCGAACCGCCCGCATGCCACGTAAGCAAGGTCGATCGCCGCCGAGCCGTCGCGGCGAACTCCGCGTGACGTCAGCAAAAACTCGGTAAGATGCCGGGCAAATTTCTCGCGGTGCTTGATGTCATAAGGAAACCCCGTCACAAGCAAAGCATTCCCAAGTTCATCCGTTGCCGAAACGCGAATCGGCTTTCCGTTTAAGGCAGCTCCGCGGCCTTTCTCGGCCGTAAAAAGTTCGTCGCGGGTCGGGTCGTAGGTCACCCCGAGCACGATCTCGCCTTCGTGTTCGAGTGCGATGGTCACGCAAAAGCAAGGATAGCCGTGGGCATAATTCGTTGTCCCGTCGAGCGGGTCGATCACCCATTTGTGCCCGCCGTCAACGCCGGTGACGACCGCGTTTCCGGCTTCTTCGGCAAGGATCGCATGCCGCGGAAAATGCGACTTGATCCGTTCCACGATCAACGCCTCCGAGGCAAGATCGGCCTCGGTCACAAGGTTGATGTCGCCTTTTTTCGTAACGGTTTCGATACGTCCGAACTTCTCAAGCAAAACACGCCCGGCATCCCGGGCGGTCTCGATAGCAAAATTAAGCATAAAAATTCCTGAACCGGCTAACGGAAGAAAATATCGACGTAGTCCGTCACACCGTCGCAGGGGTTCTGCATTTCCTGCAGCCGCCAGTATTTTCGCGTGCCTGTTACGCGGAAAGTGAACGTCCCTTCCCGAACGCACGGCTCGCCATTGTTGATGTGGCTAACCTGCGTTGTGATGATGCCGTTCATTGTGAACTCGCGGGCCTTGATCGTTTCGATCTCGCCGGTAATGGTAACGAAATCAGTATTGCCGCGGCCTTTTTGCTCGCCCTTTATCGAGTAAACGCCATTTCGAAGTGTGACGTTTGCCCTGCCGAAATAGTCCCAGCTTATCCACTGTAGAGAGAACATATGCCGGCCCAACAGCTTCCGTGCGGCCGCCCGGTCCTGAACCTCGGTCCGCGTCTGGGCTATCGCCGCAGATGAACCGAAAAGAACTAAAGCCAATGCCAAAAACGCGATCCTTGATCTCATATTCTTATTTCGTTCCTATAAAATTTTCCGCAACGCGAAGAAACTCGCGAACCTGTTTGTCCCAGTATGGCCAGTTATGTGCACCCGGAAGCTGCCGGTATTCATGCGGGATCTTTTTCTCAGCAAGCAAAGCTACGAAATCACGGTTGTTCTGGATCAGAAAATCCTCGTTGCCGCAGTCCACATAAAGAAAAGGCATCGCCTTCACCTTTTCCGGCGTGCTCTCGCGGACCATCTTGAATATGTCGTTTGAGGCTCTCGTATCGCTATCCGCCGGCCCAAAGACCTCGCCGATCGAACGGATCGAGGAAGTGCTCCGCCCTTCCCCACTCAGCGAGGCCGCACCCAAGGCTCCGCTGAAGCTGCCCGCCAGAGCAAACATATCCGGATACTTTAAGCCAAACTTGATCGCACCGTAGCCGCCCATTGAAAGCCCTGCAATTGCACGTCCGCCCCGTGTCCCGATGGCCCGATACTTCTTCTCAACCTCAGGAATCAATTCCTTAATTATGTAGCTTTCGTATTTCTCTTCCGGCTTCGTATGGCTGTCCGTGTACCAGCCGTTACCGCCTTCGGGTGTAACGATAATGAATTCGTGCCCTTCGGCATAGGACGGGAGTTTCGTCAGGTCCGTCCAGTTTCTATACCGGCCAGTCAGCCCATGAAGAAGATAAACGACCGGATATTTTTTGTCTTTATCGGTCGCGTAGCTTTTTGGCAGCACGACGCGATACGGCATCGGACGCCCCATGAGCTTGCTTTCAAGCTCATGTTCGGCAACGTTCGCTGCAAGCGGAGCCGGAGCCGGTGATTGAGCCGATACCGACCCGATCAGAAAAACTAGACATACCGACAATAGCAACAGCCGTTGATGCATTAATTTGACCATGATTCTCTGATCTACCGATCAAGCCTCGGAGCGATGTATCGAACGCATCCGCTGACGGGCCTTCTTTGAGCGGCGCAGCGTTCCGCCGCGGCCGCGGAATGGGCCGCCCGCCCAGTCCGAAACCTGCTTTAGCGGATGCCATTCAAAGTTCTCAAGCGGCAGCACCTCGGACGAAGAGTCGCGAAGCCGCAGCGTGCTGAACGCGACGAAAAATATCAGGAAATTGAACAACGCTCCGAACATTATCACTACCCAGCCAGGTGCAAGTCCCACCATTGCCCGATCGAAAAAGAGATCCCAGAACCGCTCGCGGTCCGCCGGAGACGTCGATGGGATCGGTGACGGATGCAGATAGACCTTCAGAGCCCATGAAAGTGCAAGCAGGATAAATATCCACAAATAGTTTGCCCGCAGCCTTCGCCCGAGAGCTTCCCAGATGCTTATCGTGAAGTGCGGCGAAAGCAGGTCGGCCGAGATATGGTCGGCCCATTCTTTGTCCGGCGGTATCGTTCGGTGCGAAAGCATCGGGGCAAAATAACCGGTCTCAAGCACCCGCACGCGGTTTGCCCAAACTTCGTAATAGCGGTAACGCCTCGCTTCCATAAAAAGAAAGATCGAGACGAGTATCGTGTTGATCGGGATCGCAAAATGCGGGTTGTCCGGCGAGCTGAAGACGAATGAAAGCGTCGCACCGGCGGTAATAACGGCCCAGTTGGTCGTTGCGTCAAGCCGATTTCGCCAGATATTGGACCGGGCGACCTCACCGCGATAAAAGTGGACCATCGCGGTATTAAATTCTGAAAGCGAGAGCTTTTGCGGCACCTGGACCGGCGAGGTCTGCTTCTTGAGGTTACGCTTCTTCACCTCCTCGGCCAATGCCTTGAAAGATTCGGGCAGCGAACTCGTGTGAATGTCTTCTCCGGTTTGGGGTAGATCAAACCGAATTTCGTCCTTCATACCGTGTAAATGGGCCGGTGAACCACGCGCAAGGGCGTCGTGTTAGCCTTTAGATTATTCGCAATTCGTTTGCGATGCAAGGAATTCACCGTTTAACCTCTCGGGCGGCCGATTTTCGTAAGCGAGAAGAAGACGCTAAAATCACGCTCGTGGCCGAACGCGACGAACATTGGATGGATTTGGCTCTTGAACAAGCACGCATCGCCGCCTCGCTCGACGAGGTGCCGGTCGGGGCATGTGTCGTTTCCGCCGAGGGCGATCTGCTTGCCGCTGCCTCGAACCGGACGATCACGAACAACGACCCGACGGCGCACGCCGAGGTGCTTGCGATTCGTGCTGCCGCCGAGCGGATCGGCAACTATCGCCTCACCGGTACGACGCTTTATACGACCATTGAACCGTGTGTGATGTGTGCCGGAACCTTGGTCAATGCCCGCGTCCGGCGGCTCGTATTCGGGGCACCGGACGAACGCTACGGAGCGGTCGTAACGCACTTTGGAGTTTGCGACAGCCCGCTTCTCAATCATCGGCTTGAGATCGCGGCCGGAGTTCGGTTTGAGGAATGCCGGTCGCTGATGAAGGATTTTTTCAGGAAAAAACGGCTTGCTACTTGATATTTTTTCCCGTCGGCACGTATTATTAGAAGTTCGCGGAGAGGTGCGAGAGTGGTTGAATCGGGCGGTCTCGAAAACCGTTGTACCCTAACGGGTACCGTGGGTTCGAATCCCACCCTCTCCGCCATAGTTCTTTTTCAGGGTTCTTGAGCGTTCAGTTATATCTTTCGGGTTCGTCATCGCCGGATCGCTGTTTAAGGATCAGGCTATTTGAAAACTTGCTTTACCATTCGAACTCGGCCCAGCAGTATCACTTTCACTGACATTTCAATTGGAGGAAATTGTTATGCCTATTAGCAAGAGGTTGGCTGCTGAGTTCATCGGAACTCTTTGGCTCGTTCTCGGCGGTTGCGGAAGCGCGGTCCTTGCGACCAACTACCCTAATCTGGGGATCGGCTTTGCCGGCATTTCGCTCGCCTTCGGCCTTACGGTTTTGACCGGCGCATATGCGCTTGGCCACATCTCCGGAGCACATTTTAACCCAGCAGTTTCGATCGGACTTTGGGCCGGAAAGCGTTTTCCGGCAAATGAGCTTTTGCCTTACATCGTCGCCCAGGTGCTCGGAGCAATTGCCGGTGCAGGAATACTCTTCTTGATCGCTACCGGAAAGGACGGATTCTCGGCCGTTTCCGGCGGTTTCGCCTCGAACGGCTTTGGTGCCGGATCGCTCGGCTCGCCCGGCGGATATGCTGCCCATGCGGCATTCGTAGCCGAAGTGGTGATGACGTTCTTTTTCGTCGTCGTTATCCTCGGGGCAACAAGCAAATGGGCCCCGAAGGGCTTTGCCCCGCTCGCGATCGGGCTTTGCCTAACGCTCATCCACCTGATCACGATCCCGGTAACCAACACTTCGGTCAATCCGGCCCGAAGCACCGGACCGGCGTTGATCGTGGCATTTCAAGGTGGAAGTTGGGCGGTCGAACAGCTCTGGATGTTTTGGGTAGCTCCGATACTCGGAGCCACGATCGCCGGGTTCTTTTACCTCTGGCTATCGGGTGAGGACGGAGAGCCGGCAGCTAAACAGGCAAGTGCGGAAGCCGACGGAGATTCAGGCACATCGGATGCGGACAACGGCTCCGACGGTGGTGATTAGGCAGATACATCTCGGGCTTTAGTTCTTTGGTTTCTTTGACAATTTAGGTTTGTGCGGAAAGGTGCAGGAGCGGTTGAACTGGCTACATTGGAAATGTAGTGAACCTCAAAAGGGTTCCGTGGGTTCGAATCCCACCCTTTCCGCCATACAAAAGGAGAAAGGCGAAAGGCGAAAGGATAAATGCGAAGATCCGGTCTTTCGCCTTTTCGTTTTTTTTATTGGATATGGCAGAAGAATTAAAAGTGCGAACAAGACAGTTCGCGGTGCGAGTGATCCGGCTTTACGGGTCACTGCCCCCAACTGTCGAGGCCCAGGTCATCGGCAAGCAGTTGATCAGATCGGGAACATCGATCGGAGCTCACTACAGAGAAGCTCAGCATGCAAAATCCGACGCCGACTTCATCAGCAAACTAGAAGGAGCCCTGCAGGAATTGGAAGAAACATCCTATTGGCTCGAATTGGTCGATGAAATCGCGCTTTTTGATCCTCATAAGACCCTACCTTTACGGGCCGAGGCGAAAGAACTCACCGCGATCCTCGTTTCGATAGTAAAAAAAGTAAAAGCTAGGCGGCAATCTTGATTTCCTAACTTTATCCTTTCGCCTTTATCCTTTATCCTTTCATTTGGTCCCAGGCTCCGCACAAGGGCTGTGGTGTGAACTCCGCTAGGCGAGGAATCGAGCAACGGTAGCATTTTCACCCTGTGTTGCGGTTAAGTCTGGGGCCATTCGTCTCTACAGTACAGGCGACTGATGTCGCTCTATCGCAACACGCTCCTTTTGGGGCAGGGACACTTTATCCTTTCGCCTTTATCCTTTATCCTTTAGCAACCGATGTCATATCAGGTAATCGCCCGAAAATGGAGGCCGCGAAACTTCGAAGAAGTCACCGGCCAGGAGCACATCACTCGTACGCTCAGCAATGCGATCGAGCACGATCGGCTTCACCATGCCTATTTGTTTTCGGGTGCACGCGGCGTCGGCAAAACGACCTCGGCCCGCATCTTTGCCAAGGCATTGAACTGCCGGCGGACGGATGCCCCGACCGCGATTCCCTGCTCCGCCGACTCGGGCGAGGTATGCGTTTCGTGTCTTGAGATCTCCGAAAGCCGCTCGATAGACGTACTTGAGATCGACGCCGCTTCGCACACCGGCATCGACGATATTCGCGACACCATTCTCGAGAATATCACCGTAAACCCGGCACGCGACCGCTATAAGATCTTCATTATCGACGAGGTCCATCAGCTCTCGCGGCAAGCTTTCAACGCCCTGCTCAAAACGCTCGAGGAGCCGCCGCCGAATGTCGTCTTTATAATGGCGACGACCGAGCACCACAAGGTGCCGGAGACGATAACCTCGCGATGCCAGGAGTTCATCTTTCGGACGATTCCGCAGCAAAAGATCTTCGAGCGGCTTCGCCTTATCGCCGACGCGGAAAAGATCGACATTGCCGACGAGGCACTTCGTGAGATCGCTCGCTCGGGCGAGGGCTCAATGCGCGATGCCCAGTCAAATTTTGACCAGGTGATCAGCTTTTCGGGAGCGAAGATCGGCCGCGAAGACGTGGTCTCCGCTCTCGGCATTGCGGGTTCGGATAACCTCTCGGCGGTCATCAAAGCCGTCGCCGAGAATGATGCCGCCGCGATCCTGCGGGTGGTCGATGACCTCGTCTCCGGCGGCCACGATCTTCGCAACTTCTGCCGCGACCTGCTGGGATTTGTCCGCGATCTTTCGGTGCTCAAAGTCTCGGGCTCGGAAGAGTTTATCGACGGCTCGGCCTTTGCCGCCGACGAGATGAAGCAGATCGCCGATGCGTTCGCGGCCTCCGATCTTTTCCGCATCTTCCATTCGCTTGCAGAGACAGAAGTACGGCTTAAAGAGGCTCTCCAAAGCCGCTACGTGCTCGAGCTCGGGCTCGTCCGGCTTGCAGAGATGAATCGCGTCACGCCCGTCGAAGAGCTCCTGAAAAGGCTTGCGGAACTCGAATCCTCGCTCGGCTCGGCCGAACCGCGTGCCGCGACCGCCAACGCTTCGAGCCCAAAAGCACCGATCCCGGAAAAAAAAACTCTGAACACTGAGCCGGCTGCTCGATTTGCCGAGCCGCCGCCCGAGGAACCGCCATTTTATCCCGAAGAACCGCCCTTCGAGCCGCCTTTCGATCCCGAACCCACGCCGATAGAGCCGGTTCGGGGCAGGGCCGAATTCGCCGTCCCCGACGATCTTCCGTCAAAGATCCCGCCGCGAACTGCCGAAGAGCTTGAGCATTTCGATGCCCCGGCTCTTGATTCTGCATTCGAAGAAGCGGTGCTCCGCTCCGGCGAGAGTATGGTTTTCCTTCGCGTCAGCCCGGAACTGAAAGCACAAATGGCTCCCGCTGCCGTGGCCGCGGCCAGTGCCGGGTCGTCGTCTGCCCGGTATCGAAACTATGTCCGAGACAGCGAAAGGGTCATCCCCGATTTCGCCCGTCCGCCCGCCGAACCCGAGGAAGACCTTACGATGCCCGAACCGCCGCCTGAAGACGCTACACCCGACGTGCTTCTTGAATATGCCGGCAAGCGGCCCGACGTCCGCAAAGTGCTGAAGCTTTTCCGGGCGGAGCTGGTCGAGGTCCGCCGAGCTGACAAGTGAATTGCCGGAAGTAGCTTTGCCGCAGCCGCGATTTTTGCGACAATCAGCGGTAAGGAATGAATCTGAAAAGCAAAGCCCCGTTCGCCGCTTTCCTTCTTTTGCTCTTCCACCTCGCGGTGGCTTTGCCGGCCGTTGCCCAGGATGAACCCTTCTCTATCAATCGCTCGCCGCTTCCGGCACCGACCGGATTTGTAAATGATTACGCCGGAGCGATCGACCCTGCTCAGAAAGATCAGATCGAAACGCGGCTCCGTGAGTTTCGCGATTCGACCGGAGTTGAGATCTCCGTTGCTGTCGTTCGGACTACCGGCGAACGCGATATTTTCGATTATTCGCTCGCCGTCGCCCGCGGGTGGGGCATCGGGCTTGATCAGGACGATAATCCTGCGGCATTGCTCTTTATCGCGGTTGACGACCGCAAATACTTTACCCACGTTAGCAAAGACCTCGAGGACGAACTCCCTGATGGCCTCGTCGGCGACCTTCAACGTCGATACCTTGTGCCCGAGTTTCGCAAAGGCAACTACGGCAAAGGCATCGCCGATACGGTCGAAATGTACATCCGCACCTATGAGGCCCGCAGCAGCGGCTCGGTGCTCACACCAACGCTACCGAATAACGAAGGCCCAAGCGAGGCTCCGCTTTTCAGCATATTTTGCTGTCTCGCGATCATGCTTTTTCTGATACTCGTGGCCTGGTCAAACCGCAACAAACGCGGCCGATCAGATGATGATAACGACCGTTGGGGCGGCGGTGGATTCGGCGGCGGCGGCGGAGCACTGCCGTGGATAATCCTTGGCGGCTCGGGAGGAAGTTCGTCCGACAGTTCGTCGTCCTGGGACTGGGGCGGCGGTGGCGGATCGGATTGGGGCGGCTTTGGCGGCGGCGGCGATTTCGGAGGCGGCGGTGCTGGCGGCGATTGGTAGCGGAAACAATTATGCAGAATCAATTTTCAGCGTTTATCGATGACCTAAAGACGACCCACGGCCGCAATCTTGCTTCGGTCGTTCTTTACGGCTCGGCCGCGGCCGGAGATTTTATCCCGACGCGGTCGGATTACAACATCCTCATCGCCCTGCACGAGATAACGCCAAAGGAACTTCGCAGTTCCCACGCCTGCATCCGCGAATGGCATAAACTCGGGCATCCGGTGCCGGTCTATTTCACGGTCTCCGAGCTTAAGAACGCGGCGGACGTCTTCCCCATTGAGTTTCACCAAATGGAAATGGCCCACAAGGTACTTTACGGCTCAGACGTGCTCGAAGGCCTCGAGATCCACGACGATTTTCTCCGCCACCAGATCGAATACGAACTCCGAAGCAAGCTCTTGCTGCTTCGGCGTCAGTATATTCCGGCCTCGGCTTCACCCGAAGGGCTCAAAAAGCTGATGGGCGAAAGCCTGACGAGCTTTTCGGCCCTCTTCCGGGCGATACTGCTGATGCTTGGCGAAAAGGCGCCAAACAAGAAACGCGGAATCGTCGACCGGGCCGTCGCAAGGCTGGGACTCGACGGTGAGGTCTTTGAATTGTTATTCAGAATAAGAGAAAATGACCACACATTGGAGATGGACGAAAAAGGGGCCGACGATCTATATGGACGCTACCTTTTGCAGGTCGAAAAGACCATAGATTCAATAGATAGTATTGGGAAAAGTTAACGGCAATTGCCGGGGAAGAAAAAGATGATGAAACGAGCGATCTTACTTACAATAGCGATGTTTTCGGCCACTTTTCTTAGCGGCTGCAGCTACAACGAACTGACGGCAAAACAGCAGAACGTAAAAGGTAAATGGGCTAACGTCGAGAGCTCGATGCAGCGGCGGGCCGACCTTATCCCAAATCTGGTTGAAACGGCGAAGATGGCCGGCGTTCAAGAGCAGGAGGTCTTTGGCCAGATCGCCGAAGCGCGGTCGCGTCTGCTTAACGCACAGCAGCAGCCCGGTCAGGGCGTCGAAGGCGACAAGAGTCCCGAGCAGCGGCAGGCCGTTATCGAAGCAAACAATAGCTTCGGCGGCACGATTGGCCGCCTTCTTAGCCTTCAGGAACAATACCCTCAGCTTCGCTCAAGCGATGCGTTTATGAAGGTTCAGGATGAGCTCTCGGGAACTGAAAACCGCATAAACACGGCTAGGATCGATTTCAACGAGGCCGTAACGGACTATAACACGACCCGCAACTCGTTCCCGGCGGTGATTACGGCCGGCATTTTCGGGTTCAAAGAAGAGCCCTTCTTCCAGGCGGACCCAAGTGCCAGGCAGGCCCCGACGGTAGGGGATGCGAATACGCTTAGGCGGCAGCAAGCACCGGCCGCTAACAACTAAGCCGTTTCAAAATCCTCGGGAACTGCACATAGAACAATGATCACAAGGCCTGTCGTTCGGCTCGAACTGGCAGGCCTTATTTTCCCCGATACCTTCGAATATCATGTCCGCGATCGCCTCAGCGATCGAAAATTGATCGAAACTCGAATGGCCCGAGCGGACGTCCGAGTCCGGGAATTGTGCTTCGTCTCGTAGCGGTAAATCAGGATGCGTCATTACGTATTCAGATCGATCTGATCTACCACGCCAACGATCGCAGAATCGATCGCGGCTCCCGGTTTGCCGGTGGCGGCGGTCGAGGCCGACCAGCCTTCCTGGGCGATGAGGACGATATCGCCTTCGCCGGAATTGACCGAATCGAGAGCAAGGCAGGTGTAGTCCATGTCTTCGCCTTCGGGTGTGATCTGCCGGCAAAGCATTATCCGCGAACCCTCATAACGCTGGTTCTTTTGCGTCGCTACGACGTTACCGATGACCCTTGCAAGCAGCATTTTCTCCCAATTGATCGATCGGCCAATTGACAACTGCCAATTGGAAGATCAAGTACTAGCTCCGATTCAGAACATGCGAGTCTGAATCGATAATTCCTACTATCGTACAATCCGTCGGAGTCTCATCGCGTTTGAACGGGAAAGATGCCTCTTTACCGCGGCACCAGAAGACAAGTTCGCCTTCGCCTGCTCCGACGGCATCAAGTGCGATCATCGGCTTGCCTTTATCTTTGAGATCCGCGTCCAGAGTTTGGACAATGAGGAACTTCCGCCCTTCGAGCGATTCATTCTTAACGGTCGCAACGACCGTCCCGATGACCCGAGCGATCTGCATTATTTCGATCGGTCTGCAGCGGTGAGATCGATGGTGTCAATGACGCCGATTATCGCCGAATCGACCGGGCAATCCTTGTTGCCTTCGGCAAGGCGGGCAGAAGAGCCGCCCACGACGATCACCTTTTCGTGATAGCCCGCACCAACCGTATCGACAGCAACAACATAGCCGCTCTGGTCAGAGCCGTCGAGATTGACGGGCTTGACGATGAGCAGCTTCTTTCCGTGGAGCCGTGCGTCCTTCTGGGTCGAAACGACCGTCCCTAAGATGCGTCCGATTATCATACCGTTAGCGGTTAGCCGTGAGCGGTGAGCAGGGATCGAGCTAAACTGCTCGCGGCTCACTGCTCCCTGCTTACTTCAGAACTACCGGCAAGGCTTCATCCACGCTCGAGTGCGGTCGCGGGATCACGTGGACGCTGATTAGCTCGCCAACGCGCCGAGCGGCCGCGGCACCAGCATCGGTCGCGGCCTTTACCGCAGCAACATCCCCGCGGACGATTGCCGTAACGAACCCGGCACCGATCTTTTCATAACCGACCAGCTGCACGTTCGCCGCCTTAACCATGGCGTCCGCCGCTTCGATCGTCGCAACGAGACCTTTGGTCTCGACCATTCCTAATGCTTCCTGCATTTAGTTATTTCTCCTGATTTGCAAAGGGACAGTGCTTCTACTGAAACGTAAGTTTACCCTAAATTCGCCGCTTGGCTCAAAAGCTCGATCAACTCTTCTCTGGAGAGCGAGATCTTCTGTCCGTTCGCTTTGCTGGCGGCCGGGTAGTTTATATCAAGCTCGCATGTGATATTCGCCTCGTGCAGATACCCGCACGCCTGGCAGCGGGCATTCTCTTTCAGGTAACCCGCTTTTTCTCTGATATTTATAAGCTTTTCGATGGCATCCTTCGGTAGATCGTTGGCACCGCCGAGTGCCTTGGCGAGGATTGCGATGCGGGCCGTGTGCTCGAGCGTCTCGAGCCGGTCAAATGCCTGCCAAAGGTCGTCACCATAAGCGACCGCCCCGTGATTCGCCATCAATAGCGCGTTGTGATGGGCAACAAACGGCTTCATCGCCTCGGTCAGCTCATTCGTGGATGGCGTTCCGTAATCGGTCAGCGGTACGCAGCCGAGCGTCAGAATGACCTCGCTTAATATCGGTTTATCGATGGCCAAACCGGCGACCGCAAACGCCGTCCCGTGCGGCGGATGGGCATGGCAAACGGCCTTTACATCCGGCCGCATCTTGTAGATCAGCAAATGCATCGCCAGCTCCGATGACGCCCGCTTATCCGAAAGCGGCTTGCCGTCCATGTCCGTCAGGGCGAGGCTCTCCTCGGTCATACGGCCTTTGCAGGTCATCGTTGGCGTTGCGAGCACGGTGTTCTCGTCAAGCCGGATGCTGACATTGCCGTCCGATGAGACGACATAGCTCCGTTCATAGAGCAGCTTGCCGATCTCGACGATCAATTTTCTGGCCGATGATTCGTCCATATAAACAAGAATCCACAGATTAACACAACACCGCGGTCGCGTTAACCTGTGGATCGAAACTTGTACGAATATTTACCGAACGCGTTCAAAAGTGACGCGGCCATCGTAAACCGGAGGAGCCGGCGGTGCCGGCGGCATCGGCGGCGTGACGGTAACTTCGGACGCCATATTGTTCAGCCGCTCGACCGTCATTCGCAGTTCCTCGTTCTCCATTGTAAGCCGAACGTTCTCGCGACGAAGCCCACGCATCTCCCGTTTGAAGCGTTTACAGTCATGCCGGTTCTTAAAGGAGCTCTTAAAAGATTCGGCCGGCGATGAAAGCGGAACGAAGATGCTTGCGATCAGCACACCGATGGTCACGGCAAAAACAAAAGGAATGACGCGTTTGATTACAGAAAGAAATTGCATACTACACCTCAACTACCTCAGAAATGAATACGTCGGTTCGCCGGGAACGGTTTCACCTTGCCGGAGAAACGCGGGGAAAAAGGCCCGGTGGCCGCTACTGAATTCTATTCTAAAGGTTTTATGCCACGATGTGAAGGTTTATATTCCGCGTTCGGCAAAAATGACGAGATTTTTTCGGCCCGATGCCCTCTTTTGCCAACCGGGCGGCAATCCCTTACTATTTTTCGGGCAGGCTCGACGCAGTTTTTCGTCTCGCAAGCAACTTATGATCGCGTTTCTCTCAGGAAAGATCCTCGAAAAGCATCCGGCTTCGGTCGTCATCGACGTTGGCGGCGTCGGCTACGATGTCGCGATACCGCTCTCGACCTTTTACGAGCTTGGCGAACCGGGCGGCGATGTCCAGCTCCGCATCTACACGCTTGTCCGCGAGGACGCGATACAGCTTTACGGCTTCCGCACCGACCGCGAACGCGAGCTTTTCCTGAAACTGATCGCAGTTCAGGGTTTCGGGGCAAAAAGCGGCATCACGATGCTCTCCGGAATGAGCGCCGACGAGATAATCGCCGCAATACGCGCAGGAAAAATAGAACGCCTGACCTCAATTCCCGGAGTCGGCCGCAAGACCGCCGAGCGGCTCATCGTCGAACTTCGCGACAAGGTCGGCGAGATAGCACTTAGCACGGCCGCGGGTTCCGGCGCTCAAACTTCCGCCGGGCTTGAGAGCGACACCGTCGTCGACGATGCGCTTTCCGCCCTCGTCAACCTCGGCTACCAAAAGAACGCCGCCGAAAAGGCCCTGCAGCAAGCCCTCGAGGACGGCGCCGAGCTCAATGTCCAGAAACTCCTTCGCGCCGCCCTCCAACTCCTAGCTAAATGATCGAAAGGAGCGCACCTCGTAGCGCCGGCCTAGCTCCAATAGTCGCGGTCGAGGGAGCGATAGTTGATGGCTTCGGAGAGGTGTTCGGGGGCGATGGTCGGGGCGGCGGCAAGGTCGGCGATGGTGCGGGCGACCTTGAGGATGCGGTCGTGGCCGCGGGCGGAGAGGCCCTGGCGGGTCATCGCCCGTTCGAGCAGGGTTTCGCCGGCGGCATCGAGCGCGCAGAACTTGCGGATCTGGCCGGGCGACATTGCGGAATTGGAGAAGATGCCCTCGCCCCGAAAGCGTTCGAGCTGTCGGCCGCGGGCTTCGATAACGCGTTCGCGGATGTCGGTGGATGGCTCGGCGGTGCCGTTCGAGCGGCCGCGGAGCTCGGTGAATTTTACGGCCGGCACGTCGACGTGGATATCGATGCGGTCCATCAGCGGGCCGGAGATCTTGCCGACATAACGCTGGATCTGCATCGGCGAGCACTTGCACTCGCGGCCCGAGCCGAAGTAGCCGCACGGGCACGGGTTCATCGAGGCGACGAGCGTGAAATTTGCCGGAAAGGTCAGCGACGAGGCGGCCCGCGAGATGGTCACCTGTTTGTCCTCCATCGGCTGCCGCAGGACCTCAAGCACGCTGCGGTCAAACTCCGGGAGTTCGTCGAGAAAGAGCACGCCGAGATGTGCCAGCGAGACCTCGCCGGGCTTTGGCATCGAGCCGCCACCGATCAGCCCGGCCTGCGAGACGGTGTGGTGCGGCGACTTGAACGGGCGTTCGGTGACGAGGCCGCTCCGGCCGGTAAGCCCGGCGACGGAATGGATCTTTGTGATCTCAAGCGCCTCTTCAAATTCGAGCGGCGGCAGTATGGTCGGGAGCCGCTTGGCGAGCATCGTTTTGCCCGAGCCCGGCGGGCCGACGAAGAGTATGTTATGGCCGCCGGCGGAGGCAACCTCGAGAGCACGCTTGGCGGTCTGTTGGCCGCGGACCTCGGCGAAATCGGCACGATACGCGTCGGCGTTGCTGCGGAGCTCGTCCTCGCTGAGCACAAGCGGCGGGATGCGGGTCGGCTGGCCGGCGATGAGCTCCGCGGCGAGCGAGGCGGCCTCTTTCAGGCTCCGCACCGGAAAGACATTTACACCACGGACGACCGCCGCCTCCTTGGCGTTCTCTTCCGGGACGAGCAGGTTGGCAAAGCCCTGTTCGCGGGCGGTGAGAGCGATCGAGAGCGCACCGCGGATCGGCCGGACGCGACCATCAAGCGAAAGCTCGCCGACGCTCAGCGTATCGACAAGGCTCTCGCCGCCGCCGAGGTCGGCATTTGCCCCGAGCACGCCGAGCGCGATCGGCAGGTCAAAGCTCGCACCTTCTTTGCGGACGTCCGCCGGAGCGAGGTTCACCGTCGTCTTCAGAAATGGGAAAAAGAAGCCGCTATTATTAACCGCCGCACGTATCCGCTCGCGAGATTCGCGGACCGCCGTATCCGGCAGCCCGACGATGGTTATGTTGTTCTGGTCCTGCTCGCCGCTCGCCGGCCGCAGGTTCACCTCAATATCGACCACAAGCGCGTCAATGCCATAAACCGCGGCCGATTTTGTAACAAATAACATACCCGGATCAAGAGAGAAAAGACTTGCACCGAGAGAATACAACAACCCACGCCCATTCCAAAAACGCGGATCAAGTGAATGGGGAATCGCCGTGTCAGTAGCCCGACCGTGAGGGAGGGCTCATCTAAATGCGGAAGGCGGAGTTCGGAATGCGGAATCCCGGAACGGAAAGCTATAATCTTGAGTGCGGGGCAGGTTCGGGAACTGAAAATGAGCAATGGCGAGCTGATAATCTACCAGACCGAGGACGGCCGGACGCGGATCGAAACGCGGCTCGAGGACGAGACCGTTTGGCTCACACAAGCTGCCATGGCGGAGCTTTTCCAGACCACCAAACAGAATGTAGGCCAACATCTAAAAAATACATTTGAAGACGGTGAACTGGAGGAGGATTCAGTTGTAAAGAAATTCTTTACAACTGCGGCTGACGGCAAAGACTATCGGACGGCGTTCTACAATTTAGATGCCATCATCTCCGTCGGATACCGGATCAAAAGTCACGTCGCAACCCGGTTTCGCATATGGGCGACGGCTCGGCTTCGTGAGTACATCGTAAAGGGCTTTACGATGAACGACGAGCTGCTAAAGAACGCGGGCGGCGGTAATTATTTTGACGAGCTTCTGGCCCGCATCCGCGACATACGCTCGTCGGAGAAGGTCTTTTGGCGAAAGGTGCTCGATATTTTCTCGACCAGCATCGACTATGACTCGCGGTCCGACGCGGCAACCTTGTTCTTTCAAACTGTCCAAAACAAAATGCACTGGGCGGCACATGGGAACACCGCCGCCGAGGTCATTTACAATCGAATCGATGCTGGCAAGCCGAACCTCGGGCTGACGAACTTTAAGGGAACGAGGCCGACAAAACAAGAGACTGAGATCGCCAAAAACTATCTGACCGAGGACGAGTTGAACATACTCAATCGCTTCGTTACGGCGTATCTAGAATTTGCTGAATTGCAGGCATTGAATCGCAAGCCGATGTATATGAACGATTGGGTCGAGCGGCTCGACGATTTTCTGCAGATGGCAGGAACCGACGCGCTGCAAAACGCCGGAACCATCAGCCACGAGCAGGCACTAGAAAAGGCCCGAGCGGAATACGAGAAGTATCGCGAAGTTTACGTGAACGAACTCAGCGAGGCAGAAAAGCACTTCATCGAATACCTCGACACAACAGTGAAGCAGCTAAAGCCCCGTGACGGCTCCAATCAGAAATCAGACACGGCAGAGGGGTCTTGACGAAAGCGATCCGGCGGCCTATCTTGAAATTTTCTGCTCTAAGACAATTCCGATGTGAGATGATCACGAAATCCCGCCGCTAAAAGACGCCGCCCGTTTGGCCGCTTTTTTCTGTTTTTGCGACCTGTTTTTATTTGACACATGCTCGGAACATCCATTGACCACAAAGCCGACACATCGGCCGAACGCAAAACGCCCGCTCAGCGAGGGCGGAGAACGTTTGCGATCATCTCGCACCCCGATGCCGGTAAGACCACGCTGACCGAAAAGCTCTTGCTTTACGGCGGTGCGATCCGCGAAGCGGGTGCGGTAAAAAATCGCCGTGCCGAACGAGCCGCCACCTCGGACTGGATGGAGCTTGAAAGGCAACGCGGCATCTCGATCACATCAACGGTTTTGCAGTTTGAGTACGACGGATTTCACCTGAATCTGCTCGACACGCCCGGCCACCACGACTTCAGTGAAGACACCTACCGCACGCTGGCCGCTGCCGACAACGCGGTGATGCTTGTGGACGCCGGAAAGGGGCTCGAGACGCAGACCCGCAAGCTGTTCGAGGTTTGCCGGCTCCGCGATATTCCGATCTTCACCTTCATCAACAAGCTCGACCGCCCCGCGCGGCATCCGATGGAATTGATCGATGAGATCGAGATGGAACTCGGCCTGAAGGTGTTCGCCGTGACCTGGCCGATCGGCGATGGCGACACCTTTCGCGGGATCTACAACCGGATGACCGGAAACGTTCATCTCTACGACCGCAATCCGCGTGGCCGGAAACAGGCCGAGGAGACGATCATCGCGCTCGATGATCCGCGGCTCACTACGTTCATCGATGAGAAAGAGCTTCAGCAGTTGCGAGATGAGCTTGAGTTACTTGATGGTGCGGGCTCATCGCTCGACCGCGAACTTATCCTCAGCGGCCAGAAGTCGCCGGTCTTTTTCGGAAGTGCGATGACGAACTTTGGCGTAGAGCCTTTCCTCGATGCCTTTCTCGATATGTCCGCACCGCCGGGCGCTCATAAGAGCAATCTGGGCTTGATCGAACCCACGTATCCGGAGTTCACCGGCTTTGTCTTCAAGCTGCAGGCGAATATGGACCCGCGACATCGCGACACTCTGGCATTCGTCCGCGTCTGTTCGGGCCAGTTTGAAAAGGACATGAACGTGACGAACGCGCGGACGGGCAAGAAGGTGCGGCTTACGCGGCCGCAAAAGGTCTTCGCCCGCGACCGCGAATCGCTCGAAGAAGCCTTCGCCGGCGACGTCATCGGCCTTAGCAATCCCGGGGCTTTCACCATCGGCGATACCTTATATACCGGCCCGCGTGTCGTCTTTCCGCCGATTCCTTCGTTCTCGCCGGAGCTCTTCGCTAAGCTTCGAAATACTAATTCATCGCTTGCGAAGAAGTTTGTGAAGGGCGTTGCCCAGTTGCAAGAGGAAAAGGCGATCCAGATCCTGCAGCCCTATCACGGCGGCTCATCGCAGGAGCCGGTGTTGGCGGCTGTCGGCGAGCTTCAGTTCGAGGTCGCACAGTATCGACTCCGGACCGAGTACGGCGTCGAAACGCGGCTCGACCGCCTTTCATTCGTCGCAGCACGATGGGTGAATGTGGATTGGAACGACCTGCTCGCAGTGGACGGCCTTTCCGAAACCGACATTTACAAAGACCAGAATGACCGGCCCGTACTCCTCTTTCGCAGCCGTTGGCACCTGCAGCAGATCGAAAAAGACCATCCGCATCTCAAACTCTCGCTGACCGACCAGCCGATGGAGCCTGCCTCGTGATCGCTGAATTGCGGACTACACTCATTGCAGTCCCGATTAGATATCGAAATTAGCCATCCGGTTTGTTAAACTAAAACCACAACGGCGGGTTTGCCGAATACAATGGGTATGAAAGTTCTAATAGCGGACGAATACGGGTTTTGCTTTGGGGTCGAGCGGGCGGTCGAGATGGTCGAGGAGTCTGTCCAGAAGGGCGAGACGGTGCGAACGCTCGGGCCGCTCATCCATAACGAGCAGGAAATGAAGCGGCTGGCGACCGAAGGTGTGGCGACCATCAGCGAGCCGGTGCAGATCACCCGCAGCGAAACTGCCGTCATTCGCGCCCACGGCGTCACGCCGGATGTTCAGAAGGCGCTCGAGGAGCAGGCCGGCAAGGTCGTTGATGCGACCTGCCCGTTCGTTACGCGTGTTCAGCGGCTTGCCTCGCGGGCTGCGTCACAGGACCGCCATGTCGTCATCGTCGGCAGTTCCGACCACCCAGAGATGATCGGCGTAAAGGGCTATGCCCCGGACCACGCTTTCATTATTAAAGACGAGACCGAGGTTGCAACGCTGCCGTGGCTCCGCAACCCGCTCGTTGTTTCTCAAACGACCATCAAGGCAAAGACGTTTTTCGACACGGCAGAGGCCGTAAAGACCAGGACCGACGACGAGGTCGAGGTGGTCAACACCATCTGCTCCGCGACCCGCGACCGGCAAGACGCCGCTCGTGCACTCGCGGGCATGGTCGATGCCTTTTACATCATCGGCGCGACGCATTCATCTAATAGCGTGAAGCTCCACGGCGTATGCAAAGAGAGCTGCGAGAAGAGCTTTTTGATCGAGACCGAGGACGACATTAACCCCGACGACCTCGCCGGCGTAAATACGGTTGGCGTTACCGCCGGAGCCTCAACGCCCGAGTGGCTGATCAAACGGGTGGTCGAGCGGCTCGAATCGTTTGGAGCCGAAGAGGAAAAGAACATGGGGTTGAAATAGAGAAAGGCCGGGCGACAAACCCGGCCTTTTCAATTTGAAATGGATCGAAGCCTACGGAATTATTAGTTCCTGCCCGACCGTCACGCTGTTCGGGCTCGAGAGCCGGTCGCGGTTGGCGTTATAGATCTCCATATACCGCGACGGGGTTCCGTAGAACTGGCGGCTGATCGAGCCGAGCGTATCGCCCCGTTGGACGACGTAGGTCCGTGAACCTGCCGGCGGAGCCTCATAACGGTCGTCTTCCGTGCCGACCTCGGTAAACCGCGGCAGCGTTATCGCCCGGTTCAGGTAAACCCCGAACTCGGTTCCCGATTTGACCTCGGCATCCTCGCCCTTCGTCAGCCGTTCGCCGAGCAAGCCGGCACCGGCACCAATGATGCCGCCGATCAATGCCCCGCGCCCGCCGCCGATCGCCGCTCCGAGCACAGCACCGCCAGCACCGCCGCCGCCGATGAAGATGATCTTGCGATTCTTCATCTTGTCGCCGCTTGCCGTACCTTCAGTGTCGCTCTTCGCGTCATCGCTTACGAGGTCGGTGAGCGAGCCGTTGATCGCACGCCGCGTCCCGTTCGGCAGTTTCACTTCTGTGAAGCTGACGTCGATCGTGCCGGGGTCGCCGCCGCGTTCCGCTTTCCTTACAGCATCGACTCGGCCGATGACCTCGCTGCCGACCGGAATGACAACGACGCCATTTGTCGAATAGACCGGCTCGCGAACCGTGGTTGTGAATGTATCGCCGACGCGGGCCGTCTTCGAGCTGAGTGTCTCATTCATACGGACACGGAACCGCGTGCCCGCATCGACTCGAAAGTTCTGCGAACGCTGCGCAAGCACATCCGTGCCGAGCGCCAGCAGCATCATCGCCGCCACGCCGGCAAGCAAGGTTCCATTTACAATTTTCTTCATAGTTTCCTCCCAGAAAGGCCGCCGCAGGTTCATAGGCTTTTGACTCCAACAACCGCTACGGCCGCAATTCCCTTGAACAAATCCCGGATAAGAGGTATTTTACCAGATATCCGTTGATGCGATGTGAATTTTTGTCGGGGAGTTTTCTGGAAACTTTTCGGATTGAGTATTTGGTGTGAACGACAACTGAAGTTCGATTCATTCACAACGCTCCGAGTCCCCCGGCCTGATAAGCCGGGGGTTTGTTCAAAGGCTCGAGGTTTAAACCTCGTTTACTGGCGATAACCGTATGTATCTCGTCCGCGAAACGTTCCTCCTATTCGGGCTCAATCTTCTGGATGCGCTCTTGACGCTGATCTGGGTTAGGAACGGCGTTGCGGAAGAAGGAAACCGGCTGATGGCGGAACTGCTTAATATAAGCGACATCGCATTCCTTTCGGGTAAACTAGCGATCGGCTTGGTGACCGCCGTCGTGCTGTTGAAATGGGGTTATTTCCGCATTGCGAAGGTTGGTGTTGCGGTCGCGCTTGTGCTTTATGTCGGACTGATGGGCATACATCTCCTGACCGGACTCACCGCCGCCGGAATGGTCTCAAACGGCACCGTAAGCGGCGCATTTGCTTTCTTCAAACCGGTACTCGCCCTGCTTTTCGGTTAAACTTCCCCGCCCGAAACCGACCACATCTCATTTTCGTAATCCAATACGCAACGCCGTTTTATGAAACCGGCATCAAATGCGTAAGATATTTTTTGCTTGGAAATAATACGAAGATGAATACAAAACCGGTCTATCAGCTTTCAGCACGACAAATAATCCTCCTTGGTGTTGTCACCGCCTTTGCGGCGGTCGGCATCACGGCCGCGATCCTTTTTAGTTACAGCTACTGGATGGCGAATTCGCCTTCGGCTGTTTCGTTGGCCGAGGCTCCGCCGCCGAGCATCTCTGACCCCTCGGCCGTTTCTGATGAGCAAAACAACATCGAGGTTTACAAGGCTCTTGCCCCGGGCGTGGCGTTCATCAATACGACAGCCTATACGCAGAGTTGGTGGGGAGACGTCCAGGAGGGCCGCGGCAATGGAAGCGGCTCGGTGATCGACGCTCAGGGCCACATACTGACCAATTATCACGTCATCGAAGGCGCTCAGCGGATCACGGTCAGCTTCGGCGGCGAGCGGGTTTTCCCGGCGCGTCTTGTCGGTGGCGACCCGGATACGGACCTGGCAGTGATCAAGATCGACCCGCCGGCAGGCGGCTTGACGGTCGTCCCGCTCGGCGATTCAGACAAGCTCCAGGTCGGGCAAAAGGTGCTCGCCATTGGCAACCCGTTCGGGCTCGACCGCACCCTAACGACCGGCGTCATCTCCGGACTTCAGCGGCCGATCCGTGCCCGCAACAATCGTCCGATCGATGCGGCGATCCAGACCGATGCCTCGATCAATCCGGGAAATTCAGGCGGGCCGCTTCTTGATAAATTCGGCAATATGATCGGGATAAACTCACAGATCCTTTCACCCGCCGGCGGTTCGGTCGGAGTCGGTTTTGCGGTGCCGGTCAATACGGCGAAACGGATCGTGCCGCAGCTTATCCAGTTCGGCGAAGTGCGGCGGCCAAAGCTTAGTGCTGAGCTTCGTCCTGTCGCCGAATACATTGAACGCGGCTATCGGCTTCCGGTCGAGAACGGCCTCTTGGTCGGCTCCGTTATCCCGAACGGCCCGGCGGCAAATGCCGGCATTCGCGGCTTGATGCGTGATGCAGACGGCTCTGTCTTGCTTGGCGACATCATTCTCTCGGTCGATGGCGAAGAGATGAACTCGCTTGACGACATCTATCGTCTGCTTGACCGCAAGCAGTTTGGCGATACCGTCAACGTTGTGCTCTACCGTGCGGGCAAACGCGAAGCGCTTCCGCTAAGGCTCACACCGCCGCCCGCTCAGGGCCGCAGCACACGGCGGACGCAATAGCCCGAGCGGATGAAGGAAACGAACGACTTTTTTAACGACGGATTCGGCTGGGTTTGCAAGCATTGCCATCGCGAACTCAGCCGTTCCGCATCTGACGAAAGCGGTTCGCTTTCCCGCCTTATGACCGAAGGCGAGGCCGAGGGCAAAGCCCCGCGTCTCACCAACGAAGCCCTCGCAAAATGGGCCGACCCCGAACGCCGCACGCTCATGTGCCCACGCTGCGGCATCACCGAACTCATCGACATTTTCTAAACCCGCGGGCCCGTGTGCTAGATTGGAATTGATGTATAAAAAGGAACTTGATGCGGCCATCAGCGCCGCAAAAGCCGCCGGCGAACGGGCGCTTCAACACTACCGCGACGGCTTTGAGACCGAAAGCAAGATCGGCGTCGATAGCTACGAAGAGCCTGTTACAATTGCCGACCGCGAGGCCAGCCGGATCATCGTCGAGCGGCTTGCGGAGGCTTTTCCAACCGACGCAATTCTCTCAGAAGAAGAGCCTGACGAGGTCAAAAAACGCCTTGCCGCAGAGCGCGTCTGGATAATCGACCCGATCGACGGGACGTCCGGCTTCGTCAAAAAGGACGGAGACTTTGCCGTACAGATCGCATTGGCGGTCGCCGGCGAACCGGTGGTTGGTGTGGTGCTCCTTCCCTTTCACGGAGTTAACTATTTTGCGGCCCGCGGGGCAGGAGCATTTCGCGAAACAAGCCAAGGCATCGAACGGCTTCGGACCTCGGAAAGAACGGCCTTTTCAGAAATGCAGATGGCCGTTTCGCGAAACCACCGGAGCCCGAAGATCAACTCGATCCTCGCCGATTTCGGCGTTGCCGGCGAGATGCAGCGAGGTTCGGTCGGGCTTAAGATCGGACTCATCGCCGAGCAAGCCTGCGACCTATATATCCATCTTTCGCATCGGACAAAGCTTTGGGATACATGTGCACCGCAGATAATTTTGGAAGAAGCCGGCGGACGGCTGACGGACCTTTGGGGCACGCCTTATCGGTATGACGTTCGTGATCTGCAGAATTGGGGCGGCATCGTCGCGACCAACGGCGCAGTTCATACGACCACCATCGAACGGCTCCGCCCGCTAATGCGTGAATTTGGAAGGGTAAAATACAGCTCCCGAAGCGACAGATAAAGTCACGGCCCGAAGCAACTGTTTCGGTGCATCGAGTTTCAAAGCGAATGAGTGATCAATGAAATCTCTATGAAATTCTTATCATTTCTAATCGTATCGATTGCATATTTACTTTTAGCTCAACTTTCGATTTACGCTTGTTCGTGCAAACCTGAGGCGGGCGCGCCTACTTGTCAAAAAATCGGGACATCAGACGTAGTTTTTGCGGGCACCGTCATCGAGAAAATCCGCCCCGGCTCAGAAATGGCGGGTTCATATCGATTTCGTGTAGATAAGGTCTATAAAGGATTGAAATTTGATAGAACCGAAGTTGTGGTTGTTCCCGGTTTCGGGTCCTGCGTGACGAGCTACTCGACAGGAATACAGTACATAATATTTGGCAGCAATCCGGCTCGACCCGATAAACCTTGGGTACATTCCGGGCTGTGTAATGGTTCAAGAACCGCCTCTGAATCTGATCTTGCTTTTCTCGATCGTTACCTTAACGGGGAGACTGAAACAGTAGTATATGGTCGCGTCTTGCAGTGGGTTAGGTCGATTGGGTACCCACAAGAATCCGAAAGCACTCCGGTAGCAAACGCAGAAGTCTTCTTAGAAATGGGTCAACAGAAACTGTCGGTACGCTCGGGCGACAATGGATGGTTTGCATTTGGTTCAGTTCCACCCGGCTCGTATTTCATCAGCAGCACCCTCAGTCCATTTATTCCATACAAGCAAGATTCACCAATTACGGTCACGAAGGGTGGATATTATTTGGTCTTTCCGGAACTGCGAGCTGATGTACGGATCGGTGGAAAAGTCGTTGACCATCTCGGCAGACCGTTGATGGACACCAGTGTCGCACTGCTTCGCCGAAACTTGAACGGCGAATGGTATCAGACTTATAGGTACTGGGCCAAAACGAAATCGGATGGGACGTTCAGCTTTGAGGACCTAGAGAGTGGGGATTACCTTGTCCTTCACAACTCGTCTGACGATAGTCCTTATCCGCGAACGTATGCTCCCGGGGTTGAAGTAAAAGATAATGCTCGAGTCGTTTCAGTTGAGCCTCGCGGCTCAGTCAGCGACATTCTTCTGAAATTACCTCAAAAGCATAAGATTCGTACCGTCGTTATCAAAGTAGTTAACGAAGATGGCTCCGCCGCCGGACCGAACCTGCTTCAGGTATTCACTAAGAATGGCCTAATACGCAACTTTGGCGGCTTCGCGAGTCGGTTGGGAGTTGAGGGCTTCGAGTTCAAAGCATATCAGGAGCGGACCTACGAATTCGGGGCCCGCTACTGGGTCGATGATCTCGACACCGATATTGAGAACAGACGCTTGCTCGTTGCCGACCCCATAGAACTGAGCCCTGGAAAGAAGGATGTCGAAATAACCCTACGGCTAAGCGGGAAAACTCGCGAACGGTGAAGAGTCATCCTTAAATATCAGATGCTTTAAACCGTCACCAAACATCTTGCTCTAGACTCGCTGCAACCGTTTGTTCCAGAATCCTCCGTCGCCGAGCAAACCTTCGATCTTTACATCCATCTTTCACACCGGACAAAGCTCTGGGATACATGTGCTCCGCAGATAATTCTTGAGGAGGCGGGAGGGCGGCTGACGGACCTTTGGGGGACGCCTTATCGGTATGACGTTCGGGATCTGCAGAATTGGGGCGGAATCGTTGCGACGAATGGCGCGGTTCACAAAACGACGATCGAACGTCTGCGGCCGCTCCTAACGGATTTCGGCCGCGTTCGGGTTACAAATAACAGGTCAGCTTAGTAAAGAGAATTACTGTGCAGCTTTCAGCTCGCGGCCTTCGACCCGCTTTCTGCGCCTAAAAGCCCAGTATGTCGAAAACCCCTCGCGGGAAAGCTGAATGATCGACCGGCGATTATCGAAAAGAAGTTTCAACCACGCCCGCTTGCTCATCTGCGGGAAATAAATCCCGCGGAAGAAGAGCCGGGCGACCAGATGGCCGATGCGTGTCTCGATCGGAGCATGGCGGATCGCTTTGATCGCTTCCCAGTTACGCTCGGGGCCGTAGCTTCGCGACCAGGCGTTGAAGGTCTCTTCCTTAGCCTCTTCGATCGTCATTTTGAGCGGATCGTGAGCCATGACGAATGGGGCGAAGTCGAGCCAGTGCTTCTTTCGCTTGAGGCGGCCGGCCTTCTCGAGCCGTTCATAGAGCGGCGTCGCCGGGAAAGGCGTAAGCTGGCCAAAGACCGGAAGCCCTGGAGCCCAACTTTCGATCTGATCGACCGTCCGATCCGCGACGCCGACCGTGTCATTGTCCATTCCAAAAATGAACGACGTGATCGCGTAGATGTTTCGTTTTGCCAGGCCGTCGAGCACGGCCTGGTAATCTGCGGGCTTTGAGAACTGCTTGTTGACGTCGGCCATGTTCGCCGGGTCAATTGACTCCATTCCGATAAATATCCATTTCCCGCCCGCCTCAGCGATCAGATCTACAAGCTCTTCATCACCCAGCAGATTTGCTGAGATCTGAGCAACCCACGGCAGCGTTGCCCCGGCCGCGATCATATCGCGAAGCAAACCCTTAAGCCTCTTTTTATTGATCGCGAGATTGTCGTCAATGAAGAAAACGGCGATCTGGCCTTTCTCGCGCTTTGCCCGCTCTTTCAAGCGAAGCAATTCCTCGACAACGCTTTCGTTCGAACGGAAGCGAATTGAATCGCCGAAAAAGCCGGTGACCGTACAAAACTCGCAGCCGTACGGGCAGCCGCGGCCGGTCTCGATCGGCACTACAAAGAACTTGCCCCAACCCGCTCCCATTTTTGACAGCATCGGCTGAAGAAACTTTGGTACAAGCGAAAATTGGTCGAGGTCAAGCGTTTCCCAGGGGATGTGCGGATAAGACTGCAGGCCCGGCTTAATGTCATTTCCCTTCGCGTCGAGCTCGGGTGTGTAAACCTCTTTCAGTTCACCGCGGGCGGCATCGGCAACTATCAGCGGCCACGTTGCGTCGGCCTCGCCTAATGCAACGGCATCGGCGTGTCGCGGCCCGCCATCGCGGCCAAGAGCTTCATCGGGACACTCGGTAACGTGCGGCCCGCCCATTACGACCGGGATGCCGGCCTCGCGGAGCGAATCCGCGACCTTATAAGCGCGAGCGACCATTCGCGTCATCGCTCCGATGCCGACCAGGCCGATGTTTTCATCCTTGCAAAAACGGACGAGCTCTTCGCGGCTCATCGCCTTTGCATTACCATCGATGAGGATCACCTCATGCCCCTCCGGCGTAAGCGACTGGAGGAGAAACATCCAAAGATGCGGCATGAAGTTACGGGTGATCCCGTTATCCGGATTATAAAGAAGTATTTTCATTCACGAGTAAAGCCCTTACGGAAGGCAATCTACAAGTTTCTACCGCTATGCACTTCCGCGGGGATCGGATGCAAAATAGTTAACCTGACTAAAACGCATTTTGCCACTTCTTAGTGCATAAAGCTATCTTAAAAATATTTTCTTCGCTAATCCTCGGAAAAAACTTTCCGGCAAGATTCGGCGAAGCGTAAGCAGCCCTTTTGTATTGACGCCATATCGCAGCCGCTTTGTGCCATCGGTCACGGCATTCCACACCGCCTCCGCTACGAGCGAACCGTCGGGAGCGTCCTCTCCGCCTTTGTTCGCGAACTCAAGAAATTTTTCAAATCGTTCATCATAAACATGAAGGCTCTCACTTTTCGCTATTTCCTCTGAACGCGAATAGAAGTCGGTTTTGATCGGTCCGGGCTCGATAAGCTTTACGCGAATGCCGAAAGGTTCAAGTTCGTATGCGAGCGACTCGGAAAACCCTTCGACCGCAAACTTGCTTGCCGCATAAAGTGATGAGAACGGCAAAGCCGCGATCCCACTTACCGACGAAACATTTACGATCACACCACGCTTTTGGCTCCGCAATATTGGGATGACCTCTCTCGTTACTGCCATCAGCCCGAAGACGTTCGTTTCGAACTGCCGCCGTATCTGCTCCTCGCTCGCCGCCTCAAAAGGCCCGATCAGACCGTAACCGGCATTATTGACGACCGCATCGATGCGGCCAAAATGTTCGAGCGTGTCGGCGATCGCGGTGCGGATCGAGTCGGGTTCGGTGACATCAAGCCGAAAGAGCCGGAGGTCGACTATCTTCTTCAGGTCCTCGGCATTTTCAGGCGAACGCATCGTCGCCGCGACCTTCCAATTCTTACTCTGAAACAGCTTCGCCGTCTCTTTTCCGATACCGGTCGAAGCACCAGTAATTAAGACCACCTTATCCATAGCGGCGAGTTTACCATAGGGCCCGTTATGATAAACTCGGGCTATGCGGTTTCTTCACATTGCGGACGTCCATCTCGGATGTACGCGATACAACCTGCCCGAAAGTCCGCGAGATTTTTTCGATGCCTGGGTCGATGTTCTGCAGCGTTATGCGATAGAAGAAAAAGTCGATTTCGTAATAATTTGCGGCGACTTTTTCCATAAGCGCAACGTGCCGCCGGAGACAATGAACTACGCCGTCGCCGGCCTTACGCTTTTGAAAGATGCCGGAATTCCCGTCGTCGCTATTGAGGGCAACCACGACCAGAAATTTGCCGATAGCGAATATAGCTGGCTTCGTTCGCTGGCATTTTGGAACCTGCTGATATTGCTCGAACCGGAGAACCGCGACGGCAAGGCGATCTACACGCCCTGGGACGAGGAATACAAAAAGGGCGGTTACGTCGATATCGGCCGCGCTCGTATATTTGGCTCAAACTGGTACGGAGCGGCGGCAAATTGGGCGATACCGATGCTGACCGAAGCCATCGGCGATCACCGCCGCGAAGACGCGTTTCACCTGCTGATGCTCCACACCGACGTCGAAGGCCATCAGAAGCATCCGATCCCTGCTCTTTCGATCTCGGCGTTGAAAGAGCTGAAAGCCGTAACGGATTACGTCGCTCTCGGCCACACGCATATGCACTACGAGATCGACAACTGGGCGTTCAATCCGGGCTCGATCGAGGTCACGAATATTTCCGAGTTTCGCGAGACACGCGGTGCCTTCATCGTCGATATCCGGGACGACAATTCCGTCTCTGCCCGGCACGTTACCGAATATACACACCGGCCGTTCCAGCGGCTTTACTTTGAGGTTGACCGCTTCGAGCAGCCGGCAGAGCTGACCGCTGCCGCGATCGACTACGTCCGCCAGAATGCCCGCGAGGCCCAAGCCGATCTTCCGCCGCCGGTGCTTGAGATAACGCTGAAAGGCCAGCTTGGTTTCCCCAATTCCGCATTGGAATTGAAAAAGATCCGCGACGAGGCAAAGAAGATCACCTCGGCATTTCATGTACTCGTCAAGAACCATTCGATCCCGATCGAGTACGCCGTCGCTGAAGACGTTGACCGTTCGGCAAACCGCGAGACACTGGAGCGACACGTGGTCGGCGACCTCGTCGCCCGCGATAGACGTTACAGGAAAGTGATGCCCGAGCTCGCCGAAGCCGTCATCGGTGCAAAGCGGCAGGCACTCGACGGCGAAGATCCAGAGAAGATCGCCGAGTTCATCGCTCAAAAGTCCGCCGCACAAGCCCATGCCGCCGGAGCGGCCGAATAATATGTCAGAAGCCCTCGAAAAGCTCGGCGATCTCCGCCGGCTACCTGTCTTCCCGCTTCCGCTCGTGCTGATGCCCTACGAGCTTTTGCCGCTTCATATCTTTGAACCGAAATACCGGCAGTTGCTCGATGACGTTCAAAACGCCAACGGCTTTTTCGGGATAACGATGTTCGACCCCGAAACCGGTTTTGAGGACCGTCCGGCCGCCGGCAGCGTCGGCTGCATCGCCGAGGTCCGCGAGGTACAGACGATGGAGGACGGGCGCTCGAACATCCTGACGATGGGCGTCGCCCGCTATCGGCTTGTGGATTTCGTGGATGAAGGAATGCCGTATCTTACGGCTGAGATCGAGATATTTGAAGACGCCGACGACGCGGGGCCGGAACTCAAAGCGCGTGCCGACGAGGCGTATTCACTCTTCGAGCGAGTAGCGAAAGCGGCGTACAAACTCGGCGGCGGCCGCGGGCGTTTGCCCGATATCCCGCGGGCCGAACCGGAACAGCTTTCATTCCTGATCGCGGCGGCGTTCAACCTTGAAACCGAGGTAAAGTACGAATTGCTGGAAGAGCGTTCCACCGCCGCCCGGCTCGAGCGGCTCTCGGCCATCCTCAAGCAATCAGTAGATCAAATGGAAGAAAATGCTGAGATATTTCGTGCCGCTCAAACGAACGGCCACGGTAAAAAGAAGATCGATCTTTAACCGCTACGGCATTGTCAGCGCCGCTTTCAGGAAATCTATCACCCGTTGCTCATATGTCTCCGAAAGCTCCATCGATGCGCTGATCAGCCCCATTCCCGAAGGGCTCAGGTCCATCTTTGCATCAACGGTCGTCGATGCCGGAAAACATTTGCCGAGCTTGTTGGTCGAATCCTGGAGCTCCGGTGCGTCAACGCCACCAAGCAGCATCGTCCGCCGGTCGGCGACCAACTTTGCCAGTTCGCAACCCGAGACTCGGCCGTAGCAGCCATCGTAAAAATACGGATAAGTACCGAGCGATGCGACCTTCGATGTGACCGAACTCGCGAACGGAAACCGCTCGCCGATCACACGTTCCATAAGAGCGTTCGAATCCGCAGGAACCGAATCGAGCACCATCGCCTTTACGCTCGGGTCCTTCGACGCGGCTCCGATCGCCGCAAGTGCTCCGATCTCGACGCCATAAATGCCGATATCTTTGCCGACCTGCGGCATCTGCTCCGGCGAGCGGAGCGAGCGAAGATAGCCGATCGCAGTGGCGACATCGTCCCCTTCGCAGCCGCCAAATGACGAGCATTCGAGCGCCGGATTCTCACCATGGCCTCTTAGGTCCGGCATCAGCACGGTAAAGTTCGTCGCCTCGTTGAGCTTGACTCCGAGGTTCAGCACATGCGAGCGGTCGGCTCCAAATCGGTGCAGAAGAATAACGGCCGGAGCGTTCGGAATACCGCGAAGCAGCCAGCCGCGTGCGGCCGAGCCGTCTCGGTTCTGCCATGTCTCCTCGGTCACCTGGGCTCCTCGCGAACTCAACATTCCGTACTGTTTGGGCGTAACTATATACACCCGAGTTCCGGGCCGCGAGGTCTCATGGACAAGCCAAACGCCTGCGACGGCGATCGCGATCACGGAAAGAACGATGGTCGGAGTTACAAGGCGGACAATGCTCTTGAAAAGTCTTTTGGTCTTAGCCATAGCGGTAAAAACAGCGTGCGTTGATGTGATGTGTGGGGCGTGCAACCGCGGAGGTTGTTGCGGAGTCAAATGAACGTTGAGAAAAATGGCTTCTGCAAAGCCAATTGGAATGATAGCATACTAGGTGCCATCTGTTAAAGAGGTTTTTAACTATGTTCAACACCCGTCCTGCCGCTTTTTTCCTCGCAATTCTTGTGTTTTCGTTCCCGGCCATAGCTCAGACTGCCGTTTCGTCGGGTACTTCAGGTGCTGCATCCGGTCTCCGGACGCCGATAATAAGGCTTGCTGAGGTCCGCGAGGGCATGCGCGGAACGGCCCGCACAGTCTTTCGCGGCACCGAGCCGGAGGAATTTAACGTAGAGATCATCGGCATTCTACCGGGCGGCGTCGGGCCAAAACAGGACCTGATCATCGGCCGGATCAGCGGCGGCGGTGCGGATCGAACGGCGGTTTTTGCCGGAATGTCGGGCTCGCCGGTCTATGTTGATGGGAAGCTGATCGGTGCGATCTCATACGCATTTCCCTTTTCAAAAGAGCCGATCTGCGGGATAACGCCGATCGAACAGATGGTCGAGATCTTTGAATCGAACGAGGCGAATCGCCGAACGTCGGCGCCGCAAGCGATATCTTTTGCGGAGATCGCGTCGGCGAAGATGCCGGAGCTGACGCATACGGTCGATAACGGAATGCTCGCCGCAACAACCTCGACCAACCCGATGATGGCATCGATCGCCGGGCAGACATTCCGGCCGATCGCGATGCCGCTTACCTTTAGCGGAATTTCACAGCAGACTCTCGATTTATTTGCTCCGCAGTTGATGCGGGCCGGCATGGTCCCGGTCGCGGCGGCCGGCGGAACCTCACCGATCTCTCCAATGAAAGTTGCCGACGAGAAGACACTTCAGCCCGGTGCTTCCGTCTCAATGCAAATGACCCGCGGCGATTACAGTCTTGCCTCTTCCGGCACGGTTACGCTCCGCGAGGGCGACCGCATTTATGCCTTCGGCCATCCGTTTTTAAGCCTCGGAGTCTCGGACCTTCCGATGTCGGAATCGAGCGTCGTGACGGTCGTGCCGAACGTCAACAATTCCTTTAAGCTCGCCGTGCCGACAGCAATGGTCGGGACGATGACGCAGGACCGGGCGACCGGCGTGTTCGGCAAACTCGGCCAGGCACCGAAAATGATCCCGGTGAAACTCAACATTGAATCAAGCCGCGGCAAACGCGACACGATCAATTTTGAAATGGCGAAAGACGAGTTCCTAACGCCGCTGCTGCTCAACATTGCCATTTATAATTCGCTTGTCGCACAAGAGCGGACGATTGGCGAGACGACCGTGTTCCTCCAAGGCGAGATCAGATTCAATGGACAAAATCCGGTGAAGATAGATCGCCGATTTGCCGGCGGCCAGTCCGCGATGATGGCGGCGGGCTCGATCGCGGCACCGGTGAACGCAATGCTCCGGAGCCGGTTCGACGACCTCGATATGACCGGCATCGAACTCGACCTCAAGATGATCGACGGCAGCCGGACCGCCTCGCTCGAACGCATATCGGTCGACCGTTCGGAGGTTCGCCCCGGCGAGACGGTGGAGATCACCGCCTATGCTCGGGCGACCGATGGCCGCATCTATACAGAACGGATTCCCTTCGTCGTCCCGAGCGACGCCCCGGCCGGGCAGCTTTCGATACTGCTCGGCGATGGTGGTGCCGTTCTCAAGACCGATGCCGTTCAGCACTTCACTCCAGGCTCGCTCAGCGAACTTATCGACGGTGTGAACAAAACGCGAACGCCGGATCGGCTTTACCTAAAGGTGACGCGAGCTTCAAAGGGTATGATCATAGGCTCGGCCGAGATGACGAACCTGCCGCCATCGGTCCTTGCCACGCTTTCAAGCTCGCGAAGCTCGGGCGGGTCGAAGGCTCATGTTGAAACGGTCGTCGTCGAGGCGATGGTCCCGCAGTCGGAGATGATAATTTCGGGCGAGCAGAAGCTCGAGATCGTCGTAGTTCGGTAAGCCGAAACCACGTGAAAAAAAGTAAGGTCAGTGGCCGGTGCCATTGACCTTTTTTCTTTGTTTCGGCAGACTGGAATATGAACACTACAAAACTGATACTCCACGCCGCGAGCTTTGCGGCCTACCGCCACCGCGACGGGCGCCGCAAAGGCAGCGACGCCCAACCTTACATAAATCACCCGCTCGACGTTGCCAATATGCTGTGCGATATCGGCGGCATCGACGACCCCGAGATCCTGGCTGCGGCCATTCTCCACGACACGGTCGAGGACACGGAATCGACCGGCGACGAGATCCGCGAGCTATTTGGCGAGCGAGTTGCCGGCTATGTGCTTGAGGTGACCGACGACAAGAGCCTGCCGAAAGCGGAACGAAAGCAGTTGCAGGTCGAACACGCTCCGCACCTCACGCCGGGGGCGAAGGCCATAAAACTCGCCGACAAGATCAGCAACATAACGGAAATTGCGAACCACCCGCCGGCCGATTGGCCGCAGGAACGCCGTCGGGAATATATCGAGTGGGCCGAGCGTGTAGTCGCCGGGCTCCGCGGAGTGAACCCGGTGCTCGAAAAGCACTTCGATGAAGCAGCCGCACGCGCCCGGTCAAAGTTCTCGTGATCCGAATAGAGCGAAGGTGATGAGGGTCGAAACTTAGCACCTTTCACTTCCAACTTATTCCGAGATTGCTGCCGGCTATTCTAGCCCGGCTTCGCCCTCGGACCAAGCTTCGCCGTCGGCGTAAACCTCTTTTTTCCAGATCGGGACGGTGCGTTTGAGTTCCTTGATCATCCATTCGCAGGCGGCGAAAGCGGCCTTGCGGTGCGGTGCGGTGACGGAAACAACAACACTCGTCTCGCCGATCGCAAGCCGCCCGAGCCGGTGCACAATGCCGATGGCCGAAACCTCAAACTCCGCTTTCGCCCGCTCGATCAGCTTCGCCATCTCCTTCAGAGCCATCGGCTCATAGGCCTCGTAAACCAAATATTCCGTTTCCCGCATCTCGCCCGATTCCCTGTCTTTCGTAAACCTCCGAGCATACCCATCCAAAGTAACCGTCGCCCCACACTCCGCCGGCACCACCCGCCGGGCCACAGCAGCAAGATCGATCGGGTCCGTTGTAAGTTCGTAGAAATCCATTTATGAATCGTCGGGGCGAAGCCGTTCTTGTTATTAAATCAACTGCGCTGCAGTCGGGCTATTGCCCGACCCTCAAGCCGCCTCCAAAACACTCGGAGGGGCTATGCCCCGACAAACACGATTATTTTCGCCATTCTAGCTTATTCTTGTCTACCTCAAGCGGTTCTTCCTCTGCTCGCCTTCCGTGCCAAATTCGAGCACTGGACCATTTCCATTCATTCGGATGATCGATCAACCCTGCCCGCACCGGATTGAGGTGCGTGTATTGAATCCGCTGCCAGAGCATCTGCTCGTTCCAGAGCAAACGCACGTCCGGATGACGCTGCCAGATAGTGTATTTCGAGCCATCTGAACGATCACTGATCCGCAATTTTTCCAGGGATTCGGCGTGGCCGGAATTCTTAAGATGATCGATCACTCTGCGCCCGACCCGGCCGTTTACAAACCGCAGTATCTCTGTCGATTTCAACGTGCTGTCAGTCACCAAATGGATATGATCCAGCATGATCACGAACGCAAAAATGAGAAAATTGTACTTTGTCCGAGCCTCCGCAATCGCATCACAGGTGAGCTGGGCGATGGCTGGCGTTCTGAAAATTGGCAGCCGTTTATGCGTGACGGATGTAAGGTAGAAGGCAGGTGAGTCTTTCGATATACGAAACATATCGGTCAGGTTCCATTGAAAATAACATATGCGCCCGTTGACCGGGAGCAGTCGGGGCACAGCCCCTCCTTTTTTGTGGACTGAAGCCGCACGTTCGGGCAATAGCCCGACCGCAATGCGACACGGAAAAGTTTAACCTATCCGCCTGAGACTGGGGTGAAGATGGCTACTTCGTAGCCGTGTTCAAGCGGGGTTGCCGGATCGGCGTATTCTTCATTTACGGCAAAGAGGAGTTTCTGGCCGGCGAGTCCGGGGTGTTTAGATTTGAGGCTTTCGACGAATTCGCCCACGGTCGAGCCCTCCGCGAGTTCGACCTCAGCTTCACGGGTTCCGGCCGCATCGGCTGCAGCTCCGAAAAAAAGTACTCGTGTCCGCTTATTGGTCATCCGAAAACTTTGTGATCTCAATGTCGCGAGTACCGTGTAGACCGATGAACTCTACGATGGATACTCGCTCAGGATATCCGACGATTTCGTCATACTCCGCCGATACGATCCAGCCTTTTTCAAGTTCTGACAACATGTATGCAAATAGTTTGTTTATTGTGTCGATCTCCTCAAAGCCGTCTGTCCTCGCTTCGATCAAGTGCTCTGATTTTTCGACTAACTCGACCGAAATCGGTTCGTCCTCTTTCACCTTGATCAAGACTGGCAATCGGTTCCAGGGACTCGTGTGCCCTCCCCGATATTTAGCGGCAACAAAACTATACGACCGGATCCTTTTCTCTTCCCATTTCGAACGTGCCGCAATGATCTCATACTTCAATTGGCTGTATTTGGACTTCCATTCCTTGCGGAAATTCTCTTCTGCTATCGTTGGAGTTGCCGGCGGCGAGGTGCTGGGCGAGCCTTCTCCGGCCTTCTGCGGAGCGTCATCACCGCCAACCCGCGATTCCGAACAACTTGCGAAGACTAGGCAACAGAAGCTGCAAAGAAGAAATCGTTTTCGCCACGTTCTCATAGAGACTACTTGATCGCTCCCGCGATCGGGCTTGAGGCTGAGGCGTAGAGGCGTTTTGGCATTCGGCCGGCTAGATAGCCTAGGCGGCCGGCTTCGACGGCGAGTTTCATCGCGGTTGCCATTCGGGCCGCGTCTCCGGCTTCGGCGATGGCGGTGTTCATCAAGATCGCGTCGGCGCCGAGTTCCATCGCGATCGCCGCGTCCGAGGGCACGCCGACCCCGGCATCGACTATGATCGTCGCGTCCGGCAGTTGCTCGCGCATTATGCGAAGGTTCGAAGGGTTCTGCACGCCCATCCCAGAACCGATCGGCGCCGCCAGCGGCATCACCGCCGGGCAGCCCGCATCGAGCAGCTTCTTCGCCATTATCAGGTCGTCCGAAAAATACGGCAGGACGATGAAGCCTTCTTTCACTAAAACCCGTGCCGCCTCGAGCGTCTGCTCGTTGTCCGGCAAAAGCGTCACCGGGTCGCCGATCACCTCAAGCTTTATCCAGTCCGTTTCGAGCGCTTCGCGGGCCAGACGGGCCGTCCGAATTGCGTGCTCGGCGTCGTAACAGCCGGCCGTATTCGGCAGGATCTGCATCGCCGGGTCAAGGTGGTCGAGAAACGATTCGGTCTTTCGGTCAAGCGGAACGCGGTTGACCGCGACTGTAACCATCTCCGCCCCCGAAGCCCGATGCGCCGCCTTCATCTCGTCGAATGAACGATACTTCCCGGTCCCAATAATGAGCCGCGAACTAAATTCCTTACCTGCTAAAACAAACTTGTCTGACATTTGATATGAAAACTACCACAAAGGGCACGGAGAGCACAGAGTTATGAGACACGAACCAGAGATTCTCTGTGTTCTCTGTGGCGAAACTTTTAACCCCCGCCGACGAAATGCACGACCTCGATCCGGTCCGATTCGCCCACGGTCGTTTGCTCCCAATTCTTTCTGCTAATTACCTCTTTATTCAACTCAACCGCTACCCGTTGCCGCGGCAATGAAAAAAGATCGAGAAGCCGGTCAAGCGTGACCTCGCTTTCGATCTCTTTCTTTTCGCCATTTAGGACTATCGTAACCATCTGTTACGACGATTTTCGCTTATCCGCGGCGGAATTCAAACCCGTCGCGGCTTAACCATGCACGATCGGCCGGCGTATCTCGGCTTCCTCGCCCTCGCTCATTGCCCTGACCAGAAAAGCCGCACGGCCGGTATTGAACCGCGGAAACTGCACGTTGAGTCGGGCGATGCCGTTCGCGTCCGTGCTTGCGTGAAAGATCAGCGGCCGAAATGCTGAACCGAGCACTTTTACCATTATCTGTGCATTGCCGACCACTCGCCGCTCGGCCCCGCGGCATATCATTATTGTCACCGACCGTCGCTCGCCGCCCTTAAACTTTTGGTCGCCGACCATTTCAATTGTTAGCCGCTCGGTCTGGGCCCGTTCGCGCCCCGCGAGGTCGCTTACAACGGCGACCGCACTTTCCGGAACCTCCGTCGGCTCCTCGACCACCTCAACGCCATCGACGAACAGCTCTTCTATCTCGATCAGCGGATCGGCAAAAACATCGGCCTCAACGTCCGGCATCGGTATCGGAATGCCGTTGTCGCGTGTCTCAAATGGGTCAAACGGCTTCGCGATCGGCTCGGGCATCACACCGCCGCCGTTCGTCGCAATGGCCGGCTCGCCCGCGGACATCCGCTTCAGGTCCTCGATCCTTCCGGCCTTTATCGCCGCACAGATCAGCCGATGCTGGCGATTGAGCCTTTCCTCAAGCGCCTTTTCGTCAAATCCCTTTTTGACCAGGTCGTCATATGGCGACCGCTTTGCAGCAAGGATCGTCCCGCCGATATAAACCAACGAGAGAATTATCGGCCGTTCAAGGCCCTTATCTTCGGTCTGAACGTGATAGACAACACCTTCAAACTCGATATCTGTATTGAATCCTGAGATCACTGTGGCGTATCGTAAGCGGAGCGGATAGGAAAAATGCGAGAGGCGGCTTCGCGAAACCATTATGAAATTAGCACGAAAACCGCTTATGGGTCAATGTTTTTGATGCAATCGGCGCGGCTTCGCAACGTCGGCGAAGGCTTCCGGGAATGTCCGCAAACGCCGCAGGAATGCCGAGACCTATGTGCCTTGACACTATCAAGGGGTTAACATACGATTTACTTTGAATCGAAGACAAGGAAACCGCATGAGAAAGCGTTGAAGTAGCGTCTTCGATGCGTTTCCTATTCCTGCTCAAGGGACGAAAATGGCCACTTTCAACCTAATGGATTACGCCCCGATCGGCTTGATGTTCCTCGTCGCCATCGGGTTCGGTCTCAGCCAACTGCTCGTTACCCAGCTCATCGGCCCAAAGAAACGGACCGCGACCAAGCTGATGCCCTACGAGTGCGGAAAAGACCCGGTCGGCTCGGCCCGCGACCGCTTTTCGATCAAGTTTTATGTGGTCGCCGTTACATTTCTTCTCTTCGACCTCGAAATTCTTTTCATGATCCCGTTCGCCGTGGCCTTCAAATCGCTGCTCGGCATTGAGAAGATGACCGGCGTAATGTATGGCACCATTGCCTTTATCGGCATTATGATCTTCTTGGCGACGGTCGTTATCGGGCTGATCTACGACTGGAAGAAAGGAGCATTTGACTGGAGTTCGCAGGCTCGGGCTTCGGCAAGGGCTCAGGCGATCGCGATGCGAAAATCGCGGTCGAGAGAGGTTGATGGCCACGGCGACCTGCAGCGTGCGGCCTAAGAAAGAACAAGTATGGGTTTAGAGAACAAAATTTTCGAATCGCTTCCGGACGTCCTGACCGTAAGGCTCGACGCCGTCGTCAACTGGGCCCGAAAATCGAGCCTCTGGCCGGCGACCTTCGGCCTTGCGTGCTGTGCCATCGAGATGATGAACACGGTCTCTGCCCGAAATGATCTTTCTCGCTTTGGTGCGGAAACCTTCCGGGCGAGCCCGCGGCAAGCCGACGTAATGATCGTCTCGGGCCGCGTTTCGCGTAAGATGGCCCCGGTGCTCCGCCGCATCTATGACCAGATGCCCGAGCCGAAATGGGTCATCTCAATGGGAGCCTGTGCGACATCGGGCGGCGTTTTTGATAACTACGCCATCGTTCAGGGCGTTGACAAGATCGTGCCGGTCGATGTTTACGTGCCCGGCTGCCCGCCGCGGCCCGAGATGCTCGTCCATGCCATCACGATGCTGCAGGACAAGATAATGAAGGAATCGGTCAAGGATCGGACCGATACCATTGAGTCAGAATCCCGCGAGTCCTTGGTCCCGGGTACGCTTCCCGTCACGGAAGGCACTGCCCTCGAACGCGAGACCGAGGTCGAGGTTGCTCAGAATAATGTTTCGCGGCCCTATACGATCCCATCGCGGCACGAACGCCGCCGGTCGTTCTAGGCTGCATTTGTTTCAAGGTCCTTAATTTATTGGGTTCGGCACGCCTTGCGAGGTGTGCCTTTTATCGGATTATGACCGAAAAACTCCACGAATTCGTGGAATCACTCAAAATTGCAAATCCCGAATGGGTCGGCGATGTGAAAGACGCCCTCGGCGAGGTGACCGTTACCGTTCCGCGCGAGCATATCTTTGCCGCCTGCGAGTTCCTTCGCGATTCGCTCGGGTTTGATCTGCTTGCGGACCTTTGCGGCTGCGACCGCGGGCCCGAGGATGATCCGCGGTTCGAGGTGAACTATCACCTTTTCTCGACAACGCACCACAAACGGCTTCGGCTCAAGGTACTCCTCAGCGAGGACGACCCGCAGGTAGAAAGCGTTACGCCGCTTTGGAAATCGGCCGATTGGCATGAACGCGAGACCTTCGACCTGGTCGGCGTTATTTTTGAGAATCACCCGGACCTTCGAAGGATATTACTGCCGTCCGACTTCGACGGCCATGCATTGAGAAAAGATTACCCGCTGCGCGGCTACGAGCCATACAGCATGAACTGAAATGCAAGTTGGAAGATCGATTTTGTTTGGCCTAGTTTTACTCGCTTTTTTCGTCCCAGCTTTTTCACAAGTTCACGGGGCGGGGATTCAGGAAGCGGTTAGTTGGTCTGCAGCTCTTTCAAAGAGGTGCTCGAGTGGCGTGTTCGCCTTCAGATGCCCTAAAGACTACAAGGTCTTACTCTCGGGAAAGACCGAAGATAGATTGTTTTTGGCGGAAAACACGGAGTTTCGGTACGCGGTTTTCGTCGTTTCTGATCCAGGTGAGAAAGCTATCGCCGATTCACTTCCAAAGATTGTTGAGACGTTCTTACCGAAGATGACTCATAACTTTCGATGGAAGGACGTTGAGGCCGACCCTCGAAAAAGTTCCAAGTTCGAGATCGAATCGAAACGGCAGATAGCGATAAACAGTCCGATTACAGCGTACCTAACTCTTGAGTATCGGGTAGTAGAATTCAAAGGCAAGAGACTTTTGACAGGAACTATCGTTGATGGATATGAAGGACCAGAAGGAATCGCGGAAGATTTCGAAACCGGGGTTTTTACCACCAACGGTGGATGTTTCGATTCTCTCGATATTATTGCAGCATTTACGAAAGAGAAATTGGATGCCGCTAAAGGTCCGTGTTTTTTCACGCTCGAAATGTCCGAAAGTGTTTAGACCATTATGACATCAGCAGTTGAAACCATAGCCGCAGATTTCGACGCGATCGACGAGCCGCTTGAAACGCAGATGACGCTTTCAATGGGCCCGCAGCACCCCTCGACCCACGGCGTGCTCCGGCTTGATCTGCGGCTTGACGGCGAGCTTGTCGTCAAGGCCATTCCGGACATCGGTTATCTCCATACCGGAATGGAGAAGCTCTTTGAATACAAGAAATATCAGCAGGGCATCGTCATCACCGACCGGATGGATTACCTCAATCCGCTCGGCAATAACCTTGTTTATGTGATGGCGGCGGAGAAGTTGCTGCAGATCGAGATCCCCGAACGGGCTCAGGTCGTCCGCGTGCTGATGTGTGAGCTCCAGCGGATCGCCTCGCACATGGTCTGGCTCGGGACGCACTGCTTGGATATCGGTGCGATGTCGGTGTTTTTCTATTGCTTCCGCCAGCGTGAAAAGATCCTTAACCTGATCGAGGCAGCATCGGGCGGGCGAATGACGCCGAGCTATTTCCGAATCGGCGGGCTGATGATGGACCTTCCCGCGGGGTTTGACAGGCGAGTTCGGCAGTTTCTGGAAGATTTTCCGGAAGGGATGCAAACTTTCGACACGCTCGTAACCGGAAACCGCATTTGGCAAAGCCGAACGAAGGACATCGGCTACATCAGCAAAGAAGATGCCATTTCATGGGGACTTACCGGTCCGTGCCTCCGGGCAAGCGGTGTCGACCTCGACCTTCGCCGCGATAATCCTTACACGGGTTACGAGACCTACGATTTCGATATTCCGGTCGAGACGGGCGGCGACGTTTGGGCCCGCTTTATGGTCCGGATGCGTGAGCTCGAAGAAAGCTACAAGATCGTTCGGCAGGCACTTGACCGGCTCAAACCCGGCCCGATCAAGGCCGATGCCCCGAAGGTGGTTTTGCCCGACCGCGACGATATGCGGAAGCATATGGATTCGCTGATCCACCACTTCCTGATCGTCGCTGAGGGCTTTAATGTACCTCCCGGCGAAGTATATTTTCCGATCGAGGCATCAAAGGGCGAGCTCGGCGTTTATATGAAATCCAACGGCGGGCCGAAGCCCGAACGCGTGCACTTCCGCGGCCCGAGCTTCGTAAACCTCGCTGCTTTGCCCGTAATGAGCGAAGGCGAAATGGTCGCCGACGTAGTAGCGATCATCGGCAGCCTGGATATTGTTTTAGGAGAGATTGACCGATAACTGCCAGTCTTCAGTGCTCGTTGAACCACTTCGACTGGCCACTGACAACTGACAACCGACAACTGGCATATGGCAGCAGCAACACCTACAAGTTATACGGACCAAATAGTTTACACGGACGAAGTGGCTGAGTTTTCGCCCGAGGTCGTCGAGGAGATGCGGTCGCATTTGGCCAAGTACCCAGCGGACCGGACCCGTTCTGCGCTGATCCCGCTGCTGTTCGTCATCCAGCGGGAGCGCGGATATGTTGACAACGCCGGTGTTAATTTTTTGGCAAAGTTCCTGAACCTTGAAGTTACCGACGTTTGGGAAACGGCGACATTCTATTCGATGTTCAACCTTCGCGAGATCGGCCGCCACCACATCCAGATCTGCAAGACGCTTTCGTGCAAGATAATGGGCGAGCCGGACATCACCGACCATATTTGCTCGAAGCTCGGAATTCATCCCGGCGAAACGACCGCGGACGGCAAGTTTACCGTCTCGCTCGTAGAGTGTCTCGGCAGCTGCGGCACGGCTCCGATGATGCAGATCGGTTTCGATTACCACGAGGATCTCACGATAGAGAAGGTCGATAAGATTCTCGAAGATTGTAAGTAGTATGTTTTACAAGGTTGTATTGAAAAGAACCGACGAAGGATTCAGTGTTTCGTGTCCGGTTTTGCCCGGCTGCTGGTCGCAGGGTGAGAGTGAATTGGAGGCCCTCGGAAATATCAAGTCGGCAATTGAGGAGTACCTTGAAGTGCTCAACGATCAGTTGCAAGGAGCGGATGTACGAGAGGTCGAGGTTTCGATTTAGATGCCGAAACTTCCGGGCGTGAATCACTTGGCTGCCGTCCGTGCACTGGAAAAGGCCGGTTTTCGGGTCGCACGGCAAGGCAAGCACATTGTTATGACCAATGGAGAGCGGATCATTACGATACCTCGGCACAATCCGGTAAATTCGCTGACGATGGGTGGAATTGTCCGTGATGCAGGACTCTCGGTGGAAGAATTTAAGAAGCTTTTGTGAGCGGTTCAGTCTTCCGGCCTTAAATCGTAAAGCAAATACTTGCGTGAAAGTGCATTCAACGGAAATATGACCAACGGTGAACTGATAAAAGGCGTTTACGATGCATTTGCGACCGGCGATGTTCCGGCGGTTTTGGGTGCATTCGACGAAAACATTTCTTGGACCGAGGCCGCCGGGTTCATGTATGCCGGCACTTACGAAGGGCCGCAGGCCGTTCTTGAGAATGTATTTATGCGGCTCGGGACCGAATGGGAAGGCTTTGCCGCCGTCCCGGAAAAGATAGTTGACGGCGGCGACGGCAACGTCATCGCGACCGGAACATACTCCGGCAAATTCAATCAAACGGGCAAGACGACCAAGGTGCCGTTCGCCCATGAGTGGGAGATCCGCGACGGAAAGGTCGTCCGCTTTCGTCAGCACACGGATACGCTGATGATCCACCGCGATCTTGGATTGTAAAACGCTCCGGGTTCTTCGTTGATCGAGGAGCCGGAAGCACGCGGAATCGCATACAGGAAGCGAAGATGCGGCTTGTTTCAGCTTTCATTGTTTTGATCTTTGTTTTTTGCCTGACTGGGTGTAGTGGTCTGGCTTATCGTTTGCCCGGAACGAACATGGCACCAACGATAACTCCCGACGACATGGCGGTCGTGAACCCGGTTCACTATACGTTCAACGACGTCGAGCGGTTTGATATTGTTGTTTTCGAGGCCCCGGAGGAGATCAAGTTGATTTCACGCGAGCCTGGTATGCGTCTGATGATGCGTGTTATTGGCCTTCCGGGTGAAGTTGTTGAGCTCAGTGATGGAGAGGTGTTAATTAACGGGAAGAAGTTGATTCAGGATTTTGATGTAACGATCGAAAGAAAGAACTTTGGGCCGATAACCGTTGAACCGAATAAGTACTTTCTGCTGGGTGACAATCGACCAGAAAGCTTAGATAGCCGAGAATGGAAAGATCCGACGATTGAACGAAGCCAGATCTATTCAAAGGTTGTTCAGATAAAAAAGGGCTTCTACAACGGAAACTAAGATGGAAATCAGAGCAATTGGCTGCGAACCCCTTTCGCTAAAGCGTGTCTATATCGAAAATGGCCACACGCTCAAGGTTTATCGAGAGACGGGCGGTTATAAATCGCTCGAAAAGGCGATCGGAATGTCGCAGGACGCGATCATTCAGGAAGTGAAGGATTCGGCTCTCCGCGGACGCGGCGGTGCTGGCTTCCCTACCGGCATGAAATGGTCCTTCGTCCCGCGCGACTCGCCAAAGCCGAAGTACATCGTCTGCAATGCCGACGAATCCGAGCCCGGCTCGTTCAAGGACCGCTATCTGCTCGAGTTCGACCCGCATTCGCTGATCGAAGGAATGGTCATCGCCGGCTTCGCACTCGGAGCGGCGACCGGTTACATCTACTACCGCGGTGAGTATAACTACCTTATCCACGTGATGGATGAGGCGTTAAGAGAAGCCCGCGAGGCCGGTCTGCTCGGCGATAACATTTTAGGCTCCGGCTTTTCGATGGACATCCACACCCACACCGGTGCGGGTGCTTACATCTGCGGCGAAGAGACGGCACTGCTGAGTTCGCTCGAAGGCTTTCGCGGCCATCCGCGGATGAAGCCGCCCTTTCCCGCGGTCGAGGGGCTTTACGCTTCCCCGACCATCGTCAACAATGTCGAGACGCTGACCTCTGTGCCGCAGATCATCGAAATGGGCGGCATCGCATGGCGCGACCTCGGCACCGAAAAGAGCGGCGGCACCAAGCTCTGGTCCATCAGCGGCCACGTAAAGAAGCCGGGCGTTTATGAACTTCCGATGGGCTATGCCGATATGGAAAAGTTCATTATGGAAGACTGCGGCGGCATGCTCCGCAGCGACAAAAAGCTCAAGGCGGTCATCCCGGGCGGCTCGAGCGTTTACATTATGAACGCAGGTCAGATACTCGGTCAGGGCGTCACGCTCGACTACGAAGGCCTCGTCGAGGCAGGCTCAATGCTCGGCACCGGCGGAATGATGGTGATGGACGAAACGGTCGACATAATGGAAACGACCAAGAATCTATCGGAATTTTACAAGCACGAATCGTGCGGTTGGTGCACGCCCTGCCGCGAGGGCACCGATTGGATCGTCAAGATCTTTGACCGCATCGCGGCCGGAGGCGGAAAGCCGAGCGACGCTCAGCTTTTGCTTGATATTTGCGACAACATCGAGGGCAAGTCATTCTGCCCGCTTGGTGACGCGGCCGCGTGGCCGGTCCAGAGCGCGATAAAACAGTTTCCCGATGATTTCAAAAAGTGGATCGCCGGGAAGACCAATGGAAACGGTACTCAGCCGAACAACTGAGAGAGGTAATTATGGGAAAAGGCGATAAACGAACACGGAAAGGAAAGATCTCTGCCGGAAGCTACGGAAAGACCCGCCCGAAAGGCGGCAAGAAAAAGACCGGCGGCCAGCCGAAAACCGGCGAATAGGCCTGATTTTGATAATGCCCGGCCGCGGCCGGATGTAAACTCTTAATGTCACAAGAGAAAGTAAAAGTAGTCTTGAACGGAGTGGAGGTCGAGGCCGATAAAGGTGCGGTCCTGATAGATGTTTGTCGTGAGAACGACGAGAACATCCCTTCCTTCTGTTATTACAAGGACCTCGAGCCGCAAGCCTCATGCCGGATGTGCCTTGTCCGCATCGACAAGATGCCGAAGCTCCAAACCTCCTGCACCATAAAGTGTTCGGACGGAATGGTCGTAACGACCGAGAGCCCTGAGATCGAAAAGGCACAGCGGGCGATGGGCGAGTTTCTGCTTGCCAACCATCCGCTCGATTGCCCGGTCTGCGACCGCGGCGGCGAGTGCGAACTTCAAGAGGTCATCTTTGATTGGGGCGACGTCGAAGAGCGTTTTACCGAACGCAAGAACGTCCAGCCCGAGAAATATCTCTCGCCGATCGTTGCTAACGACCCGCAGCGGTGCATTCTCTGCAAACGTTGCACTCGCGTGTGCAACGAATGGATGGGCGAGGACGCCATCGAGGCCGGCAATCGCGGCGTCAATACCGTTATCGGCACCTACGGCGGCTGGCTCAATTGTTCGCAGTGCGGAAACTGCATCGAGGTCTGCCCGACCGGGACGCTTCTCGACGCCGTTTACCGCCATGAAACACGGCCTTGGGAATTAGACCAGACCGTCTCGACCGATGTTTACAGCTCGGACGGAATGCAGATCTCTATCGGGTCACGTGGCGGCAAGGTGCATCGCATCGTCGCCCGCGACCGTTACGTCAACGGGCTCAACGGCGAGTTCCTCGATGTAAAGGCCCGTTTCGCACACGAGTTCATCAATCACCCGGACCGCATCAAGACGCCGATGATCCGCTACTCAAAGGGCGGAAAGCTGATCCCCGCAACATGGGATGCGGCGATAAAGATGATCGCCGATCGTTTTGCCGAAAATGGTTCCGGTGTCGGCGTTATCGCCAGCCCGCGGCTTACCAACGAATCGCTCTTCACGCTCGGCCGCTTCGCAAAGGAAGTCATCAAGAGCGACAACCTCGCCGTTGCCGACCCGCTGAGCATGGCCGCCTTTATGGCCAATCTGAGTGCTCCGCTCGCGACGCATAACGATATTCGCTACGCCTCGGCGATCGTCATCATCGGCGGCGAACCGGAAGAGGAGCAGACCTTTACGGCGAAACAGGTACGGCAGGCGGTCCGCAATGATGGAGCGAAGCTCGTCATTATTAACGACACGCCGATCAGGCTCCGGGCCCAGGCCTCGCAGTTCGTCCATATAAATCCCGCAAGCTACGATGCGTTCGTTCTCGCATTTGCAGGCGGTGACAGCTCGGCTCTCGATAAGGCCGGCATCGGTTCGGACGAGATTGAGGCTATCAGCACGGTCATCAGCGAAGCCACGGGCGACGTTGTGATAATGGTCGGGAACGAGCTTTCCGAAGCGGCCCAAGCGGCGATCGCGGCGTCAGCAGGAAGCTTTTCAGGCGAAGGCCGTCGCGTTCTTCTGCATCCGCTTCTGCTTCACAATAATTCAATGGGCGGCGTGGACATTTTGCCCTGGGCAAAGCGGGTTGAGGATGTCGTTTCGGCATCAAAGGCACTGCTCATCGGCGGCAGCCTTCAAGATGCCTCTGTGCTTGCGGGTAAGGAATTCGTCGTCGTTCAAGAGCTTTTCGAAACGGAAACGACCGACCATGCCGATGTCGTGCTTCCGGCGGCATCATTTGCCGAAGCGGACGGCACATTTACCAACAATGCCGGCAACGTCCAACGTGTCCGCAAGTCGATCGACCCGATCCACCAGTCAAAACCCGATTGGATGATCACCTCGCTGATCGCCGCGGAAATGGGCGTCGATCTCGGCTACAACTTCTCTGCCCCGGCCGTTTTCCGGGCACTCGCTGATGCAGTCCCGGCTTATGAAGGGCTCCGCTATCCGGCGCTCAAGGACGAATCGAACCCGGTTCAGGCCAGGTACGCGATCGAAGCCGGCCGCGATATCTCGGCGAGCATCGACAAACTAAAAGCATCTGCGGCGTCGCTGGAGCCCGGCGAAAAGATCACGGAGACCCCACGGATCGGACATAAACTCCATCGGCTGACGACCATGACGAGCAAGACGGCCCAGTTCCACCTGCTCGCCCATGGCAACCCGAAACCGGATAACCTGCTTGTCGCTCCGCTCGTACAGTTCAACCCAGACGGCTCGCCGCGTGAAGAGGCGGGATCGGCCACGGTCGGAATTGCGGACCGGGCTCAAGTTGGAGGGACGAAGTAAATTTTCTTTATGGAAACTGCTTTCAAAACGGCTTTTCCGTTGATCGTTTATTCGCTCGGCATTGTTGCGGCGTTTGGCGGCGTGATGATGATCGTCGCCTATACCGTACTTGCCGAACGCAAGGTGCTCGGCTGGATCCAGCGCCGCATTGGCCCGAACCGCGTTGGCCCTTGGGGCGTGCTCCAGCCGTTTGCCGATCTGCTTAAGTTCATTCTTAAGGAAGACCTTACCCCGGATAAATCGACCAAGTTCGTATATTTTCTAGCTCCGATCGTAGCTTTGACGGCGGCATTTCTGCCGATGGTCGTTTATCCCTTCGGCCCGCCGCTCAGCGATCCGCTCAGTTGGTTGGTTCCCTATCTGCCGGTGATCCCGCTCGGTGCAGAACCGAACATCGTCGCATGGATCGCCGAGCAGGCGAAGAACATGCCGCTAACGATCGCCCGGATCGATATCGGTGTGCTTTTCGTTCTGGCGGTCACGTCGGTCGGTGTTTACGGCATCGCTCTGGCGGGATGGTCGTCCAACAACAAATATTCGCTGATGGGCGGACTTCGCTCCTCGGCTCAGATGATCTCTTACGAACTTGCGATGGGAGCCTCGGTGCTCGGCGTCGTAATGCTCGCCGGAACGCTCGACCTCAACGGCATCATCAACGCCCAGGCAAATTCGCCATGGTACATGCGTTGGTTCATCATCCCGCAGTTCATTGGCTTTATCGTGTTCCTGATCTCCGCATTTGCGGAAACGAATCGTGTGCCGTTTGACCTGCCCGAGGCTGAGACCGAACTCGTCGCCGGTTTCCATACCGAGTATTCGGCACTTAAGTTCGCGCTCTTCTTCATGGCGGAGTACGTCAACATGTTCACCGTTTCGGTGATGTGCGTCGTGCTCTTCCTCGGCGGTTGGTACGTGCCGGGCCTGAGCCACATCTTCGAGGTTGGCTCTATTCCGTACGCACTCGCAAGCCACGTTGCGTTCCTGTTGAAAATATTCTTCTTCCTGTTCCTTTATATCTGGATCCGTGGAACGCTGCCGCGTTTCCGGTTTGACCAGTTGATGAGTTTTGGTTGGAAGTTTTTGCTGCCGGTCGCTATCGGCAACGTCATTGTGACGACGATCGTTGTTTTCTTTCTGAATCGGTAGTTCACCGGTTGGCTTCATCTCCGCGACCGTCGCGGTAACAAGTTATGGCAGGCACTGTCCTTTTCTTTCTGTTTGCGGGATTTGCGATCGCTTGTGCGGTCTCGATGGTCTATCACCGCAACCCGCTTTACTCGGCGATCTCGCTGATCGGCGTTTTTCTGGCACTCGCGGCTCTCTATCTGACGCTTGCGGCGCCGTTCATCGCCATCACGCAGATCCTCGTCTATGCCGGAGCGATCATGGTCCTTGTCATCTTTGTGATCATGCTGCTCAATCTGGATGAGGACAAACCGCTCAATAGGCTTAAGTATCTTTACGCCGTCGGCGGCGGGCTCGGGGTTGCGTTGCTTGCTCAGACATTCTTTATTTTTTATGCAGTGCTCAAAGCGCCGAAGGCCGAGGTTGACCCAAACACGACCGTTGGCAAAACAATGTCCATTGGCCGGGCGATGTACACCGAATATCTGCTGCCGGTCGAGATCGTCGGCGTGATGCTTCTGATGGCGATAATCGGCGCGGTCATTCTTGTCCGCAAGATGGAGCATCCGCATCTTGAATTGGTCGGCGAAGACGAGGACGAGAAGGAATAGAGATAGGCGGTCGAGATAGATTTTAGGGCGGTTCGCCGCCGAACATGAGATAAGAAAATGCAGCCAGGACTGGAAAGCTATTTGGCACTCTCGGGCATCCTCTTCACCATCGGTGCGGTCGGGGTTGTCTATAAGCGCAACGCGATCGGGATGTTCATGTGCATCGAGCTGATGCTCAATGCCGTTAACCTGACGTTTGTCGCATTCTCGCGTTACTACGGCGATGTCAGCGGTCAATTGTTCGTCTTTATGGTGATGAGCGTCGCCGCGGCCGAAGCCGCCGTCGGCCTCGGCATCATCATCGCGTTCTTCCGCAACCGGCTTTCGGTCGATGTGGACGACGCAAGTATTTTGAAGTTTTAGGGCGCTTTTAACGAATGAACTGGCGTGTTCGACAAATTGCAGTAATTGGGTGTCTGGCTTTTGCCGCGGCTTCCTCATCGGCGCTTGGACAGACGGCCAGCCAGTGCTTGCCGCCCGCCGAATCTGCATTTAGGTCGATGAGCCGTGCCGAAATGGAGGCCTTGATTGCTGACGTCGCGGAAACAAACCCGGTAATGATCGAGCGGCTACGCAACGACCCGGAACTGCGAAAAGCCCAGGTCGAGGATATTCGCGAGCTACTCGCGTTTGCGTCTGCGGCAGTAAAGGATGGCCTTGCTTCCGAAAACGTCAATTGTGCCGAACTCGCAAACCTTCGAGATGAGTTGGTCGCCGGCCACTTCTGGCTTGGGGACGGCGAGGCAAAGACGCTCTTCCGCGACACCATAAGCGAGGAGCAGGTCGCTGACTTCTGGAAAGGCAACAATACACAAGAAGCCGCGAGCCGCAAAGAACAGTTTGAACGGTTTCTTTCGGTCAAGCTCGCTTTGCTCGAGCGGCATTCGCCCGACGGCGAAGCTACGACAGTAGCACAGGAGGAACGCGTGCAGGCGGAGGACTTTTTCGCTCGGACAAAGATCGCCGTAAGGGAGTTTGAGTCACGGAAAGCTCAGCTTTCGGATGGAATCAAAGGCTTGATCGAGATGAACATCAAGCTTCAGCAGGCACAGTTCCTTGCTCGCCGTTATGCTGAAACGATCGGGAGCAAGATCTCTGCTTCCGATGATGAGATCGCCAAGTTCATTACCGCACGGCCGGAATTCGACAATTCTGCAAAAAAGGCCAAAGCGGAACAGATATTACTGCGTGCAAAAAAGGGCGAGGACTTTGCGGTATTAGCGAATGAATTCACCGAAGATCCGGGAAACCGCGATGAGAGCGGCAAGTTGGCGGGCGGGCTTTATAAAGGTGTAGGCCGAGGCGTCTTTCTTCCCGCGTTCGAGCAAGCAGCACTTTCGCTCAAACCCGGGGAAATCTTCCCGACGTTGGTCGAGACCGACTTCGGTTTCCATGTGGTCAAACTCGAGCGAAAGGATTCGTCTGCCGATGGAACGTTCGACGTCCGGCATATTTTGATCGATACGACCGTCGCCGATCCGGACGCCCCCGCAGGACGCGGACTGCCGGTTCGCGAATATGCTCGGCAGCAGATCGAAACTGAGAAAGAGCGAAAGCTTTTGGCCTCGCTTATCCAGACACACCAGATCACGGTGGCCGATGATTTTAGTCTGCCGGCGGCGACCGCGAAGCCGCAGCCGCGTAAAAAGAATTGAAGATCCGTTGAGGACTTTCTAACGGTTGCAGTTGGTCGTACGGGGAATTTTCAAGCGACACTGGACATACCCGGTGAATTGTAATGATCGAGAATAATCTCTTAAGCATAATCATCTTCGCCCCGCTTGCCGGTGCGTTGATCAACTGGCTCATCGGCGGTCGGCTCAAGAACGAAATGTTCAGCGGGCTTGTGGCCTGCGGCTCTATCGCCATTTCGACCATCGTCGCGTTCTACCTCGCTTTTTTTGCGAACGGCGGGGCACTGTTTAACGAAAAGCCGACGCTTGATCACATTTGGACCTGGATCAACGTCGCCGGCTTCCGTGCCGATTTCGCCTTGGGCATGGATCCGCTCTCGGGCATTTATGCCTGCTTCATTACCTTCGTCGGGCTCTTGATCCACATCTTCGCGACCGGATATATGCACGGCGACAGTGGGTTCTACCGCTTTTTCGCGTACCTGAACCTTTTCATGTTCGCGATGCTGACGCTCGTCCTGGCGGATAACTACCTGCTTATGTTCGTCGGCTGGGAAGGCGTCGGGCTTTGCTCTTATCTGCTGATCGGTTACTACGTCAAAAAGAACGAAGCCCGCGAAGCGGCCAAGAAGGCGTTCGTGATGAACCGCATCGGCGACTGGGGCGTGCTGATGGGCATCTTTCTCATCTTTACGCTTACGGGTTCGATCTCATTCTTTGACAAGACCGTTGACGGCGTCGAGGTCCAGAGCGTTTTCACCTACGTGCTCGCCAATATGCAGGCTGAGCCCTTCACCTGGGGAGCGATCATCGCCGGCGGCCTGACCTCGATCGGCGTTCTGCTTTTCATCGGCGCGACCGGTAAATCTGCACAGATACCGCTCCTGACCTGGCTTCCGGACGCGATGGCCGGCCCGACGCCCGTCTCGGCACTCATCCACGCCGCGACGATGGTCACCGCGGGCGTTTATCTCGTCGTCCGCTCGAACGCGATCTATCAGCTTTCGCCGACCGCGATGTGGATCATCGCCGTAATCGGTGCCGCGACCGCTATATTTGCCGCGACCATCGCCATTGCCCAAAACGATATCAAGAAGGTGCTCGCCTATTCGACCGTTTCGCAGCTCGGCTTTATGTTCCTTGCCGCGGGCGTCGGGGCTTTCGTCGTTGCGATCTTCCACGTGATGACCCACGCCTTCTTTAAGGCACTTCTCTTCCTCGGTTCGGGCTCCGTCATCCACGGAATGCACCACGAGCAGGACATGCGCAAGATGGGCAATCTGCGCAAATATATGCCGATCACCTTCATAACGATGGTGATGGGCTGGCTCGCCATCGCCGGCATCCCGATCTGGGCCGGTTTTTTCTCAAAGGACGAGGTACTTTACAAGACCTTTGCCGCCGATAAATATTTCCAGAACGGCTACTTCCCCGGCAATGAAATGCTCTGGGGCGTCGCGGTTGTGACCGCCATCCTGACCGCCATTTATATGACGCGGATGATGGTGATGACATTCTGGGGCGAAGAGCGTTTCCATGAAGTATTGCCGGGCGAAGAACATCACGGCCACCACGATGAAGCTCACGCGGACGCTCACGGTGCCGAGAATCACGACGCTCATGCCGACGATGACGACGAGCACCACGCACTTCCGCCAGACTTTAAGCCGCACGAATCGCCGTGGGTGATGACCGTTCCGCTGATCATTCTTGCATTTCTCTCGACCGTCGGAGGATTGGTCGGAATACCGTATGCGATGAGCTCGCTTGTCGGCGTTAAGGACGCGAACGTCTTCGCGAATACGCTTGAGCCCGTCGTCGCTGAGGTCCAAACACCGGCCGCGCAAAAGGCCCGCGAGAATGCCAAGGCGCATTCGCCTGAGGCCGTAAGCACGGAGCGTTGGCTCGCTTTGCTCTCGACCGTTCTTGCCGCCGTCGGCATCGCCATCGGCTTTGCCCTCTTCCGCAACAATCCGCTCCGGACAATGCCGAAGATCCTCGAGGATAAGTGGCGGCTCGACGAGCTTTACAACGGCTACATCGTCGATCCGCTGACGCGGCTCTCGACCAATACCTTGTGGAAAGGCTTTGACCTCGGTTTCATCGACGGCATCGTCAATGGCATCGGCAGCTTCGTCTCCGAGCTCGGCGGCATCGCGCGAAACATTCAGGGCGGATTTGTCCGCTCTTATGCGGCGTTCATCATCGGCGGCGCAGTTCTGGTGCTCGGTTATTTCGTTTATTACGGCTATAAGCTGATCGGCTAGTTTTTGGTTTATGCGTTTCTTCCGAACGTTTCTTACTCTTTTGTTATTTGCTGTCGCAGCGTCGGCGGCTGCTGCTCAATCCGTTAAGAGCGGCGAATATGGCAGCCTAACCATTGGCAAGGATGCAAAAGGCCGTCTTACCGGGCATTTCTATGAAGCTCTCGGTGTCGAGGACGAAGGCAAACCGCGTTTCACCTGCGGCTTTCTGCTTCAGGCAGAGCCTGCATCCGATGGCGAATACACGGTGATGACGTGGCATCCCAACAGCCCGGCCGAGCCGATCTTCGGCAAGCTGATCGCCGTCTCTGGCGGAGTGCTGCTCCGGCTTGATGAGACCCACGGCGGCTGCGGAATGGTCGCTCCGGACATCTCTTCGGAAGAAGGTGAGCGGTTCGAGCTGACCTCGGCCGGTGATTGGATCGCCGCCGGTTGGGTGCGTTCGCCACAGGCCTTCTTTCACAAGGAAGCAAAAGCGAGTGCCCGCGAGCGTGCCTTCATCGTCAAGGACGACCTAGTTGTGATCATGGCCCGCCGCGGCGATTGGGCCGATGTAAAATACACGAACTCCGCCGGCCGTACGACACGGGGCTGGATAAAACTGGAAGATCTTTACCCGGACGAACCGTTCTAAACGCCGCAAAAAACTGTAATGGACTTTGTATCTGAAAATCTTTTGACCTTGCTGATCCTGCTGCCGGTTTTCGGCGCCGTGGGCCTTCTCGCCCATCAGATGTTTTGGAAGCAGGAAGAGCATCTCAAGTGGGTCACACTCGCCATCACGGTCGTGATCTTCCTCCTCTCGCTGCTGCTGCTCGGCGATGGCGGAACGAAAGCAGGCGGCTTCGCGTTCGTCAAGAACGTCCCGTGGATCGAGGCGATCAACACGAATTATCACGTCGGCATTGACGGGCTGAGCCTCTGGCTGGTCATTCTTACGACGTTCATAATGCCGATCGCGATCCTCTCGACCTGGCATGCCGTCGAGAAGCGGCCGCTGGCGTTTTATGCGTTTCTACTTCTGCTCCAGAGCGCAATGATCGGCGTTTTTGTCTCGCTTGACCTGCTGGTCTTCTATTTGTTCTTTGAGGCCTCGCTCGTCCCGATGTTCTTTCTCATCGGCATCTGGGGCGGAGCGAACCGTATCTACGCCGCGGTCAAGTTCTTTATCTTTACGGCCGTCGGCAGCCTTCTGATGCTCGTCGCGATCATCGCGCTTTACTTCATGCATCAGCAGGCGACCGGCGTCGGCACCTTCGATTTCGTCACGCTGCTCGGCTCTATCGAATCCGGAACGCTCGCCTTCTCGGCCTCGACCGGACTGCTGCTCTTCATCGCGTTCGCCCTTGCGTTCTCGATCAAGGTGCCGCTCTTCCCGTTCCACACATGGCTTCCGGATGCACACACCGAGGCACCGACGGCCGGCTCCGTGATCCTTGCGGCCGTTCTGCTCAAGATGGGAACCTACGGGCTGATGCGGTTCAATTTTCCGCTCTTTCCCGAAGCGGCCCGCGAGCTTGCCCCGATCTTCATCATTCTTGCGATCATCGGCATTATCTACGGTGCCCTCGTCGCGATGGTCCAGCCGGACGTAAAGCGGCTCGTCGCTTATTCATCGGTTGCCCACATGGGCTTTGTCATCCTCGGGATGTTCTCGTTCACCGAATGGGGAATGCAGGGCGCACTTTACCAGATGCTCAACCACGGCATCTCGACCGGTGCACTCTTCCTGCTCGTCGGCTTTATTTACGAACGCCGGCATACCCGCGAGATCAGCGAATTCGGCGGGCTCGCGAACGTGATGCCGATCTATGCGACCTTTTTCGTCATTACGGCGATGTCGTCGATCGGCCTGCCGTTCCTTAATGGTTTCGTCGGTGAGTTCCTGATCATGGTCGGGATGTGGAAGTCGTCGATCCTCGCCGTCACCGCAACCGCCAACTGGAACTACATCGCCACCATGGCAGCCGGAACCGGCGTTATCTTCGCCGCCGTCTATCTGCTCTGGATGATCCAGCGGGTCTTCTTCGGCAAGGTGACCAACGAAAAGAATCGCATTTTGACGGACCTGACTCCGCGTGAGATCGGCATCATGATCCCGCTTCTTTTCCTGATGGTCTTCATGGGTGTCTATCCGCGTCCGTTCCTTGATCGCTCGCGTGACGCGGTCGTCGCCATTCAGGAACGCGTTGTGAAACAGGCCGGCGGAACGGTCGAGGTGGTTGAGACCTTCGAAAAGGAATAGCGGCCTAAGAATAAAGTTTCTATGCAATTGTCTGACCCGAACGTAAATCTTTTGATCATAATGCCGGAGATCATCATCGCCCTGACCGGCGTTATCGTGATGCTCTACGATTGCTTTTTCCCGAAGAACCGCGGGATAACCGGCACGATGTCGCTCATCGGCATTGCGGCGGCTGCCATCTCAATCGCCCTTATATGGCCCGGCGGCTCGGTGCCCGCAAGTGCCTGGGGCGGAATGATCGTTCATGACAGCCTCCGGTTGAGTTTCTCGGTCGTATTTTTGCTCGTTGCGGCTCTTACGATTCTGGTCTCAAGCGTCTGGATCGAACGCGAAGACGTGCCCGGCGGGGAATATCACGCACTGCTGCTCTTCGCGACATTCGGTATGCTCCTGATGTCCTCGGGCAATGACCTCGTCATTATTTTCCTTGGGCTTGAGACGCTTTCCATCGCCACTTACGTAATGGCCGGGCTTCGCAAATCGGACCTCAAGTCGAATGAATCTGCGATGAAATATTTCATCCTCGGCTCGCTCGCCTCGGCGTTTTTGCTTTACGGAATGGCATTGATCTATGGAGCGACCGGTACGATGAACATTACCGAGATCGCCGCGAAGGTGGCCGACCCGAACTTCCCTGCCCTTCTGCTCGTTGGTGCGGCGATGCTTATTGTCGGCTTCGGTTTCAAGGTCGCGGCCGCTCCGTTCCACGTTTGGGCACCAGACGTTTATGAAGGTGCTCCTTCGCCCGTTACCGGCTTTATGGCCGCCGGGCCGAAAGCCGCCGCGTTCGCCTCGTTCCTTCGCATCTTTGTCATCGGCTTCCCGGTGGTCGGCGGGCTTGAGGCAGCGGGCTATCTAAACTATTCCTGGACGACCGCACTTGCCGTAATGGCGATCGCAACGATGACCGTCGGAAACGTCGCGGCGATAATGCAGAACAACGTCAAGCGTATGCTTGCGTATTCTTCGATCTCGCACGCGGGCTATGCACTCGTCGGATTTGTCGGAGCGGGCGTTGCTCTAACCCAATCGAACCGCGACGCCGCCATCGCTGCCGTGGCGTTCTATATGCTTTCTTACGCTGTGGCGAACATTGGCTCATTTGCCATCATCACCTTGCTGGGACAAAAGAACGACCGCCGAACCGAGTTTGAGGACTTCAACGGCATCGGCTTTAAATCACCCGTGCTCGCCTTTACGCTTTCGCTCTTTATGCTCAGCCTCCTCGGGCTGCCGCTGACCGCGGGCTTTATCGGTAAGGTGCTCGTCTTCCGGCCCGCTCTCGAGGCCAACAACCCGCTGCTGACGATAATGGTCGTCGCCGCCGTTATCAATACAGCGATCTCCGCTTACTATTACCTGCGTATGATCGTCGTGATGTTCTTCAAGGAGCGTGCGACCGATTGGGTCGAGCCGCGAATCCCCTCGGCACTTGCCGCGGCGATCCTGGTTACGGTCATCGGCACATTCTATTTCGGCATATTTGGTAATCGTGTCATCGAGCGTTTCAGCACGCAGCCGATCGCCGAAGCCGTTTCACAAAGGTAATTCCGACATGCCGGATGCCGTCGCGTTTGCGGCTGCATCCGGCTTTTCTATTTTAAATTCAGGTGCCCGGACGGGATGATGACAGGAGCTGCAGAGATACGAAATGCCATCGGCGAAAACTGGATACCGCACATCTACGCGGACCGCGTTCGCCCGCTGCGGACCCGAGCCTTTGAGATGGACATCGCCGAACGCGAGACTTCGCCCGTAATAATGGACACTCTGCTCGGCTGCGAGTTGAAGGTCGGCCGTGTCCGCCTGCAATGCCCAACACGTCCCGTCGCCCGCTATCTGGCCGTTTTTGCCCGGCTCGGCTGCCGCAAGGTCGCTGTTCCCTACGACATAACCCGGATACCGGAACTCGCCGAAGAATTTGAGGCCGCATGGGCAAATACCGAGTCGCAGATCGTCTCCACAATTGCAGGGCTTTCGCCGCAAGCGGCCGGCCGAGTGCGGGCCGCCGTAGTGCGCGAGATGCGTGCGGAGATCGCCAAGATCGGCTCCGGTGAGATCATGCCGCTCTTTGAGACCTCGACCAAGCAAAGGAAAGACTGATATAATCATCAAATGGTCCGTAACCCGGTATTACGGGTTACGGAACAGTTCATTTCGGGTTAACGATTATGTTCGATGCCGTTCGCCAAGCCGCCGTCCGAGAAGAGTTGCCGTTCCCGCACGGGAACCGCACCTTCTGTCTCTACGAGCCGATCGAAAAAACGATCGACAGCGCCCGCGTACTGATCGTCAACAATCTGCTTCGCTATGAAAGCGACCTCTCGCCGCTGGCACACGAGGAATGGCAGGATTCGATCCCCTCACGCCTTCGTTTTGAACGCAAGGTCGCTGGAATGGCGACCGACAACATTGCACAGAACCTCAACCGGTTAGTGCGTTCGCCGAAATCGACCACCGTGCATCTTTCTGAGATCGCCAGGGCCGTAGCCGATTTTCGCCCCGAGGCGATCGTCCTGAGCGGAACTTTCAGCGATTTTGACTACTACAATCCGGAGCACATCGAGAGCTTCAAGGAGTTCATCCACACAACGAAGCTCCCCGTGCTCGCCATCTGCGGGGCGCACCAGCTTGTCGGCGTCGCGTATGGCTCGGAGCTCAAAACGCTCGATGGTCTTGAGCTGCACGAAAAGCGAGCGGACCGGCTCGTCGAATACCAGTATCGCTTCGTCAAGATCACCGACCGCTCGGACCCGATCTTCGATGGGATCGACGATACGATGTCCGGGGTTTGGCAGGATTACACAAAAGAAAGCGACGTGCTCCGCGTTTGGCAGAACCATGGCGTCCAGGTTATGGGCGTGCCCGAAGGCTTCCACCTGCTCGCGACCTCGTATCTTTGCCGGAATCAGATGATGGTCAAAAGGTCCGATGGCCAGTTGATCTACTGCGTACAGTTTCACCTCGAGAAATCTTTCGAGGATTGGTCAAAGAACCCAACCCGCTGGGAACACCCGAACGAGTCCCGCGACGGCCGCATCCTCTTCGAAAATTTCCTCAAGCTCGCAAAGCAGCACCGATAGTCGGAGACTAAAATTGAAAAGGTGGCGGCCCCGAGATCCGAGGCCACCTTTTTCGTTGCTTCTACGAAACCATCGTCAATTCAGTCGAAACAGTGCTTGGGGACGTTTTCGAGCGTGTCTTCGATCAACATATCGACTACGGCCTTGAAATCACCGCCTGTCTCTTCGTAAACCTTAAGCTGTTTGTCGGCCGAAGTTCCCCGTTCGAGGATCGTGTGGATGTGCTCAACCTCTTTCCGCGAGTCAAGCGGGTCAAGAACATCGTCAACGAAATCGAGTAGTTCACGGATCAGGTCCTTGACCGGCACTTCTTTCTGCTTCCCGAGGTCGAGCAGTTTGCCGTCAAGCCCGTATCGAACCGCACGCCATTTATTTTCCTGGATCAATCGCCGGTGATAAAGCCGAAATCCGAGATTCTTGTCGATCAGGACGTTGAGCTTTGCGACGATCGCCTGGAAGAGTGCGGCAACGGCGATCGTATCATCTACCCGTGTCGGGATGTCCGCGATCCTAAACTCAAGAGTCGGGAATTTGCAATGCGGCCGTACGTCCCACCAGATCTTTGTCCCATCCTGAATGCAGTTCATTTTGACGAGCAGATCGACGTAGCTCTGATACTGCTGAAATGATTCGAAGTGATCGGGAATATCCGTTCGCGGGAACTTCTTGAAAACTTCCGTGCGGTACGATTTCAGGCCGGTGTTGAAGCCCAGCCAGAAAGGCGAAGAGGTCGTCATCGCAAGGACATGCGGCAGGAAGTAGCGGGCCGCGTTCATAATGTTGATCCGCCGATCAAGGTCCTTGACCGCAACGTGGACATGGACACCAAAGATCAGCAGGCTTCTCGCCACCATCTGCAGCTCGTCAACGAGAAGCTTGTAACGGTCGCCTTCGTAGATCTCCTGCTCCGACCACTTTGAGAAAGGATGCGTCGATGCCGCAGCGATCGCCATTCCCTTTCTGCGGGCAAGCCCGGAGATGATGCAGCGAAGTTTTGTGATATCTTCGCGCGCTTCCTGGATATTGGCACAGACGCCGGTGCCGACCTCTATCATTGACTGGATCATCTCCGGCTTGATCTTTTCGCCAAGCAGGAGCTTGCCCTCATCGAGGATCTCGGACACATGAGACTTTAATTCCCGGGTATGCGGATCGACGATCTGGAACTCCTCTTCGATGCCGAGTGTAAATTGTTCAAACATTCAGTGTTTCGTCCTTCCCTTACAATATGCTGTCAGTGTTTCTATTCTGTTACCGGGTTTATGCCGCTGTTCCTTCAGCAGCCGGCTCGCCCGGACGTGCCATTTCCTCGGCAAGTTCGAGGAACGCCTTGGCCGCGTGTGAAAGCGGTGAATTACGGCGATAAACAATGTGGAGACGCCGTTCGAGCCTCATTTCCTTGACCGAGATCCCAAGCAATCGTCCGCTTGCGATCTCACCGGCGGCCGTCAGCCGGGGCACAAGTGCGACGCCTGCATTTTGCTCGACCATCCTTTTGATCGCTTCGAGTGACGGCAGCTCGACAGTGATCCGAAGCGGAGTGCGGTGGCTTGCAAAACACTCTATCACTTTTTCGCGGTAAGGTGATTTCGCATTGTGTGCGATAAAGGTCTCGTCGGCCAGTTCCCTGATCGGGATCGAAACCCGGCCGGCAAATTTATGGCCAGGTGCCACGATCAGCACAAGTTCGTCCGTCAGCACCTGCATCGCCCGAAGCCCCGGATCGGCCGGCTTGAATGAAAGCACGCCGAGTTCCACTTCCCGCGAAGCGATCTCTTTCGGTATCCGGCTCGCAACGCCGCGTTTTACCTCGACCTTGATCTGCGGATGCCGGCGGCGAAATTCCATTATCACCGGCAGAAGGTAAAAGACCGTATGCTCATTTGCGCTGATCGTCACCTTCCCGCGGTGGAGTTCCGAAAGTTCCTTTACGGCAAGCTCCGCATTGCGGCGAAGATTGAGTATCTGCCGCGCGTATTCGACCAATACCTCGCCGGCATCGGTCAGTGTACCGTCCTTTGATGAACGGTCGAAGAGCCGCTGCCCGAGGTCCTGCTCGAGCCGGCTGATCGCCTGGCTGACGGCCGGTTGCGTTCGGTCGAGTATCTCGGCGGCCCTTGAAAAGCTCCGCTCATTGGCCACCGTTACAAGAACTTCAAGCTGGTTAATGTCCATCTTTTATTCGCGATTGTGAGATTATCCTATCGGATAGTTGTATAACTTTCAATTATAACGGACGTGATTTTCGTTTCTCCCGGAGCGGCCCGAAATAGGCTTTTAATTCCCGCTTTTCCGGAGTCATTGTTTCGGGCCTAACTTGTTTGACATACAAGACTTCGACCGATACCATTTCGGTTGGTGATCAAAGTCCCGCCGGGTTGGTCAATTTCCTTAAAAGCAGATAAAATGGCTGAATATCAAGATTAGCGTTTCTGCTCTACCAAGTATGGGATTTTCAACAATTGCGATCCACGCCGGTAACGAGCCCGATCCGGCAACGGGCGCGGTATCGGTACCCATCTACCAGACCTCGACCTATGCCCAAGACGGCCTCGGCCGCCATAAGGGTTACGAATACGCTCGAACGCAAAACCCGACCCGCACTGCTCTCGAGAAAAATATTGCAGCACTTGAAAATGCACGCTTCGGCTTTGCCTTCGCATCCGGGATGTCGGCTATCGATTCGGTGCTCAAGCTCGTGAAAGCTGGCGAGCACGTCCTGCTCGGCGATAACACTTACGGCGGAACCTTCCGGCTTTTCGACCGCGTGCTCAGAAACTACGGCGTCGAGTTCGATCTGGTCGATAGCTCTGACCTTTCCGAGTTCGAGAATGCTTTTAAGCCGAACACCAAGATGGTCTTCGTCGAAACGCCGACGAATCCGGTGATGACGGTAACCGATCTCGCCGCCGTCGCCGAGCTCTCGCACGCCCGCGGTGCAAAGGTCGTTTGCGACAATACGTTCATGTCGCCCTACTTTCAGCGGCCGCTCGATCTCGGCTGCGACATCGTCGTTCATTCGACCACCAAATATCTTAACGGCCACTCGGACAGCGTCGGCGGCTTCGCGGCTTTGAACGACGAGAAAGACGCCGAATGGATCGGCTTTATTCAGAACAGCATTGGTGCCATACTTTCGCCGATGGATTCGTTCCTTGTTCTCCGCGGAACCAAGACGCTTGCCGTCCGAATGGAGGCACACGACCGCAACGGCCGGCAGGTCGCGAACTTTCTGGCCGAGCATCCGCGGGTAGAAAAAGTCTATTATCCGGGGCTCGCTTCGCACCCGCAGCACGAACTTGCAAAGCGGCAGCAGTCCGGCTTTGGCGGGATGGTCGCGTTTGAAACCGGTTCGCTTGAAAATGCAAAAAAGGTGCTTGAGGGCGTCAAACTGTGTACACTTGGAGAGAGCCTCGGGGGCGTTGAATCTTTGATCTCGCACCCGGCGTCGATGACACACGCATCGGTGCCCGAGGAGCGGCGTAGCCAGCTCGGCATCACCGACGGGCTCGTCAGGATCTCGGTCGGCATTGAGGATGCCGAAGATATTATTGCGGACCTCGATCAGGCACTTGCCTGAAGCGTCCGATGAAATTGCGGAGGCGACGTCTCCGCGTTGATGGCTACCCGCGGCCGTGCTCACTGATCGTATATGCTAAATGTTGAGGTTCATGCCACGTCCCACGTCGGACGCGTAAGGAAAGGCAATGAGGATAATTACCTCATGCTGCACATCTCGCGTTCGCTCGCCTGGACGGGCACACAGGAAGATTCTGAGTTCATCATTGAAAGCCAAGCTTTCGAAGTTGATGACAACGGGGTAGTGCTTGCCGTCTCGGACGGAATGGGCGGAGCGATGGCGGGTGAGGTCGCGAGCACGATGGCGGTCGAATGCGTCTGCGAAAAGCTGCTCGAAGAGGACCTTGAAGAGACGCTTACACCAGAGGCCTACGACTACAATCTCATCGCAAAGCTCTACAACGCAACCGTTTACGCAAATTACCTTATCCATCAACAAGGCCGCTCGGACACTCAGTTTCAGGGAATGGGCGCGACCTTCACCGGGCTTGGCGTAACGTCTCGCGGCGTCGATCTTGTTCAGGTCGGCGATAGCCGTGCATACCTCGTCCGCAACGGAAAGATCTATCAGGTAACAAAGGATCAGTCGCTCGTTCAGCAGCTCATTGATGCTCAGCAGATCTCGCCCGAAGAGGCCGAGACCCACACGCTGAAGAACGTGATCCTGCAGGCGCTCGGCGCTCAGAACGAGATATTCCCCGTTGCCGCCCGCTTAAAACCTTGCGATGGCGATGTATTGCTGCTCTGCAGCGACGGACTTTCAAACAAGGTGACTGCCGCCGGGATCCAGCGGATAGTTACGGAAAATTACGAAACGCTCGCCCAGGCCGCGGCCCAGCTCGTTACCGAGGCCAACAACAACGGTGGCGAAGATAACATCACGCTCGTCGTCGCAAAGCTGACCGGCGACAACCTGCCCGCCCCGAACGGCGACGATGTTCAATTGGAGTTGCTTGATCTGGGGAATGTTCACGACACCGCCGAGCAGGATACGGCGGAGATACTCGAGGACGAGGTCTAGTCTTGCTTCCAGCCCGGAATTTCCTTTCGCGAGGGGCGGACAAAGATCTTCGCTCCTTCGACGCGGACGACCTCTACCTTTTCGCCGGCCACAAGCACGGTATCTTCATCGGCAGGGATCGCAGTCCATTCCGAGCCCTGCACGCTGACCGAAGCTGCGTTCAGCGCTCCCTTGCTTCCCTCGAGAACCGTACCGACCTTCCCCGGCAAGGCATCTACGCCAAACTTTGATTCGCGGTCGCCCTTGCCCCACATATAGTTGGAAAAGATGGTCCGCGACATCGCCGTCAGAGCACCGGAAACGGCAATGAACGCGATGAACTGCCAGAGGTAGCCAAAGCCCATCATCCCGACAAGAGCTGCGGCCAATGCCCCGAGCCCGAACCAAAAAAGCACGAAGCCGAGCGTAAATGTCTCCGCCACGATCAGCGAAACCCCGAGCACGACCCACACTATCCAAGCGTACTGTTCCATCAGCCAAGAACCTCGACCTCTGCCCAAATGATAGCATATCGCCGCCCGGCCTCACCCGTTCAGGCAGCAGCAGCCGAACCATTGCATTTCTTTAACCTCGGGGTCGGTTGTGCTAATCTCATCTTCGTGCTGGGGTGGCGGAATTGGTAGACGCCCAGGACTTAAAATCCTGTGACCTTAGGGTCGTACGGGTTCGATTCCCGTCCCCAGTACCATCACGTGATCGGCGGTCGTGCCGAGGAGGTTCTTCAAGACCGGCCCGCTCGGGCACCACTCTTCCGCCACAGGTTCGGGGTCCGGGAGATCAGAGTCCGGGCTCTGATCTTGCAAACCGGAATGTACCGGTTGAAGGTCTGCGGGTTGCGGATGGTAGCGCTCGCCGTCAGCGGATCGACGGATGTGTATCTTCCGTGGACTGAGCTGTAATATCTCGCCTGGGCGAAGTCGAGGCCCGATTCGGTGTCTTTCTCGTAGCCCGTGTAGCCCTTCCGCGTCTCGCTCGTGCCCGCATAGCCAAGCCCCGCCACGAAAAGTCTATTCATGTTGCTCTACTTCTGCGTGAGTTAAGTACTTCAGTATATGGACCTACAATTTTGACCAGCGTAACTTGGGTTCAGGAACAACGGATCTTCAACAATCATGAAAATTCGCCACGTGTCTTGACTGCGATAAAGGAAGAAATACTGACTAGCAACCATTCCATCAATTTCCGGGTGGCGATATTTTACTGCTACAACTGATTCGTTCTCATATGAGCTATCGTGTTCCACGGACAAGTATTCGAGTTTCGTGTCGCCGATCAGCTTTGCCAATGTCACGATCCTATTGAATCGCCAGTCTTTCTCTTCTGACGGAACAACCGCATCGAGCTCTGCCGATTCGCGACCACGATTCCCGGCCTCTTCCTCTGCTGACCTTTCGCATCGACGAGTTGAATTCGCAAAGCTATCCGGAACTTCCGAGACGAAGTCCCCAGCGGCAGCCGAACCGTATTCTCTTGAAGCACGCCAAAATGCGATCACGACACCAGTCGCATCATTATCAAGCGTCCGGCGGGGAGCGGTGATGGAATCGCCAACATTGTGTGATACCTTCTCAAAACTGTCTGGCGAATTTCCCGTAGATGCACGCTCTAGTTGTTGTTTATTACAGCCCATCAAGATAAGCCCTAAAACAACGAAGCAAATTGCGATTCCGAAAAGCATTTTCATAGATCACCTCACGATAGTGCGCCAATGTGTCATGGTCATTTACCGATTAAATGAGCCAATACGTGAATCATACAGTTCTCCTAAATAGCTGCTCGTCAAACGAATGTTCTTTCGCCGACTCCCAACACGGCTCGTCATGAGATTCTTAAATGCTGGATTCGTCTGAAACGCAGTTTTACCCTCAGTAAATTTTATCCTCATCTGGCTGACAGTGTCGTTGTAACGACTTGCCAAATCGTATATGTTGTTCGCTACTGTGGCCGACACTTCGCCAGAACCAAATCCCCACGAAAAACCGACACCTCGGTCGATCTCGATACTTGAAATCACCAGCATCCCGCGATCATGCCTGTAATCAACGGCCTACCCCTTAGCCATAAGATAATCTATACGATCACGAAACTCGGCAAATTGTTTATCCAGTAAATCAGTCAGGTTCGCCAATCCGATTGCAACGTTCTCTAAAGCATCTGTTATCGCAGAGGGCAGGTTAATATTCACTCCAGTCGCGACTGTCGTCCCTCCCCGCTCTAGGTTCACGATCACAGTCGGGCTCGCAGCAGCTGCGACACGTGGATCGTTTTGAGTTGAAGTCGTCGATCCAGGTACAACTAAATACGAAATGTTTCGACTAAAGTCCTCAACAAACTGGCCGTTCGGCTGATCTAATTCGTAACCCGCTACTTCTCCGAACCATTCACGAGCCCAATCGAAAGAAGCATCTCGGCCCATCCAGAAGCCTGAGCCGCCGTCGGAGTTTCGGCATCGGTTGCCGCAGGCTACGGTGGATTCGGGGATCAGGCCGAGCGGGTCGGTGAACTTGTATGGCGAGTTGAGGACGTAGGTGTATCGGTTAAAGGTCTGCGGGTTGCGGATGGTGGCGCTCGCCGTCAGCGGATCGACGGATGTGAATCGGCCGTGCTTCGAGTTGTAGTATCTCGCCTGGGCGAAGTCGAGGCCGGATTCGGCGTCCTTCTCGTAACCCGTGTAGCCCTTCCGCGTCTCGCTCGTGCCCGCATAGCCAAGCCCCGCCGCCCGCTCCGGCGTAACGCTTTCCTCGCCAAACGCCGTGTAGTCCCGCCGGCTCGTCACCCGCCCATCCTCGTCCGTCACCACCCGCGGGCTCCCAAGATGATCGGTTGTCAAATAACTAAACTGCGGCTCTACCGTCTCTATTTGAGTCAGGTGCTCCGCCACAGGTTGCCCTGCGGGCATTATAGACCGCCCGGCCGCGAAATGCGTCACCAAATTGGTGTAGAGCAGAGGGAGCTACGGGCAGAGATCAGATCGGCCGCATGCTCTCGCGGCTCCGCCGCTCTATTTGCGGTGAAGCTCAGCTTCACCGTCGCGACCAATCCACCTCACGCGGCTCCGCCGCCGGCGGCATAGCCGCAAGAATGTTGATAGCCTCTCGGAAAAGTGAAACTTTTCCGCAAATAGAGCGGCAGAGCCGCCGGGCCGGTCTGTGCGGGTCGGTTTGGTTCTGTGCCTTCTGTGGTTTTGAAAGTTGTATTACAAGCGAACCCAGAGGACACAGACGAAAGCCACAGACGGCGGTCTTGTTTTCTTCTTTTCTTCTTTCGTGGTTGAAAACATCTCAACGACCGATGCCACCGTCCTCAACGGTTCAGATTCGGTTTAAGAAACGCGACCCACATCTCGCGATGTGGGCTACACCAATTCCGTCATCTTCGACGACTCCGCGGGCCGGTCTGTGCGGTTCGGATCTGGTTCTGTGCATTCTGTGGTAATGGTTTTTTTTATGAACACAGAAGACACAGACGAAAGACACAGAAGGCACAGACTCAGAACTTTCTACCTCCCCGTCCGCCGAAGCGGCGTCCACCCCTCCTAAACAAGGAGGGGAGCTTTATTAATGCGGAATGTACGATTCCAAACTTCGCAACTCTGCAACTCTGTAACTCTGCAACTCACAACTATCCATATCATCCATATCTTCCATATCTCACGGATCGCCATTCACATGTGGGCGGAGAGTGGTGACAATGGAGGGCAGCGACCAATTGCGAATGGATAATGGAAAGTGGACAACGGAAAATGATCAAAAGAAAGGCTTTGCGGTGCCTTTGCAGCTTTGCGGCTTTCCGGGGAAGCGGATCTTAATGCAAAGCCCGCCGCGAGCGCACAAGCCGTTTGGCCAAAGTCAAATATTTGCAGCGATCAGCTTTTAGCTGTTAGCTGTTAGCTGTTAGCCATTGATCGAAAAGCAATGACGACGAACCAAAGACCAAAAACCAAAGACCAAAGACCAAAGACTCAAGCCCGCCCGCGTGTCCCAAACGTTCCAGATGTTTCACGTGTTTCAGTTGTTTCATCTGTTTCACTTTGTTTCATCTGTTTCACTTTGTTTCAGAAACATAAGGCCTTTTTAAAAAATGAAACGCTCGGGACGTGGAAAAGCGAGGGCTCAGGGTTTGGCACAGCGGTTGTTATTATGTTTGCGGGGGAAATTATGTTGAACAAGCTGATATTGATCGTTGCGTTGACGGCCGTTGCCGGGGCGGCGGGTGTGGTTGCACAGAACCGGCAGGTGCTGGCCGAGGCTGAAAGGGTGACGCAGGACCGGTTCACGGTCGCGGTCCGAACGCGGAAAGGTGCGAATGTTTACGCCGTCCGCCAGCCGAATGCCCGGATGCTGGCCGCGATAGACAAGGGACTTGACGACCTCTTCGCCGTTGCCCGGAAGAACGGCTATAGCCGGCGCCTCAGCCACCGCGATTACTCGGTCTTTATCGGAAAAGCCGACCGCGTTCGCGACGCGGCGGGCAAGTATTCGCCGGACATCGCCGTCGGTGCGGCCCAGTATGCCGGCACGGATTACGACCAGGGCGGCTTCATCTACGCGGCCGGAATGGTCATCGCTTTCAACCCGATGGCGTTCGTTATCGCCGAGCACGAACGCGACTACGCAAGGGTCTCTGACCTGGTCCGGTTCGAGGGCGAGCACCTCGTGCTTTTCCACAACGACCGCCGCCGTTATCAGCAGACCGCCGACCACAGCCAGGGCGGCGGCCACCCGATCTTGCAATGAGCCAGCGACTGATTTCGTATAGGATGCAACCGAAAATGTCGAAAGGGCCGCTCGGCTGCGGCCCCTCGGTAAGATGGAAGCCCCGTGATTTGGAGCTTTATTTCCCGGCAACTCGCTGGCACACGCGTTGCATCCTAGAAAGCGAAAACTTGGTGGAGCGGTTTATCCGCAAAGCCAGTCAAGAGAAGTCCGGTGTGAAGGGGAGAGCGCACCGGGCTTTTCTATTTTGTGGCTGCATTTCGCCTTGCGGCGGTCACAATTTCGCGGACCTCGGCGGCAAGCGTCGGAGCGTGATACGGAATGCCGTCCATGATCGTCCATTCGATGCCGCCGGTCTTCACCGCATTGCCATCGCGGATCTCCTCGACCCCAAGCGGCGAGAGCACCTTGAAATTCTCAAGCGGATTGCCATTGACAACGATCAGGTCGGCCTTGAAGCCGACGCGGATGCGGCCGAGTTCGCTCTCTTTTCCAAGTATCTTGGCGCCGTTGCTCGTCGCGTGCTTGACGACCGTCAGCGGATGAAAGCCCGCTTCCTGATGCAGCTCAAGCTCGCGGATCAGCCCAAAGCCGTAAACCTGATAGATGAAGCCCGCATCTTCACCCGTGCCGATCGTCCCACCGCGATTGCCGAACTCAAGCAAAGCATTCATCCAGATGCGGTAGTTCTCTTTCCAATATGTTTCATCGGTCGTCGACCAGCCGATGAAATACGAACCGTGATTCGCCGGATTGGGCCGGAAGAAATCTTCGAGTACCGGATGGAGATACTCCGCAAACGCCGGGTTGGTCTGGGCACGCTGAAGGTCACGCGAGGCTTCGTAGATGACGAGCGTCGGGTTCCATGCGACGCCCGCCTCGATCATCCCGTCGAGCACCTTCATCAGCCGCTCGCGGTCGGCCTCGCGCCAGAGCCTTCCGGCGTAGCGAAAGCGGTCAACTTCGTCGTTGTAGTTATAATCCGGCGGGAAATTCTGCCGACCGCCGATGATCGCCGCGTCCGGAATACCGTACCAGTGCTCGATGGTCGTCGTGCCAAACTTAATGTCGTCGAGGGCGTTCGTCTCCTCGACGCCGGTGTGGTGCATCACCCGCATTCCCTGCTTCTTCGCTTCGTCCATCATCGCCGCCATCAGGTCGCGGTCGATGGTGTAAAGCTTGATGCCGTCGTAACCGGCGGCCTTCAGGTCGCGGACCCGCTGCCGTGCTTGCTCGGGCGTGTTGATGTTCGGCGCCGGAAATCCGCCGTAGGGAAATATCCGCGGCCCGACGAGAGTACCGGCATTGATGCGTCGACTGTATTCGAGTATCTTCGGATTCGCCCAGGCGTCGCGAACGGTCGTAATGCCGCAGGCGAGCCAGAGCTTGGTCACATATTCGACCGGCATCGGCACGCCGCCGCGTTCGTCCTGTGTGTGGCCGTGGAGATTTACCAGGCCCGGGAGCACATATTTGCCCGCTGCGTCGATCTCAATGTCGCCCTTGGCCGGCCGCCTCGCTCGTCCTTCCTTTGCCGCAACGGGATCAAACGCGGCGATCTGCGCGATGCGGTCGTTCTCAACCACGATGTCATACGGCCCGGCCGCCGGCTTCCCGCTGCCATCCACCATCAATGCCCCGCGAATGACCAATCGCTTAACCCGCTTCCCGGAAACACTCGGCGAAGCGTCCTGCGGAAATGCACTTACAACGAACACCGATACCGCAGCGAGCCACAAACTCGCCGCCTTAAAAGCCGCTTTTCTCATAATCTTTCTCTAACACGTTTGCGGGATGTTTTCTCACATCATAGAATAGTTCCTTTAACAAAACACGCTTATAAATCAACTATTTGGAGAAACTAAGAAATGGCTGGAAGAAATAAAGTTACGGTTGTTGGGGCAGGAAACGTCGGTGCGACGGCGGCTCATTGGATCGCGAGCAAGGAGCTGGCGGACGTCGTTTTGGTCGATATCGTTGAGGGAACGCCGCAGGGCAAGGCCCTTGACCTTGCACAGGCCGCTCCGATCGACGGCTTTGACGTAAAGCTCGTCGGAGCAAATTCCTACGAGGAAACGGCGGATTCGGACATCGTCATCATCACCGCCGGACTTCCCCGCAAGCCCGGTATGAGCCGCGACGACCTCTTGAAGACAAACTCGGATATCGTTGGGCAGGTCACCGACCAAGTGGCAAAATACAGCCCGAACGCATTCATCATCGTCGTCTCGAACCCGCTCGACGCAATGACGCAGGTCGCATTCCGCCGCTCGGGCTTCCCGAAGAACCGCGTTATGGGAATGGCTGGCGTGCTTGATGCCGCCCGCATGCGATGCTTCCTGGCTGAGGCCCTCAACGTCTCGGTCGAGAACGTTACGGCGTTCGTCCTCGGCGGCCACGGCGACACGATGGTGCCGCTTCCGCGTTATTCGACCTGTGCCGGAATCCCGATCACCGAGCTTCTGCCCGCCGAGCAGATCGAACAGATCGTTACGCGTACCGCCAATGGTGGGGCCGAGATCGTCGGCCTGCTCAAGACCGGCTCGGCTTTTTATGCCCCGTCGCTCGGAGCGGTCGAGATGGCCGAAGCGATCCTCAAGGACAAAAAGAAGATCCTTCCTTGTGCTGTCTTCCTCGAAGGCGAATACGGCGTCTCGAATCTTTTCGTCGGCGTTCCGGTCAAACTCGGCAAGAACGGCGTCGAGCAGATCATCGAGATCAACCTGACCAACGACGAGCGTGCTGCCCTCCAAAAGAGTGCCGCCTCGGTTCAGGAACTGATCGACGTGCTTCAGATCTGATCCGAACCTCAAACTGCTTTTTTCTAAAGGACGCCTTCGGGCGTTCTTTTTTTCGGTCAACTTGACCGAGCGGTTCATTCAACCTGCCCGAGCAATTTACGTCATCCGCACCCATCTCTCACGCTAACTCCCTCTATTTCTTCACTTAGCTAAGTGGCACGTCCCTTGTATTTAGAAACGGCGGCAGAAATGCCGCTCTTCCCACGATTCTTAGGATCGCAGGAGCAAACAGAAATGATTATCGAGAGCCTAAAAAAAGGAACGTTCAGAGCAGCCGTCGGGGCATTTGCCCTCGCCTCGCTGCTTTTCTCGAACGTCCTAATGATCACCGCCGCACCCGCGGCCGGAAACGCCGAACGAAATTTGACCGGTGCCGAATTTACCGTTGACCTTACGCAGCTTGGCCGTCAAGGAAGCCTGCGGGAGGACCTAAGCTTTGATCGTGAGGCTCTTGACCTCATCAATGCGTTAGTTGGTAAGTCCGGCCGTCAGCTTCTTCTCATCGACGAATTCAACAGCGCTCAGCGTCCCGTTGTTGAACAGCTCGCGATTCGCATAGCCAAGGGCAGCGTACCGGCATCGCTTCAGGGCAAGGCGGTCGTTGTTCTTGACGACGCGAATCTCTTCTCGAACGCCCGCTCGCAGGCTGACCTCGCACATCGGCTCACCACCGTTATAGAGGACGCCGCCGCACAGGAAGGCGAAGTCATTCTTTTCATCAACAATATCAAGGGGTTTGTTCAGGAATCATCGCTCAGGTCCGTGCTTTGGGAAGCTATTACCGAAGGTGACGTCCGGCTCATCGCCGGTGCCTCTGCTTCGGTTTACGGTGAACTCATCGCCGCCCACCCGGAACTCAGCGAAGTATTTGACGTGATCGAGATCGCCTCGATCAGCGGAGCAAACGCAGCCGATGCCTCGGCCGCTTCGCCTAATGAATACCGCGGCGACAACGTCTCGGCCGACCTCCGCGACATGATCGCCTCGCAGCCCGCCAACAAGCGGATCAACGCGATCATGCAGGCGAGGGATGCCAATTCACCCGTTCTTCGCGAGACGTTCGACCGGCACGGGATCCTCGTTCACGACCGCATCGGAATTTCGGACACGCTCGTCGTCGAGCTTCCGATAGGTTCGCTCGAAGAGCTTTCGCGAAGCGGACTCATTAACTACATTTCGCCGGATCGCAAGACCGCACGCACCGGCCACGTTGAAGATACGATCGGCGCGACCGGCAGCCGGCTTCAGCAGGTCGGCGGCCAATCGATGAACCTGACGGGTAGTGGCGTTGGCATTGCTGTTGTCGACTCGGGCATTTACGCCGGACACGCCGGCTGGCTCAACAGCAATGGCCAGTCGCGAATCAAGGCGAATGTCGATTTCACCGGTGACGGCACGGGCGATGCCTACGGCCACGGATCTCACGTCGCCGGACTTGCCGCGGGCAATTCGGCAAAGAACAATGGTGCGTATCGCGGCGTAGCTCCCGACGCGAACATCATCAGCGTAAAGGTACTTAACAATAGCGGCATCGGCCAGACCTCGTGGCTTCTGAATGGACTCAACTGGATACTTCAGAACCGAACGCAGCACAACATCCGAGTCGTCAACCTTAGCCTCGGCACGGTTGCCGTTGACACCTACACCAACGATCCGATCGGGCTCAAGGTAAAGGAACTCGCGAATCACGGCATCGTCGTCGTAGCTGCAGCCGGTAATCTCGGCCGTGCTCCTGTCGGCGGAAAGCTTTATGGCACGATCCACTCGCCGGGCAACAGCCCGTGGGTCATCACCGTCGGGGCCAGCAACAGCTACGGCACGGTCAGCCGCTCGGACGACCGTATTACGTCCTACAGCTCACGTGGCCCGACCCGCAGCTTCTACACAAATTCACTCGGCCAACGCGTTTTCGATAACGTGATGAAGCCGGACCTCGTTGCCCCGGGCAACCAGTTGATCTCGTATCGGGCACCGAATAACCTGCGCTCCGCCTCAGCCCCTGAACTCAATGTTCCGCTTGCTTCGGGTGAGACTGCCGCAGACGCTCTGATGTACCAGAGCGGGACTTCGATGTCCGCCCCCATCGTCGCCGGTGCGGCAGCATTGCTGCTCCAGGCGAACCCGAACCTGACGCCCGGAATGGTTCGGATGATCCTGCAATATACCGCTCAGCCGCTTGCCGGTGCGGATATGTTTGAGCAAGGCGCCGGACAGCTTAACCTGGAAGGTGCGTTGCGGCTCGTCGGCGGGTTCCGGTCCGACCTTGCCTATGATTCGGGAGTCGGCCGTGCTTCTTGGGTAATGATTTCCGGATGGTCGATGCCTTCGACATCTTCGACCATCGGCGGAAACAGCTTCCCGTGGTCGCAGATGGTAACAACCAATTACGCCTTCTTAACTGGGTCGAATCTGGTTTCGCGATTCCAGACCGTCTATCGTCCGGTTTACATGGCGGACAGTGGTATCGCAAGCTCGCTTGGGCTGCTAAGTCTTAACACAACGTCATTCTACTCAGGCGGCCTCACGCTCAATACGAACGTGATGACCAGCAACGGCGGAGCCTCGGGTTCAGGAACGGTCCTGATGCCTTCCGGAGTGCTCGTCGGTGACGGGGTGCTGGTCGGCGACGGTGTTCTCATCGGCGATGGCGTTTTGATCGGCGATGGTGTCCTCATCGGAGATGGTGTTCTTATCGGAGACGGTGTGCTTATCGGCGACCGCACTCCCAGGATGGAGCCTGAGTCCACCTTTTAAGATCACCAGATACCGAAAAATCCTATAGGAGGAGGATCACCAAAATGCTAAACGTGCATATTGCTACAACGCCTGAAATGTATCTGGACATTGAACCGGCCTCGGCTAGCATTGCCTACGATCTAACAAGACTTCGAACACTGAACGCAGAGGATCTCCATGCGGTCACTGAGTTCCTCGGAATGAGGCCGGTCCACACGGTCGTGATGAGCAGCTTTATCGCTGACAACGGCATCGAGAGCGAACTAAACCGCGGCATCTTCTACGGCTATTTTGACGAGAAGTGTGAACTTGAAGGCGTTGCCCTGATCGGCCACTCGACGCTTATCGAGTCGCGTTCGGACCGCTCGCTGCGAGCCTTTGCACTAAAGGCCCGCGAATCGAGGATTCCGATCAACCTTATAATGTCGGACGACGACGTCGCCGCGCGGTTCTTTGAACTTTACGCCATTGGGCAGATGACGCCGCGGCTCAGATGCACCGAACTTCTGTTCCAGACGGATTTTCCGTTCCCGGTTCAGAAGTGCGAATGGCAGGTCCGCGAAGCTCGCCCCGAAGAACTCGACCAAGTAGCCAGAGCACAGGCCGAGGTTGCATTTATCGAGTCCGGAACTGACCCTCTGAGCCGCGACCGCGAGGGATTCCTGAAACGCTGTGCCCGACGTATCGAGCAAAATCGGGTCTTCGTTGTATTTGAAGGCGATCAGCTAGTCTTCAAGGCAGACATCATCGCCGAGGCATCTGACGTTATCTACCTTGAGGGCGTTTATGTTGCCCCGAACCTCCGCGGACGCGGCATCGGTTCGGTCTGCCTTGCTGAGGTATGCCGCCGCCTTCTCGGAAGGGCAATGTATGTTTGCTTGCTGAGCAACGTCGAGGCCATTCACGCTCACAAGAGCTTTGCCAAGGCGGGGCTCCGAAACACGGGAAAATGCACCACTCTTTTCCTGTAAAAACTTGTTTACTTTTAGCTTAAAAGGGTTTATTCTCATCAATGGGTTTGGCCCTTTCCAACCTTCCTCCCTCGAAAATCGATCTCTTCCGCCCCCCCCCATGCGAAGCACGTGACTAGAATATGCCCAAAAGCTCTTTTGAGCCGATCCCTTCTTCGAGCTCAGTCAACTACTACGTAGTGCTAACGATCATGGCCGGTGCCGCCATCTTCGTCTATGCCGCCGCCACGCTTCCCGTCTCATCGCTGGATACACGGTTCCTGATACTCGCCGGGTGCACTATTGCCATCGCGTCCAGGGTTTTGATCCGCATTCCGACGATCAAGTCACACATCGCGGTTTCCGATATCTTTGTTTATCTGACCCTGTTGATGTTCGGCGGCGAGGCCGCGATACTGCTCTCGGCGGTCGATACTTTCTTTTCTGCATTGCGATTCTGCAAAAAGTATCGGACCATTCTTTTCAACACCGCGGCCCTCACAATTTCGACCGGCGCAGTATATCTGGTCCTCGTTGCCACCGGCCTGTACTCTGAGCCGCAGCTTCACGGTCACGAACCGTATTTCCGAGATTTTCTTCTCGCCCTCGCTCTGATGGCCCTTACGCAATTTGCGGTTAACACCGTACTTGCGACGTTGTATGACTCGTTGAACCAGGGTATTTCGTTCCGAGAAACGTGGCTATCTCGATATCTTTGGAGTTTTTTGACTTACATCGTAGGCGCCGCCGGAGCGGGCCTTCTTATCCAGCTGGTTGACTACGCCGGCTTCGTCGTCGCCCTCCTCGCATTCCCTATTCTATTACTCATTTATCTAACGTATCGGATGTACCTCCGCAATGTGGAAATGTCCGTTGAGCAAGCCGATCAGGCCCGCGAATATGCCACCATGATTGAAGAGCGGTCAGTGGCATTAAAGGACTCTGAAGAGCGATTCCGAAGCGCTTTCGATAACGCCCCAATGGGGATCGCACTCGTCAGGCCCGGTGGGGAATTTCTAAAGGTTAACAAAGCACTTTGCGAAATGCTCGGATATCGCCCGACCGAGCTTCTCGGCAAGACGGTACGGGAAATATTTTTTGAAGACGATCTACCGATGGTCTTTTTCCGAGTCGGAGAGATCGCGTCCGGTCGTGTACCGTCGCATCAAATGGAACAGCAGTGCAGAAATAAAAACGGCGAAACCGTTTGGACACTTTGGAGTATGTCAATTGCCGCAGCTCAGGCGACGAGTAGTCGCGAGATCATCTTTCAAATGCAGGACATAACTGCCCGCAAGATAGCCGAAGAGAAACTTGTCCACGAGGCAACACACGACCTGCTGACCGGGCTTCCAAACCGAAACTGTTTCCACCAGAAACTAACCGAGGCTCTACACCGTTCTCAGCGTATCAAGAATCATCGAACCAGTGTTCTCTTCATTGACCTTGACCGATTTAAATACGTCAATGACAGCCTTGGGCACATGGTCGGCGATCAGCTTCTGATCAGTATCTCGAATCGGTTAAAGAACTCGATCCGTCCACACGATCTCGTCGCCAGGCTCGGCGGCGACGAGTTCACCGTCTTGGTCGAAGGAACCTACGACGACGTTGAGATCGCCGGCATGGCCGAGCGCATTCAGCGAAACCTCGCCAACCCCTTCAACCTCCGCGGGCACGTCGTTTACAGCTCGGCGAGCATCGGCATCCTTCATGCATCGGAGCGTCATGAACGGGCCGAGGACATGATGCGCGACGCCGACACCGCAATGTATCACGCAAAGCGATCCGGCAAGGCGAGATACGAGATCTTTGACGACTCAATGCACGCGGAAGCCAGCGAAACGCTCCGGCTCGAGACCGATCTGCGGCAGGCGATAAAGGAAGGTAAGATCGAGGTTTGTTTTCAGCCGCTCTTTTCGCTCACTGACCGCGAACTGACCGGCTTTGAAGCCCTTGCCCGCTGGCATCATCCGGAGCTCGGCGAGATATCACCGGGCCGTTTTATTCCGCTTGCTGAGGAGATCGGATGGATCGATACGCTTGGAGAGAACATTCTTCGTGCCGCCTGCACCCACGTTCGCAATATACATCGCAAGTTCCCTCGCTATGCTCATACGAAGGTGAACGTAAATCTTTCGTCGCAGCAGTTTCGCAGCACGGGCCTCGTCGGGCGTATCCAGTTGATACTCTCGCAGGCCGGCTTTTCGCCCGAAAATCTTCGGCTTGAGATAACCGAGTCGGTTTTCTTTGAACACCAGGACCGTGCCATCGCGATGCTTGTCCAACTCCGCGACCTCGGGGTTGAAATAGACATTGACGATTTCGGCACCGGCTATTCAAATCTCAGTTATTTGGTCCGGTTGCCGATCTCGCGGCTGAAGATCGATAAATCATTCGTCCAAATGATTCGAGAGGATGGCTCTAACACCGAGATCGTCCGGACGATCATCGCCTTGGCACGCAACCTCGATCTGGGCCTGGTGGCCGAAGGCATAGAGCACGAATATCAGATATCGGCTCTGCGGACACTCGGCTGCGACTCCGGCCAGGGTTACCTTTTTAGCGCGCCGCTACGGCCTGACAAGCTCGAGGAGTTTGTCGCCGATTGCGGTCGCGGGCTCATCAGCAGCACCGAGGTGCCCGAATACGCACACATCCTTACCGTCCAATAGAAAACGGCTGCGTGTCAGCAGCCGCTTTGTTTTGAGATCACGCCTTGCTTACTTCTTCAGCCAGCCAAAAAGCGCGTTGACAGTGATGTCGCGGTTCGTTTCGTAGATCGCCTTTGTCAGAGGCACCGACATCGGGCAGACCTGAACGCAATTCTGCGCGTTACCGCAATTGGTGATGCCGTCCTCGCCCATTAGCCCATTGAGCCGTTCATCAATATCGGTCTTGCCGACCGGATGCATATTGAACAGCCGAGCCTGTGCGATCGCCTGCGGGCCGATGTAATTGTCGTCGCCGTACTGCGGGCAGGCCTCAAGACAGCAACCGCACGTCATGCACCGTGAAAGAGCGTAACGCTCTTGTGCGACCTCATTCGAGATCGCCGGCCCTGGCCCGAGGCTATGGCTGCCATCGAGTTCGACCCAAGCGTGGACCTGCTTCAAATGGTCGAACATCTTCGTCCGGTCAACCTTGAGGTCGCGGACGTTCGGGAACTTCGACATCGGCTGAAGAGTGACCGTGTCCGAGCCCGAAGCAAGCAACAGATCATCTATGAGCGCCGAACACGATTGCCGCACCGTGCCGTCAATCACCATCGTGCAGATTCCGCAGACCTGCTCAAGACAACTCATGTCCCAAACCGGCGGCGTTGTCGCTTTGCCTTCGATAGTGACAGGCTCTTTTCGCACGTCCATCAACGCCGAAATGACGTTCAAGTTGCGTCGATACGGCAGCTCAAACGTGTCCCAGCTCACCGGTGCTCCCTCTTTCTCACGCCTTTGTATCTTCAGCTTGAACTTCGCCGGCGGCGTCTCCAGCCGCTTTTTCTCAATGTGTCCGTTCGTGCTCATAATCCTCAAATCTCTACCAGATCGTAAACTTCTCGCATAGGCACTGTGATGTCGACCGATTCAAGATACAGTTCGCTATCGGCGCCGATGGTCGCCTTTATCTTCCAGTTGCCGTCCGCCTGTCGAATGTACTGCTGAATGGCATATTTGTCCTGCGAAACGAGTAGGTACTCTGTAAAAGTATCGATCTTTTGATACGAAAAGAACTTGTCGTTCTTATCGTATTCCTTTGTGCTGTCCGATAGAACTTCGACCAACAGCAACGGATTCTCTACCACATCTTTCCGCCCGTTATAGAACTTCTGCTCGCCGCAAACGAGCGTAACGTCCGGATAGTAAAAAGCATTTTCTCTCTCCACCCGCACCTTCATTTCGCTCTGATATGACCTGCATTTGCCGCGAAGCTTGTCCGCGAGGAGCTTCGTCAAATTAAAGCTGATCTGAATATGCGAAGCGGTCCCGCCGGCCATTCCATATATATGCCCATCGATGTACTCGCTACGCTGCTCCGCAAGTTCCTCGCGATCCAGGAACTCCTGAGACGTATACGTCTTCTGTGTTTGAGATATCTGGGCCATTACCTACCGACAGGATTAGCGCACCTGAAAAACGACCTTTACTAATTCTACTTCTCTTTGGCCTCTTCGAATTCCTCTTTGTTATCCGGGTCACGCGGCCGCGTTTCTTCACGATTCTTCGGTTTGAGCTCGGTGCCCGCGGCGGCGGATGCTTTCTTGCCCGACGAGTAATCTCGTTTGCGAGGTTCTACGATCGAAACGTCGATCGCTTCGTAACTGAAGACCGGTGCCTCGGCGGAGTACTCGGCGACGGTCGTCTTCATATACTCGTCGTCGTTGCGATCCGGAAACTCTGGCTTGTAATGTGCTCCGCGTGATTCGTTCCGGTTCAGGGCACCGAGTGTAATAACCCGGGCAAGCTCGAGCATATTCTTAAGCTGCCGGGCATGCGGCACCGCTTGCGTTGCCCAAAGGTTCGAATCGTTGATCGAGATCCGCTTCAAACGATCCTGTAGCTCGACCAGCTTTTCGTCCGTGGCCTTGAGTTTGTCGTTATAGCGGACGACCGTCACATTATCGGTCATCCACTTGCCCATTTCTTCATGGAGCTTGTATTGGTTCTCGCCGCCCTCGCTCTTGATTATCGAGTCGTTGATCTCCTGCTGACGCTTCAGCTCCGCATCGTAAATACCATTCGTTTCGGTCTCGCCACGCTCCACGTTCTTCGCGTATTCCATAGCCGCCGGAGCCGCGACAAATCCGCCGTAAACACACGAAAGAAGGGAGTTAGCCCCGAGCCGGTTGGCACCGTGGATCGAGTAGTCACACTCACCCGCCGCAAGGAGCCCGGGAACGTTAGTCCGCTGTTCGAAATCGACCCAAAGGCCGCCCATCGAATAATGGACGCCTGGGAAGATCCGCATCGGAACATATCGCGGATCGTCGCCGACGAACATCTCATAGATCTCAAGGATCGCCCCGAGCTTCCGCGTCAGCGTTTCGGCCGGTACGTGCGTCAGGTCGAGAAATACCTGATTCTCACCGCCGACTCCGAATCCATCCAGGCAGACCTGAAAGATCTCGCGGGTCGCAATATCGCGAGGCACGAGGTTCCCGTAAGCCGGATATTTTTCTTCAAGGAAGTACCAGCGTTCGCCCGTCGGGATGTCCTGCGGCTTCCGCTTGTCGCCCCGATTCTTCGGAACCCAAACTCTTCCGCCCTCGCCGCGGGCTGATTCGCTCATCAGCCGCAGCTTGTCCTCGCCGGGTATCGAGGTCGGATGGACCTGAATGAACTCGCCATTCGCGTAGCGTGCGCCTTGCTGATACGCCGCCGAAACGGCCGAGCCGGTGCACGTCTGCGAATTGGTCGATTTACCGAAAACAAGTCCCGGCCCGCCTGTCGCCATTATCACCGCATCGGCCTTAAACGCCTTGAGTTCAAGCGTTTGCAGGTTCATCGCGATCAGCCCGCGGCAGACCTGATGGTCGTCCATCACAAGCGAGAGCATCTCCCAGCCCTCAAACTTGCGGACCTTTCCCGTCACCTCAAATTTGCGAACCTGTTCATCGAGCGCGTAAAGAAGCTGCTGGCCGGTCGAGGCACCTGCAAACGCCGTTCGGTGGTGAAGCGTTCCGCCGAATCGTCGAAAATCGAGAAGTCCCTCTTTCGTACGCGAGAAAGGCACGCCCATCCGGTCGAAGAGATAAATGATCTCCGGCGCCATGTCCGTCATCCGCTGGACCGGCGGTTGATTGGCAAGAAAGTCGCCGCCATAGACCGTATCGTCAAGGTGCTTCGCCGGCGAGTCGCCTTCGCCTTTGGTGTTAACAGCTCCATTGATGCCGCCCTGGGCGCATACCGAGTGTGACCGTTTGACCGGCACGACCGAGATCAGATCGACCTCGTGCCCAGCTTCCGCGATCTTCAATGCCGCGGCAAGCCCCGCTAGGCCGCCGCCGACGATCGCAATCTTTATCCCGTTTGATGACATATCTTTATGTTCGCGTCCGAACCGCGGACGCATCGCAAACCAATTTCTCTAGACACTCTTCGGAGCCGTTGAACTTGCCTTTGCAGGCTGCTCGCAGAGTGCTGCCGGAAGCAAACCGCACGGCCTCAGGAACGAAACCGCCGCATTTGTCCCGACCGCGAACAGGCCAAATGCCAATGCGGCACAGCCGTAGAGGGCATACCGCTGAGCATTCGTTCCGATCAGAATTCCCCAATCTACCGCAAAGAGCCAGAAGCCATACGCAAGGTGCCAGGCCGTCGCAGCAACCCCAAGGATGTAGATAGCGAGAACCCAGGGGATCGTCATGTCATTTGCGATGATCTGGAACGAACCGACCGCATTTCCGGCAACGGCGATGTCCGTCAACCCTGGAACGATCCCGAATCGGTAGTGCAGAAGGTGGAAAATGATGAAAAAGAAAAGAAATACCCCGGTTATCCGCTGGAACAGGTAGAACCAGTTTCGGCCGTAGCCGTAGTTCATCACATTCGACCGCGCTTCGGACGAAATAATAATGCCGTAGATCGAGTGAAAGGCAAGCGGAAGAAATATCCCGAAGATCTCTAGAAACAGCAGAAACGGCAGGTCGTGGATGTCCTGTACGGCCTTTTCAAACACTTTTTCGCCGTTCATCGCCTTCGCGTTCGTGAACATATGGACAAAAAAGAAAAGACCGAGCGGCACAATGCCGGTGATCTGGTGCAGCTTTCTCAATAGGAAGTTTCTGCTATATGTAACAGCCATTTAGTTCCCCGTTAAATTCTGACGTTAAATTCTTCGACTTCAGAATTTTACGTTCATCTTCGTTTTTCGGCAATTCTCCCGCAACGGATTTAAGAATACAGGCGAATATAGCTACGATAGTTATAAGCGAAGATGAATTCGCATGAACGGTTAGTTAAGCATTCTTAATCAATACAATGCATATCGAATCATTAAAAATATTCAGCGACCTGGTCGATCTGCAAAGCTTTTCTCTTGCAGCCGAGCGAAATTTTGTTACTCAGTCTGCCGTCAGCCAGCAGATCAAGGCCCTTGAGGAACGCTTCGATCGCCAGTTGCTTGAGCGCGTCCGCGGTCGACGTGAAGTAAGGCTTACGGCCGCCGGCGAGGTGTTTTACCGCGAAGCTCGGGTCGTTCTTGACGCCTATGACCAACTACAGGAGAGCCTTCGCGGCGTTGTCGGCAAGATCGGTGGAACAGTCAAGGTCTCATGCGTTTACAGCGTCGGGCTCCACGAAATGCCGGCCAAGGTCGGCGAATATATGTCGAAATTTCCGGCGGCCCGGATCGACCTTGAATACTCCCGCACGACCAAGGTGGTCCGCGATGTCCTTAACGGCAACGCTGAGCTTGGCGTCATCGCCTTTCCGGAGCCAAAACGTGGGCTCAAGATAGTTCAGATGCCGGCAAATAAGCTCGTCGTCATCTGCCCGCCCGACCATAAATTCGCCAAACGCTCGTCGCTCAAGGCAAAGGACCTCGCCGGTCAGGACTTCGTTCACTTCGAACGCGATACACCGACCCGCAAGGCGATCGATAAGATACTGAAAGCAAAGGGCGTTGAGGTCACGAAGGTCGCCGAATTTGACAACATCGAGACCATCAAACGTGCCGTCGAGGTCGGTTTTGGTATCGCGATAATGCCGTTGCCCTCGGTGCTTGATGAACAGCGGCTCGGCACACTCGCCATCGTGGAGCTCCCCGAAAAAGAATGGGTTCGCCCCGTCGGCGTCCTTTATAGAACAGACCGAAGCCTAGGCCTCGCAGCCAAAAAATTCGTTCAGATCCTCGAGAATAAATAGATTCTGGTTTTCCTAAATTACCGCCCGCCGCGTATGCTCTTGCCGCCCAAAAGTGGCACTTACTCGGCGGGCGTTCGTTTTGTCTGGTGCAAAAACGGACTTTCGGTGTATGATACGTCCAACCACGAACTGAAGAAAAACAAGGAACAGCCCGAATGGACTTTCTTACAAGTATCAATCTGATTACGCTCTTCGCGATCATCGGCGGCATTGGGTTCGTCTTTTTGGTCGCATCGCTTGTGCTCGGCGACATTTTTGAGATGTTTGGCGGAGAGACAGACCTAGGCGGCGACGGTGCCGATTTCGGCCTCTTCGACAGCCGCGTCATCGCTGTTTTTGTAACGGCTTTCGGCGGGTTCGGCACGATAGCTGCGTGGTCCGGTTACGGCGCGATCGCGAGTTCGATGGCCGGCCTGCTTGGCGGGCTCATTTTTGGCGGCGTCGTTTCAGCCTTCGGGCGATTTCTCGTCAGCCAGCAAGCGTCTTCGACCGTGACCGACGACGATCTCATCGGCAGGACCGCTCAAGTTACAGTCGCCATCAAGCCCGGTACGCTCGGGCAGATCACCGCTCGGGTCGGCGACGAACGCGTCGAGCGGCTTGCCCGTGCCAGCTCCGATGCCGAGATCGCGGCGGGCTCGATCGTCACCATCAAATCAATCGCCGGCGACTCGGTCATTGTTGCCCCGGAAGGTTAGCGTCCGAATCGTCGGGTCCGCTATTTTTGCCTGATAGAACCAATTAACCAGAAATAAGAGGAAGCCCTATGTTTGAACTCTCGACTTTGATAATCCCCATCGTCATTCTTGTAGTCGTTATCGGAATGCTGATCGCGATAATGCTGATCAGCCGAAACTACATAAAGGTTTCGCCCAATCAGGCGGCCGTTATTTCAGGCCGCAGCCGAAAGCTCGCAGACGGGACCAAGGTCGGCTATCGCCTCGTCCGCGGCGGTGCGACGCTTGTTTTCCCGTTCCTTGAAAAGGTTGAATATCTCGATCTGAACGTGATCACCGTGCCGCTCGCGACGACGCGTGCCTATACGGTGCAAGGCGTTCCCGTTTCGGTCAAGGCCGTCGCCAACGTCAAGATCAAGGGCGACGACACTTCGCTCCGTTCCGCAGCCGAGCGATTTCTCGGCATGCCGCAGGAACAGTTTCACCGACTCGTCTTCCAAACGCTTGAGGGCCATCTTCGTGCAATTCTCGGCACGTTGACGGTCGAAGAGATCAACAACGACCGCCAAAGTTTCGCAATGAAGCTGACGACCGAAGCCGCCGGCGACCTTGAGAAAATGGGAATCGGGCTCGACGCCCTGACGATTCAGGAGATCTCGGACGAAGAAGGCTACCTCGACGCTCTCGGTAAACGGCGAACGGCCGAAGTAAAGCGCGACGCCGAGATCGGCCAGGCCGAAGCCAATCGCGATTCAAAGATAAAGGCTTCGCTCGCGTTACAGGAAGGCGAGAAGGTCCGCCTCGAGACAGAAGCCTTGATCGCCCAATCGAATCGCGAAACCGAGATCCAGAAAGCTCAGGTTCAGGCCGAGATCGAAGCCGAACGAGCCAAGGCGAATCAGGCCGGCCCGCTCGCTGATGCACGGGCTCAGCAGCAGGTCACCGCCGAAGAGGTCCGCATCGAACGCATCCGCACGCAGGAGCAGATCTCCGTTCAGGAACAGGAAGTTCTCCGTAAGGAAAAGGAACTCGAAGCAACGGTCGTCAAACAGGCCGAGGCTGACCGACGGGCCGCTGTTCTTCGTGCTCAGGGCTTGCAGGAATCAGCTATTCTCGAGGCAGAAGGCCGCAAACAGGCACAGATCGCGATCGCCGAAGCCGACGCCCAAACCCTCGAACGCGAGGGCCAGGGCCGAGCCGCTGCCGTTGCTGCCGAGGGTAAGGCCGAGGCTGAAAAGATCCGAGCCGTCGGTCTGGCAGAAGCAGAAAAGCTTCAGGCAAAAGGCCTTGCGGAGGCGAAAGCGATCGAAGCCCAGGGCCTCGCCGAGGCAAAGGCGATCATGGAAAAGGCCGCCGCATGGCGCGAATTCAATGATGCCGCCCGCTTGCAGACGATCCTCGAAAAACTACCGTCGATCATCGAATCATCGGCACCGGTCTTCCGTGCCGTTTCGGAACCTCTCAGTAATATCGACAAGGTCGTGATGATCGACCAGGGCGGAAACGGCAACGGCGACGGCCACACAAGCGGCATCAACCGATTTGCCCAAACCGGGCCGACAGTGATCTTTTCATTGCTCCAGCAGCTCCAGGCCCTCGGCCTGAACTGGCCGGAGATTCTCGCCCAACTCGGCATCGACCAGAACGGCGAATCGAAAGAGAAGACGGTCACGCCGGCAGTAAAGCCGCAGCCGAAACCGCCAGCACGGCCGCCGACAAACCCTGAATAGTGATTTTTGCCGGTCGGCGATGAAACTACCTTTGTGAACTTCGTGAATGGCTTAGCGCACTTTGTGTTTAGAATGGCTCTGAACACAAAGTGCGTTTGTTTTTATGCGAGAGCTAGCCGCCGATATTTGAATTCTTCGGGTATCGGCGGTCGGACTAACGGCGGTTCATCAGTTCAGTGTGATTGACTTGCCCGCTGCTGAAATCCGATAATTACGCCGTCTTATGAGATCGCAAATTTTCCTTCTAGCTCTTTTTGCACTGACTCTTTCGGGCTGCGGCGGGATGAACGTCGCCGAGAACCAGGCTCCGGCTCCAGCAAATTCCGCGGCAAATACCGCACCCGCAGCCACCGTCCGTGCCGAACCGCCCGCCGAAGCCGATGGGCTCATGGCACCGAACACGCTTGGCTCAAAGGCCGCCCGCGAGCTCTGTTTTGAAACGAACACCGGCGACACTGACATCGTCCGCGAGCAGACGTTTGCCATCGAGTTCGAGCCTTTCAAAGGCACCTGCTTCATCACGATGCACAACCCCGAGTACGACGATCCGCCGCTCGAATCCGAGTTTGCGATCTATCGCGGCAACCGCCGCGTGGCTGAATTTCCCGAGCAGTTCAATGGCGTCAATTTCGGTTGCTGGATAGAAGGCGTCGGCTTTCAGGACCTCAACGACGACCAGAAGATCGATGCCGTCATCGTCGCAAAGTGCTCCGGCAAATCCGGCGAGTATTACGAAAACATGGTCTACGCCAATAACGGCCGCGGCTTTACGACCAACCTCGACGCCAACTACAAGCTCGCCGAATTCAAGACAATAAAGCAGATCGCCGAATATGCCCGCGAGCATCGGTCCGCGTTCTTTAAGTAACCGATGCTTCCTCTCGTCATCGTTAATCCAAAATCCGCCGGCGGCTCAACGCGCGAAAAATGGACGGCCATCGCCTCCGACCTCCGTGCACATTTCGGCGCATTTCGTGTCGTGTTCACCAAAGGCCCGGGCGATGCGATCGGCCTCGCCCGCAGCCACGCCGAAGAAGGTGCCGGCCTGATCATCGCCTGCGGCGGCGACGGCACTATAAACGAGGTCGCGAACGGCATTCTGCTTTCGGGAAAGGACTGCGAACTCGGCATCTTTCCATCCGGGACCGGCGGCGATTTTCGCCGGACGATCGGCCTTCCGACCGAGCCGCGTGAGATCGCCCGTGCCCTCCGCGAAGGCGAAACGCGAAAGATCGACGTCGGCCGCGTTTCGTTCATTGATAACAACGGCGAGCCCGCCGAACGCTATTTTCTCAACGAGTCGTCGATCGGCCTTGCTCCGTCAATAATCGAACGAGTCAAGGGTTCTTCTTCGCTCGATTGGCTGCCGCTCGATACCGTCCGCGGGCGGGCGAGCTTTGCCCTCTCGACCTTGCAAGAGGTCGTCGGGCTGGCCTCGATCGCCGTGCGAGTAAAGATAGACGACGGAGACGAAAAGCGGCTTCAGACCGTAAATCTCTGCATCGCAAATGCCCGCTACTTCGGCGGCGGAATGATGATCGCCCCCGACGCAAAACTCGCGGACGGCCTGCTGGATGTCGTCAATGTCGGCGACATTAACACGGCAAAGATCATCCTCAACGCCTACACGCTCTATATGGGCTCGCACCTCGAGCTTCCCGAGGTCAAGAGCAAACTCGCCCGCCGCATCGAGGTCCTTCCGGAACCGCATGACGCCCTCACGCTGATCTCCATCGACGGCGAACTCCCCGGCCGCCTTCCCGCGACCTTTGAGGTCGTACCCTCGGCCCTCGCTCTCCGCGTCCCGCGGCATTGATTTTTTTCTTGCTTTTTTCCCGCCCTTTTTGGTAGATTAATGGAAATTTAAGTGCCGAAGCATCTTTCGACCGTCGAAAGATCGCGGGGGAACCAAATGCTTCGCCATTGTGCGAAGCCGGGGCGAATCTGCAATTGCAGAGAAAGATTCTTCGCTTCCAGCCCGTCAGCTAACCTCGTAGGCAAAACGAAGAAGGACACTGAGCGGCTTTCGAAAGAGGTTGTGAAGATCGTACTTCACAACCTCTTTTTGTCTCTCGGGCCTTCAAGCCTAAAGACCAGGAGGACCTAGAGAACCATGAAGAAAGTCGTTATCATTGGCGGCGGAGCAAGTGGAACTTTGCTTGTTATCGATCTGCTTCGTGCCGCAAAAAGCCAGACTATTTCCATTACCCTCGTCGAAAAAAGAGAAAAGATCGGTCGGGGCGTTGCCTATTCCACCGCGCTCGAGCACCACTTGCTGAACGTCCCGGCCGCCAAGATGAGCGCGTTCCCAGACGAGCCGGATCATTTTCTCAACTGGCTTGGGGAAAATCGACACAGCTTTGGCCCCTCGGACTTTGTGCCGCGGCGGATCTATGGCGAATATCTATCTTCACTACTTGATGCGGAAGTTCGGCGAAGTGCCTCACTCGTCCGCGTTTTCGAAGAGGCCGCGGACCTCGAACCCACGGACTACGGATTCGTAGTCAAGCTTGCAAGCGGAAAGGAAATTCCCGCAGATCTTGTCGTTCTCGCCTTCGGCAATTTCCTGCCGCCGCACCCAAGCGTTCCCGATCTTTCATTCATAACAGCCGAAAAGTATATTCGCGATGTTTGGTCAGAGGGCTCTTTTGAAAAGATCGATGCGACTGATGATGTCCTTATTATCGGCACCGGCCTTTCGATGGTCGATTTCGTCCTCAACCTCAGGTCCACAGGGCATCAGGGTAAGATAAAGGCTATCTCGACCAAAGGCCTTCTTCCGGCCGAGCACAGACTCGGCTACACCTACCCATCGTTCGCAGACGAGTTGAAAGGACTTGAAAAGATCACCCAGATCTTCACGATTGTTAGAAAGCACGTCGCAGTTGCCGAGGCGAATGGCAGCGACTGGCGGGCGGTCATCGATTCTCTCCGACCGGTCACGCAAGAGCTTTGGCAGCAATTGCCGACGGCCGAAAAGCGCTACTTCATGCAGCATTTGAGCCGCCACTGGAACGCTGCCCGTCACCGAATGCCGCCGGCAGCCGCAGCGATCATAAACGAGATGATTGCCACAGGGTCGCTCGAAGTTATCAGCGGACGGCTCCGCCACATCTCGACGGACGCAGCGGGGAGGTTTCTGGTCAACTATTCCCGTGAGGGCTCGCAGGACTACATCGCCTGCGATGCACTTGTAAACTGCATTGCCTCGCAATCAAACTTTACGCGGCTCGAAAGCGATCTTGTTAAGAATCTTCTCGGCCGCGGAGCGGTCCGCTGCGATGCCGTGAGTCTCGGGCTTGACGCGTCGCCTGATGGACGGCTGATCGATATCAACGGCGTCGTCTCCGACCGGCTCTGGACGCTAGGCACCGCTCTGAAAGGCACGCTTTGGGAAACGACCGCAATACCGGAGATACGCATCCAGGCCGCAAATTTGGCGGAGCGGATCGCCTCGACTTAGAGCGGAAACGTTGTTGACGATGCGTCATCAATGATTGCCAAAATCGAGTTTCCTGCTATCCTTACTCAAAGTCGCTTAATACTCTGTTTACACGCTATTTATGACCGGGTCGTACCTTGAAAGGCTTGTTCGCTCATTCGAATCGCGGAGCGAGCGCACGGCGATGCGGATCGTCGGCGATGACTCGCACGTTTACACGTTTGGCGAATCGCTTCGCATGATCCGCTCGGTCGCGTATCGGATCGGGCAAGAGAATGTCGAGTTCGGCGACCGTGTCGTCGTAATGGGCGAGAATCATCCCTCGTGGGCCGTCGCTTATCTTGCCACGCTCTATCGCGGCTCGGTGTGTGTGCCGGTCGACCCGCACGGCGAGATCGAGACAGTCACAAACTTCCTCGAAAACTCCGAGGCAAAGCTCGCCTTTATCGATTCAGATCAGGTCGACCGCTTCAAGCAGATCGAGGAAAAGCTCGGTCGGCACATTCCGGCCGTTGTCTGGCAAACCAACGGTTCGGAGCCCGACGTTAGCTCAAATGGATTCCAGCCCTTTTCCGAGTGGGCCGCGACCGAATACCCCCAGAGCTTCGCTGCCGAAATACCAAAAGCCGCCGGCGAAGACATCGCTCTGCTGATCTACACTAGCGGCACGACCGGCACCCCTAAGGGCGTTCCGCTCACGCATGCCAACATAATCGCCGAACTCGACGGCATCAATAGGGTCCTAGAACTTTCCGAGCGCGAGCGAATATTGAGCCTGCTTCCGCTTTTTCACGCCTATTTGCAGATCGTAAATCTCTGGGTTGCCACGACTTATGGCTGCGAGGTCGGTTACCTGAAAGAGCTCTCGCCCGCCGAACTCGGCAACGCGATGAAAGAGTTCAAGCCGACGATCCTGACGACGGTCCCGCGGCTTTGGTATTTATTTCACAGCAAGATATTTGACGCGGTCGAGGCGAAACCGGCCGCTGTTCAAGCACTTTTCCGCACAATGCTCGCGACCAACGGAGCACTCCGCGATACGCTCGGCGTAAACCTAGGAAAGAAGCTTTTCGGCAAGGTTCACGATTCCTTCGGCGGCGAACTTCGCATCGCGATCTCAGCCGGTTCACGGTTTGACGAAGATGTCGCCCGCGATTTTCACAAGCTTGGATTTACCATCCTTCAAGGCTACGGCCTGACCGAAACGAGCGGGGCCGCGACCGCGACATATGTCGACGACAACCGCATCGGTTCGGTCGGCAAGCCGATGTTCAATGCGGAAGTTAAGATCGCCGACCCGGATAAAGACGGCGTCGGCGAGGTGCTGATCCGCGGCGAGATGGTCTTCGCCGGCTACTACAAAAACCCCACCGCAACCGCCGATGCCTTTACCGGCGACGGCTGGTTCCGTTCCGGCGACCTCGGCCGGATCGACAAGGACGGCCATCTATTTATTGTCGGCCGGGGCAAAGATGTGATCGTACTGCCATCTGGCAAGAATGTGCACCCCGAAGACCTTGAGGTCCATTATCTGAAAGCCCCGGAGGTCGAAGAACTTGCGATAATCGGAGTCGAAGACAAGACCGAAAAGCGTGCCGGAGCTGAAAAGCTCGTCGCCGTCGTCATCCCTAATTTCGAATACCTGAAACAGGCAAAGCTCCCGAATTCCAAGGAAGCGGTCCGTTACGCTCTCGACAATCTGGGTCGTTCGCTGCCGGAGTATCAGCGCGTCCGCGAATACATCGTGCGGTCCGAACCATTGCCGCGTACGGCGACAAGAAAGATCAAACGTTTTGAGCTTCGAAAAGAGGTCGAGACCGGTACTCTTGCAAGCGGCTTGGCGGAAAAGAAAACGTGGCAGCTTACCGAAGGCGATCAAGTGCTTTTGAGTACCAATGTCGCCTCGACCGTGATCGCTTCGCTCCGCAAACACGCCAAAGATGCCGAGACGGTGGTTCATCCGCAGATGAATCTCGAGATCGACCTAGGGCTTGATTCGCTAGCTCGTGCCGAGGTCTTTGCCGCTCTCGAGCAGGCATTCGAGACCGAATTTACTGCCGAACGGGCGGCAAACGCACTGACCGTAGCGAATGTGATCGAACTTGTCGGGAAGACGCCGAAAGGCCAGGCGGCGGCCAAGAATGATACAGCGATCAGCGCCGATCTCAATTGGTCAACGATACTCAAAGGGGCGGACGATACTATTCCCGAGGTCGAAGCGATCCTCAAGAATCGTCCCGTTTTCACGACCTTCGCATTTATCTTCTATCGCTGTTTTAACCTTTTCTGCCGCGTTTTCATGCGGCTCGAGGTGACGGGCGTTGAGAACCTTCGGGCGATGCTGCCGGCCAACGGCGAAAAGCAGAAGCCGTTTCTCATTTGCCCGAACCACCAAAGCTTCCTCGACCCGTTCGTACTGTCGTCGAATTATCCGTACGCGATCTTCAAGAATATCTTCCACGTCGGCGCAAGTATGTTCTTCGGCGGACGGATCATGAGCTTCGTCGCGGCAATGCTCAAGGTCGTTCCGATCGATCAGGACACACAGCTCTTACGTGCAATGAAAGCCGGAGCCATCGGCTTAAAGAGTGGCCGTATCCTGAATATTTATCCGGAAGGCGAACGTGCCTTTGACGGAAACCTTCACGACTTCAAGAAAGGTGCCGCCATCCTCGCCACCGAACTCGACCTGCCGATCATCCCGGTTGCGTTAGACGGCCTTCACAACGTTTGGGCTCGCAAATCGTGGCGGATCCGGCCGGCAAAGGTCAAGATCATGATCGGAAAACCATTCTATGCCCGCGACATTATCGGGAACGCAATTGCGTTAGCGGCCGCTCCCTATACAAAGGCATCCGCACCCGTCGATCCCGATTTACCGCTAACCGGCGAGGCGGCCTATACCGCCGTGACCGGCCATCTAAAAGCCGAGATCACCCAAATGATCGCCACCCTGCGAACCTCTGCGAATTGATTTTTAGAAATGAGTACGTAACAAATGGCCGTGTTCTTCGAATTGTTGAAACGCGCGAACACGAGATATGGCCTCCGTCCGCCCGACAAAACTCGGATTACGCGTCCGCAAATACAATGGCTAACGCATCCGGCACGCTCACGCCGATCCAACCGGGCAATGTGCCGGTCCGCTCGGACGTTGTTCTCTTGGTTGAGATAGCACCGAACTAGCGGCCGAAAAAGGCGACGCATCGGCCGCTTGCACGGTGAAATAGTCACGGGCCGGTTGCGAACCGCGCGGAAAAAAATAGAATTGAGAATATGCCAGCTACAGCGATTCTTTTCGGAAGGCTTTTGATCCTGCTTGGGATCATTGGTTATGGTTACGGGGTCTATTCGGGCTCGGCGAGCTTTACCGCGCTGATACCGGCCATCTTTGGCTTGATCCTGATGGTGCTCGGCCACATCGCAGCCTCGAATGAGGGTCTGCGCAAGCACATAATGCATGCCGCGGTCATCGTCGGGCTGCTTGGTTTTCTCATGCCGGCCTGGCGAATTCTCTCGACCATCGGCAACTTCACGCTTTCGTTTGCAGCGGTGATGCTGATCCTGATGGCGTTGCTTTGCGGAGCATTCGTCGCCCTTTGCGTGAAGTCCTTTATTGATGCCCGCCGTTCAGGGGCAGTTTGATCTCGACCTCAAGGCCGCCGTTCATGTTCCTGGCCGCGACGGTTCCGGCGTGGGCGTGAACTGCTTGTTCGGTGATCGCAAGCCCGAGGCCTGTGCCGCCGCTTCCGCGGTCGCGGGCCTCGCTGACCCTGTAAAAGGGCCGAAAGAGATTTTTAAGCTGCTCGTCCGGAACACCGCCGCCGTGGTCGCGAACAACTATACGGGCGTTTCCGTTCTCAGCTTCAAGTTCGACCTCGACGGTCGTTTCCGGCTGGGTATATTTCAGTGCGTTACGGAGCACATTCTCAACAGCACTCCTCAAAAGGCTCTCGCTTCCCATCAGGCTGCATTCATCAAGCCGGACGAGCTTGACCGATCGCCCCTTCGCCGCCGCTTCAAATTGAGCATCAGCCGCGACCTGCTCGACCAGCTTTCGCAGGTTCACATGCGCTCGCTCAAAGTCGTCGGTGCCCGTTTCAAGCCTCGAAAGCGTCAGCAGCCGGCCGATCATCTCATTGAGCCGGTTCGATTCTGTTTCGATCCGATCGAGGCTCGGATGTGTCTCATTGTTCGCCTTCTTCTTGGCGATCTCAAGCGCCACGTTGAGCCGGGCCAGCGGCGAGCGAAGTTCGTGTGAAATATCCCGCGAGAGCGTCTTCTGCGAATTGATCAGCGATTCGATACGCTCGGCCATAAGGTCGAAGTCGCGTGCAAGGCCCGAAAGCTCATCGCCTCGCCGTCCGACGCGGTCGGCAACGCGGGTATCAAGCTCGCCATCGGCAAGCCGCTGGGCAGCCTCGCGAAGCTTCCGGATCGGCGAGGTCAGGTAAAGAGCAAGAAGGTAACAGACGATCAATGCCGTGATCAGAAGCCCGATCCAGCGGATGTACCTGAGCCGCGTTTCGCCAAAAACCTGTACCGGCTGCGGCCGCGTCCAGCGAACGATCAAGGCATACTCGGTCCCGGTCGACGTCTGAAACTTGCGCGCCGCAAGGGCAGAATCCGGCGAGTTCAATTCGAGTTCGACGTCCCCACTCCGCATCGTCCGCCCGACAAGCTCCTGATAACCCGAAAGGTCGTCCACATCCGCAAAGACGACACTGCCGTCCTTGCCGACGATGTCGACCTCGGTGATCGTCGTGCCTTGTCGGAGCCGGTCAAGAAACGTTTGCAGCCCCGGCATTCCCTGCTGTTCGTAGATCTGCCCGGCCGTGTCGGCATAAACACCCGTTTGGCTGCGGATCGAGACCTGCCAGCGGCTGACGACCGGCTCGGTCTGGATGGTCCAGTTCAAAAAGATGATCACGCCGATCATCAAGGCGATCGCCGCAAGGAACCAAAGGAAGATCTTGAAAAAGAGATTCATACGACCGTGTAAATATAGCCGACGCTCCGAACCGTTTTTATCCGGTCGGTGCCATCTGCCCGCTGGCCAAGCTTTTTCCGCAGGTTGCTGATGTGCATATCAAGACTGCGGTCATAGGGCGAAAGCTCGCGTTCGAGCACTTTCTCGCTAAGATCTTCACGCTTTACGACGTTGCCCGCTTCCCGCATCAGCGCGGCTAGCAGATCAAACTCGACCGAGGTCAGCGGAAGATCGTCACCGGCAAGCTTTGCCGAACGTGACGCGGGCGAGAGATCAAGGTCGCCGACAGTAATATTCTCCGGAAGCCCGGCACCGGCTTCTGCAGATGTGCGGCGGAGCACCGCCTTTAGACGCGCAAGCAGCTCCCGCGGGTTGAAAGGTTTCGGCAAATAATCATCCGCCCCGATCTCAAGCCCAACAATCCGCTCGGTCTCCTCGCCGCGGGCCGTTAGCATAAGCACCGGCAGGCTCGATTCTTTTCTCAGATTGCGCAGAACGTCAAAGCCGCTCATCTTTGGCAACATCACATCAAGCACCATCATTTCGTGCTCATTTGTGAGAGCCCGCTTTAAGCCGCTTTCGCCGTCGTGAGCGCACTCGGTCTCGAAGCCTTCGGCACCGAGATATTCACTGACCAGCTCGCAAAGCTCGTCGTCGTCGTCAACGATCAGGATCTTGCTCATTTCCAATTGCGATTCTACGCCAAATAAACCCCTTACGCATCAAGGTTTACAAATCTTTACGAGAACGCGGTGCTTCCTTACATACGCGGCCGCAGCGTTTGCCGTCTAACGTACAGAGCGGAAAAACGTCCGCGAGATTTTACGAACGGAAAAGGAAGTACACATGAAAAAGGTAAACATAGCAATTCTCGGCATCGCGATCTTGGGTATCGGAGCGATCTTCGCTTTCGCACAGATGGGCGACGGAACAGGAAAACATGCCGATGGCAAAAAGCGTTGGGGCAAGGGCGGAATGCATAGGATGCACCGCGGCGGAAAGGGCATGGGAATGAACCTTCGCGGCCTTGACCTGACAGATGCTCAGAAGGAACAGGTAAAGGCGATCCATGAGGCCGCAAAGCCGACGATGGAACCGTTCAAACAGGCAATGAAGGAAAATCGAATGAAATTCCGCGAAGCCAAGCAGAACGGAGCCGATGAGGCAACGCTGACCGGGATCCGGAATGAAATAGCTCCGATCCGCGAACAGATGAAGGCCCAGCATGAGGCCGTGAAGTCGCAGATCATGGCGATCCTGACGGAAGAGCAAAAAGCTACCCTTGCCGAACGCGAAGCAAAGCGTGCCGAGCGAAGGGCCGGCCGCAAAGCTGACCGCGAAGCAAAGTCGCAGGAATAGTCCTCCTTCAGCCGAAGGATATTTGCCTCGGGGCCCTTGGGCCTCGGGGCGTTTTTTTGTGCTATACCCGCCGCCCGCCGATGAAAACCGCAGCGACGTTCATCTCTGCATCGAGAACGACCAAGTCGCCTCGCTTGCCTGCCGCGATACTGCCCGTCTCGTCCGATAGCCCGATTAGCCTCGCCGGATTTCGCGAGGCCATCCTGGCGATCTCCGACATCGAGAAACCGAGCGATGCTGCCATCTTTACAGCGTCGAGCATCGTGATAACCGAACCCGCAATGCTCCCGCGTTCATTTCGAGTCCGGCCGTTTTCGACTGAGACTCGCTCGCCCCAGAGTTCGAACGTGCCATCGCCAAGCCCGGTCGGTGCGACTGAATCCGAGATCAGCGAGACCCGCTCCGGCGACTTTGTTCGGCAGGCAAATTCGACCATTCGCGGATCGACGTGGATGCCATCCGCGATGATATCAAAGGTCACATCCTCGCGCGTCAACGCCCATCCCGCAACGCCGACCTCGCGGTGGTGAATGCCCGTCATCGCGTTGAAAAAATGCGTCAAGTGCCGAGCTCCCGCCTCGAACGCAGCGTCAAGTGTTTCGACGTTAGCCTCCGTGTGACCGATCGAGACGACCCAGCCATCTGCTGTCAAAGCCTTCACCAATTCAACGCCGCCCTCGACTTCCGGCGCCAGCGTCGTCATATGAACGCCGCTCTGCAGCCGCGGTAGTTCGCGAACCTCGGAACCTGTGAACCGCTTGAAAAACTCAGGCCGCAAGGCACCGCACATATTTTCATTCGCGAAGACGCCTTCGTAATGAACGCCGAGGATCTGCGCGATCGGCATCTCCGCTTGTATCGCCATCACGCGCTCGATCTCTCCTACAATGCGTGCATAATTCTCGTCCGCGTCCGGCACAAGCGTCGGCAGCCAAGCGGTAACACCATGCTTCGACAAAAACTCGCCCACGGCAACCAGACTATCGGCATCCGCCGCATTAACATCTATACCGACCGCGCCGTGGTTATGAACGTCAATAAAGCCGGGAAAGAGCGTGCCGCCCTCGGCGTCAAACGCCTCGATCGCCGTTTCGTCAAGCTCGCCGTGGCCGACCGCCGCTATGCGGCCGTCTTCGACAAGCACCCAACCATCTGACCGCTCGCTGCCGCTGTCGGCGATCACGGCGTTTGTTATCAGTACCGAATTCATACGTTGATTCTACAAAAGAAAAATGCCCGCGTCGCCGTCAAGCAAACGCGGGCAAGTCTTTCAAACAGCCGGATTAGAAGAAGAACTTCGCTCCAAACTGCATGACCCGCGGGTCGCGCCAGGAGACGACCTGCCCAAAGGTCGAGCCGCCGTTTCCGCCCTGCGAGACCGGCTGAGTTGTCGCCGTCCAAACTACCGTGCTCAATCCGCGAGGATTCGTCTGGTTAAAGACGTTGAATGCCTCGCCGCGGAGCTGGAGCCGGAAACGCTCGCTGAATCGGATCGTCTTCGACATCGTGAAGTCAACACGCTTGGTCGAAGGCCCCTCGATGTAGTTGATGCCGCCGCTACCGACGACGTTCGCGATCGGGTTTGTGTTATTGAGCGGCGTTAGCTCGAAGCAGGAGGTGTTGAACCACTGCGTCCGGTTCCTCGCCCCGCCCTGGTTCGGGTCGCACGTCAGATTCGGCCGTCCGACAGTTAGAGCAGTTGGGATGATGCCAAGTCCAGCCGGGTCAAATCCCGATACCGTCGGCGTAAACCCGAGGCCCGTCTGATAGGTCACGATACCCGAAGCCTGCCATCCGCCGAGCACCTTTCCGACAAAACCACGCTGCGACCGGTAAAACGGAAGCTCATAGACGTAGTTGATGGTCAGCACGTGACGGCGGTCGAGGTTGGCTCGGCCCCTTTCTGAACCGATGTCGTATGAATCCTGCGGAGCATTCGAACGATCCGTTCGATTGTCCGAGAGGTTCTTCGACCAGGTATAGGCCAGATTGAGCTGCGACGAACCGCTAAACCGATGCTGGCCCGAAACCTGCAAGCTATGGTAGCTCGAGTTATATTTCGGCTCTACGATCGTCACCGAACGATATCCGCGATAAGGCCGGATCTGGTCGAGAATGATCGAGTCAGCGGTTGTGAAAAACGCCCGATTCGGCTGTTGGCAAGCAACGGTCGGCGTCGTTGAGGCACCGGTTGCACAAAGGCTGTTGAGAGCCTGTCCCGGCGGCAGCGAGTTCGCTCCATAACCGCCGATCAGGTTGGTGCCCTTCGATCCGTAGTAACCGACCGAAACGAGCGTCCGACGCATTAGCTGCCGCTGGACGTCGAACGACCAGTGCTGCATATAAGGCGTCTTCCAGTCGTCCTGAACGGCACGGACGCTTGCAACCGTGTTGGTCGCGATGACGGCACAGCCATTCGGGACAGGATTATCAAGCCGCGTTCCGCTGACCGAGCAGTTCTGCTGGTATGGCGGGTTGGTGCCGATGTTCTGCAGGAAAATACCATTCAAGATCTGCTCGTGATAGATGCCGTATCCGGTTCGGACCGAGGTGCGGCCGTCGCCGAAGGGATCCCAAGCAAAACCGATACGCGGAGCAAAATCGTTCTTCGGAACGTCAACCACGAACTTGCCGTAGGGCGAGATCGTCGGGTTGCAGTTCGGGAAAGGAACGGTGTTTTGCGAGTTGACTATAAGCCCTTCGCAGAAATTGCCCGTGCCGGGAACGCGGTTGCCCGCACCGGTCACAAGCGGAGCATTCGCCCGGTTGTAAAGCTCCGGAACGAAGTTGCTCAAGCGGCCGTTCTTGTCCCACGGCGAACCGAAGAACGAATAACGGACGCCGTAGTAGAAGGTCAGATTGCGGCGGAGTCGCCACTCATCCTGGAAAAATGCTTCAAAGGTCTTCTGCCGCAGATCTGCAGTGTAGTCAAAGCTCGCCTGTGTAAAGGTCACGTTAGTGCCTAGCAGAAAGTTTGCCCAGAGCTGCTGAGTCGCGTTGCCGCCCGGAGCGATGGTGTTGCCCGTTGCTCCCGGGGTATTGAACCCGGAGAAGATGCCTTCGTTGTTGCCCGCGAGAGCGTTCTCGTTCTTGCGGTACTTAGAGTAAACAGCACCAAACTTCATCGTGTGGCTTCCGGCGATCCACGTCGCCGTTCCTGAAAGATTGCCTTTCCACGAGAAGTTGTCGTAGGGGCCAAAGCCTTGAATGGCGCTGAAACCGTTGCCGCTGATCGTCGGAATGCGGTCGCGGTCGTTGGCATATGCTAGCGGCGGCCGGATCGGCGAGTTTTCAAGTGCGATAAGTCCAACGTTCTTGCTCAGGATAGCTCCATAACCAAAGGTGTAGCGTCCTTCAACAATGAACTTCGGCGTCGCCGCCCAGGTCAGTTGAGCCGTGTGTGTGCGGCCCGGCGAGTCGGTCGCTGTAGTCGAAACGCCTGGAAGTCCGGAGCCCGACGAGAACAAAGCGTTCGCGTCAACGGTCGGGATGCTGTCCCGCTGAAAGCGGTAATACATCGAGACCTTGTCGTTGAACGAGTGGTCGATCTTGATCACTTCCTGGCGAAATTCCGCGATGCCCGCGGCCGGTGCGAAGAGCGTGTTTACACCCGAATTTGGCAGCGGCAGCCGACTGTAAATAAAGTCAATGTACTGCTGAGCGACCGGGTTAACGTTCTGCAACGTGCTATTCGCCGGAAGCACCTGATTACATGTGGTGCCGGTTGCCTGCAAGCAGATCGGAACCGTGAAGAATGCATTACGCTGATTCTGGGTCGGGACCGTTGACTGCAGCGTCGAGGAGCGGCGGTCATCACGCCATTCCTGCGAGAAGAAGAAGAACGTCCGGTCGTAGCGCTTAAAGGCACTCGCTCCTGGCTCTACCTCGCCGAAGCGAAGGAAGTAGATCGGCCCGCCGAGTGTCCAACCGTAGTTGTTGTAACGGAAAGGCGTCCGCTTCGCTTTGCCGTTATCGTCGCGGCCGAGCGGCGGATTTGCAAGGTTGTTCGTCTCAACGTTATTCGCGTTGAAAGCCTCATTGCGGATAAATTCGTAAACGCTTCCGCGAAACTTCGACGTTCCGCTGCGGGTTACGATGTTCACCTGCCCGCCGCCGCTGCGGCCCGATTCTGCCGGGTAAAGCGAACGAAGGACCTTGAACTCGCCGATCGAATCAACGCTCGGATATGCCTGGATCGTCAGGTTCGAGCCGCGGTCGGTAACGTCCGCGCCATCGACCGTAAAGGTGTTCTGGCTCGAGCGTGCTCCGTTTACGGCGATCTGAACGATATTTGCCTGGCCGGACGGGTTCGTCGTTCCGACGTAAACCTGGTCCGAGAGGTCGTTGGTCACACCCGGTGCGAGTGTTACAAGCTGGACGAAGTTGCGGTTGTTGATCGAAAGCTCGCGAACCTGGTCGCCGCTGATGACCGTACCGCTGGTTGACGATGTAAGGTCAACCGAAAGCGGGTCGGCCTCGACCGTTACGGTCTCGTCGATGTTGCCGGCTTCAAGCGTGATATCGACCGAGCGCCGCTGGCCGACATCGAGCTTGATCTCCGTTTCAATGTGCTTCTTGAAATTCGGGGCCTCGATCGTGACGGCATACGTGCTGATCGAAAGGTTCGGCACCGAAAACTCTCCGCTGCTGTTCGTCGAAACGGTGCGGACGACGATATTGTTCTTGCTCGGGTCCGAGATCGATACGGTCGCACCCGCAATGGCCGCTCCGGCCGAATCGCGAACGCTTCCGACGATCGAGCCCGTCACCTCTTGAGCCGTTGCGACCGTAGCCGCGGCGAAGAGGAGCGAAAGAGCGAACAGTAAGGAACTGAATTTTTTGGCTTTCATCTTAGTCCTTCCTTTTGCTTCGAAATTGAAAAATATGGATTGCTTGCCATAAGAATAATTTGGGTTTTTGGAGTTTTATCCAAATTTTCGTTATCGTTATGTATCGTTATGGCTACGCGAAATCCGGCAAATTTCCGCAAATTGCTGAAAACAAACACCTTGTTACAAAAAACTTAATTCACCGGAGAAATTGCGGGCCGGTTTTACGGCTGATAAAGCAAATACGATGCCCGACGCCGCTTGAAATCCTCAAGGCTCGCGGCCCACGAGGCCTCGATCGCCTCGGGCTTCTCTCCGGCCTTGAGCCGGTCGAGCACGTCCTGATTTACGAGCAGCCGAAGGTAGCGATCGGCCTGCCAATCATTCGGGTAAAGCGAGCGGATCGCTGCCGCGACCTCGATCCCTGTTCGGACGGAATTGAATCGCCGGCGGTCGGTGATAATGAAGTTCACGCCGCCGAGCTGCTCGTCCTTAAATACGGATGCATTCGGCTTGAAGCGAACCGGAACGAACCGCACACCCGGCATTCCGCGGGCGTTGAGATAGTTCGCAAGCCGCTGCCCATCCAGCCACGGTGCACCGATGTGCTCAAAAGGCGTGTCCGTCCCGCGGCCGACACTTACGTTCGTCGTTTCCATCAGCCCGATGCCGGGATAAAGCGTCGCCTGCGTCAGCGACCGCATGTTCGGGCTCGGGTTGACCCACGTCTGGCCGGTCTCGTCGAACCACATCGCTCGCCGCCAGCCTTCCATCTTTATCACGCGAAGGTCGGCGCCGATCTTCCGCTCCGCGTTCATCATCTGCCCGAGTTCGCCGATCGTCAGCCCGTAGCGGACCGGGATCGTGTGCGCCGCGATGAACGAAAGCTTGTCTTCGGTCGCCAGCGGACCTTCGATATCGACGCCATTGATCGGGTTCGGCCGGTCGAGCACGTAAACCGGGATCTTCGCCTTCGCGGCCTCTTCCATTACGTTCTTGAGCGTCGCCGTGTATGTATAGAACCTCGCGCCGATGTCCTGTATGTCGTAAACAATGGCGTCCAGCCCGGCGAGCTGCTCCGGCTTCGGCCGCCGCATTCCGTCCTTATAAAGCGAATAGACGACGAGGCCCGTTTTCTCGTCCTTTGTGTCGTCAATCTTCTCGGTATCAAGCTCGCCGCGAATGCCGTGCTCCGGCGCAAAGATCGAAACCAGCTCAACATTCTTAGCCTCGTGCAGAATATCGATCGTCGACTTCCCCGCCAGATTCCGACCGGTGTGATTCGTCACGAGCCCGATCCGTTTGCCTTCGAGTTCCTTAAAACCGTTCTTCTCAATGATGTCGATGCCGTTCAGCACCGGACCGTACGTGACTATTGGTGGAGCCGAAATCGAAACGGCTGCACCGCTAAGGTTGGTCGTGTCGCGTTCTCTATTTTCCCTCTCTACAGCCTCGCGAAACCTAGGAATCTGCGCAGCCACCGCAGCGTTGTACTTTGCCTCCGCTTCTTTCCATCGTTCGATCGGCAGGTCTTCGATCGCGGAGGCGGCGACGGTCGCGACACGTGCCCGCGTGGCGACAACATCGCCTTTGCCGTCCGGGTGAACGCGGTTCGACATAAAGACGACGAAAGTCTCCGACGTCGGGTCGATCCAGATCATCGGCCCGGTAAACCCCGTATGCCCAAACGACCCAAGCGGAAAAAGCTCGCCGCGGTTCGACGAAAACCGCGTGTTCATATCCCAGCCCAAGCCGCGAGTCTCGCCGTCTTCGCTGACGACATACGGCTGCGTCATCTTCGCGATCGTTTGGGCAGAGAGGATACGGACTGGAGGGCGAGCATCCCTGCTCGCCCGGCCAGCAGGATGCTGGCCGCTCCAGTCAGGGGCCACTCCGCCGTTCAATATCATCTGCGCATATCGGGCAAGATCATCCCCAGTCGAGAAAAGACCTGCGTGACCGGCGATACCGCCCATGCGGAACGCAGTAGGATCATGCACTTTTCCTCGGAGGATCTCGTTGCCGGTTCTCTCGTCTCCTGTAAACGTCGATCCTAGGTAGCTATTCTGACCTCTGATGTTTTCCGTGGGTGCACACCTTCCGCATCCGTTGCTAAGAGCAAGCACTCTTAACGCGTATTGAAATGGAGTCGACGTGACACTACCAACAGCACCATTTTGCTTGATGATTTCATCGACAAATATTGTGTCATTAGATCCCAAAGCCCTTGCGAGATTCGAATACTGGAAGTACCCAACATCGTCTCCGGAAATGCGTTCAATGATCTCGCCGAGCACAATGAACCCAATATCCGAATAAACAAACCGCGTTCCCGGAGCCGCACGAAGCTTTTCCTTCTTCAACGCAGCGAGCATGCCTTCGCGGCCGGTCCATTTTTCGCCGAGGTCGAAATCGGGGCGGTATCCGGACGTATGAGTCAGGAGTTGTAGGATCGTAACCTTTTTCGCTTCGGGGTCATCAATGTCGGGGATGAACTTCCCGATGGTGTCGTTGAGCCGGAGCTTGCCTTGCTCGACGAGTATCATTATCGAGGTCGCGGTTGCGACCGGCTTGGTCAGCGAGGCGACGTCAAATATCGTATCGACCGTCATCGGCTCGACGTTGGGCACCAGCGAGCGGTTGCCGAAAGCCTTCCGATAAACGATCTTGCCCTTTCGCCCGACGATCACGACCGCACCCGGCATTTTCTTTGCGGCAATATCGCCGTTGACGATCGCGTCGATCTGGGCAAGCTTCTCCGCGCTCATCCCGACCGACCCCGGCGCCGCCACCGGCAACCCCTGTGCACCCGCAAAAACATTCAACGCAAAGACGCAAAGGACCAAGGACGCAATGGATATAAATCCACGGCTCCCCATTCCTAAAAACTTTGCGACCTTGCGACCTTGCGACTTTGCGTTAAAAACACCTATCATCTCTTCGCTTTAAGCTCCTTTTCCCGCTCGGCGAAGCTCGCCTTGCAGAGCCTTACAAATTCCTTCGCTATCGGAGAGTAGTGCCCGCCTCTCAGCCGTGCCAGCCCGAGCTCCCACTTGATCTCCGCACCCTCGATGAACCACGAAACCAGCCGCCCGTCCTTTATCTCTTTCGCCACCGATTTCACACCCGCAATTCCGACGCCCATCCCGATCTCGACCATCCGGTTGATCGCTTCCTGGCGTGAAAGCTCCATCGTGATGTTTGGCCTGACGTTCGCAGCTGCAAAAAATTCATCTATCATCCGCCGCGTGTTTCCGCCGCGTTCGCCGAGTATCAGATTCTCGCCCGCGAGCGTTGCCGCCGAGATGTATTTCTCCTTCGCCAGCGGATGCCCCGGCCAGGCGACGGCGACTATCTCGTCCGAGAAAAGCGACTCGGTGCTGATGCTCAGGTTATCGACCGGCAGCGAGACAAAGGCCGTGTCTATCTCGCCGTGCAAAATGCGATCGACCAGCCGCGAACTAGTTCCGGCCGTTACGGTCAGCTCCGAGTTCGGGTATTTTCGCCTGATGTCCTGCAGGATGACCGGCAGTTGGTTCATCGCAAATGTCCCCGAGGCAGAGCCGATCCGCAGCCGGCCGTGCTCGCTCCCGGCAATCTCGGCTATCTCGGCGACGGCGGCGTCGTGCTCGCGGAGTATCTTTCGGGCACGTTCGAGCAGGTGCTCGCCCGCTTCCGTCAGGATCACCCGCCGCGGCGTCCGCGTAAAGAGCTGCAGCCCGACCTCTTCCTCAAGCTGGCGGATCTGCATTGAGATGGCCGCCTGCGTCACATTCACGCGCCGGGCTCCGGCCGTAAAGGTCTTTGCCTCGGCGATCGCCAAAAATGCTTTTAGTTGTCTGATCTCCATAAGAAGTAGTGCGGAGCTGCAGGGTTAAGTTTGCTTTAGCGACCGGCTCGGCCGAAACCGCCCGTATCACACATGCTTATTGATAACATAAAATCTGTTAAATTTGATTATATGTCAAGCTTCGCGGACACTGTAAACGTTTCTGTCCGATGATTTTATTCCCCTATGGCATCCCCGGCCAAACGACGAACCGCGAAACCGCCACCGCACGCCCTTTATCTCGGCGTTGACGGCGGCGGGACGAAGACCCACATCGCCCTGCTTAACGCGGCCGGAGAGCTGCAATGCGAGGGCTTTGCCGGGCCTTCGAATCCGCTTCGCGTCGGTGTTGAAACGGCCGTCGGCAACATTATCAAAGCCATCAGCGAGGCCTGCGACCAGAGCGGGCTTTCCCGCGGCGATATCGAGTCCGCAACGCTCGGCCTCGCCGGCGTAAGGCGTGCAGACATCCGCCAGCGCATTCGCGAGAGCTTTCTTCAGCGGATCCGTGCGAGCCGCGTCGTCGTCGTTACCGACGCCGAGATCGCACTCTACGCGACCACCGAAGGCAAGCCGGGCCTTGTCGTCATCGCCGGCACCGGCTCGGTCTGCCTCGGGATGAACGCCAAAGGAAAAACGGCGATCGCCGGCGGTTGGGGCCCGCTTGCCGGAGACGAAGGCGGCGGAGTCGGCATCGCCCGCCAGGCACTCCAGGCAGTTGCAAAGGCCTCGGACGGCCGCGGCATCCCAACCATTTTGAGCCGCCGAGCATCGGAGTATTTTAGAGCATCGGGGCCGGAGAACTTGATCGTTGCGATATACTCTCCGCAGGTGGATAACAGCCGGATCGCCGGCTTTGCAAAGCTGGTTGTCGATTCCGCAACCGACGGAGATACCGTTGCGGAGAACATTATAAAAGAGGCCGGCTTCGAACTCGGGCTTGCCGCCTGCGCTGTTATCGAGCAACTCGGGCTCCGGCGAAACAAGATCCCGATCGGCTGCGTCGGCAGCATTTTCAAGGCAGGCGAATTGCTAACCCGACCGATGATCGAGGTGATCAGAACCCTGGCCCCGAAGGCCTACTTGACCGAGCCGCTTATGCCGCCGGCCAACGCCGCCGCCCTGATGGCTCTCAGAAATGGCATTGGAAGTAAAGGGTAATGCTACCGACTTATAGACCGTAGTTCTACGATGAAGTTCTTTTGGGGAACAATCCTTTTTGTTGCGATCGCGGTCGTCTTCGGTAGCGCTCAGGCTCCAGACACTGACCGACTGGAAACAAACGAACCGGACTCGCCGCTAGTCATTCTCAAAATGCCAAAAGCCGAACATCCTGAGTACGAATCGGGATCAACGTGCTTTCAAGGCAGCGTCATTCTCAGGGTGGAGTTTCGATTCGATGGAACGATCGGGACGATCTCTCTGATCAGCGAGCGGCCGAAAGCAGCGGTCGAGAAAGCGGTCGAGACTGCGCGGAGGATCCGCTTTTTGCCCAAGGTCGAGGACGGTTACTATATAACGTCAAGCAGGACCGTTTCATTCATTTTCAACGCTGATTGATACAGGAAATCTAGAGCAATGAAAGTTTTTCCACAGATCCTTATTTTCATTTTTGTACTGGCCGGCGCTTTGTTCGGCCAGGTTAATCCAAATGCAGAAGTTAAGTGGTCGATTCTAGAACCGGGCGGCGACGCGTTTTCGGTCGAGACTCCGTCTGCCATGACCGTTAACAGGATGAAGATCGACAGCAAGCGAACGACCTTACTTTATTCGGGTGAACTGGAAAGACGCTACTTTTTTGTTGCTGTCGATTTTCCCGGTTCCGAAGGGTTCTTCAGTGTCGTCGAAAGACTGATCGAGGAGTACGGGAACGCTGAGCCCGGTCCAATCGTTGAGGGAGCTACCAGCGAGTATCAATTCAAGGGGCTGGACAACTTTTACCATCGCATAATCCAGACCCGAACACCGGCGAAGATCTACACTTTTCACGCCTTGAGCCCGAAAGAGAATGACCCGATGGTCACCCGGTTCGTTCACTCCGCAAAGATCGCCGGTAAAGACCTATTGCCACCTCCGGAATCGGCCGCACAATTGAGACAGGAAGCGGAGGTGCCGAAGGTCGATAACGGATCCACGAATTCTTCTTCGGCCACCGCGGCTGAACCAAATTCCTCGGGAAGCGGAGCGGGCTCGGGGAACACACAAACTGCCACCGGAACGAGCGCCGCGAATGAATCATCGAATAACAAGGTCAATGAAAACAAGAATCTGCGTCTGCGGACGAAGCCGAGGCCGGAATATACGCGGTTTGCTCGTGCATACTTTTTGAGCGGTACGGTGGTGATCCGCGCAACATTTATGTTGAATGGAACGGTCGGGAACGTCGAGGTTGTTCGTGGTTTGCCGTTTGGCCTTTCCGACGAGGCGATCAAAGCAGCAAAAGCGATGACGTTCGATCCAGCGATACGGAAAGGAAATCCGGCCACGGTCATTCGTACTATTGAGTACGCCTTCACGATTTATTGATGCTTCCAGTTACCGAACAAGAGAATCCGCGGACAGCCGGCATCGACGAAGTTTCGACGCTCGACGCACTACGGCTGATCAATGACGAGGACAAGCTGGTCGCTGAGGCGGTCGAGCGTGTCCTTCCGCAGGTCGCCGAGGCGGTCGATCGCATCGTTGAGCGGATGAAGGACGGCGGGCGGCTCTTTTACATCGGCACCGGGACGAGCGGACGGCTCGGCGTGCTTGATGCCTCCGAGATACCGCCGACCTATGGCGTTTCTTATGACCTCGTCCAGGGCATCATCGCCGGCGGCTGGGACGCTCTTTATAAAGCCAGCGAGGCGAGCGAGGACGACCGCGAGGCCGGCATCCGCGATATTAAAGAACGCGGCGTCACCGCGAAAGACGCCGTAGTCGGCATCGCCGCCTCGGGCCGGACGCCCTACACCATCGGTGCGGTCGAGCATGCTCGGGCGATGGGCTGCTTCACCACCTGCATCGTCTGCACGCCCGATTCGGCAATTGAAAAGGCGGCCGAAGTCGCAATGGTCCCGGTCGTCGGCCCCGAGGCGATCACCGGTTCGACCCGTATGAAGGCCGGCACCGCACAAAAACTCGTGCTCAATATGATCTCGACCGCCGCAATGATCCAACTCGGCTACGTCCGCGGCAACCGCATGACAAACGTACGATCGTCAAACGAAAAATTGATCGAGCGTAGCAGGCGGATCTTGATGGCCGAAACCGGATTGAGCGAGAACGAAGCCGAACAATTCTTGAACGAAGCCGGCGGCGATCTTCGTGTGGCGTTAGTAATGAACAAGGCGTCAGTCGATAGAGAATCCGCAGAAAGTGCCTTAAAGCGTTCGGATCATGTTGTTGAAAGATCGCTCGAATTGTTGTCTGCTCAGAAATGAAGTGACAGTTGGTGAAGTATGAAAAGGTTCATATTCAGCATTGCTCTCATTTTGCTCTTGCTTTGCGATACTGCAAACGCATGTACGGTCACGATCCGTGGACTTAGAGAGGAGTTTCGTCGGTCGAGCCAGATCTTTACGGGCGAGTTCGTGGAATTTGATGATGGTTCCACCTACGAGATTCCGACATGGCTATCAGAGAAATGGACACCCGACGCTACTTTAGTAAAGGCAACTTTCAGCATCGAGAAAAGCTGGAAGGGTCAGCGATCGGGAACTATTTCACTTTATTTAAACCCAACGTGCGATTGCCCGATGCGCTTTTTTGTTCCTTCGAAGGGCCAAGAGATGCTTGTTTTTGCAGACAAAGACGGCGTGGTAGATAGTTGTAATTTCCAGCACGTTGTTGAGATGAAGGATGAAAAGTCGAAAGCGGAGGCCAAAGCCGTAACCGATAGACTTGACTCGTTCTGGTTCCGAACATGGGCACGAATTTATCCGTTTTGATGAAAGAACACGATCCTGAAATATTAAATGCCGCTCTCGAGCTCGCGACCGAATGGGGCGAGACTTTTCGTAAGCCAATCGGCGATCGGATGAAGGCGAGATTTCCTGGAATTACTAGTGAGGAGATCGATCACGCCGAGGCGATCGCTAAGCGGGCCGAGAGCCGAATTTACGAGTTGGCCGAAATGGAAGAACGCGGCCAGCTATCAGAATCTGATATCACCCGCATCGGGGCCGAGGAATTCCCCTGGATCGACGCCGGCCACATCGGCAGGCTCAAGAATATTGGAATGTATTACGCCCGACGATAAAACCTGATGCAAACACTCGACCTCATCATCATCTTCGGCTATCTGTTCGGTATTACTGCCTTCGGTATCTGGTATGCCGGCAAGCAGGAGACGACCGAAGACTACTTCGTCGGCGACCGCAATGTGCCGTGGTGGGCCATCTCGATGTCGATCGTCGCGACCGAAACGAGCACGATCACATTCATCTCGGTCCCGGGCATCGCATTTGCCCGCGGCGGAAATTTCGAGTTTTTGCAGCTCGTCTTCGGCTATCTGGTTGGCCGCGTGGTCATCTCGCTCGTCTTTATCCCGCTTTATTTCAAGGGCGAATTGCAAACGGTTTACCAACTGCTCGGCGATCGCTTCGGCGGCAAAGTAAAGATGCTCGCCTCCGGCCTGTTCGTCATAATGCGCAACATCGCCGACGCCATCCGGCTGCTGCTCACCGCTATCGTTCTCGCCGCGGTTTATACGGCATTTAGCCCGACGACAGACCCGGCCTATGTCATCATCGGCTCGATCCTCATCCTCGGCATCGTGATGATCATTTTCACCTTCTACGGCGGCATCGAGGCGGTTATTTGGATCGAGGTTGTGCAGCTCGTTATCTACGTTGGCGGTGCGGTCGCCGCGGCCGTCGTTTTGATCAACAGCATCGATGGCGGCATCAGCGGAGCCATCGAGCTCGGGCGGCAATACGACAAATTTGCCCTCTTTGATTTCAATCTCGATTTTGCCAAGACCTACACATTCTGGGGCGGCGTTCTCGGCGGCTGTTTCCTTACGATGTCCACCCACGGCACCGACCAATTCCTCGTCCAGCGATATCTCTGCACCAACAAACCGAGCGCCGCGATCATAGCCCTAATGACTTCAGGTGCGGTCGTCCTCGGCCAGTTCATCGGCTTTCTTTTCATCGGTATCCTGCTTTTCGCCTTCTACGCTCCGTACGGCGATCCGCTCTATATGAACTTCGCTGAAGCTTGTGCGAAGTTGAATCCCGATCTTGCCGCGAGATGCTTTTCGGAACCGGCGTTTGCACAAGCTTCGACCGCTAACTATCCATTTACCGGAGGCGACAAGGTCTTTCCGAACTTTGTAACCCAGCACATGCCGACCGGATTGTCCGGTTTGGTCGTCGCCGCGATCTTTGCCGCGGCCCTTTCGTCGTCGCTAAATTCGATCGCCTCGACCGCGGTCAACGACCTTTATAAACCCTTTGCGAAAGATAAATCAGATAAGCAGTTGATGCGGATCGCCGGCATTTTGACGGTCGTCGTCGGCATTATTCAGATCGCCATCGCCATCGGGCTCAAGGACGCAAACAGCTCCGCACTCAGCATGGCACTCGCCGTCGCATCGCTTATCAATGGTCCGATCCTGGGTGTCTTTCTCGTCGGATCGTTCTTAAAGAGAGCCCGCGAGGTCCACGCCTTGACCGGGATGATCGTAAGTACTTTGGTGATGACATACGTCCTTCTTGCATCAAATGGATTCGTCCCGGGACCGGTCATCGCGTGGCCGTGGTATGCCCTGATCGGCAGTTCGATCACAGTCGTAGTTGCGTTCATAACAACGCTATTCGTAAATACTAGTAATGATGAAGTTTCTAATTAGTTCTTTTCTCGTCCTCAACATTTCGCTCGCTTCGCTTGTTTTCGCCTCACCGCAAGTGGCGGCAACACAGCCTTCGGCCCGATTTGAGCCCTCGAACAAGTCGTGGGATTGGGCCGACAAGACGCTCAAGAAAATGACGGCCGATGAAAAGGTCGGGCAGTTGATCCACGTCGGCATCAACGCTCGTTTTGCCAATCAGGATAGTTGGTTTTTCAAGGACCTGCGGCGGCACGTGACGGAAAACAAGATCGGCGGCATCATCTTTTTCGGGGCTCCGATCTATGAAACGACCCATATCGCCAATCGAATGCAGGAAGCGGCCAAGATACCGATGCTGATGTCGCTCGACGCCGAGACCGGCATCGGAATGCGGTTTCAGGACGCGACCAACTTCCCATGGGCGATGGCCCTCGCCGCGACCGGCGAGCCCGAGTTCGCCCGCCGAATGGGCGTCATCACCGGCCGCGAAGCTCGTGCCATCGGCATTCAGCACGTCTATGCACCGGTGCTCGACGTCAACAACAACGCCGATAATCCGGTCATCAACGTCCGCAGCTTTGGCGAAGACCCTGACGACGTCGCCCGCTTCGGCATCGCCTTTGCCGAAGGCGTTCAAAGCCAGAAAGTGATCGCGACCGCCAAGCATTTCCCCGGCCATGGCGATACGAATGTTGATTCGCACCGCGGCCTGCCGATCATCGATCTGCCTCGCCAGCGGCTCACCTCGCTCGAGCTCGTGCCGTTCAAAAAAGCGATCGATGCCGGCATCGGGTCGATCATGATCGCCCACATCGCCCTGCCGCAGATCGATGGCGAAGAGATCCGCCCGCTCAAAGAATATCAGGGCGGCGACGCCGAACCGGGCACCGAGATCGTCAGCGAAAAGGCAACGATCCCCGCAACCCTTTCACACAAAGTGCAGACCGACATGCTGCGAAACGAGATGGGCTTTAAGGGCCTGATCGTCTCCGACGCAATGTCGATGAGCGGCCTGACGCTTTATTTTACGCAGGAAGAAGCCGGCGTTCGCGCGTTCCTCGCCGGCACCGACATCCTCGAAAAGCCGGAGAATGTTGATGCGATGATCAAGGGTTTGAGAGCCGCCGTTGCCAGCGGCCGCATCCCGATGGCAAGACTCGACGAATCCGTCCGCCGCCAGCTCGCTTGGAAGCACGCCGTCGGCCTGACCGAGCAAAAGATCACCCCGCTCGACCAGATCGACCGCATCGTCAGCGGTCCCGATTCAACAAAGCTTACGGACGAGATAGCGGAGAAAGCAGTAACTCTCGTGCGACAAGAAAGCGGCTTGTTACCGCTGGACCGAAACGCCAAGATCGCAGTTCTCGGTATTTCAAATGGGTTTGACGGGCCCGGCACGATGGGCTCATTCGCAGGCACGCTGCGGTCCTCCGGCCTACGGTTTTCGCAAGGCTACATTCAGGAAAACTCGCTTCAGCCGCAAATTGATGCCGCCCGTAAGGCAGTCAGCGAAGCCGATACTGTTATCGTGGGTTTATACGGCCGCGTCCGTTCGGGTGCCGCAAACAGCGTTGGAATCCCCGACAACGGCGCCGCAATTCTCCGCGAAGCACTGGCCTCGGGCAAAAAGGTCATCGGCCTCAGCTTCGGCAATCCGTACATCCTGTCGTCGTTCCCCGAGATGAAGACATACATCGTCGCTTACGGCGACATGCCCAGCCTCCAGAGAGCATCGGCACGAGGACTGCTCGGCCTGCAGCAGTTCACCGGAAAACTTCCGATCTCGCTCCCGGGACTTCACCAGCGGGGGACCGGGATGAGTATTAACTATCCCAAACCACTCGTTCTTCCCAGACCGCCTTATGCCCCGGTCGCCATTGCTGTACGAGCGACAGGAGATGTGGTCGTCCAAGTTGAAATTGCCCCCGCCGGAGACGTCGAGACTGTTCATGTGATTTCGGGACATCGATTCTTGATTCCTGCCGCGCAAAAAGCAGCGAGAGAGATAAAGTTTGCCCCTAGTGAGTCTCCCCATGGCCGGAGAGTTCTTTTGACCTATCGATTCAAACTCGACTCAAAACCCGAGAATACCTGTTGTGAGTCTATTCCCTATTTGATTACGGTGACTTCTCCGAGCAAACTTATCAAGCAAATGATCGACAATTCGGTAGTCGAATAAACCTTATGACCTGGGCAATTGAAGGCTTCTTGGAAAGCAAAGACCGTAGCTTGTACATCGACGGCCACGACGCCGTCGCGCTTACCCGCGAATATGGCACGCCGCTTTTTGTCTATAGCGAGCCGCGGATCCGACACAACATCGCCCGCCTGAAGCAGGTCGGTGACAACATCGGCTGCGGGTTCAAGCTTTGCTATGCGGCAAAAGCGATGTCCACGCTCGGTGTGCTGCGTGCGGTGCGGGACGCGGGCTGTGATCTTGAGGTAAATTCCGGCGGTGAACTTTGGAAAGCTTTGAAGGCCGGTTTCCGCGGCGATCAACTGAACTTCAACGGCCTGAGCAAAGAGGTCTGGGAGATCGAACTCGCGATCGAAAACGGCGTCTATGCGATCCAGGTCGATTCGCTCTACGAGCTTTCGCTGATCGAAGAAACGGCCAAGCGGCTCGGCAAAAAGGCGAACGTTAGCCTTCGGCTCGTGCCCGGGATCGAATCAAACACGCACTCCGGCCTGCAGACCGCGATGCTCACGTCAAAGTTCGGAATGATGCCCGACGAAGCCTTTGGCGCGTTCGCGGAATATAAAGACTCGGAACACCTCAACCTAAGCGGCATTCACCTGCACGTCGGTTCGCAAAACCCTTCGCCCGCCGTTTACACACAGGCGTTCGAAGAGATGTTCGCTGCCCTTCTTCGCATATTTCGCGAGACCGGCATCCGCCTGCAGCACATCAATCTCGGCGGCGGCTTCCCGGTAAATTATCTCCGCGATGGCTCGCAGGCCGACGACTTCCCGGCCGAACAACGCGAAATGTTTGCCGCCGATTTCTCGCCCGCCGAGGCGATGAGATCCGCCTGGGCCGAGGTGCGCAAAAAGGCCGAAGCAGAGAACGCACTCGACCTGCTCGAAGGCATCACCCTACTCCTCGAACCCGGCCGCTCCATCATCGCCGACGCCGCCATCTGCCTCACCACCGTCCGCAATCACAAGGAACGTCCCGTTCATCAAAGCTCCACTCCTTACGAAGGAGGGGTGGCAGCCGCTTCGGCTGACGGGGTGGTTCTCTCATCTGACCACCGACCACTGACCACTGACCACTGGCTCTTAACTGACGCCGGCTTCAACATTCTGCTCTCGATGGAGACCTACAAATGGTATTACCATCTGATCTCGGCCGAGCGTGCCGGCGAGCCGCACGAAACGCCATACAAACTTGCCGGCCCGCTATGCGATGGCGGCGATGTCTATTTTGATATCGAGGGAGAAGGAAGGCTTCCCGATCACCGGCTCTTGCCCGAAAACGTCGAACCCGGCGAGGTGCTCGCCCTGCTCAACTGCGGCGCCTATTCGCTCGCCCAGGCCTCGCAATACAACGGCCGCTTCCTGCCGCCCGTCGTCCTGACAAAAGCCGACGGCACAACCGAACTCATCCGCCGCCGCGACAACTTCGAAGACCTCATCGCCAACGACCTGTGATCAGGCGATAGCTAGCTTGACCCCATCGGATAGTTCACGACTGGAGGCGTATTCGATGTGCAGAACGCGACGTGGCCGATCGCTGGTACATTTTGATGAAGCGTGGACGATCAACGGGCGCATCGCGATGACCCCGCCTTTTCCTACCGTGCAGGTAACCTGCGGTCCGTCGGTTACGACCCTATCGATCTCTTTGTCTGATAATCGCCCGTTGTGCGAGCCGGGAATGACACGTAGCGGGCCGTTGTCCGGCCCCGAATCATCGACGTGAATACGGAGAGCAATCATATCTCGCAGTACCGTCGCTGGAGCGTGGCAGAATGTGATTCCGTCTTTGACCGAGGCAGTTCCCCAGCCATTGGAACTCGGCTGTCGAACGACGGGTAGCGCGGTGTCCTGGTGCCAGGCGACAAGCCAGTTTGCCTTGCCCGCCTTGTTGAAAAGCGTCGCCTTGAAAGGTGCCATCGGCTCGCCGGAAATCTTCGCAACAAGCTCCGTCAGCCGCGGATCATTAGCCAAATTCCGAACTGCCGGGTCAGCCATCAGGTGGCGATAGCCAGGACGCTCCGGCTCGAGATTGATCACTCCAATCCGTTCGATGAACGAATCCATTTCGTAGCGCTCAAACACCTTCTCTACAATGAGATAGCCGTTTTCTGAGAAATCATTCACCGATTCATTCCGTTCGAAACTACATTCGGTTTTGAACAAGCATTTGCCGGAGTGCGTCCGCGTCCGTTTCCGAAAGCTGAGCACCTTTTTCGTTAAGGTCTGCGATGTTTGCAAGTGCGATCGCCCGGCTGCTTTCGCCGCGGATCTCTGCGATGAACCCGAGTGCGGCCGAGGCCGTTTCGCTTGCCCGAGCGTCTTGCCCGAGAGCGCGCAGGCGTTTCGCGGCCTCGATAACGGCGTTCGCCCGTGCGGTCAGTTGCGGCACCTCTTCGGCGAGCTCGGCCGCATCATTTAGCAGTGTGATGGCGAGTTCATCGCGGCCCTCGCGTTTTGCGGCGTCGCTCATCCCGATCATTGCGATCATCCGGTCGTAAGGTTCGCCGATCGCCCGCATCGCCTGCTCGGCCTGCTCGTCGCCCCCGCGGGCGGTCAGTACCTGCGCCACTTGCGAGAGTGCAGACATCGAATAGTCGTGGTCGTCTATCGCCTCGCCGATCTCTATCGCCCGCTCGCCCTTCTCAAAGCCCGCAAACTGCGCCGCGATCGTCCCAAAAAGCGTGTACTTCACCTTGCTGTCGCGGGTCTCGGCGTCTTTCTGGGAACGCAAGACCTCGTAGCCCTCATCGAGTGCTTCGAGGGCTTCGTCCTTCTCGTCCCGCCGCCAGTATTCGCGGGCAAAGCCGAGCAGCGTATTCGCGATCTGCGTTTTATCGGCAACGGCGTCGAGCGTTCTGTCGGCGAGGTCAACGCTGCCGGCCCGCATCAGCCCCTGGGCGACGGCCGCGAGCAGCGAATCGCGATGAACGTTGTCGAGTTCCTCGGCAAAAACGCGGGCACGCTCAAACGTCTCGATCGCCTTGTCGCCCCGTTTCGCATCGATGAAGGCATTTCCGATGTCCGTCAGCATCCGGATCCGCTCTTCGTCATGCTCTATCTCGAGCCCCAGCGAGGTCGCATTTTCCAGATACTCGGCCGCCTTAAGGTGGTCATCTTTCGCAAGCCGCATCGCCGCCATCGCCATCAATGCCCCGGCTGCGGACGCAGGATAATCGATCGCCGCCAGGGTCTCGGTCGCCGCCTCTTCGTCGCCACTCTCGGCCTGCTTTATTGCGATGCCGGCAAAAACTTCATCCGGATGCAGAACCTCGGCCGCAATCTCGCGGGCCCTTTCAATGTCGCCTTTGCCGGCCTTGATCAGCGCGATCGCCTCGCGTGCCTGCGACTGCAGCCCGTACTCCTCTATCGCCTCGGCAAGCTGCATCGCGTATTCGTCATCGTCGAGCTCGGCACATTTTGCCGCCACCGCGATCAACAACCGGTCGCGGACATGCGGGTCATCGACCGTATCCGAAAGGCTCGCCGCGAGATCGACCTCGCCCCTCGCAAGAAATCGCGGCACCACCGCCGAGATCGCCTCCGAACGGTCATCGCTCTGCGGCATCCGCTCCGCAATAAAAGCCGCCGCCGCCAACACATCCGCCTCCGCCGCCGCCCTTGTCACAAATCTTTCAGACATAAAGTAGTTAAGAAATGATAATTGAGAAATGATAGATGAAAATTTTCGTCACAACCACGGTTATCAAATTCGGGTTTGATTCAGCTTTGCTTTGGACGTCTTGATGGCTGCCGTTAGCATTCGCTGAAGTTCTTCGCACTCGGCGATCAGCGTTTCAGACTGATCTGGCGATATGAGCAGGCTGTCTCGCAGCAATCGCAGCCAGTACTTCGTTTCGAAGGCCTCTTTGTTTGCGATCGAAAGTTTATGGATAAAATCGGCAGTTGACTGACCTTGAAAAGCCTCCTCGATGTTCGCTCCGATCGACGTCCCGGAACGCAACACCTGCCTAGACAGCACAAACTCCCGATGTTCGGCTACGAGGTGCTGGCTAAGTTTGACGATTCGCAAAGCAAACGAATACGACTTAACCTTCAGATGATTAACTCTCAAGTTACTCTGCATCGTCATCTACAGATTTAATATCAGGCAAAGGAACGTAAGGAGTCACTGCAACCCGAAACATCTATCATCTTTCATTTATCATCTATCAATTACGCAAAAACGCGGCGGAGCGATTCGGGCATCCAGTCGTCGAGCCGCTTTGCCACAGCTCCCGCACCTGCCGCACGAAGCTCATCCGCCGCGACGGTGTTCGCCACGCCGAGCACCTGAAGATCGGCCGCTCTTCCCGCCTTCACGCCCGCGGGCGAATCTTCGATCACGAGGCAATCTTCGTGCACCATCGGCAGCCCGCCCTTCGCCACGCGGGCGAGATCGATCTGCCGAAAGCCCTCGCGGTAACACGTCGGATCGGGTTTGTAGGTGTGAATGTCCTCGGCGGTCAGGACGACCGAGAAATACGGAGCAAGCCCGGTCAGGTCGAGAACAAGCTCGATCTCCTCTCGCTTTGCCATGCTGACGATGCCGAGGTCGAGTTCGGTCGAGGTCTTCTTGATGAAGTTCTCAACGCCCTCAAAAAGCGGCACGCTCTGCTGAACGCTCTCCCGCCAGCGGGCCGTCTTCGCCCCGGCGACCGAGTCGATATCACTTTCTGATATCTCTTTGCCCGCCGCCTCAAACATCGAGCGAACAAACACGCGGTCGTTCATCCCCATCCGCGAGTAATAATCCTCGTCGGTCATCTCGATGCCGTAGGGCTTCATCACCTCGCGATAAGCCTCGCACTGCACCTGTTCGTCATCAATGACGACGCCGTTCCAATCCATCAACACTGCTTTGATCATAATGTTATGAGTCCCGCCCCTAGGCGGCCGGTTAAAGCCGATAGTCCATACCAAACATATTCCCGCGGCCCAAGATTCCCTTCGGGTCAAACGCCCGTTTCAGCTCGGCCATTTCATTCAGATACCGCTCACCCATCATCACATAAAGGTACTTTGACTTCAGCTTCCCTATGCCGTGCTCGGCCGACACACAGCCGCCGAGCATGATCGATTGGGCTACAAAGCGCCCGTAAATATGCCGCGAACGCGTCGCCTCTTCGTCGGTCTTCGGCAGAAGGTTTGCGTGCAGATGGCAATCGCCGATGTGGCCGAAAATTACGTAATCGATGCCGCTCGCATCGAGCATTTCCTTCTGATACTTAAGAAAACCGGGGAAGTTCTCGTCCGGCACGGCCATGTCGGTCCCGATCTTTTTCTGCCTATTTCGGACGACGCGTTCATTTACCGCCACCGGCAGCGCATGGCGAAATGCCCGCATCTTTTCGCGGTCGGCGTCGGTCGTCGTGAACCATGAGCGGTCAATATCAGCACCGTGCCGCTCAAGCATCGCATTCCACGCCTCAAAGAGATCGTCCTCCGTCTCGGCAGTCGTCTCCTGCTCAAAATAGACCGCACCAGCCATCCGTTCCGGAGTCTCCGGGAACTTTTCGCGGATAAAACTCAACGCTCGGTCATCAAAATACTCAACCAAGGAAGCGCTCATGTCAGAACCGGGAGCGGTACCGACTGGGTCGTTCGACTTTCGTCCGGCAAAACTTGCCGCCTTCACCTCATCAACAAAAGCCAGCAGATCTCCGTGCTTTTCAAAGAACACGACCCCGGAGAAGAAACCCTCCGGCTTCGGCACAAGCCGCAGCTCGATCTCCGTGATCACGCCGAGCGTGCCTTCGCTGCCGATGAAAAGGTCTATCGCATCGAGCGGCGTCTCGTTGAAATAGCCGCTGACGTTCTTCCGCACATTCGGCCGTTTGTAGGTCGGGACCTTTGCCGTGATAATACGTCCGCTTTCGGTCGCGAGTGTAACGACACCGTCACCATTCGAGAACACATCGCCGCGACGCAATCTTAAAACATCGCCATCGGCAAGCACGACCGTCAAGCCGATAACAAATTCCCGCGTCGCTCCGTATTTGAAACTCCTCGCACCCGAAGCATTCGTCGCGACCGTCCCGCCGATCTGGCAGCTCCACTCGGTCGGGTCCGGCGGATAAAAAAGCCCTTCAGTCTCGGCAGCTCTCATCAGTTCGGCCAAGATAACACCCGGTTCGACCAACGCCGTCATCGTCGCCTTGTCGATCCTTTTGATCTTATTTAGCCGTTCGAGCGAAACGACCCAACCGCCGAACGGCACCGCTCCGCCGACCGTCCCGGTCCGAGCGCCCGAAACCGTTACCGGAATGCCCGCATCGCTCGCCTCATGCAGCACCGCCGCGATGTCTTCCGCCGTCTCCGGCACGAACAACCGCTCCGCGTGCCCGCCGGGCATATTGCTCGCATCGGTCAGATAATTTTGCAGATCTTCAACCTGCGTCTTTACTTGCACATGAAAATTCTAACGCAAAGCCGCTAAGTCGCGAAGACGCGATGAGCGTATGGATACTTTGCGGCCTTGCGGCTTTGCGTTAAAGATGAGCGTTCAATAATGCGTGTTACCGGTACTCGAGTTCCCTTTCCCGGAGGTACTTGAGCTTGTCGCGGACCTCGGCGGCTCGTTCAAATTTCATCTCTTTCGCCGCGGCCCGCATGTCGGCCTCGAGTTGGGTGATCGTCTCTTTGAGCTGCTTTGGCGAATATTCCTCAATGCCTTCAAGGTCGAGCGGGACCTTGAAGTAATCCGCCTCGTAGGCCGTCACGAGCGTCGCCTCGATCGGCTTCACGATGGTCGTCGGCGTTATGCCGTGCTCGGTGTTGTAGGCTTCCTGTATCGCCCGCCGCCGATTGGTTTCGCTGATGGCGTAGTCCATCGACTTGGTTATCTTGTCGGCATAAAGTATCGCCTTGCCGCCGGAGTTTCTCGCCGCCCGGCCGATGGTCTGTATCAGCGAACGCTCCGAACGCAGAAAGCCTTCTTTGTCCGCGTCGAGTATCGCGACCAGCGAAACCTCAGGCAGGTCAAGCCCCTCGCGGAGCAGGTTGATGCCGACCAGCACGTCAAACTCGCCACGCCTCAGATCGCGGAGAATCTTGATGCGGTCGAGCGTTTCGATGTCGCTGTGCAGATACGAAACTTTCACGCCAACCTCGGCAAAATATTCGCTCAGGTTCTCGGCCATCCGCTTCGTCAGTGTCGTTACAAGAACGCGTTCGTTCCGCTCCGCCCGCACGCGGCACTCCTCCAGCAGGTCGTCGATCTGCCCCTTCACCGGCCGCACCTCGACCACCGGATCGAGCAAGCCCGTCGGCCGGATGATCTGCTCGATCACCTCGCCGCCCGTCCGCTCAAGCTCAAACGCCCCCGGCGTCGCCGAAACGTAGATCGTCTGCCCGCGGCGTTCCTCAAATTCCCCGAAGTTCAGCGGCCGGTTGTCGCGCGCAGAGGGCAGCCGGAAGCCGTACTCGACGAGTGTCCCCTTACGCGACTGGTCGCCCTTGAACATCGCCCCGAGCTGCGGGATCGTCTGGTGCGATTCATCGATCACCATCAACGCGTCTTTCGGCAGGTAGTCGAGCAAGGTCGGCGGCGGTTCGCCCGGCTTTTTGCCCGTCAGGTGCCGCGAATAATTTTCGATACCGCGGCAAAAGCCCATTTCCTTGATCATCTCGAGGTCATACATTGTCCGCTGATGGAGCCTCTGTGCCTCGACTATTTTGCCAACCTCGACCAGCACCTGTTCATGCTCGTCGAGCTCCGCCCGGATGGTCTTCGCCGCCCGCTTGATGGTGTCCTTTGACATCACATAGTGCGTCTTTGGGTAGATCGGCAGCCGCGATGTGTGCTTATAAAGAACCTCGCCGAGCAGCGGGTCGATGGTAGAGATCGAATCGATCTCATCGCCCCAAAACTCGATCCGGTAAGCCTGGTCCTGATAGCTCGGATAGACCTCGACCACATCGCCGCGGACGCGAAACGTCCCGCGGTCAAAGTCAATATTCACCCGCTCATACTGAAGCTCGACCAGCTTTTGCAAGAGGTCTTCGCGACGAAGCTGCTGCCCGGGCTCGATGAACATCAGCATCCCAAAATACGCGTCCGGATCGCCAAGGCCGTAAATGCACGAGACGGAAGCGACGACGATGACATCCCGCCGTTCAAATAGCGCACGCGTCGCAGAAAGCCGCAGCCGGTCGATCTCGTCGTTTATCGTCGCCTCTTTTTCAATGTAAAGATCGGCCGCCGGCACGTATGCCTCGGGCTGATAATAGTCGTAATACGAGACGAAATACTCGACCGCGTTCTCAGGAAAAAAGCTCTTGAATTCCTGATAAAGCTGCGCCGCCAGCGTCTTGTTGTGGGCCAGTACGAGCGTCGGCCGCTGCGTCTGCTGGATCAGATTCGCGATGGTAAACGTCTTACCCGAGCCCGTAATCCCAAGCAGAACCTGATCTTCAGAACCACTATTGATCCCCTCGACCAACTGCCGGATCGCCTCCGGCTGATCGCCCTTCGGCGTGTTTTCACTTATGAGACGAAATTGCATGTCTTAAATAATACCGCGTGACGGCCACCGATGAAAGTATTCACAATCCAAGAATTTAAGATTATACTAACAAGTATGAATTCTACCCTCGAAAGCATAGAGCAGGCGGCGAAGCTCCTAACCCTTCGCGAAAAGGCGGTTTTGGCTCATTCGTTGCTCCGAGAACTCGAAAGACCTGATGGCCTCTATGAGGATGTCAATCGCGAGTGGACCGAACTGGCTGAAGCACGACTCGACGCTTACCTCGAAGGCGAGATGGAAGTCATTGATGGTGACGAGGCCATGAAACGACTTCGAGAAAGCCTCAAATGATCAGGTTTCGCTTGGTTTCCGGCGCGCTCGAAGAAGCGACGGAGACTGCCACCTATTACGAGCGGGAAGAAACTGGTCTGGGCCAGGAGTTTTTTGACGCTCTCGACGCTACCATCGAAAAAATTTGTCGATTTCCGAAAATTGGAAAACCTCGCGGTCGTAGGCTACGGAGTTTTTCGCTTTCGAGGTTTCCAGTCGATGTCATTTATTATATTGACGACGAAACGATAGTCGTCGTTGCCGTCGCCCACCAAAGCCGCCGGCCGGGTTACTGGATCGACCGAATTTCCTGATTCGCCGCCGACCAAACTTTATGAAGATAGCAAGATATTGGAAGCGAGCCGGATTGGTCATTAACGGGGCAGACGGCAGGCCGAAGGATGCCGTTGCGTGGGGATGGTCGGCTGACGACCCGGCCGAGGCTGAGAGCCGTGCGGCGGAAGCGGTCCAGCGTTTGGCCGCTCGTATGGCCGCCGGTGGGTCCTTTCCTGATTCTTACGGCTATCCGGATCGCCCGGCTCGCGAAGAGATAATCCGCGAGATCGCCGGCGAGGACGGCACCTTGGCCGCTGCCATCACCCGCAACACTTACGGGTCACTCGTGCTCAACACCTCTCGCCTGATGTTTATTGACATCGACGTGCCCGAGCAAAGCCCCGGCCTAATCGATTCGATCAAATCGCTCTTCGGCATCAAGACGCCCGACGCCTTTGACACTACGCTCGAACGCATTCGCGCGACCGCTGCCGCCGTTCCGCAATACACCTTTCGCGTTTACCGGACCGCCGCCGGATTTCGGCTCGCATTGATGAACAAGCGAATCGACCCCGCGAGCGGCGAGAGCGAAACGCTGCTCTATAACTTCGGCTCCGATTCGCTTTATCAGCGGCTCTGCAAAAACCAGCAGAGCTTCCGGGCCCGCCTCACGCCAAAACACTGGCGGTGCAATTACGAGTCGCCCCGCGGCCGCTGGCCGTTTGGTTCTGCGAATGACGAAGCGACGTATCGAAACTGGGAGCAGGGCTACAACAACGCCTGCCTTCCCTATGCCACCTGCCGCTTCGTCGAAGAGCTCGGCACCGACCGCACCGTCGGGGAATTTCGCGAGCTTATCGCACTCCACGACCGCGAAACGCACGCCGACTCGAAGCTTCCGCTTGCCTGAGGCCGCAGCAAAATTCTCCCCGCTTTACCTCGCGTCCGAATCGTTATAAGGTATGGACTTTGCGACTCCCGCTCGCTTTCACATGGCTTTAGCAACTACTCTTTCTGATTCTACTTTCACCGGCTTGCCGCTGCTGCACAAGGGCAAGGTTCGCGACGTTTATGATGCCGGCGACGACATGCTCTTGCTCGTTGCGACCGACCGCCTCTCGGCATTCGACTGCGTTCTGCCAACGCCGATCAAGTACAAGGGTGCCGTGCTGACGGCCCTCTCGGCCTTCTGGTTTGAGCGGCTCAATCACATCGTCCCGAACCATCTGATCACCGTCGAGCTCGACGAAATGCCCGAGGCCATCCGTAACCACGAGGTGCTCCGCGGCCGTTCGATGCTCGTTCACAAGACGAAGGTCTTTCCGGTCGAGTGCGTCGTTCGCGGCTACCTTGAAGGCTCGGGCTGGAAGGACTACCTGGTCGATGGAACCGTCTGCGGCCGCAAGCTTCCACCCGGCCTTAAGCATTGTGACAAACTCCTCTCGCCGATCTTTACTCCGGCTACCAAGGCCGCGACCGGCCACGACGAGAACATCACGCAGGTCGAGTTCATGCAGGCCGTTGGGCACGACACCGCCGCCGAGTTGAAGTCGATCTCGAAACAGCTTTACACCGAAGCGAGCGAGTACGCCCTCGGCCGCGGCATCATCATCGCCGATACCAAGTTCGAATTTGGCGAAGACAAGGACGGAAACATACTCCTAATCGACGAAGTTCTCACGCCGGATTCTTCCCGATTTTGGGATGCCGCCAAATATGAATCCGGCCACAAGCAGCCCTCGTTTGACAAACAGTTCGTTCGCGAATATCTTGAAACCCTCGATTGGAACAAACAGCCCCCTGCACCCCCGCTTCCCTTTGAAGTGGCCGAGGCTACGTCCGAACGATACCTTAAGGCGTACGAACTCCTGACCGGCGAGAAACTCAAGGTCGATTGATCTCGTACCGCCTGCCTCTATCACGAACGTGCGCGCATTAATGGAAAACCTGATCGACGAATTGCTCGACGGCCGCATTCTGCTCAATGAAGCGGTCGCCGAGTTCGAGAAGATCTATATCGAAAAGGCGCTCGTGCGAAACGACGAGCACCTCTCGAACACCGCCGAGGCTCTCGGCATCCACCGCAATACGCTTTCAAAACGCGTCACCGAATACAAGGCCGCTCCAAAGCCGAAACCGCTCAAAGCAAAAGCAAAAAAGCCCCGCGGCAAAACGCCCGCGAAGCCCGTACCAAAAACAAGAATAAGCTAGGCTCAGGTCTCTGCGAAAGCGGTCGTGAGCCGATCTATTGAGATGTTCCGCGTAATTGATCGGAATTGATTCTTTTGTCTTGGAGAGCTTTTTATGCCCGAACCAATTGCTATAGAAAACCTTATGTTCTACGATCCGGACCTCGAAAGTTACGCCGCCGCCTTTCGGGCGGAGCACGGTTCAAGAGGTAAGACCCACTCAGTCGCCACGACAACTGACCTCATCGACGCCGTGAAGCAATACTCGAAAGTGCGTTACCTTGAGGTTGTGATGCATGGTTCGCCCGGGATGATCTGGTTCAAGACCGGCGGCCAGATGGTGGCCCGTTATCTCGGCGTAATAATCAATGATTCCAAGATGCTTTCGACAAATGCTCGTATACTATTCCTCGGATGCAACATCGCAGACGGTCCCGCCGGAGACACTTTTCTTGTTGAGATCGGGAAGGCGATGTTCCCGGGAACCGGTGGCACGGTCGGCGGGACCAACTCGATAAACGTGGTCATCGGCGGCACGACCACAAGGATGAATCCGTTGCGCTTCTTCGACACCAAATTGAAAGTTCGGCGATTCGATGCGGATGGGAAAATGATTGCCGGAGAGGACGTGGGCTATTGGGGCGATCGGACAACAGTAAATGTTCGTTGATCGCTGTTTGCCATCTAGGCTCTCGTTTCGAGAACCTCCAGCTTATCGCCAACCCTGATCACAACCCCCGGGCTTTCCGGTATCAGATTCTCACCAAAAAGTACGTAGTTGGGTTCCATGCCAAGCTCTTCTAGCTTGTCGGGAAAGACGTCCTTCGCCATCCGGAAGCTTGCCAGCGTCCGGAGCGGTTCCTTGCCGGCAAATTCGCCGCGGTCGGGGTCGACCGTCGTGATCGCGCACCGCGCACATGGTTTCACCACGCGGAAAATGGCCTCGCCAACCCTGATCCTCGCCCAGCTATCTTCTTCAAACGGCTCGGTGCCGCTAACGACAAGGTTCGGCCGGAATCGCCGCATCTCGAGCGGAACGCGGTCGCCCTCGTTCGTACTATTCGCCGCGATCCGCCGGTTCAACTCCGCAAGCGAACCCTCGCCGATCAGCAGCAACGGATAACCGTCCGCAAAGCTGACCAGATCATCCCCGCGATCAAACCGCTCGCTGACGTGCCGCTCCGTGGATTCAGGCATCAATACAAGCTGACAGTCCCGCCCGAGCACCTCACTGAACCACTCATTCACTTGCGTCGGATAAACCAAAGCACGACATTCAGAATTCCATATTTGCACCGACATGGACTTCACAGTGTCCTTCTTGGTTCCATCAGCGACGAACAAAGGCTCTGTTTCCGGCGCACCAACCACTATTCCGGCGTCACCAACATCTACCGAAATAAGCGCCATTTTCGGCACTTCCCGCTGCGTCAGGAACATTCCCTCGCGGTCCGTCAGCATCCACCGCCGGTCATGTCGCAACCCGCGTTTCTCAACCAACGCCTCGGAAAGTGCGTTCCCGCGAAGCGATTTGATCGGATAAACATATATATTGGAAATCTGCATGCAAAATGAAATGCGTAATTCTCTTCGAGAATCTCTCACGGCTCAACCCAAAAAGGTCACGTTGTATTGTACCGAGATGTAAAAGCGATTTATAGGACGTGCAGATCCTGAAGGATGACTGCGAAACTATTGGTTCTTTTCATAAACTCAAACTGTGCAGTTTAATCACTCCACTCGCCGTTCATAGGAACGGCGTGATCAAAGAAGTATCCAGATCCATCGTTGAACTGCTCCGGCGGATAGATTCGTACCGGTGGGAGCTCGTTTGGATCCGATATCCTCGGTCGCCCCAACTCGCCGTAAGACTCGCCGAACGTGTCTATCAACAGCGCATCGATCGAATCTGGCGTCCATACTATGCCGTAGCAATTCGGCTCATCGATGGACAAGCATGCCGCTTCACCATTCCCATTTGCAAAAAGCACGAACCAGTTCTTTACGAAAGGTATGATGGCTTTCGCCGGATCTAGCTTATCAATCTGAATCATAAATCTGATAACGTTACTGTCAACTTTCCTGCTGTCTTACATTTATCCTTGACAAGTTTAACCACGTTTTGTAAATTAGCACTCACGGATACCGAGTGCTAAAGACCTTTTCTCTGGCCTTGGGGTCCAAGTCATTTTAATACCAATAGGTACATTTCAAAAGGAGTACACGATTATGGCAACAACCATCAAACCACTTCATGACCGCGTGATATTGCGTCGGATAGAAGACAACGTTAACCAGACGGCAGGCGGGCTCTTCATCCCGGACTCTGCTAAAGAAAAGCCGCAGGAGGGCGAGGTCATCGCTGTCGGCGAAGGCAAATATAAGGAAGACGGCAGCCGCCAGACGCTCGACGTCAATGCAGGCGACCGCGTTCTTTTCGGCAAATATAGCGGCTCCGAGATCAAGCTCGATGGCGAGGAATTCCTCATCATGCGCGAAGACGAGATCCTCGGCATCATTTCAAGGGCCGGCGAAGCGGCCAAATAGTTGCAAGAGTTACAGAGTTACGGAGTTGCAGAGGTAAAACTCTGAGTTCCGACAACTCTGCAACTCTTTAACTCGGCAACTCTGCAACTTTTTTCGACGAAGGAGAAATTAAAAGATCATGGCAAAACAAGTAGTTCACGGAGAAGAATCACGTTCCGCTATCCTGCGCGGTGTAAACCAGCTTGCGGATGCGGTTAAGGTGACGCTCGGCCCGAAAGGCCGCAACGTCGTCATCGACAAGAAGTTCGGTTCGCCGACCATCACCAAGGACGGCGTAACCGTCGCAAAAGAGATCGAGCTGAAAGATACGCTCGAGAACATGGGTGCACAGATGGTCCGCGAAGTCGCTTCGAAGACCTCGGACGTCGCCGGAGACGGCACGACGACCGCTACGGTCCTCGCACAGGCTATATTTAAGGAAGGCGTCCGTACGGTCGCCGCGGGTGCAAACCCGATGGCCCTCAAGCGCGGCATCGACAAGGCAGTCGCAGAGGTCGTTACTGAGGTCAGCCGTCTCGCAAAGCCGGTTTCGGGCGACATGATCGCACAGGTCGGCACCGTTTCGGCCAATGGCGATAAGACGATCGGCACAATCATCGCCGAGGCAATGGACAAGGTCGGCAAAGACGGCGTCATCACGGTCGAGGAATCGAAGACGATGGACACCGCTCTCGAAGTTGTCGAAGGTATGCAGTTTGACCGCGGCTACCTCTCGCCCTATTTCGTCACCGACCCGGACCGCATGGAAGCAGCTCTTGACGAGCCGATGATCCTCATCAACGAAAAGAAGATCTCAAACATGCGCGACCTTCTGCCGATCCTCGAGCAGGTCGCAAAGATGGGCCGTCCGCTGCTCATCATTGCTGAAGACGTCGAAGGCGAAGCTCTTGCAACGCTCGTCGTCAATAAGCTCCGCGGCACGCTCAACGTCGCTGCCGTTAAGGCACCGGGCTTCGGCGACCGCCGCAAGGCAATGCTTGAAGACATCGCCATCCTGACGGGCGGCAAGGTCATCTCGGAAGACCTCGGCATCAAGCTTGAGTCGATCACCCTTGAAGACCTCGGCAAGGCCAAGAAGATCACCATCGACAAGGAAAACACGACCATCGTTGAAGGCGGCGGCTCGGCCGAAGCTATCGATGGCCGCGTCAAGACCATCCGCACGCAGATCGACGAGACCTCGTCGGACTACGACCGCGAAAAGCTCCAGGAGCGTCTCGCTAAGCTCGTCGGCGGCGTTGCCGTCATCAAGGTCGGTGCAGCTACCGAAACCGAGATGAAGGAAAAGAAGGCCCGCGTTGAGGATGCAATGCACGCAACCCGTGCAGCGGTCGAAGAAGGCATCGTTGCCGGCGGCGGCGTTGCACTCGTTCGTGCCGGAAAGGTCCTTGAGAACTTCCACGCCGATGAGAACGACCAGGACGAGCGTATCGGTGTTAACATCGTTCGCCGTGCACTCGAAGAGCCGCTTCGCCAGATCGCGCAGAACGCCGGTAAAGAAGGCGCCGTGGTCGTCGAAAAGGTCATCTCGGGAGACGATTCGTACGGCTTCAACGCCGCGACCGAGAAGTACGAAGACCTCGTCGCAGCCGGTGTTATCGACCCCGCAAAGGTCACCCGCACCGCTCTGCAGAACGCGGCCTCGATCGCCGGCCTGATGCTCACCACCGAAGCCATGATCGCTGACGTCCAGGACGAAAAGTCCGACGGCGGAATGGGCGGCATGGGCGGCGGAATGGGCGGCATGGGAATGGGAATGTAATCCGCTCCCGCTCCCCTACTTACGAAGGAGGGGTGTCACCGCTTCGGTGACGGGGTGGTTCTCTATTCCGCCAAGAACCGGAAGCAATTGCGACCGGGTTCATGTCAGAACCGCCTGCGTAAGCGGGCGGCCAGTTCGCTAACACAAAAAAGGGCCCGGCAACCCGCCGGGCCCTTTTCTATTGACAGCTGGATAAGTAGACCAAAGGCTTCGCTCGGCAACGAGCGAAGCCTTTTTGCGTCTCGATGGGCGGTTATTATTTTGCTTTACATGCTTGGATCGCCTGGTTGTAGTCATCTTTTTTGGTCTTGATGAAATCAACGAAGCAGGCGATGGTGGCATCCGGATTCTTAGTGCCTGCGCACAGGATCTTACGATTGGCAGGGTTCCACTGTGAAACGCCGGCCCGGTTCCAAGCCACCTGATTCTCCAAGCTCTCTTCACATTGGAACTGAAGCGTTGCCGGCGTGGAAACGGTTTCGAAACGCCAGAGCTGAAACGGCCCGTTGTTTCGTTCCCAAAGATAAATGGCCGCTCCGTCATCCATCGAACCCAGATCGACGTGCAGCACTCTGCCCGTGTCTTTTGAGGTGATGCGTGACTGGCCCGCTCCGGCGCTGGCGATCGTCCACATTTGGCTGTCGGACATGACGCACGGCCGCAGTTGGAGAGCGGCGTTGGTCGTCCGTGTGGTTCCCGTCGAATCGAGGCACGTGTTCGTCGCAAAGGATCTGATGCGGTAGTAGCCGGCGCCTTCCCAATACATTTGCCAATGTTCGTTCGTGGTCTTTGTGTCGCCCGACTGGATCAAACCGCTGCCGGGTGCGCGGTTCGGGTCCTTTGTTTTAATGCCTTTGCTGCTTTTGACCGAAACGATCCGGTAGATCTTGTTTGAAAACCACGCAGCTCTCAGAGGCGTGTTCGGGAAGCCGACCTGATAGGTATCGACCAGATATTCCTTGCCTGCCCAACCAACGTGACATTTGCCGCCTAGGACCTTGCCAGGGTAGGTGCCTTTGAAATCACCGTCAATCATAAGCCGTGCCTGGCACAATGGCAGAAGCTGTCCGTTCTCGTACGCACCTGTTATCGCGGGCACATTTCCCAACTGCGTGCCGGGTCCCGTTTGCCATTTGATGCGGCCATTGTAAACCACATATTGCCCGGTTACGGGGATCTCCTTGCCGCCGTAGGTGATATTGCACTGTTTCCGGACGACCTTGCCCGGATGAATGCCGCCGAGATGGCCCGCCCAGCAAAGCGGTAGCTTCGTACCGTCTTTTTCGGAACCGCCGAACTCGGCGTTGATCGGCAGAGGCTGGGTGTCGGACGTTTCGGCCCAGTACGGATCCGGCTGAGCGGTCACGGAGCCTGAGAACATCGCCAACGCTATAAGCGTCAGCACTAAAATTACCTGGTCTTTTTTGATCGACATGATTGACCCTTTCCGTCGCGTTGCCCTATGTATCCTCCTGAATTTTCTAGAGCTGCGCGATCATTTTAGCCTTAAATTTAGCGTTAAGGCGTCGACCAACCTTAGGTGATGTTGGCAACATAGTCAATCAGGTCCGAAAAGATTCGCAACGTCGCCTGGCGGCGTACCAACCGGCACCATTTGCAGCCGCAGTCAGATCATAGCCAAATGAAGGCCCCGGCAACCCGCCGGGGCCTTTTGCGTCACCTTGAACTCCATTCAACGTCTCGCAGGCGTTTTGCTACAGTACCGCGATAGGAGGCGTTTTCTTGCCGCCGAGCGTGTAGATCGAAGACGGTACCGTTGATCTTTCGGCCGTTTCTTGCGCGGGCATAAAGTTGTCGTCTTCGTCGCGGATGATCTTATAGCATTTGCAGGCGGCGGCTTCGAGGGCGACGCGGTCCGGGATCACCAAGCGGTTCCGGCTGTATTTGATCAAATTTCTGTTTTCAAGCGATGCGAAGGCTCTATCGACCGTTTCGGGCCGCTCACCGAGAATTTTCGTAAGGAAATCGCGCGTCACCAAGATCTCGCTGGTCGCGATCCGGTCGCTTGTCATCAAGATCCATCTGACGAGACGTTTCTCGGTCTCGTGAAAGCGGTGGCACGCGGACGCCAATGAGGCCTGCACCATCTTGACATACGAAAAACGCAGGATGATCCGCTGCAAGGTCTCGGCATTCGAGTATTCAATTTCAAAATCCTCCGCGGACATCCTCAACGCGGTGCCGTTGGCCTGAGCGACGGCACAGTATGGGGCCACCTTGTCGCCCGCGATCACCGGCAGGCCGAGTATGCCTTCGGGACCGACCAAGCCGATCTCGAGCGTCAGATCGAGTGGCCCGACCGTCAGCAGCGTGGTCACCGTGCTGATCGGAAAATAAACATGCCCGATCCTCTCGCCGCGATCAAAGATCTTTTTCCCAAAAGCCAGCTCGACCTGTTCTAGTTTCGGGACCAAGTGGTCGAATTCGTTAGGGGGAAGCGAGGCAAGTAGTTTATTAGCGGTCGGGGTAATTATATGTTCCACATATCTCCTTTATTTCGGACGTTCAAAAGACGGCACCGTTGATCTCTCGGCGGTTTAATGCACTAGCATGTAGTTCATTTCTTCGTCGCGGATGATCTTATAGCATTTGCAGGCGGCGGCTTCGAGGGCGGAGCGGTCGGGGATGATGAGGCGGTTCCGGCTGTATTTGATCAAATTTCTGTTCTCAAGTGATGCGAAGGCTCTATCGACCGCTTCGGGCCGCTCACCGAGAATGTTTGTAAGGAAATCGTGCGTTATCTCGATTGCGCTTGTCTTGATACGGTCGGCGGTCATCAAGATCCATCTGACGAGACGTTTCTCGATCTCGTGAAAGCGGTGGCACGCGGACGCCAATGAGGCCCGCACCATCTCGACATACGAAAAACGCAGGATCATCCGCCGCAGGGTCTCGGCATTTGAGCATTCAATTTCAAAATCCTCCGCGCCCATCCTCAACGCGGTGCCTTTCATCTGGGCGACGGCGCGATACGGGGCCACCTTGCCGCCCGCGATCACCGGCAGGCCGAGGACGCCTTCGGGACCGACCAAGCCGATCTCGAGCGTCAGATCGAGTGGCCCGACCGTCAGCAGCGTGGTGACCGTGCTGATCGGAAAATATACGTGCTCGATCGTCTCGCCGCGATCGACGATCTTTTCGCCAAAAGCCAGATCGACCTTTTCAAGTCTTGGAACCATGCGTTCGAGTTCGTTAGTGGGAAGAGCGGCAAGTAGTTTATTAGCGGTCGGGGTAATTAAATGTTCCACATATCTCCTTTATTTCGGACGTGCAACAGATGAAAAACCGTCCTCCGTACGAACTATTAAATAACTCTGAACCGTAAGAATGACCCCGTCTGTGCGTTTTCGCACATAGCACAAGTAATCAGCGACGATTTCCAGAGAGCCGCATTACATTTGAAACCAAGGTCCGCTAAATAATAAAAATACTTTTCAATTGGATGTTCCTTTTCCCCTCCAAAAGTCGTTTTTTTATTTGGAAAACTAGATTTGGATTGGCAGTTGCTTGAAGTGAGAATGCAGCATCCCTAACAATGCCCGATTTGTTTTCGCCCCCAAAATAGATCGATCAGGAGACAATCATGAAACGAGTTTATCTAAGCATTCTCTTCGCCTGCCTATTTGCCATCGGCACTCAGGCACAGACCCCGACCGCGACTCCGCCGGCAACAACGCCCGGCCCAGTATCACGCGTGATCTATTATGACGTCTTGCCGGGACAAAATGAGGCCTTGACGCGCTTTATTCGGACCAACCAGATGCCGATATTAGAGGAACAAAAGAAACAGGGCTTGATCCTTAATTACGGTTTCTTCGGCAAGCCAACCACCGATGGCCCGGGCGACTGGGACCTCGGACTGGTCATCACGTGGGCGAGTTATGCAGACGCGATCGACGCTAATCCGGAACGGGGTGCGAAACTTAATGCGATCACCCTCAAGCATTACGGCACCGCCGAAGCGCGAACAAAGGCCAATGAGTCCACAATGGCAATGCGTACCGTTGTCTCCAATATGCTCGTTAGAGCGGTGACATTTAACCCCATGCCGAAGTAATTCACAGCTTTGCGAAACAAAAAAGGCCTCGGCAACCGCCGGGGCCTTTTTATGTGAAACTGCGTTGGCAACGTAGGAACTTGACATGCCTCTTGAACAAACTGGGGGCTTTGCAGCGGAGTAGGAAACGGCCATTTCATTTATGGTTGAGCTGATGGTCGAGCCGGCGGGACGGTTTGGACAAACACTTCGTAAAAGCCGGTAAGGCGATCGAGGGCCGCTGGGTCGCGTTGGGCGAGCATGGTGATCGCAGTATCGCGTTCGGCAAAGATCGGCTTTAATTTGGTTCGTTGGTCGGCGTTCAAAAAGCCTTCATCGGCTTTGTCATCCTCGGCACGTAGGCGAGTGAAAAATTCGCTGGTTTGCTGCCGCGCCGTTTCGTATTCACCGCGTCTCGCCTCAACGATCGAGGACGACAGCAAATTGCTTATCTCCGATCGACGCAATTGGGTCTGGGCGGCATCGCGTTCGGCGGCGTTGCTTCGGGCCATCAGCCACATCGGCACAAGCCCGATCAGGAACGCAACCAAAACCACTGCTGCGAGCACTCCCCAGTGCTGCAGCCGTTCCTTTATTCGCTCTGAGAAACCCTTTTGTGTATCGCTCATATGTTCTCGTCTTCTGATTCTGCCGATGCCGGGTTTAGTTCCCACCGATCCTCGTCGCGTTTTTCTCGCTTTTCCGTCATATCAAGCGGCTCGTTTCGCTGGTTCGCAGTGCCGTACGCGAGGCCTTTCTGATCGGCATTGATATTCGTATATGCCGCGTCCTCAAGGCTGTTTTCCGGCGAGGGCAACATATATTTCAGCTCGTTCAGCTCATTCTTGATCTGTTCACCCTCCGACTCGCCGAGGTCCTCGGCATGGTCGAATTCACGATCGACCTGCTCCTCTATTGAAGGCTCGGCCGCGCCCGCTGCGTCGGTCTTTCCCGCCTGCTCGCTGTTCGTAGCTTTTTCTGAATTTCCCATTTCAAACTCTCCAACGTACGCTAAATACATACGAGACCAAAAGGCTTCGGAACGGTCCAAGGCCTTTCGATCTCGAAATTCCAAATCACAAAGCCTACCGACGTCCGTTTAGAAGACGAAACAGCAAGAGGACAACGAGGGCTCCGATTATCGAAGAGATAAAGCTCGGAAGGTTGTCGCCGATGTTATCGAACGAGCTGATCATCGGATATCCGAAGAAAGCATTCCCCAGAAATCCGCCTACGACCGCACCGACAACTCCGAGGAGCGTCGTCAATATCACGCCGCCGCCGTCCGGGCCGGGCATAATGAATTTGGCAATGTAGCCTGCCAGAAATCCCAAGATCAACCAAATAATTAAAGAAACCATTTTATTCTCCCTGTCTTTGTCTCGGCGTTTTCACCCAACTACTGGCTTGAAAGAGCCGCTTTACTATCAAAAGCTGTAACAATTCACGTTTGATTTGATCATAAATGCAGGTGATCGTCTGTGTGCTAGCACACGTATAGGGTCGGCCCAGACCGATGGTCAATCGTATTGACCCACGGCCCGACATTTGATAGAGTTCGTTTATTGTTTCAGCAAATGTATTCTCCTGACGATGCCAAGAACGATCGAACTCTCGTAATGCGTTCAGTACGTGGGTCGATTTAGTGGTTCCCCCGATCGATTTAGTTTTTCCCGTCTTTCTTGAAGACATAAGCTGATTTGCCCGGATAGTTTTACTTTGGTCCTCACCGCCAAACGCATTAAATGGAGGGGATCAAAATGTCTCAAAATATATACAGCGATGCTGCCCTTAGGAATCATCTACTTGCAAGTATCCCGCTGCAGGACTACCAAGACATAAGTCCCGCTCTTGAGCGCGTATCATTGACGGCCGGCCAAGTGCTTCATAGTGCCGGATGTAGTTTTGACTACGTTTACTTCCCGACAACGGCGCTTGTCGCATTGCTATACATTTCCGAATCGGGCACGACCGTCGGGTTGGGTTTGATCGGCAGCGAAGGAGTTGTCGGTATCGAGATCTTTATGGGTGTCGATTCAGACCCGAGCCTGGCGGTCGTGCAGAATGCGGGAATTGCCTATCGATTGCTGGCCAGTGACTTGAACGCAAAATGTAATGAATCACCTCATTGCCGGGAGGCCGCGTTAAGATACATACAAGCGTTGTTGACTGAGATTTCACAGACGGCCATCTGCAATCGGTTTCATCCAGTTTCACAGCGCTACGCCCGGTGGCTGCTCGAAAGTGCCGACCGCCTGAACACAAACCGGTTGGCAATGACGCACGAGCAGATCGCCGGCTGTTTGGGTACGCGTCGTGAGAGCATAACCTTGGCGGCCCACGAGCTTTCGGTCTTGGGAATAATAAAGATCCGGCGAGGAAGCGTGACTATCCTCGATCGGCCCGGCCTCGAATCCGCCGCCTGCGAATGCTATGAGGTCGTTTCGTCCGAATATGACCGTCTGCTCACTCCAAGGCCTCGCGAACACAGAGAGAGGATCGGATCCGCGATCGGCCCACTTTATGCAAGAAAGTGCTCCTCCAGCGCCCCGGCCGGATCGCCGCGCTAAAGGAGCATAGCTTTATTCAAAAGCCATTTCTCAGAATAGGCCTTCGAGCAGATCGACAAATTGATCTACGACGTGCCGCATTACCTGAGCCTGCATTTCGGGCTGGGTACCGGCATTCATCGGTTTTCCGCTCCGCACCGAGACCTCGCCCGAATACTTCACTTTTCCGGTTGCAACCTCGACCATTCGAACCGAGACCGTGGCGTGGCCGTGGCCGTCAGCGGCCTTTTGCGAGTATTCGCTTACTGTGCCGGTGACAACATAAGCGACGCCGAGCTGCTTGCCGAGCTTGACCGCCGCTGCCGTCGAGGCACCATTGATCGCCGCAAGATTTGCCCCCGAGGCATTGCGCGTGTGTCGCGTGTCGTAAACGTGAAACTTACGCGTGTGGTTGAGAGCCGCCGAAAGCGTCGTCTGCAATCCGCGTTTTGCTTGATCGTTCATCCCCGAAGCTCCCGGCCCGGGCGTGAATTCGACCACCGCCGTCTTAACTCCCCTATCCCTCGCCGGCGCCTGAGCAAACGAAACCCCCGCCAACGCCACTGCCAAAACCAATACTGCAAATATGTTTTTCATAATTTCTCCCTCTTAAATTCTTAAGCCGCATTCCCCGGCCACCAATGAATGCGTTGGAAGATCACGAAAACTATCATCAGCGAGTTGCGAAAGTTTCGAAGTTGCGGAGTTATGGAGTTAAAGAGCTGCGGAGTTTGGGAGTTTCGGAGATACGGACTTGCAGGGTATGGGAGTAGTTAACTTGCTGAGTTTCCGAAGTCATTGAAATGAAGCCTTGCTACGACTGGACCGCACGCGTCCCCGCGTGCCACGCCGCAAAGCGGCGTCAGCCCGTTGAGCCACAAACGATTCAGCCGTTTACTGCCTATTTCAGATGTTTCTTAAAGAAAGTCAACGTCCGCTCCCAGGCCAGTTTGGCTGAGTCGGCGTCGTAGCGGGGCGTGGTGTCGTTGTGAAAGCCGTGCTGTTTGCCTTCGTACATAAATGATTCGAACGGCTTTTTGCTCGCGGTGAGTGCGGCCTCGTAGGCGGCGATGCCTTCGTTGATCCGCGTGTCGGCACCAGCGTAGTGAAACTGTATCGGGGCGGTGATCTTCGGCACGTCCGCGACTCCCGCCTGCCTGCCGTAAAAGGCGGAGCCGGCATTCAGGTCCTTACCGAGCCGTACGGCGAGCTGATTTACCATTCCGCCGCCAAAACAAAAACCGACCGCTCCGAGCTTACCGGTCGAATCCGACCGCTTCTTGAGCCACATCGCTGAGGCGACGAAGTCCTCGGTCATCTTCTTCCCGTCAACTTCGCGAAACTTGGCCGCTCCTTTCTGTTCATCGCCGGGATAGCCGCCGACCGAGGTCAGGCCGTCCGGAGCAAAGGCGACGTAACCGGCCTTCGCCAATCTACGAGTGACGTCCTCGATGTAAGGATTCAGCCCGCGGTTTTCGTGAATGACCAGAACCGCCGCAAACTTCTTGCCCTTTACGGGCCGGGCGAGATAGCCCTTGATCGAACCATTTCCATCGGGCGAGGCGACGGTCTCGTAACTTGTGCGGATGTCCTTGTCCTCCGGGTCAACCGTCTGTGCCCAGGCGTAATTCGGCCGAAGGCTTTCAAGGATGGCCACCGCAGTAACGCCGCCAACGGCAAAACGAGCCGCTCCGCGCAAGAAAGCGCGGCGGTCAATATCGCCGTGCTGATATTCGTGAAAAAGGTCGAGTAGCTCTTGCGGATATTCGTTTGCGGTCTTGCGTTCCATTGGTCTCCCCCTAGATTGATCAAAAGTTAGTCGGCGTTCAGCTTCGCGGCGTAGTTGGCAAGGGCCTCGGCCCGCGTTGCGCCAAAGCCGTAGCAATCGCTCTCTTCCATGCTGATGAATTCGGGCCCTATCGCGCAGAATTGTCCGCCATCGGCAAAGATCAGCGTGCCGCCCGGCCCACGTTCCGAATCCAGATCCGGGTCGCGGAGCATCATCTGAAACTCGAGCGTCACTTGGCGGCCCGCTTCGCGCTCCATGGCTCTTCGGCACGCCCGCTGAACGAAACATTGCCTGCCATCGCGTCCCCTTCGACCTTGCCCGTGAAAGTGAGCGTAAGCTCATTGTCGCCGTAGACTATCGTGTAGCTGAAAGTGATGTCGCTGCCTTTTATCGTTCCGGTCACCGGAACGTCGCCGTTCGGCCGCTTTGCCGTGCCGGTCAGTTTCTCGCCGTCAACCGCAAGCACTAGCTTAAATGGCCGCGGTCCGCCGGGTGTGTTGTAAACAACGTCCCAATCGCCGGCGACCGACGTCTGTGCCTGGGCACCAACGGCAAATACGCCGAGCAGAAAAAGCGAAAGAAAAAATGCTCTTTTCATATGAACTCCTGTACACGGACATCTTACCGCATCGCCCCTGCAAACACGAAAAAAGCCCCGATGTCTCGGAGCTTTCTTCGGTGTGCTTACAACTTAAGCTACTTATCGCTTCCGCGAAAAACGAGCACCACGCGGCCGCCGCGGTAAAGCGTCAGGCGATCTTCGAAGACCTCGATCCGGTCGGCACTCTCCATTGCCTCGAGCACTCGTCGTTCGAGCTCATTTCGGTCTTCCTCCTGACAAGCAAGAAGCGAGGCGACGTTGTTCATGAATGAAAACTTGCCGCCCTCGGCCGTGTAGGGGCCGCCAATAGGGTTGCAGCCCGCGTTGCCCTCGGCCGTCCTGTCTTCCGGGTTGAAGTTGATAAATGCACCGTAGGTCGCGGCGACCTTCTCGTTCGGGCCGATCGTATCGAGCAGCCACTTGCGGTCGCCTAGCCCGAACTTCTGCGGCTCCGGAGCGTCGTCGTGCTTCATGCTGTCAAATTTAAGCACGGCCTTAGTGCCGGCGTAAATGGTAAGGATCGAGCCGCGAATTCGATACCGCGTCACACGCTTCATTGCGTCGAGAAATTCTTCCTCGGCCTCCATCAGACCGCTGCAGAACATTCGCGTCGAGCCCATTCCGCTGAACCGCATCGAGCGACTGCCGACCCTCGCTCCGCCAAAGAAACGATTGCACGAGGCATTACCGCTAACACGCTTCGCCGCGTCGGTAAATTCGAGAAAGGCATTCGAGCCTGAGACCGCCTTGCCGTTGATCTCCGTCAACGACCAACTCTTACCCGTCAGCGATGCCGACTGCGCAAAAACACCCGCGGCCGCTCCGAAAACGAAGAGCATCGCCGTCGCAATAATTAAATGTTTGATCATATCATTTCCCTTGTTCACAACCGGTCCGGCAGTTCCGTGCTCAATACGCACACCTCGCCTGCCAACTTAAAGAACGCTCTCCCACCCCCGGACTTGCACTGTATTGTATAATCATCGGCAGACGTGAGCCAGAGAAATGTTCTGCAACCTCCTGCGTTTTCTGAGCATCTTTTCGGCGATGGCCACGTTGATGGCCGATCGTGCCCGATCTGTGAGATACGAACGATGACCCCAAGAATCTTTAGTAAATTCGCTGTTGTTGGATTGATATTTGTGCTTGCCGTTTCTGCATTTGCGGATACCATCCGGCTCAAGGATGGAAGCATTATCAAAGGCAAAATAACGGGCTTCAGCGGCGGCCGATTCACCATCGTCATCGGCGAAGGCAGCCGCCAACGCACGCTCTCCTACACGGCGGACGAGGTCGACTCGATCGAGTTTGATGCTCCGGGGTCGCTTCCGGGCACCAGCGCCGTTTCAAGAAACACGCCAACCGTTCGGGTCGTCGATAATATGCCGCCGACCCGCGAAACAAGGCCGGCAAATCCGCGGGTGATCACCACTGAAACCGTCGCCGAAAACCGCCCGCCGGTTCCGCAAACCCAGCCGACGCCTATACCACAGAGCTCAACACCTCGCCCGCAAGCTACCTCGGCACAGCCGATCGAGCTTAACGTAAAGGTGCTTGCCGATAGCACCGCGAACGGCTGGACCCATTCAGGCTGGGTCGTCAAAAAGGGCCAGCGCATCCGCATAACCGGCAGCGGGCAGGTCTCGCTCGGCAATGACCGAAGTACCGGGCCGGCCGGCCGCGAAGACATCGAGGACGGCGATAAACTTATGCGGGCCGTTGCGACCGGAGCCTTGATCGCCGTTGTCGGCGACGACAATAACGATTTCATTTACGTCGGAGCTTCGCGTGAATTTACCGCTCAGCGCGATGGAGCATTGTTCCTCGGGCTCAATGAAGGCAACCTCGATGACAACTCCGGTTCGTTCGACGTCAAGATAGAGATCCTGCCCTAGAGCCGCGAAATTGCTCCCACCGCCCGCACCCGGCGAAGTTTGACTCACATCCCGCCGAGGGGTAACCTGTCTCTTGCCTTCAAAAGCATTCCTGTGTTGCTTTTCTGCGGTTTATGGATGAGCTTTCTCAGCTGATAGCGCAATACGGTATTTACGCCGTTTTCGCCCTCTGCATGGTCGAAGGCGACATCACCCTTCTCATCTCAGGCGCCCTTGCTCAATCTGGTTTTTTCGGCGAGTACAGCTTCTTAAAGGTCTTGTTTTTCGGCACGCTCGGCGGGATGGTCGGTGACCACGTCGGCTATGCGATCGGCCGGATCTTCCACGAAAAGGCGAAACACTACCGCTTTTACCAGATGGCCCAACCGCGGGTCGAACGCCTGATCGATAAGTTCGGCGGCTTCGCGATGATCATCTCAAAATATATCTACGGCATCCGGGCGGCGATGTGCATCTTTTACGGCATCGGCAAGATGCCCTTCACCCGCTTTCTCTTTCTGGATTTTATAAGTTGTTTCCTTTGGGTGCTTGTCCTCGCCGGAACCGGATTCTTTTTCAGCGGGGCGATAACCTCCATCATCGGCGATTTCCAACAGATCGGTATCGCTCTTTTCTTCGTAATTCTCTTCGCCGTCGTCGTGCTCTATGTCGTCGAGCGTTACTGGCTTTCGGAGAAGGTCGAAGAGGCAGATCCCGAAACCATTCAAAAGATCGAAGAAAAGCTGCATCATGTAGAAGAGGTTGCGCAAGAGAAGCTCCACGACCTTACCGAGCGGCTTCACCTGACCCGCGACCCGCACCGCTCCGAACCGCCGAATAACGAACCTGAACCAGTAAACAAAAAGGCCGCCAAGAAGTGACCCGCTCGGCTACGCTTTTTCTGCCCGAATAGGCTAAAATACCCGTTCACCCCGGCAAGGCCGCTTGCCAACAACCAGAGGACATAATTTGTGATCATCGAATCTTCCGCCCCGACGAGGGTTGACCTTGCCGGCGGCACTATCGATATACCGCCGCTCTTTCTCTTTCACGATGGGGCTGCAACCGTCAATTTCGCGATCAGCCTGCTCGCAAAATGCCGCATCGAGACACGAGATGACGACCGCATAGTGCTCGAATCGATCGACCGCGGGCTGAGCTACGAGACCACGCTCGGCCGCATCCACGAACTCCGGCACGAACCGCGGCTCGAGCTGCTCGCCAAGCTCGTTCATTTTTTCAAGCCCGAAGTCGGCTTCAACATGACGACCGAATCTGAGGCTCCGGCCGGTGCCGGGCTGGCGGGTTCCTCGACCCTGAACATCGCCTGCATCGGCGCACTTAACGAGCTGGTCGGCGGGCGGTACGCAGCCGAGCGTTTCATCCCGATCGCCGCGGCGGTCGAGTGCCAGGTGATCCGCGTCCCGACCGGTTATCAGGATTACTATTCCGCACAGTACGGCGGGCCGGCGTGTATTCACTTCGGCGTTGAGGGAATGCACCGCGAGGCTCTCGATGTTGACTCTTCCGTTCTCGAATCGCGTATCGCCGTCTGCTACACGGGCGAACCGCGAAACTCGGGCACCAATAACTGGGAAATAACTAAACGCCACATCGACGGCGACAACGAGCTCTTCGATATCTTTGAGGGCATTCGCGATGGCTCGCTAAAGCTCCGCGAGGCGCTGCTTGCGGCTAACTGGGACGCTGTTGGCGAAATACTCGCCGAGGCACATCCGCTCCGAAAGCGGCTTTCGCCGCACATCACAACGCCGCACATGGACGAGATAATCGACACGGCGCTCGCGAACGGTGCGATCGCGGCAAAGGTCTGCGGAGCCGGCGGCGGCGGCTGCATCGCCTTCTTCTGCGAGGACGGAATGCGCAATAGCGCCGAAGAGGCGATAGCCGAACTCGAAGGCGTCGAGGTGCTTGATTGGCGGCTGAACACCGCCGGGCTCACGGTCATAACCGCCGGTTAGCTCTTGTACTGAAGACGCAAGCGGCGCTAATATCGGGAAACGTTCACCAACCGGCCTTTAGAAAAACTTAGGAGTTAAAGATGAAGCGATCTCTTTCCATCGTTTGCATGCTCATTTGCGCGGCTGGCGCGACCGCCTTCGGCCAAGCTGCGACGGGCAAGGTCTTCTGGCGCGGAATGGTCGATGACAAGGTCCAGATCGTCATCAAGGGCCTGACCGTCGAAACAAAGACCGTCTCGGGCCGCGAGATGGAGGCCGGTGCCTTCAGCTTCACCGCTCCGCTTCCAAGCTCAAACGTAACCGTCACAGCAATTCGTAAGGACGGCCGCGGTACGGTAACCGTCGTCCAGCAGCCGGACTCCTCGAACGGCTACACTGCCATTGTTGAGGTCCACGACAGCCGCGGCGGGGCCGCGGACCATCTGCTCGAGATCTCCTGGTAGATCAAACAAGCTGTCATTTTCCGCAGCCTCGCGGTGTTTTGGTTCAAGAAAGCAATTTCTAAACTAGAATATCGGGAGGCATTTTCATGCGTAAATTCGTTTCTTTCTTTTCACTGTCATTATTCATGCTCGCTTTCGTTATCGGCTCGGCCGCCGGTGAAGCACTCGGCTCGATCTCCGGCGACGACTGCAAGAACTACTCTTGGGGCAGCAAAGAATCGGTTGCCGAACTCCGCGAGTTCAAGCTGCCGGCTTCGGGCCGCGTCTCAGTTGATGCGGGCAAAAACGGCGGTATCTCCGTTAAGGGCGGAGACGTCGGCGAGGTTCAGCTCCGGGCATGCGTTACCGCCTCGGGAGACTCTGCGGCCGAGGCTCAGGGCGTGCTTTCGTCCATCAGGGTCAACACGTCAGGGACGATCTCTGCCGAAGGGCCGGCCGACGGCAAGGGCTGGGCGGTCTCCTTCTCGCTGATCGTTCCCCGCAACACCGACCTCGAGCTCAAGGCAAAGAACGGCGGCATCGCCATCAGCGGTGTTGAAAGCAACGTTGAGTTTGAAACGGTCAACGGCGGCGTTGCTCTAAGCAACATGGGTGGAAATGTCCGCGGCCGGACGACCAACGGCGGCGTCAGCGTAAAGCTCGCGGGCCAGATGTGGCGAGGCAACGGGCTCGACGTCCTGACGACCAACGGCGGCGTCAGCCTCAAGCTGCCCGCAACCTATGCGGCAAACATTGAAACGGGAACGGTCAACGGCGGGTTCAGGAGCGACATTCCGGAACTGAACGTCACGACCGAAGACGTCAAGGGCGATTGGAGCCGCGGCTCGCGGGCGAAGCAGATCAACACCGCGATCAACGGCGGCGGCCCGGTGATCCGAGTGAAAACAACCAACGGCGGCATCAAGATCAGCTCCGCCGAAGACACGAAGTACTAAGAACAAAGAGGCTGTCTGAAGAGCACGACACGGTCTGTGTATTCGGTTCTTCTTCTGTCTTTTTTCTGTGGTACTTTCCGTTAGCCTACGGGTCTATTACCACAGAACGCACAGAAAGAAGACACAGATCGTCGCGATTCAGACGGCCTCTTTTTTCTGGAACTCTTTAGTTCGATCGTATTGCCGCGGTCAGCGAGCGGAAGATCCCGAGCCCGTCATTCGACCCCAGAAGTTCCTCGCACGCTCGCTCGGGGTGCGGCATCATTCCGAGGACATTTCGATTGAGGTTGCAGATACCGGCGATGTTCGACCTCGCACCGTTCGGATTCGCCGCGTCCGTTATCTCGCCGTCCTCTTCGCAATACCGGAAAACGATCTGGCCATTCTCTTCCAGTGCATTATAGGTAGGGTCGTCGCAGACGTAATTTCCTTCGGCGTGTGCGATCGGTATTGAAAGCACGGTGCCCTCATCGACCTGCGTCGTGTATGGCGTGCTCTGGTTCTCGACGCGAATGTTGACGTGGCGGCAGATGAAATGCAGCCCCGCGTTCCTGATCAATGCTCCGGGCAGCAATCCTGCCTCGCAGAGTATCTGAAAACCATTGCAGATGCCGAAGACGAACTTGCCCTGGGCAGCAAACTCTGTAACCGACTGCATCACCGGCGAGAACCTTGCCAACGCCCCCGCACGCAGATAGTCGCCATACGAAAACCCTCCCGGAATGATGAGCGCATCATAGCCGCTCAGGTCCGTCTCCCGGTGCCAGATAAAATCGACCGGCTGGCCGACGTGCTTTGAGATCACGTGATAAGCATCGTGATCGCAATTGGAACCGGGAAAAACAACAACGCCGAATTTCATCAGTCCTCCAGCTCCACTTTGTAGTCCTCTATCACGGGATTCGCCAGAACGTCCTTCGCGAGCCGTTCGGCCGCATCACGGGCTTCGGCCTCCGTCGCTCCGCCGTTGACTTCGACCTCAAAATATTTCCCTTGCCGGATGTCGGCAATGTTCTCGAACCCGAGCAGTTCCGCCGAGTGGTGAATGGCCTTTCCCTGCGGGTCAAGCACACCGGGTTTTAGCGTTACAAATACTTTTGCCTTCATTGTCGTCTCCGAAATAAATTGTAGATTGTTACGCAAATTCTTGTCTTTAGCAACATCTTATGGTAAGTTTCCCGCAGTCTTTTTTCTGCGCGAGCTTTATCATACGCAAACGTCTACTAAGGAGAACCAGGAAACTTTATGCAGAATATGTCAGGCGGCAAGACCGCCCTCGGGTTGGATGCGAACGTCGGTGCCGGATTATGCTACGTGCTAAATTTGGTGTGCTACCTCGGCGTCGTTTACAGCATTATCGTGTTAGTTACCGATAAAGAAAATAAGTTAACGCGATTTCACGCGGTTCAATCGTTACTTTTGCTCGGTTTGGGTATCGTGCTCGGTGTCGTTCTTTACGTTGTCTTCTTCGTAGGGATCTTCGTCGATGCGGCTATCGGACTACCGATAATATCCGGTATCTCGTTTCTGGTAATGGGTATTTTTGGCATCGCGATGCTCATATTCGTTGTTCTTTCAGCGATCAAGGCTTTCCAAGGCCAGATCTACAAGATACCGGTTATCGGTGGCTTTGCAGATAAATTCTCGAGCTAATTGGAATAGATCCTATCTCTCAAAATTATTAATGCGAGGCTCGGTCGATCCGGCTCTCGCATTATCTTTTTGGGGCTGCTTGAGCGATCAGGGAGCCGACGAGGCGAAGACCCTTGCGAACACATGATCTACATTTCGTAGATAATGTTTCAGATCAAAAACGCGGGCGATCTCTTCCTCCGAAAGGTGCGATGAGATGTCCGCGTCCTGCATTACCAGGTCACGATACTCGCCGCCCTCGTCCCAGACCTTCATCGCGTTCCGCTGCGTGTAAACGTAGGCGTCCTCACGCGATACTCCCTTCTGCGTGAGTGCCAGCATCAGTTGCCCGCTAAAGACAAGCCCGCGTGTGATCCCAAGGTTCTTCAACATATTCTCGGGGTAAACGACGAGCGTATCGAGCAGCGAGGTCGCCTTTGCGAGCAGATAATCGAGCGTCGCCGAAGAATCCGGCAGCACGATCCGCTCGGCCGAGGAGTGCGAGATATCCCGTTCGTGCCAAAGCGCTACATTCTCAAGCCCGACGATGGCGTTTGCCCGAACCGTCCTTGCCATTCCGCAGATGCGTTCCGAAAGGATCGGGTTGCGTTTGTGCGGCATCGCCGATGAACCCTTCTGCCCGGCCTTGAATTTCTCTTGTGCCTCTCGCACCTCGGTCCGCTGCCAATGCCTCACCTGCAAGGCCATCTTCTCAAGCGTTGAGGCAATTATCGCCAGCGTGCAGAGATACTCGGCATAACGGTCGCGTTGGATGACCTGTGTCGAAACCGATGCGGCCTTGAGCCCGAGCCGTTTGCAAACGCGTTCCTCAACGTCCGGAGCCAAATGGGCAAACGCCCCGACCGCTCCGCTGATCTTGCCGACCGCGACCATCTCTCTCGCCCGCTCAAGCCGCTCGCGGTTCCGCTCCATTTCGGCATACCAAAGAGCCCATGCGAGCCCGAACGACGTCGGCTCGGCGTGTATGCCGTGCGTCCGTCCGATCTGCGGCGTGTCCTTAAATTCAAACGCCCGCCGCTTGAGCACCGGCAGCATCGCATCGATCTTCGCAAGTAGGATGTCGCACGACTCGCGAAGCAGAATGCCGTTTGCCGTATCGACCACATCGCTTGAGGTCAGCCCATAGTGGACGAACCGCGACGCCGGACCGATGTTCTCTGCCAAGTTTGTCGTAAAGGCGATGACGTCGTGGTCGGTCGTCTTCTCGATCTCATTGACCCGCTCGACCGTAAAGGCCGCCTTCGCCTTGATCTCTTCGAGAGCGTCCGTCGGAATGGTTCCGTCCTCGGCATGAACCTCGCAAACGGCGATCTCGACATCGAGCCATTTGCGAAACTTGTTCTCGAGTGACCAGATCGCGCCCATTTCAGGAAGTGTGTATCTTTCGATCATAGAAATGCATCAGCCGTCCTCTGTCTCGTCCTCAGCTCCGGCCGCCTGCGGGCTGACCTCGCGGTCGCCAAGCACATCGCCGATATAAACCATCTGGACCGTGACCATCAGAACCGCTAGCAGCGGCGTCGCCAAAACAAGTCCCAACGCGCCGAGCATCACGCCGAATACAAGCTGAAAAATGATCGTAAGCGCCGGCGGCAGCTCGACCGTCTCTCGCTCAATAAGCGGCGTTACGACGTTCGATTCAATAAGCTGAACGCCGATGTAGAGCCCAAGCACATAGAGCGCCGTTACCGGGCTATTAATAAACGCCAGAAGCAATGCCGGAAGTGCGGAGATGATCGGCCCAAAATTTGGAATAAATGACAGCAGCCCGGCGATCAGCCCAAGCGTCAGAGCGAGCGGAACGCCGATTATCGAAAGTCCGATCCAGGTCAGCAGGCCAATGAAGACCATCGACCCGATCTTGCCGATCAGCCACCAGCTAAGAGTGTCGCCGATCGCGTCTAGCACCTCGCGGGCCCTCGGCCGGCTTGGCTGCGGGAAAAGCTTGATCAGCCCGCTAGAGTAGAGCCGCGGCTCGGCGGCAATGTAAACCGCCAGCAGTATGACGATAAAGAAATTGCCGAGCGCCCCGACCGTTGAAGAAAAAACACCGCCGACGCCCGAGATCAACTGCCCGGTGTCGATCTTTTCCATAATGCTGTCAACGCTCGGCACCTGGCGGATCAATGCCTGCCCCCAGCCAAATTGGCCAAGGTATTCGCCGACCTGCCGTGCCGATTGGGGCAGCTTGACCCTGAGCGACTGCACCTGCTCGGCAACACTCGGAGCGAGAAGAGCAATGCCGCCCGCCAGTACTGCCACGAGCAATACCGATACACCAAGTACGGCCCACGTTTCCCCGATCTTGAGCCGCTCCGCGATCGGCAATGCAAGCCCTCGCAGGAATATTGCAATAAGCACCGCCGAAAAGATCAGCAGAAGAATGTCGACGGTGTAAAAAATGAGGGCGACAAGAAGCAGAACAAGCAAGACAATAGTGATTGCCACCAGAACCTTGGTGGCAAATGAGCGCTCTTGAACGTTCTCTCTACTCATTGTTTAGATCAGATTTTTGCTTGCCAAAAGCTCGGCGTTAAGAATGGTTGAGCCCGCCGCACCGCGGACCGTATTGTGGCTGAGTGTAACGAACCGGTAATCGAAAATATTGTCCGGAAAGACGCGGCCGACTGTTACGGTCATCCCGTTTCCGCGGTCGCGGTCGAGCCTCGGCTGCGGCCTTGAGGGCTCATCAAGCACTTCGATGAACTGCTCCGGCGAAGAATGAAGCCCGAGGCTCGGGAACTCCTTCATCGCCGCTATAACTTCCTCAAGCGTCGAATTGCCCTTCAGCTTTATCCGCACCGAAGCCGTATGGCCATCGATCACATTCACACGAAAACACTGTGCTGAGACAGTGAAATCAGCCTTCCGGATCGCCTCGCCGGTAAACTTACCCAAGATCTTCTGCGCCTCGGTCTCGACCTTCGGCTCCTCGCCGGCGATGTACGGCAGCACGTTGTCGATGATATCGAGCGACGCGACGCCCGGATAGCCGGCCCCCGAGATCGCCTGCAGCGTCGTTACGATAACGGCCTCAACGCCAAACTTGCGGTCAAGAGCGGCAAGCGGCGGAGCAAAGCTCGCGACCGCACAATTCGGATTGGTTACGATAAATCCCTTGCTGAATCCGCGCTTCGTCTGCTGAACGTCTATCAGCCCCAAATGATCTGGATTGATCTCAGGGATCAGGAGCGGCACATCCTCGTCCATCCGGTAAACCGACGAATTGCTTATCACCGGATAGCCCGCACGGGAAAACGTTTCCTCCGTCTCGCGGGCAACCGAAGACGGCAGGCTGGAGAAGACGATGTCGCAATCGAGCGGCGGCTCGATCGGCTGGACTACGATCTCACGAACGCCTTCCGGAATGTCGCCCGCCAGCTTCCACGCACACGCCTCAGCAAACGACTTCCCCGCCGAGCGGTCCGAAGCCGCAAGCGCCGTTATCTCAAACTGCGGGTGATGTTCGAGCAATTGTATGAACCGCTGCCCAACCGTCCCGGTCGCACCCAATATTCCTACTCGATATTTTTTCACAATCTTTCTTGGGGCCTTAGCCCTGGATAGCTTCCTTCATCCGCCGGACGCCTTCGGCCATGCGTTCCTCGGAGTTGCAGAACGATATCCGAAGGAAGCCTTTCGCCTCTGAGCCGAAGGCGATGCCTGGAACGGTTATCACTCGATTCTGCAGGCATTTCTCGGCGATCTCGATGTCGTCGCCGACCGAACGTACGTCGAGCATAGTATAGAACGCTCCTTCCGGAGCCGTCGCCTTTAGGCCTAGCTCTTTATCAAACAGGTCGACCAGAAAATCGCCACGTTTCTTGTAAACCTCGCGGGCGTGAGCCTTGAATTCCTCGGCTTCAGCAGACCAGCCAAGCAGCGATGCCTTCTGGGTTATCGCCGAGGCACAGACCGTTAGAAAACCGTGGAGCACTTGAATGCCGTGCATCACCTCGGGCCGCGAACTTGCCGCCCAACCGAGCCGCCATCCGGTCATGCTGAGCGATTTCGAAAGCCCACTGACGATCACCGTCCGGTCGTAAAATTCCGACGCCGAATGCGGCCGCTCGCCAAAATAAAGATCGCTATAGATCTCATCCGAGATCAGATAAATGCCCGTGCCCTCGAGCGCCTCGGCGATCTGCCGGAGGTCGGTCTCGGTAAAGATCTTTCCCGTCGGGTTCGACGGCGAAATGACCACAGCGGCTTTCGTCTTCGGCGTGATCGCCCGCTTGAATTCTTCGATGTCGAACGCAAACTCCGTCTCCGCCGGCAAGCGATAGTAAACCGGATTGCCCTGCGAAATTCGCACGCAGGCGTCATAAGCCGGAAAGCTCGGGTTCGGGAGCAGAACGTCGTCGCCGATATCGACTATCGACAAAAAAGCTGCCGTCATCGCCTCCTGCGACCCGCAAGTAACGACGATGTCCTTGATCCCAAGGCCAAGGTGCGGATACTGCTCGGCGATCTTTTCGCGAAGTGCCGGAAGCCCCGGATGCGATGTGTAGCCATTCTGCTCGTCGGTCGCGACCCGTGCGGCCTCGCGGCGGAGGAAATCCGGCGTCGGCAGGTCAGGCTCGCCCAATCCGAAATTGATCGAATCCGGCAAAGCCCGCTCAAAAAACTGCCTGATCAGCGTCGGCTGCAGGCCCTGCAACCGCCGCGGCAACTGAAATTCTTTTTGTTCAAATGCAGCTGTCATTTCCAGATCGCTTACGCCTCATCCTCAGCCGTCTCGCGGTGCGGCGGCTTGCTCGATTCGAGATCCTCTTCGAGCTCTTCGCGGGCGTCGCCGACCTCAATGTTAAACTCGCCCTCGGCCGCAGTGTTCGGATCGCCCGTCAATATCCCGCCGATCATCTCCACCTCGCCGATGATCTTCTGCCCGAGCCCCGAGATCTTTTCCTTTAGCGAATGCTCCTCGTGATCGCCTTCCGGCACTTCGTGATCATTACTCATACTTATAAGTTTACATCGTCTCCCGCTTTCGGCGGTATCGCATCAGATCGTTTATCGGAGATAGTCTTCGAGCTTGGTTGAAGCGTCGGTCTTGTCGTCGCGGTATTTTACGATAACGGGACAGTAGATCGAAAGGCCGTTCGCCTTGCCGAATTCATTTGTAACGGCCCGCGAGCCCTGGACGACGACCGCTCCGGCCGGTATCTCGAGCGGACGATCGCCCTCGGCCTTGATAATGCGTTCGTTCGGCAGATCGAAGACCGGCGTCGACCGCGTAAGGATAACGCCCGTCCCGAGCACTGCCCGCTCGCGGACGATCGTCCCTTCATAAACGCCCGTGTTGCCGCCGACCATCACATCGTCTTCGATCACGACCGGCACCGCACCGACCGGCTCAAGCACACCGCCGATCTGCGCCGCCGCCGAGATATGCACTCGCTTCCCGATCTGCGCACACGAGCCGACCAAGGCGTGCGAATCGACCATCGTTCCCTCGTCAACATACGCCCCGACGTTTATATAGGCCGGCGGAACGACGACCACACCCGGAGCAACATAGCTCCCATCGCGGATAGCCGAACCGCCGATGACAATGCGAACGCCGTCTTCGAGCGACATCGGCCGGAGCGGAAACGTGTCTTTATCAAAATACCGCAGCGTCTCGGTCGGCTGCGACATCTCGACCATCGTGCCCATCCGAAACCCGAGCAGAATTCCCTGCTTCACCCACCTGTTCGCATGCCAGTTCCCGTCCGCGTCCTTCTCCGCCGAGCGTATCTCGCCCCGCCGCAGTGCCAGCTTGAAATCCTCGTAAACCGCCCGGTCCGCCGGGTCAAACTCACTCTTGGCAAACATCGCCTCGATCTTTTCTTTCAATTCCATATCAAAATGCTTGTGCCTTAACTGTGCTCTCTAATGCTGCGGGCAATCAGGCCAAGCCCACCGGCGAAAAGCACCAGCATCATCAGCGTGTTAAAAAGGTTCGTCGGCTGAAAATAGATCTGGAGGTTCATAATTATCCCGGCCAGGATAATGACCGAGCCGGTAAAGATCAGCAGCCAACCGATCAGAGACTTGCCGTTAAAAAAGACGATGCCGATCCCGAAGATCAGCGGCACCATTGAGAGCCCGAACGCGTTATAGCCACCCCAATTCCAAAAGCCGCTGGTCACGATCACGCGGCTGATCAGCATATATCCACCGGCAACCGCCATCGCAAGGCCGATCAAAAATTCCCACAGCCCGCCCGAAGTGCCGCCCACGTTTTTCAGGTCATCAATGTCCATATCAGATTGTAAATTGGCAGATTGTCGATTGTTAATTGGTTAAAAGAAATCCCTTCCCCAATTCTCAATTAAGCAATTTTCAATTGACAATTGCCTAGTTCAAATTAAGTTCCTTGATCACTTTCTTCAGAATACCTTGAGTTTCCTTTGTCACCGGCACCAGCGGGAGCCGCAAATTTTCTTCGAGCAATCCCATCTCTTTCATCACAAATTTACACGGTGCAGGCGAGGACTCGATAAAATTTGCCTCCATCAGCGGTAGCAACTGGAAGTGCAGCTTGCGGGCGGCGGTCCATGCCCCGTCGAGCGCCTTCGCGACCATTCGCGAGGCCTCTTTCGGCATTTCATTGGCGATAACGGAGACGAGCCCGTCGGCCCCGAGCGCGATCAGCGGGAGCGTCGTCGCATCGTCGCCCGAAAAGACCTTAAAGCCCTGCGGCCGCCCGGCCAAGATCGCCATCACCTGCGAGAGATCGCCCGAGGCTTCCTTCGTCGCGATTATGTTCGGATGGTCGGCGGCGAGCCGCAGCGTTGTGTCGGCAGAGATATTTGACGCCGTCCGCCCCGGCACATTGTAAAGCATTATCGGCAAGCCCTTTACGCTCTTTGCGATCTCAGAAAAATGAGCGTAAAGCCCGGCCTGAGTCGGCTTGTTGTAATAAGGCGCGACGATCAACGCCGCATCCACGCCCAGCTCGCGTGCCTTGCGCGTAAATTCGATCGTCGCCGAGGTCGAGTTGCTCCCCGTCCCGGCGATCACCTTTGCCTCTTTCCGATGGGCGGCCTCGACGGCGATACGGATCACATTGAGCCGCTCGTCCTCCGTCATCGTCGCACTCTCGCCGGTCGTACCGCACGGCACAAGCAGCTTTACGCCGCCCTTTGTCTGCCGCTCGATCAGTCGCCGAAAGCACTCCTCGTCGATCGAACCATCCTTCCGAAACGGCGTCACAAGGGCCGTCGCACAACCCGCGATCCAATTAGTTCTATTTCTCATGCCAGCACCCGAATTTTACCCCGATTCCCATTCAGTATATTCTTACCGTCAAGTGAGTTACAAAAACACTTTGGTTAAGTTTATAGCAGCCATAAGCATTGCTTTATCTTTGCTGGCATTCGTCTCTTGCTCTGAAGCCGTGCCGGCGGAGGACCCGCGTCCCGATCGGCCGCAATTGATCGCAGATAATTTCGCCTATCCGGTCGGGCCCGGCGAATATGTGACCGAGGCTCGCGATAGGAAAGACGAATGGTATAACGCCCAGGATTTTGGCGAGAATGATCACCTCGGCGAGGACTGGAACAAGAACTCGGGCGGCAACACCGACTGCGGCGAGCCGGTCTACGCGATCGGAAATGGCGAGATCACATACGCCGCCGACGCCGGGCCGGGCTGGGGAAATGTCGTTATCATCACCCACACACTTCCCGATGGAACCCAGGTACAATCGTTGTACGGCCATCTTAAGGACATCGAAAAAACTTCGGGGCCAATAAAGATGCGCGAGAAAGTCGGCACTATCGGCGACGGCCACGGAAGATATCTTTGCCATCTCCATCTCGAGATCCGCGAGCAACATTGCCCATCATGGGATATGGTCTTTGTCGGCTATAGCCCGATAAGATACGGATGGGTTGATCCTTCGGATTTTATCGATAAACGCCGATGATCACTTCTTCGTCTTCGCAATACGCTTCGACTTCGGCGCTTCACTCAAAAAGTTGCTGCTTGAAACAACCTTTGCTCCGGTCTCCAACTCAAGTGCCTTCCGAGCGTCACCGGCGACCTTTCCGCCGCGGATCGCTGCTTTCTTGTTTTCGATGAAGCCCGTCGGGTTTTGCGTTTTAACGATCTCAGAGGTCGAAGCCTCGCCAAGCATCGAAAAGATCAGTTCGAGATCGGTCATGTGGTCACGGAGATTTTGATTCTTAAGTCCCTTTACTCGTTTGTGTTCCGATGGCGTAAGGCCAAACGCAGCTTTTGATATCTCGGCGGTCAGTATCGCGTATTCGACCCGTTCCTTAACGCCGTGCTTGTGCCATTCGTCGGTCAGTTCCTCGCGGATCGCAATGCTCCGCATTCGGCGCTCGATCCAGTCGTCGGGATATCCCTTTGCTTTGTAAAGCTCCCGCGTCCGCTGCATCGCGAGTTCGGGGTCATTTATCTCATCAATTCGATCCGAACCAACTTGGGCGAGCCAAAGCTTGAATGGTTCAGCCTTGGGCGACGGAATTGACTGGATGATGCGAAGCATGCCTTTGGCATCAGCAGACTGGATCTTCCGGCGCTTGCCGTCTGCGGCCGCCATTTCAACCAGGGTACAAATTGTACCCCAGTTGGCTTTTAAGCTGCTGTCCCTGCTCAACAATCGTTTTATGTATTGCTTTACATCAACACTGTCGGTCAGGATCTCGACAACATCCTGAACAGAGAAGTACCATTTTTGTTCCGCCGCGACCCAAACAGAACGCACTTTTCGCTCTTCGAATAGCTTAATGTTCGCCAACGTCAACCCCCATTTTCTCCGCAATCACCTCGGTAAACTCGAAGAAGCCTTTCCTGTTTTCTATCCACTCCGCGGCCATTATCGCCCCGTAAGCAAAACCCTCGCGGTTTCGGGCCGTGTGTTCGAGAAGGATTTGGTCTGCCGGGCCATCAAAGCCAAGCCGATGCGTTCCGGGGATGTTTCCCGCTCGGGTCGCGGCGATCTCGCCTATCTTTACATGATCTTCGGCAACCGATCTGAGCTTCAGGGCCGTGCCGCTTGGGCTGTCCTTCTTTTGCGAATGATGTTGCTCTTCGATAAAAGCCTCGTATTCGGGAAAGCGGGCGAGGAGTTCGGCGGCATACTCGGCGATACGAAAAAAGAGATTTACGCCGATCGAGAAATTCGCTCCATAGACCATCGAACCATTACCGTCAGTGACGACCTTTTCGATCTCGTTCCGCTGCTCGTCCCAACCGGTCGTGCCGACAACTATCGGCGTCTCGGCAAGTACGCAGGCCTCGACGTTCCGCCGAACCGCCGCGGCAACCGTGAAATCGATCGCAACATCGGCCGCACGAAGCGTCTCCGCAAGCTGCTCCGCCCGAAGCCCGGCATGAGATTCATTGATAATCACCGTGACTGAATGCCCATGATCCGACGCGAGCCCTTCGATCAACTTCCCCATTCTCCCGTATCCAATTAGTGCGATTCTCATTATAATTTCCCGCCCCGATCCTTAAACATTAGGTCAATAAGTTCTTCGGACCTTCTCCCTTCACGCACGATCGTTCCAAAATATCTCTTCGCTCCGTGGGTCAGTATGAATCGAGCACAAGAGAAACAGATCTCGATATCCACCGTTTCCCCATCAAACTCCGCCCTGATCCCATGATGCGGCTCATAGCAGTTTGCCGGCGAATCTTCCGTCGCGGCGTCAGCATAAAAGGCCTCCAGCACTTCAAGTTTGTCCTTATCAGTCGTGATCGGGATGAGGCGGTTAGGTACGAAAGAGCGAATATCTTCTTCAGATGATTCGTCCTTGTCTATTTCTCCGAGCAGATCAAATCGCTCAGCATTCTCGAGTATCTTTCTAGCTTCCGGCGGGATCGATTCGTCAAGGTACTTTCTTTGCTTGGCTGAGAGTTGCAGCGTCGGCTTAACCTGATTGAGTCTTGGAATGTCTGCGGGTCGCACACGATTGACATCGAATTCCGGACTTGGGGTCGCCGTCGGAATACTGCTTTCATCGGCAGTCTTTGATTCTATTTGCGAACACGCCGTGCAAAGCAGGAAAGCAACAAAAATTATTCCGATCCAAAGTTTCATAATAGCCCCCGACTGTTAGGCTCAGTTGAGTCCAGGTCTTGAACATTTCAAAAATTCATCCGCCGCATTAGTTCAATGAAACGCGGCTCGCTACGCAAGCTGTTCCATTTCGGTTCAACTTTTAGGAAAGCCATCTTCGGGTCGCGTTGTTCGAAGCCTTTCTCCAACCATTCGAGGGCCTTTTCACGCTCATCAAGTCCGACATAGATCATCGCAATGTGAGTTGCGGGAACGAACCGTTCGGTCGAGAGCTTCAGTAATTTATCAAGGTTTGCTTGTGCGGCCACGCGATCTCCGGACCTCGCTAAAGCGAATCCTTCAAATGCGATCGAAACGGTTTGTGCCGGTGAAAGCTCGGTCGCCCGACGTGCCGATGAAATTGCTTCCGCAAACATTCCTTTCTCAATGTAAGCGCTCGAGGCAAACAGGTGCGGCATCCAGAAATTCGGAGCAAGTTCAACCGTCTTCTGCAACTGCACCAGAGCATCATCGGGCCGGCCGGCGTGATTAAGAAATTGTCCCTCGAGTGCGTTGCCGAATGGAAAAAGCGGGTCGAGTTCACGTGCAAGCTTCATTTCCTCTGCAGCCTCAGCGTGGCGCCCGAGGTTAGATAGCAAGTGTGCATACGTTAAATGGGCAAACGCATTGTTTGGGTTAAGTTCCAAAGCACGACGGTAATGCTCCTCTGCTTCTCGCCAATTCCAGTCGCCCCAGAATATCGTCATTCCGAGGGACGAGTGGCCCTCAGAAAACGACTCGTCGAGTTCGATAGCCTTACTCGCGGCCGCCTTCGATCGGCCCAAATACTCGACCGGTGGCATTTCGGTGCTCAGAGCAAGCGAACGATAAGCATCGGAGATTCCCGAATAGGCGGGCGCATATTCCGGGTCGATCGCGATCGCTTGCTGGAAATATCCGATCCCCTTCTGCACCTCGGGCGGGGTCAATCGAAAAACGTGAAACCGACCTCGTTGATATAGCTGCCATGCTTCAGGATTTTCTGTATCCCGTTTCGCCAAAAGCTGTGTGTCCGATGGCGTAAGTTTGAGGCGCAGATTCTGCGCGACCGCCTGTGCGATGTCATTTTGGGCGGCTATGATATCGACAGAACTACGAACGTATTGATTGCCCCAGATCTGCCGTTCGTCGCGAGCATCGATAAGCCGAACGTTGATAACAAAGTCAGTCCCTATCTGCCGAACATCTCCCGTAACGACCGCATCTACATCAAGCTGAGTGCCGATTTGCCGGATATTTGTCTGGTCTTCTCGAAAACGAAAGGTCGAATTCCGCGACATTACTTTGAGGGTCGTCAGTCGCGACAGGCCGTTGATCACGTTTTCCGCAATGCCGTCGGTAAGATATTCCGTATCGGGGAGTTGGCTCGAGTTCTTAAATGGAAGCACCGCCACCGACCGTATCGATTGGTCTGCGGCGGGGGCTTTGAACCATATAAGGTATACCGCAAAAATTACCGCTATTCCCAGGATCGCAGATCCCGCGTAAAGAATTGCGGGCCGATATGGAGGTAAATGCCGCTCCCGCTCGGATTTCGCGGGCACCGTTTCACCGTTGGCGGAAGAAGTTCCCTCGAAGGAGCCCACCGGCGACACAACCGCAGCATCTTCCGGTGTATCTCCCGATAAGCCTGCGTCCGGCCGGCTCACCGCTGCAACAAATTTATAACCTCGGCCCGGAATGGTCGATATGAACTTGTGTTCACCGGGCTTTTCGCCCAAAACTCGGCGCAGTGACGAGATATTCTGCGTCAGATTGTTCTCTTCGACGATGGTGTCGGCCCAGATCTTCGAAAGCAGCTCATCCTTTGAAACCACATTTCCGGCATTTTCAACTAGGAAAACAAGCGTATCAAAGACCTTAGGCATCAACGCGACGACCGCTCCGGAGCTATCCGTCAAAAGCCTTTTCGCCGTGTCGAGCCTGAATCCTTCGAACTCGAAAATGTCATCCCTGGGCGTTTCCATCCGAAATTCAGAAATCTTCACATATTTTCATGCGGATCCTAACGATTTTCACAACTAGTTTGAAGGATTATGGCACACATCAGCCAAACAAAATAAAGTTTTGTCTGAAATCCAGTAAGGAAAAAAGGAAAATACAATGAAAAAAACACTGTCAGTTTTCGCACTCGCGAGTTTCGTCGTTTTTGGGCTTGCCATCGCACCGGGTTCTGCCTTGGGTCAAAGTGAGAGTAAGGGTGGCGGGCGTCTAGCCGGAACTTGGGACGCGGTCGTAACGATCGAGAATTGCCTGACCGGGGACACTATAACGACCTTCAATTCAATTGGAACGTTCGCTCAGGGCGGAACTTCCGTCGGGTCAACCAGCGGAATACCCCAATCGCTGCGAACGCCGGAACACGGTGTCTGGCGACACGAATCCGGTAATACCTATTCATTCAAGTTCAAAAGCTTTAGTTTCAGCCCCGTCGGAGCCCCGACCGGGTGGGTGATCGTGACCCATCAACTAGAGTTAAGTTCGGACGCGAACTCTTACACATCTTCGGGTGGCGTCCAGTTCTTTGCACCAAACGGCGACGAAGTAGGCCAAGGTTGCTCTTCCGCTGTTGGAACACGATTCGGATTCTAGGCTAAACAGGTGGCCGGGCGAGCAGTTCCTTAACCAGCTGACTGTAAAGCTCGGCCGCCTTTTCCAGGTCTGCCTTGAGCACGAATTCATCCTTTGTGTGGGCGACTAGTATCGAGCCGGGGCCGAGGAGGAGCGGTTTGCCCCAATTGGGCATGTGCGGGATGTCGGTCGTGAAGCGGACGACCTTTTGCGTAAAGCCTTCTACCGGATGGAGCTTTACCGGTTCGCTGCACGAGAGAACCTCAATGTCGCCGCGTCCGCGGATGACGCTTTGGAGAGCCTGTTCGATGGGCTCTCTTTTTGTGGTCAGGCGAATGAGCAAGCCGGCTTCGGCCCGCGGCGGAATAACGTTGAGTGCAAGCCCGCCGTCGATCGTACCGATATTTACGGTCGTTTCGCCAAAAAAGTCATCATGCGGGAAATGCGTGCGGCGTATATCGTCGAGAATGTCCAGCAGCGTCTCGATAGCCGAATCGCCCTCTTCGGGGTACGCCGAATGTGCGGCCTTTCCGGACGTTTTGATCAGCAGCCGAAACGAACCCTTGGAACCGATCGCGAGGTCATTGTCCGTAGGCTCGCCGTTGATCATATACTCGCATTTGGCTGCCAGCGGATGGCCATTCACCGCCTTCGCCCCGGTCGATGCCCGCTCTTCCTCGACCGTATAAAGCAGCCCGATGTCCTCGATACCCTCGCTCCTCAATCGTTCCGCCGCGGTTATCTGGGCCGCGATGATGCCCTTTGCATCGCACGCTCCGCGGCCATAGATCTTCTCGTCGTCCTCGGTCGGCGGGATGAACGGCGGCACCGTGTCCATATGCGTCGAGAGCCAGACCCTCGGGTTGTCGTTCAACGTCGCGATGACGTTGTTCTGATTCTCTGAGACCGGCTGAAGCTCGACCGTCCACCCGAGTTCCGTTAGATGGTCTCGCAGAAAGAATCCCACCGCTTCCTCTTCGCCGGAAACGGATGGAATGTCCATCAAAGCTTTCGTAAGTTCAAAAAGTTCCATCTTAGTTCTGGGGTAATCGGTCGGCCAACATTGCCTTCAGTTCCTTGAGTTCACTTTGCAGGTCGGCAATGCATGGTTCACCGCGGTCGGGAGCCGTCTCTTTGTCGCGTTGAATAAAGAAGGTCGCGAGCGTTGCCGTCATATACCCGAAAACGGCGAAACCATATACCGCCAACAGAAGACAGAGCATTCGTCCCTCGGCAGTTTTCGGAAAATAGTCTGAGCCGATCGACGTTATCATCATGGCCGTCCACCACAATGCATCCGCGTAACTCACGAAGCCGCCCTCAATACCTTCCTCGAAATTATACATTCCGGCGGCTCCGCCTACTATAACGAAAAGCGTCAACATCAGCACATAACCCAAGCCCCGACGGCTGAAAGCCGAGCCGAGCGAACGCATGCCCCGGTTTAGCGACGTCAACAGCCGCACCAACCGCAGGCCGCGCGCCGCACGTGCAGCTCGGAGTAGCCGGAACGCCTGAAACGCCCGAAAGATACGCAGTGCCGGAAGTGCGAGAGCGAGCAGCGTCAGCCAATGCCGCTTTATATACTCAAACTTTTCCGGTGCCAGCACCAGCTTGATGCCGTAGTCAATACCGAAGATTATCCAGATCACATTCCCGAGCGTTTCGAGAAACGGGCTGATGCCCCGCGTCATCTCAAGCACGAGCAGGACCAGCCAAATGATGCTCAGCACCAGCATCGGTATTTCAAGCCATTCGTCCAGTTGATCAACTATCGCCCACCGCTCCGCCTTGATCTCCTTCTTTACAACTTCCTTTTCAATTTGTTCCATCCGACAACCTCCGGGTCTTTTCCTGACTTCCGGAAATTATCGCACAGCGAAATGCTTGGCCTTCCCACTAAATTCTTTGCGGGCAGCGAAATAGAATGCTTCAATAACAGAAACCGGAATGGCATCGACATCAAATCCAGGATCACCCGGCTCGCTTCGTCGCGACATAACGCTCATTGACGCGGTCGGCATCGGGCTCGGCGCGATCATCGGTGCGGGCATATTTGTGGTCACAGGTGTCGCCGCCGGAGTTGCCGGGCCCGCGTTCATCATTGGTCTAGGTATCGCCGGCATCGCGGCTACCTGCAACGCACTGAGCTCTGCCGAACTCGCCGCGACCTACCCGCAATCCGGCGGTACATATGAATACGGCTATCGGCTCTTGAATCCCTGGTTTGGCTTCGCCGCCGGGTGGATGTTCCTCGCCAGTAAGCTTGCGGCGGGCGGGACGGTCGCACTCGGTTTCGGTGCCTATTTTTCTCAGCTTGTGCCGTCAATTCCTGCACAATATGCCGCTGTCGGTGCGGCAATTCTTCTGACCACCGCCAACCTTTTCGGCATAAAGAAAGCCGGAAGGTTCAACACCTTCATCGTTGCAATAACGCTCCTAACTTTGATCTGTTTTGTACTAGCGGGGATTTCGTCATTTGACCTCAGCAACCTTACGCCATTTGCCCCGACGGGCTATTTCGGTATCGCCGAATCGGCGGCGCTTCTCTTCTTTGCTTACACCGGCTACGCCCGGATCGCAACGCTCGGCGAAGAGGTCCACGACCCGAAACGGACGATACCGCGTGCCGTGATCATCACGCTCGTCGTATCGGTGGTGCTCTATATGTCGGTGGCTCTGGTTGCGGTCGGTTCGGTAGGTTCGACGGCACTCGCACAAAACAGTTCGCCGCTGCAGGAAGCTGCGAAGGGCTTCCCGCTTCCCGGAGTTTTCTGGATCGTAGGAATCGGCGCCGCGACGGCAATGTTCGGCGTGCTGCTGAGCCAGATCGTCGGCATCTCGCGGATGATGTTCGCGATGGCACGCCGCCGCGACCTGCCCGCTTTTCTGGAACATGTCACAGAAAAGCACGCAGTTCCGAGCTACGGCATCATCCTGACCGGCATGGTCATCATCTTCCTCGCCATCTTCGGCACGCTCCAATTCGTCGTCTCCGCCGCGGCTTTCACCATACTCATCTACTACGGCATCGCCAACATCTGCGCACTGAAGCTTGCGAAGGAAAACAAACTCTATCCGAAATGGGTCGCAATCCTCGGCCTGACGTTCTGCATCGCACTGGCTATTTCGCTTCCGCCTGTGACGATAGTTGCGGGCTTGATCGTTTTGGTAGTTGGATTTATCGCGAGAGGGATTTTCAGGCGAATCTCAGTTAGTCCACTACCCGAGAACTAAAAGAACTCGCTGTGGAGCCTCTTGATAACAACGCCCGCATCATCCTCTCGGACGACAAAGGTTAGATTCACGGCTGAAGCGCCATGCGAGACGAGTTCGACGTGGACGTCTTCGATCGTCGAAAAGATCTTTGATGCAAGGCCGGTCGAGGCACGCAGGCCTTCGCCGACGACGCAGATCACGGCGTAGTTCGGCTCGACCTCGACGTCGCCAAGCCGCGAGAGTTCCTCTACGATCTTGTCGAGCGATGCGGTCGAATCAAGTGTCAGAGCGATGGAAACTTCTGAGGTCGAGATGACGTCGATCACCGTCCGGTAGCGGTCAAAGACCTGAAAGACCGCGCTCATAAAGCCGTAGCTCCCGAGCATTCGTGCCGAGGTGATACGCAAGATCGTAATGCCCTTTTTGCTTGCGATCGACTTGATCTTGTTTGGCGCTTCTCCCGATTCGGCGACGACCATCGTACCGACGGCCTCGGGCTCAAATGTGTTACAAACGCGGACCGGAATGCCGTGATCGACCGCCGGTTTTATGGTTTTTGGATGAAGAACCTTCGCCCCGAAATAGGCAAGCTCGGCCGCCTCTTCGTATGAAAGCACGGGGATCGTCCTTGCATCGCTGCAGATCCGCGGGTCGCAGGTCATCACGCCCGTAACGTCCGTCCAGATCTGCAGCTCGCCAGCATCTATCGCAGCCGCAACTATCGCGGCCGAAAAATCCGAGCCTCCGCGGCCAAGCGTTGTCGTCTCGCCGGCACGGTTTCCGGCGATAAAGCCGCCCATCACCGGCACCTCGCCCGCCGCTGCTGCGGGTGCGATCTCGAGCCGGACAAGCTCCGCCGTTTCGTCCATTATCGGCGTCGCCGAGCCGAACTCATCGTCCGTCACGATCAGCCGCCGCGAATCGAAATGCCGCGACCGCACTCCCCGCGACCGTAGCACCTCAGCCAGCAGCCTCGAAGAAAGCTGCTCGCCATAAGAGACGATCGCGTCTTTCAGCATCGAGAGCGGCAGCGAACGCCGCGACGTGCGAAGCAGCAGGTCCGCGATCTCGCCGCGAGCAAGGTCGAGCTCGGTCGCAAAAAGATTCGGCCCGCCGGCGGGAATGAAGTGCCCGGCGACCTCGACGTGACGTTCAAAATGCGGTTCAAGCGATGCGATCGCCAGGGTAAAATCGCCTTTCTTCGCCGTTTCAAATGCCGCCAGCAGTGCGTCGGTAACCTTCGTCATTGCGGAGACGACCACGACCGGCCGCCGCTCGATCTGGCTCGAAACCACGTGAACAACGCGCTCGAAAGCCGCGACGTCGCCAACCGACGTCCCGCCAAATTTCATCACGGTAGGTGCTTGCCTTTCGCTCACGGTCAATGGAGAAGTTCAACCGTTTCTTATGGCATTGTCAAGTTTGGCTGATGGCGGCTTTCAGTCGCCGGCGTGGACGGCTGACTGATCGACACGGCCGATGGTCTGGTACCCGAAAAGCCGGACGTCCGGCGAGAGATAGCCTTCCTTTACGGGCTCATCGCGGACGAGGTCGGTGCTCAGGTATTTCTTGTTGTCGTCGCACAGAACCGTTGCGACTATCGCATCGCCGCCGAGCCGATCCAGAGCGATAAGAGCTCCAAGGAAATTCGCTCCCGACGAAATGCCGACGGCAAGCCCGAGGTCCTTTGCCAGCTTCTGCGCCATCAGGATCGAGTCGCCGTCCGAAACGCTGATGACCTCATCGAGCTTCGCGAGGTCGCAGATCGCCGGGATGAATTCGTCCGAGATGCCCTGTATTCGATGGCTGCCGACCTTGTGGCCGGTCGAGAGCGTCGGCGACTCGGCCGGTTCAAGCGGGTAAAGCTTTATCCCGGGGTCGCGTTCCCTGAAATACGCTGCGCATCCCATTATCGTCCCGCCTGTCCCGACCCCTGCGACGAAAGCATCCGGCTCAAAGCCGACCCTTCCTAGCTGGTCCCAGATCTCGGGCGCCGTGGTTTCGTAATGTGCTTCGGGGTTTGCGAGGTTAGAGAACTGATGCGGCAGAAAGACGCGTCCGTGCTCATATTTGAGCGCATCGGCCATCTCGATGCTGCCGAGAAATCCGCCGTCTTCATGCGAGACGAGCGTGACCTCCGCTCCATAGCTCTTCATCAGCGAGATACGCTCCTGGCTCATCCACTCGGGCATAAAAACGTGGACCGGATTGCCAAAGGCATGCCCGATCGCGGCAAAAGCGATACCCGTATTGCCGCTGGTCGCCTCCGCGATCACATCGCCGCGGCGGATCGCTCCGTCGCGATAGGCGCACTTCAGGATGTGGAACGCCATCCGGTCCTTGATGCTCCCCGAAAGGTTCAGGTGCTCTGCTTTAGCGAAAACGGTCCGGCGTTTGCCCTTGTAGTGGCAATGGATGGCAAGCAGCGGCGTATTGCCGATCAGGTTCTCAACGTAGTTAGAGCTTGCCGGGAGTGCGGCAAAGTGGCTTTGGAAATCGCTTAGGCTGTTGGTGTTCATGGTAAGGCCGTCCGTTAATCGGTTACCACAAAACCGGCCGCGAAAATGTGCCAACCGTCACAAACGGGCTCATCCGCAGAGCACGGCACCGCCGTTCACATTCATTATTTCGCCCGTGATGTGCTGAGCCCAAGGCGAGAGCAAAAAGCATATCGCGAGCGCGACATCATCCGTGGTCGCAATGCGTTTTAGCGGAATTGATTCGATGACAGACCGTTCATAGTCCTTATCTTCAAACGCGGGCCGGACCATCGCCGTTTCTATCCAACCCGGTGCGACGCAGTTGACGCGGATCTTCGGGCAAAGCTCCGTGGCCAGGGCCTTCGTGAACGAGATCTGTCCGCCCTTTGAGGCGGCATAGTTCGAGAAATTTGCCTCGCCGCGTTGGCCGGCGGTCGAAGAGACAAGCACGATCGCTCCCGACTCGCGTTTCTTCATCGCCGGCACGCAAGCCTTTGACATTGCCCACGCCGACTTGAGATTCGTATTGAGCACGCGGTTCCACGTCTCTTCGGACATCTCCTCGATCGGTGCTCCTTCCCAGATACCGGCGTTGAGCACTAGCAGGTCGATGCCGCCGAACTCTTCGACCGCCTTTTCGGCAACCTTGCGGGCGGCCGCGAACTCCGAGACGTCGCCGGCGATGGCGATCGCCTTTACCCCAAGCGAGGTGCAGCGATTGACGGTCTCATCCGCCTCGGCGTGGTTCTGCAGATAATTGACGACAACATTCGCCCCGCCCTCGGCAAGCCGTTCCGCCGTCGCCCGCCCGACGCCCCGCGATGCCCCCGTAACGATCGCCGTCTTCCCGGCGAAGAGGTTATTAGGAAGTTCGATGCTCATGTTCAAGATTTTCAACGCAAAGCCGCAAAGGTGCAAAGCCGCAAAGAAATTTTTGTTGGCGAGCCATAGCGTCTTAGCGGCTTGGCGACTTTGCGTTAAAATCACTCCAACATGCAGGACACGAATCTTCTTGACGATCAGCCAATTGCCTGGCGGCCGACGCCCGACGTCATCGAACGCGCACAGCTAACGAAATTTATGCGACAAGTCGGCGTTTCGACCTGGGACGAGCTTTACGAATTCTCGATCCGGGATGTCGAAAAATTCACCGAAGAGGTCCTGAAATTCCTCGACATCAAATTCGACCCGCCGTACGAGAGGCTGATGGATATCTCTGACGGCGTCGAGTTTCCGACGTGGTTCAGGTCAGAACCCCCTGCGTCAGCGGGGGGTCAGAAAGGTGGCCCCGATTCAACGAACTGGCCGCCCGCTCACGCAGGCGGTTCCGACAGTGCCGGACTCAACATCACCACCATGTGTCTCGACCGATGGCAGACGGATGAGATGAGGGACCAGCCAGCGGTGATCTGGGAGGGGGAAAACGGAAAATCAGAAACGCTAACGTACGAAGAGTTATTTCAATTCGTAGAGTGTTGCGTATCTGGTCTACGAGTCAATGGCTTTAATAAAGGTGATGCAATCGGTATTCATATGCCGATGATTCCAGCCACTCTAGTGGCATTACTTGCTATAAACCGAATCGGAGCTATCGCTGTGCCAGTTTTCTCTGGCTACGGTGTTTCGGCAATTTCGGCTCGCCTCAACGCAGTCAATGCGAACGGCCTGTTTACATGCGAGAGTTTTTCGAGACGTAGTAAGTCAGTGGACGCTCTCTCGACTGCCAAAAAGGCGGTATCAGACGTACCGACAATTCAAAAGGTCATCGTCGTCGAAAACTACCGGCGTATTGAATTCGATTCGCCGTTATATCAGAACTTTTGGCACGACTTAATGAACTTGGGTTTCGGAGAGATTACCCCGGAACCCACCTCCGCCGAAGACCCGCTCATTATCCTCTACACCTCCGGCACGACGGGCAAGCCAAAGGGCATCGCTCATACGCATGCGAGCTTTCCGATCAAGGCGGCGCAGGATATGGCGTTTGGGACGGATGTCGGTAAAGGCACCCGCATCAGTTGGTACACCGACATCGGCTGGATGATGGGCCCGTGGCTGATCTACGGCGCGCTCATCAACGGTGCGACGATCTGCATCTACGACGGCGCCCCCGATTACCCAACGCCCGATCGCATGTGGGAATTCTGCGCCAAACACAAGGTCGAGGTGCTTGGCATTTCCCCAACGCTGATAAGATCGTTAGCAGCGAGCGAAGATAGCTCCCCTCCTTACGAAGGAGGGGTGGCAGCCGCTTCGGCTGACGGGGTGGTTCTCCCTTTTGACGCAGAGAACCACCCCCCGGCTGAAGCCGTACCCCTCCTTCGTAAGGAGGAGGGGAGCCGGAAAGCTCCGCATGAAAGGCACGATCTTTCCTCGCTTCGCATCTTTGCCTCGACCGGCGAGCCTTGGAATCCGGCGCCTTGGTGGTGGCTGTTTGAAAAGGTCGGTAATAGCAAACTTCCGATCATCAATTACTCCGGCGGGACGGAGATCGCCGGCGGCATCTTGATGGGCAATCCGCTACTGCCGATCAAGCCTTGTTCCTTCCCGGCTCCCTGCCCGGGAATGGATGTTGATATTTTGGATGACGACGGCAATCCGGTCGGCCCCGGCAAGGTCGGCGAGCTCGTTATCAAACAGTCGTGGATCGGCATGGCTCGCGGATTTTGGCAGGAAAAGGAACGCTATCTCGACACCTATTGGCGGCGGTTCAAAGACATCTGGGTCCACGGCGATTTCGCGATGCGCGACAAAGACGGCCACTGGTTCATCCTCGGCCGCAGCGACGACACGCTAAAGGTCGCCGGCAAACGCGTCGGCCCCGCCGAGGTCGAAAGCCTGCTCGTCGCCCATCCGCTTGTCACCGAAGCCGCCGTAATCGGCGTCCCCGACGAAGTAAAAGGCACCGCAATGGTCGCTTTTGTAGTGATAGGTGGCGAGGGACAGAGCGCAAGTGACAAGGGACCAGTGACGAGTGACGAGGATGGAGCGACGGAAGAGAACCTCACATCTAACAACGAAAACGAGTCCGAACTCAAAGGCTCGTCACTCCTCACTCCTCACTCATCACTAGAAGCGGAGCTTCGCGCCCTCGTCGCCAAAGACATGGGCAAGCCGCTGGCACCATCGAAGATCCATTTCGTCTCGGCTTTGCCGAAAACCCGTAACGCAAAGGTGATGCGCCGCGTTATCCGCTCCGCCTATCTCGGCGAAGACCCGGGCGACCTATCGGCACTTGAAAATCCGCAAGCGGTTGAGGAGATCAGAGGAATAACTTCGTAACATCTTCCACTTCGGCTTGTGTTAATCTTGCGTTAAGTGGCCAAAGCTCGAAATGTTGCATTGCCTGGTGAGGCAGAGGGTTTGCGGACGTGGGTTCGCCAGCTTTTCAGCGTGCGTTTTGGCGAGGTGCTTTCCTTTCGCGAGGCGGCACTCGACCCCGACCGCACCGAAGGCATCCACGCCATGCGGGTTGCGATCAGGCGTCTTCGCAGCCTCATCGGCGACTTGAAAGTGGTCGGTGCCGGCCCTCGGTCGGACTCGCTGGTCCGTGAGCTTAAACGGGTCGCCAGCGCGCTCGGCGAGGTCCGCGACGCCGATGTCGGCGTCAGTTCCCTACTCAAATTCCGTGCAAAGGCCGATGACCCGGAAGTCGCAGAGGGCATAGATGCATTTATCGAACGCCTGCGTTCGTCCCGCCAAGAGGCCTTTCTCGCCCTCGACCCGTATCTCGCGACCGAGAGAATGGAAAAGCTCGAGGGGCTTTCGGCCCGCTACCTTCGCAAAATGTCGTCGCCGAAATCGGCGGCAGACGACTTGATCCTCGAAGCCGCCGAAAGCGTGATCCGCAGCCGCATCGATGAATTTTGCGCACTGGGTCCGGCGCTCTACAGCCCTTTCCGCGTTCGCCGCCTGCACAAACTCCGTATCGCCGGCAAACACCTTCGCTACGCCGTCGAGATATTTACTGATCAAACAGATGAAGCGTGGTCCGGCCGCGCGTCCGAGATTGCCAAAATGCAAGGCCACCTCGGCGAACTCCACGATTGCGACGTCTGGATCGATCAGCTCGGATCCGACCTCAAAAAAGGATCCGACGCTACGCCCGTGGGTCCCGAAAGACTCGCCGCGGCCTGGCTTCTCTCCAAATTCGCCCGCCGCAGGACCGCCGCCTATCGCTCAGCCCTCCGGCTTTGGATGAAGTGGGAACAGACCGGCTTTATCAATTCAATGCTATCTACATCAGCCGACCAGTCGCCCGAAACGGATTTTCCCGATTGATCAACTTCGGGAATAGTTGGAGTTTAGGATAATCTTTACGTCAGAGAGAAATAGCGAGATGCGGATCGTCATCGACACTAATGTGCTTGTTTCCGCTGTTCGAAGCCGAAACGGGGCTTCATTTAAGCTACTCTCAATGATCCCTGATCCGAGATTCCAACCGGCCGTTTCCATAACGCTTTATTTTGAATACGTCGATGTTCTGCTCCGGCCTAAGCACATACCACCCGGCAGAACTGCGGAAAACGGATTGAGCTTCATTCGCCATTTTCTTAAGTTCTGTCATAAGCACGAGATGCGGTTTTCCTGGCGGCCGCTTCTCAAGGATGCTGACGATGACTTTGTACTCGAGTTAGCGATCGAATCCAACAGCCGATATATTGTTACGTTCAATAAGGCAGATTTTGGTAATATGGAAGTCTACGGGATCGAAGCGGTCACGCCCGCTGAGTTTTTGGGGTTGTTGAACAAATGAATGCTGTAACGTTAAAACTTCCGGATTTCTTGCTCAGAAGGATCGAACAACTGTCTCGGGAACGCGGTTTCTCGGTCGAGCAATTTCTTGCAAGTGCCGCAGCGGAGAAACTCGATGCGATGCTTGACCCCGAGTTCCTCGAGAAAGAGTCGCGGCGAGGTTCCGTAAAGGACTACGAAGAATACCTCTCAGCCGTACCCGATGTGCCCGCGACCCCTAAAGACATTGTAAGATGATCCACTTTTCGCCTTACTCGGCCTAAGCAGATGACTGCCCGATCGAGCATTTTTCTTGTGATCTTGTTTCTGGCTATTTCCACGCATGGCCAGAACTTGGTGCTTCCGGGAATGCCGGTGCTTTCAAGTGGGGCGGGAGCGTGCTCTGAGATCAACGTAGGCATCTCTTCGCAAAGGTGGCGAGTCAGGAAAGGTGACACCTTCGAAGTTCGGGCCTTTCTTCCATTCCAGGAAACAAAAGGACTCCGCTTTATGTGGGCGGCGCGGAATGGAAAGGTCGTCTCGGGGCAAGGTTCGCTCAGAGCAGAGATCAAGGCTGGTTCGCAGCGAACACCGGGTTACGTCAATGCATCCGGCTTTGTGCGCGTTGAGTTGATCGTTGAACCCGTGGATGCCTCGACGCCCTGTTCGGTCCGTTCCGAGTTTTCGATGATGGTCGGGAAGATTCGCGAAAGCAACTTTTTTTCGGAGGTCGAAAGAGTTACCCTCAGCGATTCTCAGATCGCGGCTTCGTGCAGCGAGGCTGATGTCAGGTCTGTGCGAGTAGAAACCATGGCAACCGATCCTGAAAACGACCCGCTGCTTTACAGCTACGCAGTAAGTACAGGCCGCATCATCGGCAACGGTGCGAAAGTTATTTGGGACCTGTCGAATGCAGAACCGGGCCTTCATCGCTTGCTGGTAGGAACCGACGACGGCAACGGCATACATAGTGTAAAGTCCGCGACCGTAAAGGTGCTGCCTTGTGCTAACTGAGATCTACACCATCGGCCATGGCAGGCATGAGTTTGGGTATTTTCTTGAGCTCTTGCGGAAGTATGGCGTCGGGTTCGTTTGCGATGTGCGGAGCGTGGCACGTTCGCGCTGGCCGCAGTTCAATGGGATGGTTCTCGCCGAGCTTCTCCGCGGGCAAGGCATCGGCTACGAACACCTTCCCGAGTGCGGCGGCAAGACGCGGCCCACGCCGGAAGGCCTCGCCTGGGGCATCGGCCGCATCGTCGAGATCGCTGCCGAAACGCCGACGGCCCTGATGTGCTCCGAGTCTCACCCGCTCTCTAAGCACAAGGTCCCGCGGGCAAATTGCCACCGCATCGGGATGCTCTCGCCGCCGCTCCGCGCCCAAGGCTTCAGCCGCGTCATCCACATTCTCCCCGACGGAACCTCCGCCGAGTTCGACGAATCCGCCGTCCCATCGATCTGGTAACGATTTGAGTCCCGGCTTCAGCCGGCCTTCATTCCGTCGATAATCTGCTTGCCGCGAAACAGCGCGATCAATTAGAAATTGATATCATGCAGCATCGAGATTTGTTGAAACCCTTGAACGCAAAAACGCTCACGGTGGCGTGCGACGAGATTGGCCGACGGTGCCCGCACATGGCTGCGGTGCTTGAAGCGCACGGGACGCCGCCGCTTTGGGACCGCGAGCCGGGTTTCGCGACGCTTTTGCAGATCATTTTGGAGCAGCAGGTCTCACTTGCCTCGGCGAAGGCCTGCTTCGATAAGCTCGAGCGGCATCTTGGAGCTATCACGCCCGACGCCGTGCTGACGCTCGATGACGTTGAACTCCGGTCGATCGGTTTCAGCCGTCAGAAAGCGTCTTACGCCCGGCATCTGGCCGAAGCGATCTTGGGTGGCAGTATCGACCTTGAAGCCATCGCCGGCCTGCCCGATGCGGACGTAAAAGCCGAGCTTCAGCGGCTCAAGGGCGTCGGCGAGTGGACGAGCGACATCTATCTGTTGATGGCGTTGCTACGGCCAGACGTTATGCCGCGAGGCGACATCGCTCTGCATACGGCGTGGACCAAGATCTCGGGCGAGCCGAAGCCGCAGGCAGACGAATTTCTAGCCATCGCCGAACGCTGGCGGCCCTTCCGCTCGGCGGCAGCAAGGCTGCTCTGGCACTATTATTTGAGTGAAAAAGGGAGAAGGTGAAAAGGTCACCTTTTCACCTTGGCTCCGTTGCACTTTTCCACATTTTCACCTAGGGTTTCGATGATGAAGATACTCGACGTCGGCTGCGGCGTTAACAAATTTGAGGGAGCGATCGGGCTCGATAACAACCCGCGGACGGGTGCGGACGTTATCCACGACCTTGGCGAGGTGCCGTATCCCTTTCCGGACGACGAATTTGACCTGATCATCGCCAGCCACGTGGTCGAGCACGTGCCGGATGTGATGGCGTTCATCGGCGAACTCCACCGCATCGCCAAGCCCGGCGGGCATATTCGCATCGCGACGCCGCACTATTCGAACGCCGATTGGGCAAACGATCCGACCCACCGCAACCACATCAATAGCTACACCTTCAACACGTTCCAGCCCGGTCGGCAGGTCTTTGACTTCTATACCGATGTGCAGCTCCGGCCCGTTTCGGTCTATTGCTCGATGGCGGGGCTCTGGAAAGCCCTTGGCGTCGAGTTTTTGGTCAATCTTGACGGGCGGATGCCCTCAATGCGGTTCTTGCGGAAGTTTTGGGAGCAATATCTCTGCTACATAATGCGGGGCAAGGAACTTCGGTTCGAATTTGAGGTAATAAAGGACCGCGAAGCGAAAAAAAGCTGAGCTAACAAAAATTATTGGCAAACCGTTAGGGTATTGTGATACATCTGTAAATTGGTCATCTATTTGATCCCATCTGATTTGAGGTATTATGCGCATTAAATTTCTTGCCTTTTTCGCACTTTTCGCGGTCGCCATTGCTTACGGCTCCATGCCTTCCGATTCGGTCGCGACCAAAAACACTAAACGCGTTAAGACCAACCAACTGGTTTCGATGCTTCCGGCATCGGATGCGGTAATGACCTTCGACGTAAGCCGCGGGTTCAGCGAGGCGTTCCCGTTCATTCTGTCGTCAAAGCCGGATATGCTCAACAAATGGATGGACAAGCTCGGCGAATTTGAGCAGAAGTCGGGCATCCAGCTTCGGTCGTTTGACCTGGTTGTTGCGGGGATGACCGTAAAGCAGACCGGCAAGGGCAAGTATGATATGGCTCCGGTGATGATCGCCCGCGGAAGCGGCAGCGCATCGTCGGTGATTGCCGCGGCAAAGGAAGCAGCGGGCGGAAAGTACAAGGAAGAATCGATCAACGGCCGCACGATCTTCGTTTTCTCGTTCAAGGAATATGCCCAGAAGAAAGCCGATGATGCGGCAACCAAAGACCCCGAAAATAGGGGAATGATCGACAAGGCCCTCGGGTTCGCTTCGACGGAAATGGCAATAATGGCGATCGATGGAAACACCATCGCGGCCGGAATTCCGGAACGCGTCCGCGAGATGGCAGAAGGCCGCTCGAAGATCGGCAAGGATGTCGTCGACCTGCTCAACAAAAAGCCCTTTGGTGTAATGAACTTTGCGTCAAAGGTGCCTGCGGGCATGAGCGACTTTCTGCCGCTTGATAATGACGAGCTCGGTTCGAGCATCGACGCCATCCAGACCGCTTATGGCAGCATGGACATCGTCGCCGGCGAAATGCAGATGGGAATGACCGCCCGGACGAAGCAGCCGGCACAGGCCGAACAGCTCTACGACACGATGGAAGTGATGCAGAGCTTCGGCAAGATGGCCCTCGGCAGCTCAAAGCGGCCGGATCAGCAGCTTTACGCACGGCTCATCGAGCGGGTCAAACTCACCCGGAACGGTTCCGACGTCTCATTCGACATCAGCGTTCCGCAAACGGACATCGACCAACTTATGGCGATATTGGTGAAGTAGAATGCGATTTAGAGATCGATAATAAGCGGCTGTCCGGAAAATGGGCGGCCGTTTCTAGTTTCGGCGGCGGCGATAGTTTTCTCCGCCGGAGCTGCGTTTGGCGGCCATTTGGTCGATGCGTGAATCATATTTACCCGACGCATCGAACAACGGAAATAGCTCGAGATCTTTTGAGAGATACGCCGCCCGAAGCTCGACTGGCCGCGTTCCCGCTCGATTGATCACGCGAACACGCACACCGCGGACCTCGGCCATCCAGTTGGCAAATTCCTCCGCCCGCCCAACCGTTGCCGAAAGTAGCAGCATCCGTATCCGCGGCGGCGTCAGGATGATCGATTCCTCCCAAACGTGCCCACGTTCCTCATCGGAAAGGTAATGTGCCTCGTCAAGAATAACGAGATCGGTTCGCACCTCCGCCCCTTCGCGAAGGGCGTCAAAAAGCTGATTGCGAAAGATCTCGGTTGTCCCAACGATCAGCGGCGCACCGGAGTTTTCCTTGCGGTCGCCGGTCAGAATGCCGACGTTCGCGGCTCCGAATTCGTCGGAAAATTCGAGATATTTCGAGTTGGTAAGGGCCTTGAGCGGCGTTGTGTACCATGCCCGCTTGCCGGCGGCGAGAAGGCGGCGGATCTCTTCGCGGGCGATCCAGGTTTTGCCGCTGCCGGTCGGCGCGGTGACGAGCACGTCCTCGTTTTCTATCGCCGCCAGCGCCTCGAGCTGGAACGGATCAGGAGCAAAAGGCACGGGTTCCGGCACACCGATGCCATCAAGCAGGCGGCGAACCTCGGCCGGATCACTCCGAGGGCCGCGTGGGGCCGAATCGGCGGGCGAACTTTTCCCTGCAAGCCGTCGTTTATCTGTCCGTTCATTCTTTCGGGGGCCGCTTCGGCGGCGGGAACGGTTTCGGGAATCGGAGCGTGGCATCGTGGAACCAAAAAATCGTCGGCGGCTACGTGCAAAATCCTTTCAAAGCCCTTGCCGAAGTGTTAGAATTCTCGTTTGCATCGCAACGAATTTGCGATGTTTTGCGTCTAATTTCACGTAGCCAGTAGTTTCGGCCGTTATTTATCGGAAATTATAGCAGTTATGAGCCAAGAGCAATCATACATAGGGACAGAAAATGCCGTTCAGACGCCGGCAGGAAAGGAGTTTCTCCAAAATTACGAACTTCGCGGATGGCAACTCTCGCCGCGGATCTATAAGATCCTCGGCGTTTCCGTGCTCGCGAACCTGCTTTTCTTTGGAGTCGCGGGCCAGACGAGCCTTTTGACGATGAAAGGCTGCGAAAGCCCGTTCGTCGGCCGCGTTTGTCAGGTACTCGATACGGTTTATGTTGGGGCAGTGCTTTTTGGCACCGACCGCGAATTCGTTGATGCGTCTTATGAGCGGATCGACCTCGGCGAGGCGGACATCACTTTCGTAGATGTCACCGGCCAGACCGGGCCGATCGACTACCCGGAAGGATATTTCCAGATCGCGAACCCGGAGCAATTTGCCGCGATGCAGGCCGCGAATGAGAATCCGACATTCGGCTTTAATCCTACAACACCTGTTTACACTCCTCCACCGCCTGTCGGCGGCGGCGTGCTCAGCAGGGCCCCGCGTTTGCCGAAGGCGAACCCCAACGCGGTAAAGGGAGACGATCTTGATTCGCCATTCAAGGTGGAAGACGAGGTCGCCGGTACTGACCCAACCCGCGGCGGAAACACGCCGCCGCTCGGGAATGCGAACACGAACGGCCAGGTTGCGAATGCGAATACGAACCCGCAACCGGTCAATCCGACTGACCCGCTCGCGCTTCCTGAAATGATAAACAGGCGTCCGCTCGTCGATCTTAGCAATATGATCAACGATGAGCGTGCCAAAAATCAGCTTGACCTTCAGTCTGAGTTCGAACTCTCGGCCCGCGGCAAACTCGACAAGAACGGCCGGCTCGATCCAAAGAATTTCCGTTACATCAAAGCCAGCGGCGAAGATGAGCGAATGATCAACATCGTCAAGGCCTCGATCGAGGCGGTCAATGTTGCCGGGTATCTCCAATATCTCCGTGACCTGACCGGCAAGGACCTTTTCCTTGATCTCAGCCAGAACGAAACCGATATCTCGGCTGTGATCCAATCCGAAGTGGAAACCGAATCGCGGGCAAAGGCGATAAAGTCCACTCTCGAACTTGGCATCAGCATCGCGAAAAACCGGAAGTTGGCTGAGAACGCCGACCAGAACGACAAGGATGACCTCGTGCTGCTTGAAGGAGCAAAGGTCGAGGTCGAAGGCAAGCGTGTTATAATCCGCTTCGTTGTTCCTAAGGACGTGGCTCATCCAATGATCGAGCGGAAACTCGCGGAACAGGCAAACGAAGCCAAAAAGCCGAACGGCAACGCCGGCATGCGTCCGGCGGATAGAACGGCAGCGAAATAGCAGGAAAGGCTTTGGGGATGTTCAGGACACTGAAAATTTACACATTCTGTATTTTCGCTTTGTGTGTTGGTGTTGCTGCTCAGTCCCCGGAGCCATCGGTTGACAACTCAGCAGTGCCGTCGTTTTTCGATCAGGTCGTAGCACAGATAGACGCAGGGTCGATCGACGCGGGTGCGGAATTCCGATTGGAGCAGACTTTTCGGCTATCCAAGAATGGTTTCATTGATGCTGATTCGAAAAGGGTAGTCTCGTCATCCGGGGATGAGCGTCTTTTAAAGATCTCTGCCGATGGACTTGATGTCATAGACCGTGCCGGTTATTTTCAGTACCTTCGGGAATTGACCGCAAGCGATATCAGAATAGTAGTTGGGCAGGATGACACCAACTTCTCGATTTCGATGTTTTCCGAGATGGAAACGAAAACTAGGGCACTTGCAATGAGGTCTATCCTCGACCTTGGTGTTCGACTCGCGATACATCGAAAGGAAGAAGATGCGGCTGTAGGTAAGCCAGTAGATCCGTACGAATTGCGGGTACTTCAAAGCTATTCGAGTACCGCCGATGAAAAGCTGTTAACCATTGGGTTTCGCATCCCAAAAAGTGAATTTCTGAAGATGATCCGAGAATATCGGTAGTTCAAACCAAATTGAATAACCAAAAGAACAACAATTCCGTGCTTTTCCTCGCTACCCTCGGCGTTTACATCGGCCTGTTGATGGCCGGTGCGTCGGCGGGGGTCATTGCTCAGCAATCCGCGGCGATGACGAGGAACTTTGAACTCAGTGAAGAGTTTGAGGTTCTCGATGAGTTTGACCGCGACCCGCAGCCGGAAGTTCCCGAGTTCGTGCCGGAATCGGCCGAAGAAGCTCTTTCCGGGGCCGCTGTCGAGTCGCTCGTCCGCGTTTATCTTTCCCAGTATTTCGTCGAGCCCGCGGCCGAGAGCTTTGCTCTTCAGGTCCCTGTTCCGTACGCGAAACCGCTTCCGGCTTTCAGCCTTCAAACTTCTACTTTCTGGCCAAACGATGTTGGCGACTCCGCCGCATTTGGTTCCGCCTCGCTTCCTCGTTCCTCGTTGATTTCCCTGGCTGCTTGCGTTTAGCAGCGGCGGGAAGTGTTCTGATCTCGCCTTTCCATCAACAATTTTCGCTAAGAGTTGCGGTCGAACATTCGATCGTTCAAAGTACAGACTTTGGTCTGCTTCCGCCAAAAAGGCAAGCAAACCGGTTTGGAAAGGCACGATCGAGAGCGGACTCTAAACACAAGAGGAAAAAATGGCAGTTAACAGTTTTGCAGACAAATTGGTCAAGAAGATCTTCGGGTCTTCCAGTGACGTATTTCTTAAAAAGGTCAAACCGGTCATCGTTGAGATAAACGATTGGGAACCAAAGATCCAGCAGCTCTCGGATGACGAGCTTAAGGCCCAAACCCCCAAGTTCAAAGAGCTTATCGCCCGCCGGCTTGATGGCATCGAGGACAAGGACGAACGCCGCAAGGCCGAACAGGAAGTGCTCCACGAGATACTTCCCGAAGCATTTGCAACGGTCCGCGAGGCCTCGAAACGCGTCACCGGAATGCGTCACTTCGACGTGCAGATGATCGGCGGCGTCGCACTCCATCAGGGCCGGATCGCCGAAATGCGTACGGGTGAAGGTAAAACGCTCGTCGCGACGCTTCCCTCCTACCTCAACGCACTGACCGGCCGCGGCGTCCATGTCGTAACGGTCAACGATTACCTCGCTTCCCGCGACTCGGAATGGATGGGCCGCATCCACAAATTTCTGGGCCTTGAGGTCGGCTGCATCCAGAACGACATGGATGACTTTGCCCGCAAGGAAGCCTACGGTTTTGATATCACTTACGGAACGAACAACGAGTTCGGCTTCGATTATCTCCGCGACAATATGAAGTTCGACGTCGAGTCGCTCGTCCAACGCGATCACTACTTCGCGATCGTTGACGAGGTCGATTCGATCCTCATCGACGAGGCCCGGACGCCGCTCATCATCTCGGGTGCGACCGATGACGCGACCGATAAGTATTACGTTGCAAATGATGTGATCCCGCGGCTCGAAAAGGGCCACAAGGACGAGGAGACGAAGGTCACGACCGGAGATTACCTTGTTGACGAAAAGAACCACTCGGCCGTTTTGACCGAGCAGGGCGTCACGAAAGCCGAAAAGCTGCTTGGGGTTGAGAACCTCTACGATCCGGGCAGCATGGACCTGCTTCATTGTGTTGAACAGGCACTCAAGGCCCATACGCTTTACAAACGCGATCACCACTACGTTGTCCAGGAAGGCGAGGTCATCATCGTCGATGACTTCACCGGACGCCTCATGCAGGGCCGCCGTTGGTCCGATGGGCTTCACCAGGCCGTTGAGGCAAAAGAAGGCGTTAAGATCGAGCGGGAAAACCAGACGCTCGCGACCATCACGCTTCAAAACTACTTCCGAATGTACGAAAAGCTTTCCGGCATGACCGGTACGGCCGATACGGAAGCCGAAGAGTTCAATACGGTTTACGGCCTGGACGTCGTTTCCATCCCGACGCATCGGCCGATGGTTCGGAAGGATGGTTCGGACGTCATTTATCGTACGCTGCAAGAGAAATGGAACGCGGTCGTCGAAGAGATCCAAGAGCTGCATAAGAACGGGCAACCGGTTCTCGTTGGTACGGTCTCGGTCGAAAATTCTGAGATCGTCGCCGATCGGCTTAAGAAGCTCGGCGTCCCGCACAACGTGCTCAACGCCAAATACCACGAGCGCGAGGCCGAGATCATCGCACTCGCCGGACGAAAGGGAGCGGTCACCATCGCAACCAACATGGCCGGCCGCGGTACGGACATCCTGCTTGGCGGTAATCCGGAAACCCTTGCAAATGATTACCTCAAGCGGATGGAGATCAATCCCGATGAGGCGACGCCGGAGCAGTTTGAAGAGCAGCTCCGCAAGGCGAAGGCCGTCGTTGCGAAAGAGCACGAAGAGGTCGTTGCCGCCGGCGGGCTGCACATTCTCGGTACCGAGCGGCACGAATCGCGCCGCATCGATAACCAGCTCCGCGGGCGTGCCGGCCGACAGGGCGATCCCGGTTCGTCGCACTTCGTACTCTCGCTCGAGGACGATCTGATGCGCATCTTCGCCGGCGACAAGGTCCGCTCGATGATGCAGTGGCTCGGGATGGAAGATGGCGTTGCGATCGAATCGAAGACCGTTTCGAAACAGATCGAGCGTGCACAGAAGGCGGTCGAGGCTCGCAACTTTGAGACACGTAAACACGTTCTCAAATACGACGACGTGATGAACCGGCAGCGTGAGACGATCTACAAGCTCCGCCGCCAGTTGATGTTTGAGGAAAATCACCGCGAGTATCTGCTCGGTGAAAATGGCGTCGCCCGCGACCTTCTCCACGACCTGACGGACAGCATGCTGAGCCTGACCATCAGCCCTGACCAGTGGGACATAAACACCTACGCCGCCGAGATCGAGAGCATTTACAAGGTCGATCCGGCCCGCGATGCGGGCGTCGATTTCCGCACGATGAACCCGGATGAGATACAAGATCGAATCTGGGAAAAGGCGAAGGTGGCCTACGAGGTGAAGGAAAAACTCGCAGGCGACGAAGCCTTGCGTGCCTATGAGCGTTACATCATGCTCAACATCATCGACTCGCAGTGGAAGGACCACCTTGCTTCGATCGATCAGGTAAAGCAGGGCATTGGACTGGTCGGCTATGGCCAGAAGGACCCGCTCGTCGAATACAAGAAGCAGTCGTTTGAGATGTTTCAGGACATGCTCGACCGCATCGATTCGAACACGACCAAGGCACTCTTCCACCTCGAGGTCGTGTCTCAAGACGAACAGGAAGAGCGTGCCCGGCTCGAACGGCTCGCCCAACAGCGTGCCCGAAGGCAGGCTGCCGGAATGGCCTTCACCGGTGCGATGGCAACCGCCACCGCCGCCGGCGACACGGACGAGGTGCGGCACACGCCCTTTAAACGCGACCAGCCAAAGGTCAAGCCGAACGACCCCTGCTACTGCGGCTCGGGCAAGAAGTTCAAAAAATGCCACGGAGCCGGAGCTTAATGCGGACACGGGGCTAATGGCTCCTATTCGAGGCGTGGTCGGTGGATCCGGCCACGCTTTTTCGTTTGTCGCAGTGCTGTGTTTCTAAAGTGAGGCTGGCCGTGCACATTATTGTTTCGACTTTGGGGCGTTCGGGTATAATGAGAAATTCGGGCAGGCTAGAATAACTGGTAATACTTGTCATCTGAACACGGACGACGCTCTTTTCGAATATTTGAATCTTATGAATAAGGCACTTGTAATTTTGATCTTGGCGTTGTTGTTTGCGGCCGGGGCTATTTCTGCCGAGGGGCAGATCGCGAAGGCCGGCCCTTCAGAGTTCAAGGGTGTCGAGTATGCATTTGACCCGAAAGTGGTTCCCGACCACGACCCGCAGACCGTTTTTGTCGTATTTTACGGGATCGGAAAGCCGGGTTACGATACTGCGACCGGCAAGGCCTATCCGCCCGAAAAGCGGCGGATCTTTTCACGCATTTATCGCCTCAACGAGCTGCCCTATGGGTATAACTGGAACTCGCTTTCGCTCGCTCCGGCCCAGATGGCTCCGCTTTTCTTTGATCACCTGGTCAAGAATTACGACTTTGACCGAAACAACCACGAGGTGAAGATGATCTACGGCCGACATCTTTCGACGCTTGAGAACCAGTTGGTGGAGGTTATCGGTGGTATGAAACCCGGCGATGTACTGATCGCGGACAAGACCTTTTCGTTCAAATACGCCGACCGTAACTACGTACGGCCGTATTCCTTTGAATACAAAAGCCCGGTGCAATAGCTTCAGCGGAAAGCCTGAAACAAACTCGAACGGCACGGCCAACATTGACCGTGCCGTTCGCTTTTTTGTTTCAGCTTATTTCTTGTGCTTCATCAGGCTGCCGTCGGCTGAGACGCGGGTGCCGCGGGCGACGCGTTCGGCCTGCTCCATTGCCCGGAGCATATTTCCACCCAGCACCATCAGGATCTCTTTCTCGGTGTAGCCGCGGCGGAGCATTTCGTAAGTGACCAGCGGTAGATCTTCGACTCCCTTCATCGGCGGATTGAGGAACGGCACGCCGTCATAGTCCGAGCCGATGCCGGCGTGTTCGATGCCGGCGACCTTTTTGATGTGGTCGATGTGGTCAACGATGCGTTTGTAATCAGCAATGTAAATGGGATTCGCCGCCATCAGTTCGTTCTCGGCTTTAACAAACGCAGCATAATCGTCCTTATACCGCTCGCGGAGAGCAGCGATCTGGTCGCGAAGCCGTGCCGAGCGTTCACTCTGTTCCTTCGCGGTGCGTTCATCAAGAAACGCCGGATAGAAGACGACCATTATCACACCGCCATTCTGCGGCAGCCGTTTGAGCACATCGTCCGGGACGTTGCGAGTGTGGTTCGAAACGCCGCGGGCACCCGAGTGCGATGCGATGATCGGCGCCTTCGTGATGTCCAGCGCATCGTGCATCACCTTATCAGAGACGTGTGAAATGTCGATAAGAATACCGAGCCGGTTCATCTCGCGGACGACCTCTTTGCCAAAATCGGTTAGGCCGTTGTTCCGCTTCTCGTCGCCATGGGCATCGGCCCAGTCGTGCGTGACGTTGTGCGTCAACGTCATATAGCGAACGCCGAGGCGATGGAAATTCCTGAGAGCGTAAAGCGAATTCTCGATCGCATAGCCGCCCTCGATGCCCATCAGCAAACAGATCTTGTTCTGCTTCTTCGCCTGCCGGATCTCGGCCGCCGTCGTGCACTTGACAAGGTCGTTGTGCCGCTCGATCTCTCGATTGGTAACGTCGATCAGCTCCATCGCCCGCCGCATCGAGCCGCCCGTCTTGAGCGTATTGCCCGAGACGTAGATCGACATGAACTGGCCGGTCATGCCGCCGGCCTTCCAGCGATTTATGTCCGTGTGGATCGGGTCGCCGCCGAGCTGCATCATCCCGCGGGTATCGGTCGCGAGGTTCAGGTCCTGGTCCATCATCGGGCCGGTGATGTCGTTATGGCCATCGACGATGATCGCTTTCTTATGGATCTTTAATGCCTGTGCCCAGAGCTTCGGGTCGGCATCGGCCGGCATCGTCTGCCCGAGCGTGGAAAGAGAGAAAATCAGAATGAGAAAAAATGACAAAAAGCTTTTCATATTGGTCGCCTTTGGGAGCCCGGGAGATTCCTAATCTTAAGCCTTTTCGGCGAATTTTTCCATCGCGGCGTTTGGTATGGCTGTTGCAACCAGCAATTGTTGCCCGTAGCGGTTTTACGGATCATAAAGCTTGATTTTACAGTTATCAGCGGCTCCCGACCGTATTCTGTAGGCTTTTTGCCTCCCTGCAAGTAACAATTCGTGATAGCTGATAAGTGACGCATTCTGTCACTTTATGACCGTGTGCAACCTATGGACCACCTCATGGACCCCTCACCGTCCGTTGATGAAAGTTCGCTCGTACCTCACAACCAGGACACACCGCCCAGGAGAATGAAGGGACAGACCGATTATCGGAGCTTGATCGAGAACCTTCCGGTTCTCTTCTACGTCGTCGATCCGAACCCGCCTTATTCGCCGCAGTACGTAAGCCCGGCATTCAGCCGCTTTGGCTATCCGCTTGAGATGTGGACCTCGGACCCGGACGTTTGGCTCCGCATCATTCACCCAGACGATCAGGAATGGGTCTTTTCGCAAACCACCGAATCGACCGAAAGTGGCGAAGAGGTCGATTACGAATACCGGATCTACGACGCCGGCGGCGAGCTGCATTGGGTCCGCGACCGAGGCTGCCTGATGCGCGATGATGCGGGCGAGGTGATCTTTCGCGAAGGCGTAATGCTCGACATCACCGGTCGAAAGATCGCCGAGCAGGCCGTCGCCGAAAACGAGCAGCGGTACCGAACGCTCTTTGAGAATGCGAACGACGTCATTTACGTCCACGACCTCGAAGGTAACTATATCTCGATGAACGCGGCGGCCGAGCGGGTCTTCGGGTATCCGCGCGAAGAAGCTCTTCAGCTTCATATGTCTGAGATCGTCGCTCCGGACCAGCTCGAACTTGCGAAGCGGAAGTTTCAGGAAAAGCTCAGCGGTGATGCCTCGCAGACCGTCTATGAACTCGATTGTATCCGCAAGGATGGGTCGCGGCTGACGCTCGAAATAAACAGCACAGTCATCTACAAAGACGGCCAGCCCATTGCCGTGCAAGGGATCGCACGCGACATCACCGAGCGGCGGCAATCCGAGGAGTCGCTGCGTGATAGCGAAGAGCGCTATCGCGACCTATTTGAGAACGCGAACGACATCATCTACACCCACGACCTCCGCGGCAATTTTACCTCGCTCAATAACACCGGCGAACGCCTGACGGGCTATTCACGCGACGAGGCACTGCAGATGAACATAGTGCAGGTCGTCGCACCCGAGTCCCTCGCCTCCGCCCGCGAGATGACGGCCCGAAAGCTTGCCGAAGGCCAGTCGACGACCTACGAGATACAGATACTCGCCAAGGACGGACGGCGTGTGCCGCTCGAGCTGAGCACCCGCCTGATATTGAAACGCGGAATGCCGGTTGGCGTGCAGGGCATCGGCCGCGACATTACCGAGCGCCGAAGCGCCGAAGAAGCCCTGCGAAGCAGCGAGCACAAGTTTCGGCAGCTCGGCGAGGGCATCTATCACCAGGTATGGACGGCAGAACCGGACGGCCGGCTTGATTACGTAAATCAGCGGACGGTCGAGTATTTTGAACGGCCGGCGGGCGAGATTCTCAATGCGGGCTGGCACGGCCTGATCCATCCGGACGATGTGCAGACGTGCCTCGTCGAGTGGTCAAACTCGCTCGCGACCGGAAAATACTTCGAGGTCGAGTTTCGGCTTCGACGGCACGATGGCGTTTATCGCTGGCATAAGGCGAGGGCCAATCCGGGGCTCGACGGCGATGGCCGAATAACGAAATGGTTCGGCACGAATACCGACATCGACGACCAGAAACAGACCGAAGAAAAGCTCAACTATCTTGCCCGCCACGATGCATTGACCGGCCTTCCGAACCGGCCGGAATTCATGAACCACCTACGCGGTGCGATCTCGCGGGCGGAAAAGACGGAGGCGGCACGCTTCGCCGTGCTCTTCCTCGACCTCGACCGGTTCAAGGTGATCAACGACAGTCTCGGCCACATCGTCGGCGACAAACTGCTGAAGGCGATCGCCGACCGGCTCAATGCACTGATCCGCCCCGGCGACGTCGTTGCTCGGCTCGGCGGCGATGAGTTCGTCATCTTGCTAAATCGAACGGGCTCGCGGGAAGAGGTCGTTAAGGTCGCCGATCGGCTCCAGGCAAATCTCGAGCGGCCGTTCAATATTGACAGCTATGAGGTCTTTACCTCGGCGAGCATCGGCATCATTGTTTCGGACGAGATAATGCGCGAACCCGAGGACTTTCTCCGCGATGCGGACTCGGCGATGTACCGTGCAAAGGAATCAGGCAAGGCCCGATACGAGATCTTCGATCAGGAGATGCACGTCAGAAATCTCAACCTCCTGCAGGTCGAAACGGATCTTCGCAAAGCGGTCGACAGGAGCGAGTTTGAGGTGCTCTACCAACCGATAGTGGACATCACCGACGGGACCGTCTGCGAATTTGAGGCCCTTATTCGCTGGCGGCATCCCGAGAACGGGCTGGTTCCGCCGGATGAGTTCATCAGTGTTGCCGAAGAGACTGGGCTGATCGTTCCGATCGGAAAATGGATCTTGAACGAGGCCTGTGCGAACCTCGCCGCATGGCAGGAGACGACGGTTCAGCGGCTTTCTGTAAGCGTGAACCTCTCGGCAAAGCAGTTGATGCATCCCTCGCTGATCGGCTGCGTCGAAACGGTTCTGAACGAAACCGGGCTCGAGCCCGGCCAGCTAAAGCTTGAGGTAACGGAAAGTACGGTGATGGAGCAGAGCGAGCGTTCGCTTCGCGTGCTTCGCGAGCTCGATGGACTTGGCGTGCAGCTCGCGACCGACGACTTCGGCACCGGCTATTCTTCGCTCAGCTATCTCGCCCGGTTCCCGTTCGACCGGCTGAAGATCGACCGCTCGTTCATCGACAAAATGATCATCGACGACAAGAGCTCGGCGATCGTTAAGACGATATTGATGCTCGGCGAAAACCTTGGGATCGACGTCGTTGCCGAGGGCATCGAAACGCCGGACCAACTTCGGCGGCTTCAGCTCTTCGGCTGCCGGCTCGGGCAGGGCTACTATTTCTCAAAACCGGTCGCCGCCGGAATGGCACGCAAGCTTATCGGCAAGCGGCCCGGACGGATGCTCGAACTCGGCCCGCCGCCGCTTCCCGCGGCAGCAGATGTAGTCGAGCTTCGTGATGTTCAATAAAAAGAGGTCGTCCGGAGGTTAAAGGTTCTGTGTCTTAGTTCTGTGCATTCTGTGGTAACGCACTGTAATTCATTGGCGAATACCACAGAATGCACAGATCAAAAACCGAAATACACAGATAAGAACCTCGCCTCCAGACAACCTATTTTTGTTTTCCGTCTGCCTTCTCTTTACCTCTCAGCCGCGGCGGCCTGGCCTCGCGGCTTTGCGTTTTTCACATGGCGGTCAAACCAGGCGATCTGCTCGGCTATCGTGTGCCCAACCGATTCGCGGGCGCTATAGCCGTGCGACTCAAGCGGCAGCATGACGAGTCGCGCCGTTCCGCCATTGCCGCGGATGGCAGCAAAGAGACGCTCGGATTGGATCGGGAAAGTACCCTGATTATTGTCCGCCTCGCCGTGGATCAGCAGAACCGGTTCGTTGATCTTGTCCGCAAAAAAGAACGGCGAGACATCTGTATAGATCTTCGGAGCTTCCCAAAAGGTCCGCCGCTCGTCCTGAAAACCGAATGGCGTCAACGTCCGGTTATAAGCACCCGAGCGAGCGATGCCGGCACGGAAAAGGTCCGAATGGGCAAGCAGGTTCGCCGTCATAAAGGCTCCGTAGCTATGGCCGCCGACGCCGACGCGTTCCGGATCGACAACGCCCATTTCGACGCCCTTGTCGATCGCCGCCTTTGCCGAATCGACCACCTGCTTTACGAAAGTGTCATTCTTCGTCTCGGGCGTGCCGACGATCGGCATCGTCGCGTCATCGAGCACGGCGTAGCCGTTCAGCAGAAAGAAGAGATGCGAGGCACCGCCGATCTGCGTGAAGCGATTGGTCGAGCCCGTCACCTGGCCGGCAAGGTCGCCGCTGGTAAAGCTCTGCGGATAGGCCCAAACGACCGTCGGGAGCCGAGTTCCCTTTTTGTAGCCCGGCGGCAGGTAAAGCGTAAACGAAAGGTCAACGCCGTCGGCCCGCTTGTACCTGACAAGCTCTTTCGTTATGCCGCGAAGTTCGGGCGAAGGGTCCTTGAACTCGGTCAACTGCCTGTATGCGAGTGCCGTGCAGACCCGTCCGGGAGGGCAGACCTGCCGCAGGTAGAGATTCGCCGGTTCCGTCGTCGATTCCTTTCGAGTGATGAAATTCATTCCCTCGTCATCGAGCATCGCGACGAACGCTTCAAACTCCTCGGTGCCTGACCGGAAGATCTCGCGGGTCGCGAGCGTATTGACGTTCATCGCACGCAGAAACGGACGATCGCCTTCGGCCGAGGCACCTGAGCCGGTAAGAAAGATCTCGTCACCATTCTGGACGATCACCGAGCTTCCATTCGCAAGCGTTTTGCTGACCGGCGCTCCGATGTCGTTATAGCGGTCGGTGACGTTGAGGTCGGAGATGAGCTTCATCTTGCTCGGATCGTTATGATCGGTCATGAATATCCGGCGGTGCTGGCGGTCGCGGTCAAAGTCGTAAAAGAGCATCATCCTGGCGCGTTCGCCAAAGCCGCGGCCCTGATAGCGATGCTGGATCTTTAGCAGTTCGCTCGCGTTGCCGGAGAAGGGTGCGGCCATCTTCATCAGCCGGTCGCGATGCTCGGCCTTCTGCCGCGGGTCGCCGCCATCAAGAGCTTCGGCCCAGATAAGCGTCGCTGGTTCGGTCGGGATCCAGCCGATGCCCCGCGGCCCGGTCGGTACGCCCTGCACCGGCAGCTGGTCCTGGAGCGGTGATTCGTGAACTGCCTTGACCATGCGGCCCGAGGCATCCCAGACCTCGGTTATCCGCGGGAATCGCGAAGCCGGAAAGAGATACGAGAACGGCCGCTTGATGGTCGTTACCAAAAAGAATCGTCCATCCGGCGAGCGTGAAAGATCGTTGTAGATCGCCGGTTTTCCGATCGGCGTCACCTGCCCTTGCGGCGTAATGATCGCCGGCTGCGAGGTGGCGAAATACTCGAAAAGTGCCTCATCATTCGGGCTTCTCAGCAGGTCCTGAAATGTAGCGATCGCACCCGAACGGCCTGCGGTTTCCTGAACGTTCGGCTCGCTCGGCACAACGTCGCGGTACTCCGGCGGAGCTCCGCGTCCGCTCGGCACAAGCATCGCCGCAAGTGCGTTCGGCCCTTCCCAGCTAAAGCCGCCGTAGGCCGTGTTGACCTGCACGTTCTGCACTTTCGTCGCACGCCCGGTCGAAGTATCAATGAACCATAGCTCAACGCCTTTGTCCGTCACGTTACCCGCGGCAATGTATTTGCCGTCCGGCGACCATACCGGCGAAATGATCTTCGCACCGGCCGGAAGCTGCACGCGGCGGACCGTGCCGTCGCTGATGTTCTGAAGGCTGACGCCCGAGAAGTAATTCTGCCGATGCTGGGCGTTCGTCCGCGGGTTTATCCGCAACCCCGCAAGCCGGAGCATCGGCTCGGCAAGCTCCGCGACCGGAGGATAGCGGACAACATCGAGCAACGCGATGCGGTCACGCGAAGGTGCGATCGACGTCGCCGGCGGTGCCGGAGCGTTGAGCACATCGAGAACTTCCTTCGGTGGCTGCTTATACGAGCCCTGCCCAAAGGCGGCCACCGAAAGCGAGCCGATGACGAGAAGCGCAAAAAGCGACGTTAGTTTCCTTTTCATTTTTTCCTCATTCCCTCGATCAATTTTCCGACTATCAGCGGGATGATGTCTTTGTTATTCGAATTGTTTTCAGTGAATACTGCGACCGCAAAACGAAGCCCGTCCGGCGTTTCGATATATGCCGCGTCGTGCCGCGTCCGGCTTGTCCAGCCGGCCTTTGACCAGAGCTTTGCGCCCTCGATCTTGAGGTCAAGCAATGCCCTTCCCGCAAATTCGACCGCCTGGCTGTTCGCCTCGCGGCCGGTCGCGTAGGGGTCGCGTTTTAGGACCTCGAGCATTTGCTTGCTGTGCTCCGGCGAAACGGCAAGCCCGCGGGCGACCTCGGCGATGAGCCGTGCCGAGGCATTTGCCGTAAGCATATTGCGGTTTTGGCCACGGTATTCGCGAAACTGCTGCTCAACGCCATAGGCATCTTCACAGTGCGTTTTCTGGTTGACGTTGATGTTCGTGTAGCCCATCGCGGCGAAGTAGCGGTTCATCCGGTTCCGCCGGTAGGACCAAAGCTCAAACTCCTTCTGTGGAAGTTCGCCGCCGCTTGCCGTATTGGTCAGGACGTCAACGATGTACTGGGTCGCCTCGTTAGAGGAGGTGACGATCATATCGCGAACGCCGCGTTCGAGCTCCTTGGTCATCGTGAGCTTGCCATCGGCGAGCTGCTGGTGAATCGTCACAAGATAGAACATCTTGACGACGCTCGCCGGATAGATCCGTGCTTCGCCGCGATGCTCGCCCCACTTTGCGGCATCGCCGCGAAGATCAATGAGCGAAACGGCTACGTCTTCCGCCTTCAGTCCCTTTGCAGCAGATACTTCATCGACCGCCGACTTGACGAGCGAATCCATCTGAGCCGATCGCTCCATCGCGAGCCACTTGTAGCCCTTTGAAGGAACGATCTCCGTCTCGCCCGCCGGCACCTGTGCAACAGCGCTAGCGGCGACGAAAAGAGCACATAAAACCGAAGCGAAAAAACGTTTTGGGTTGGACATAAGACGAACCGAGCGGGAGACTCTGAACCGTGTTGCTTTACCTGACTTTATTTTCAGAGTATAAACGAAAAGCGTCTCCCGAAAAAAGCAGCCCCGAGCTCAATAAACAATGACAGAAGAAAAGCTTGTCCGCGGGATCAGCCGATGGGACCTTACGGCAATCATAATCAACACGATAATCGGTGCCGGCATCTTTGGGCTTCCCGCAAAGGTGCATGCGTTGATCGGCACCTGGAGCCTGATCGCCTTCTTCGCCTGTGCGATCATCGTCGGGTTTATCGTCGTCTGTTATGCCGAGGTCTCGAGCCGCTTCACGGCGACGGGCGGGCCGTATCTTTACGCCCGCGAGGCCTTCGGGCCGCTCGTCGGTTTTGAGGTCGGCTGGCTTTACTGGATCGTCCGCGTTACGACCTTTGCCGCAAACTGCAACCTGCTGATCACCTACTTCGGTTTCTTCGTCGCCGATGCCGACAAGGGAGCTTTTCGCGTGGCGATGATCTCGATCATTGTCCTCGGAATCGTTGCGGTCAACCTCGCCGGCGTAAAGCAATCGGCGATAATGACGAACATTTTCACGGCCGGCAAGCTGATCCCGCTTTTCGTCTTCGTCGCGGTCGGTATCTTCTTTATCGAGCCTGCCAACTTTACCTTCGATGCGGTGCCGGAATACGGAGCATTCTCGAGCGCAGTGCTGCTGCTCATCTACGCCTTCGTCGGCTTTGAGGTTGGCGTGGTAATGGGCGGTGAGACGAAAGACCCCCAGCGGAGCACGCCATTTGCTCTCTTTGTTGCATTGGGAATTGTGGCGACGCTTTATATTTTGATCCAGGTGGTCAGCATCGGCACGCTTCCCGGGCTTGCCCAGTCCGAACGCCCGCTTGCCGATGCGGGTGCCCTTTTCTTAGGGACGTTCGGAGCGGCATTCATCACCTTTGGAGCTCTGATCTCGATACTCGGCAACCTGAACGTCGGCTTTCTCGGAAGCACGCGGCTGCTATTCGCAATGTCTGAAAAAGGCGAACTCCCGGCAGGGCTTTCGCGGACTCATGAGCGGTTCAAAACCCCTTGGGTCTCGATCCTCCTGACCTCGGTCGTCATATTCTTCCTTACGATCTATTCAACGTTCCTGACCGCACTCGCCATCGCGACAATAACGCGTCTGCTCGTTTACGCAACGACGTGTCTCGCACTTCCGGTCTTCCGCCGTCGCGGCGATGCACCCGAGGCGAAGTTCTCGGCTCCGCTCGGCGTTTTGGCTGCGGTGCTTTCGCTCGGACTGATCGCGTGGCTTTTAACGCGAGTGGATTTCAACCGCGAGGCCCTGCCGATCTTCGCCGCCGCGGGCATCGGGCTCGTAATTTATTTCATCCATAAAGCGTTTGACCGGAGGCCAAAGGCCGATGCGTCTTAAATGAACGGAAACTCTCTGAGCCCTTTGTGCAAAACCTTTGCGTGCTTTGTGTTTAAAGATTTCTTAAACACAAAGGGCACTAAGATCGTGCACAAAGTTCACAGACTTGGAATAACTCGGGTCAATGTAAATGGGGGTTGGAAATTGAGATGACTACACGAATTTGGATACTTCTCGCATTTGCGGTGACGCTCTTTAACCTCCCGGCGGCCGGGCAGGCGGTTGAGGATTCTTCGCGGCGGACGCTTGGTTATATTAATACGAGCGGTACGGTCGAGGATTCTTCTCGGCGGACATTGGGTTACATCGGTGATGATGGCGAGGTCGAAGACTCCTCGCGGCGGACGCTTGGCTACATACGCAAGGATGGAACCGTCGAAGACAGCTCGCGACGCACGCTCGGATATATCCGATCTGGCGGCGAGGTCGAAGACGGCTCACGGAGAACTCTGGGGTATGTTCAAACGGACGGCACGGTCGAGGACAGTTCACGGCGGACAAAGGGGTATGCAAAAGGGATCAAACGCGAATGGGCTGCCGCGTTCTTTTTCTTCTTTTTCCGGCCGGCGGACTAATTGAAAACGTCGGCTCCGAGAAATTCTTTCCTCAAGTAATTGATCGTCTCATTGAGCGTTTCCTGTGGGTCGCGTGCCGCAAAGCCGAGTTCCTCGGTGGCCTTTGAAGAATCGAGATACCAGAAATGCTCGGCCTGCTCGACCTCGCCCGGCTCCACCGGCGACGCTCGGTTCCAGTTCCTAAAAACAGAATCGACGATGCCCGCTCCGGCGACCGCAAGCTTTTTCGGGACGCGGATCCGCGGTGCTGCAACCCCGCTCAAACGCGCAAGCCGGCCGAAGAAGTCTTCAAAGGTCAGGTTCGAAGCTCCCATCAGATACCGTTCCTGATGGCGGCCTTTCTCTGCCGAACTGATCGCCGTCGCCGCAACGTCGCGAGTATCTACAAAGCTCAAGCCGCCCGATGGGCAATACGGGATCTTCCGCCCAAGGAAATCGAGCACGACCTTCGTTGAGCTCAGCCGGTCATCGCCCGGGCCGAGAAGCAGCGTCGGGTTGAGTATGACAAGCTTGCGCCCCTCGCCATCAAAATTCTCAAGCGCCGTTCGCTCTTGATAATACTTTGAGGAGTAATAGGCCCAGCGGGAGATGATCTCGACCGGCGGCGGGAACGATTCGTCGATCACCTGCTCATCTTCGCTGACGGCGATCGTCCCGCTCGAAGAGGCAAGCACCATCGTCTGTACGCCGGCCGCGGCCGCCGTCTCGCAAAGAATACGCGTGCCCTCGAGGTGGATCTTGTTCATCGCCGCCGCGTCGTCGTTATCACGCGAAACCTTGCCGGCAAGGTGATAGATGACGGCGACGTCCTTCACCGCCTCGCCAACCCGTTCGCGGTCCGTCACCGACCCCGCAAAAGGCTCGACGCCAGCGTCTGTCATCCACTGCGGAACGCTCGAAGCCATCACCCGAAGGTTCTTCTCACCCGCCGCTAAAAACTGCCGGACGATCTCCGCACCCAGAAACCCGGTCCCGCCGGTTATGAGTATCTTCTTACTGATTTTCTTCGAGACCCGTTTCGCCATACTGATTCGTTAAACGCAGAGACCGCTGAGTTCGCAGAGTGTTTCAAAAATTGTTCACCACCCGCCTTATGCCATCTTTAAGAAGTTTGACATTGAAGTTGATAAGCAGACCAAGCCGCTTGTCACTCATCCGGAGATACGAAAGCAATTGAGCCTCATGCACCGGCATCAATCGTTCGATCGCCTTGAGCTCAATGATGACAACGTTCTCGACCAATAGATCAATTCGGTAGCCCGAACTTAGCCGAACGCCGTCATAGATGATCGGCATTGAGACCTCCGATTCGACCTTCAGTCCGCTCTTCACAAGCTCATGGATCAAGCATACCTGATAAGCCCCTTCGAGCATTCCCGGCCCCAATGCCCGATGAACCTTGATAGCGCATTCGATTACCTTCCCGCTGATCTCGTTCAGTTCATCACGACCATCTGTCATAAAAACTCTCCGCGATCGCTGCGGTCTCTGCGTTGAAACTACCTTGGCTGATTCGAGGCCAAGTTCTTTCCGTCAGAAAACCTCCGCGACCCCTGCGTTCTTCGCGTTTAAAACTGCCCTCGTTAATTCAGCTTTACCGGGTCGCCGAAGCCGAGTTCCTTAAGCCGCGGCATCTGCGTTGCGGCGTCGCCGACGACCAGCCAATACATACGCCCGCTGTTGAGATACTTGCCCGAAAGCTCGCGGATGCGCTCGACCGTCATATCGCGGACGATCTGCTCTCGCTGCTTTACGTAATCCGGACGAAGCCCGTATTTGCTGATATTCTCCAGCAGATTGAGCTTTGCACCGGACGTCTCAAATGCTCGCGCGTTGCTCTTGATGAGAAAGCTCTTCGTCGTCGCGAGGTCATTTGCTGAGTAGTTCTTTGGGTAATCGTCGATGATGCTCTTAACGAGCTGTGCGGCCTCGAGCGTTACATTTGCCCGGACGCCGCTTGAGATAACAAACGGCCCCGGCACGGTCGTTCCCGAAAAGCCTGAGTTTATTCCGTACGTGTAGCCCTTGCCCTCGCGGAGCTCCTGCGTAAGCTGCGAGGCAAAGCCGCCGCCGCCGAGAATGTAGTTCATCACGATCGCGGGGTAGTAGTCATTATCGGTCGCGGCGAGTGCCGGATAGCCGAAGCGAAAGACCGACTGCACCGCACCGGGAACGTCGTAGAAATAGATCTTAGATTCTGCCGGCGGAGCAGGCGTCTTGACGGTCGGGATCGTCACCGGTTTCGCTTTCCATTTCGAATTGAGCCCGGCGAGCGACTTGACGGTCCGGGCCTTGTCGATGTCGCCGACCACATGCATCCGCGCGACCGAAGGCGAAAGGTTCTTCGCGTAATAAGCTTTCAGGTCATCGAGCGTTATCGCATTAACGGTCTCGGCCGTGCCGAGCGTGCTCCGCGAGCGAATATTCTCTTTGCCGTAAACCAGCTCATTGAAACGAAGCTGTGCGATGGCGTTCGGGTTCGCCTGTATCTGGCGGATCTGGGCTATGGTGCTCTGCTTGATCAGGTCAAACTCCTTCGCATCCCATCGCGGTTCGAGCAGGATCTCCTCGACCAGGGCGAGCGTCGCTTCGTGGTTACGAGCGAGAGTGTTGACGGAGATGGTCACGTCTTCCGACCCGGCCGAGACGTTTATCGAGGCACCAAGCTGCTCGATCGCATCTTCAAGTTCGGCGGGTGTCTTCTTAGCGGTCCCTTGCGTCATCAGTCGGGCCATAAGGTTCGCAACGCCGACCTTGTTTATGTCTTCCATCAAAAGGCCGCCATCGATGACGATCTCGTACTGCACGAGCGGCACTTCACTGTTGCCGATACCATAAACGCGCATTCCATTGCTGAGTTTCTGCTCCCAAACGGTTGGCGTCTTGACCTGTGGTTCGGCACCGTAGGGCGGCTCGACCGAGCGGTCAAAGGTCGAAGGCGTTTTCTCATACTCGGCCTCGACATTCGGGTCAACCTCGGTCTCCGCTCCCTGTACGATCGGCTCCTCGGCGACCTCAGCCCGCTTTGAACCCGAAAGCGCGAGCTCGGCCTTGCCCTTCGGAACGAACGACGTCGCAACGAAGTTCTTGCCCTTGATGTACTTTTCGTAAACGCGTTTGACGTCGGCAGTCGAGACGGCAAGAATGGCGTCGATCTCTTTCGCGGCAAAGCCAGGATCATTGGCAAAGATGTTGCCCTGTGCAAGCTGCGCACTCTTGCCGAGCACGCTCGAGAGCGAGTTGTAGAACTGGGTTTCCTGCCCGGCCTTGATGCGGGCAAGGTCCCGTTCCGAAATGCCTTCCTTCTCAAATTTCGCAAAGGCTTCGGCAATTGCTGCGGCCACATCATCGAGTTTTTTATCAGCAAACGCCCGAACCTCAAGCTGCGCTTGCCCGGCGAGTTCCGATTCGTATGTAAACATAGCGACACCCGGAGCCAGCTTCTTTTCCTCGACCAAGACCTGGTAAAAAGGCGCCTTTTTGCCGCGTGTCAGGTAAGTTGCCAAAACACTTAGAGGATAAGAATCGGGATGATATTGCTCGACCGTCGGCCACGCCATTGTGAGTTCCGGCAAGCGGGCGAAATTGTCCTCGTGAAAGAACTTGACCGTTTCCTTGACTACGCCCGGCCGCTTCTCAAGCGGCGTAATGTCCTCGCCGCGTTTGATCTCGCCAAAGTATTTCTCTACCCACTTCTTCGCCTGAACGGGATCGAAATCGCCGGCAACCGTCAGCGTTACGTTGTTCGGCACGTACCAGCGGCGGAAAAACTCCTTAACATCGTCGAGCGTAGCGGCCTGCAGGTCGTCAAGCGAGCCGATGACCTGCCAGTTGTAGGGATGATCGGCCGGGTAGAGAGCTTTGTCGATCACATATTGCCCGTGGCCGTAAGGGACGTTATCGACGCCCTGCCGCTTTTCGTTCTTAACGACCTGCTTTTCCTTTTCGAGCACCGGCACGGTCACCGTATTGATGAACCAGCCGAGCTTATCGGCCTCGGCCCAGAGCATTTTCTCAAGAGCATCGTTCGGTACCGTCTGCAGATAATTCGTCCGGTCGCGACTGGTCGAACCATTCGCACCCGAACCGCCGATCCTCGCCGAGAGCTTATCAAGCCCGCCCTTGCCGAGATTTTCCGATTCAAGGAACAGAAGATGCTCGAACATATGAGCAAAGCCCGTCCGGCCGGCTTTTTCTCGAGCCGAACCGACGTGGGCCGTAAGGTTCACGGCAACCACCGGGTCGGACCGGTCGATGTGAAAGACCACATCAAGCCCATTCGGCAGCGTGAACTTCTGATAGTCGATCTTAAAGGACGGTTTAGCGTCCGCACGCTGGGCTGCGACCGGCATCGCTGTAAGCGAAACAAAAAGCGAAAGGATAAATGCTACTGCAGTTCTCATAATTTTTTACCTTTATAGGGTTTCCCGTTCAATACGCAATTCGACGTACGCAGGTTTTCGAATCCGCCGAGCGTTCAGTACAGAGCCGTTTGACCTAAAGAACCGGTACCGAATATTTCTTGATTTCGGGATCGACGGTTACGATCGTCAGCACTCGAGCCATTGCCTGCGAAACAAGCATTCTGTCGAACGGATCACGATGGTGAAACGGTAAGCCAACCAAAAATCGAGCATCATTCTCATCGAACGGCAAACTCTGGATTCCGTGAGTTTTTCGCTGAGCGGGGATAAATCGATCCGGGGCCTGCGGCAATGGTAGTTTGCCGAGTTCATACTTGATCACGATCTCCCAAAAAGATCCGACGCTTAGGAATACATCATTGTTTGGTTCATCAATTGCCTCACGAGCCGCGGTAGAAAGCTTTGTATCGCCCGCAACGTACCAAAGAAAAATGTGGGTATCCAGAAGCAAATGCATTAGTTGTAGAATTCCTCAAGGATGTCATCCGGCAATGGAGCATCGAAATCGTCCGGAACGACAAAGAGGCCTTTTGCCAGGCCGAACGGCCGCCGGGCCTTTGGTGCTTTCTCCGTATTCTCATCGAGGACCGTAACGATCACCTCGACCTCTTCACCCTGGCGGATCGATTCGGGGACCTCGTCTTTCCACGTCAGGACGCCGTTATTAAGTTTTGCTTTAAAAGTTTGAAGCATTGGCTACCTCCGTCCAACATCTTACAACAGAAATTTTCCGTGTCCTGCCCGCGGTCGATTCAGAAGCCAAACGAAAAATATTTGATCTTCGATGATAGTTTTTTCCTGAACGCTCCGCATTCTCTATCGGATGGCAACTTTGACATCCGAGATTGATAACTAAGGAGAAATAATTATGAAGAACACTGTAAATCGAATGAAGAACGCTATGGGTTTCACCCTTATTGAACTGCTTGTTGTTTCGGCAAGCGTTCCGGTTCTTATCGCCCTGCTTTTGCCCGCGATCCAGAAATAGTTCGCGGAAATAAAGCCCTACTGGAGGACGTGGATGTACGGGAAAGTGCATCCGCGTCCCTTTCTTATTCATCTATCACCGGTTCCTGTTTCCGGGCCTTTCTGCGCTCGGCTTTCCAGGCCTTTCTTACCGCCGCAACGTCGAATTTATCCCGCTTGCCGTCGCGCATATTCTCTACCTCATGCTGCACACGGGCGGCGATCAGGCGATACGCCTCCGTATTTGGCACGCCTTCCGTCATGTCCCGAAGCTCCTCATAAGATAGAAACGCCCCTATCTTCGCACCGACCTTTGCCCCGATGCTGTCGCGCTTCGGGATGGTCATTCCTTTCGGATATGCGTCGAACGTCCCCCAAAGATATATCGGCAAAATACCGATCTTTTGGTTGAGCGCCAAGTAACCGATCACCGGCTTAAACTCCGCGATCTCGCCAGTCAGGCTTCGCGTGCCCTCGGGGAAGATCAGGGCGTTGTAGCCCTCGTGTAAGATGCGGGTGACGTGGCGGAGCGATTGCCGCAAACTTCCCGTCCGCTCTATCGGCACGAGCGTCGTAAAGTTGTTCATGTAGGCCCGCTTGTATTTCGTATCAAACCAATAGTCCGCCGCTGCGACCGCAACGGTCTGCTCCGCAACGTCCTTGCCCAGTGCCCGCTTTACGAGGCCGGTGTCGATGTGCGAGGCATGGTTCGGGGCGACGATAAAATTCACGTGGGCCGGCACATTGCCCTGGCCCTCGATGCCCGTATCGAGCACCTTGGTGTAAAGCGTTTCCTGCGCGAGGTCAACGGCGGCGTTTCCGATCCGGCGAACGAGCGAAGGTATGTGGATCTCCTCTTCGTCCCGCTTTTCCTCGACCTTCGGCTCATCGGCCAGCCGTTTTGATTTATCGACCCGCTGAACGGCCGTCAGCAGTTCGCGGACCGTCTGCACCTCGTTCAGAGTATCGGGCGAGAGCACGCGTCCGCCGGCGTCCTCAACCGCGGCTTGCAGCTCGACGAACATCAGCGAATCGAACCCGAGATCTGCAAGCTTGTCCTCGACCGCAACGTCCGAGAGCGGTCGGCTCGAAACGGTCGCGACGACCTTGCGGATCCAAAGCATATTATCGTCGCCCTTTGCATCGACCACGGCTTTGGTCTTTTTGCGGTCGCGTTCTTCGAGTCCGACAAGCATCGCGACGACCTCGGGCCGCTTTACCTTTCGTGTCGCCGTCCGCGGCAGTTCGAAAGGCGTCACATGCATTACCTTTATCCGCTTGAAGAACGGGAGCCCGGCCGCGACCTCGCGGAAATGCTCTTCTATCCGCTTGTTCACTTCCGTTCGCGAGCGGGCAATGTCGTGCTCATAATCCGGAACGACGAGTGCCGCGATCTTCTCGCCGCCGTCGCTATCCGCAAGCCCGACGACGCTCATTTCCTTTATGAATCCTGACTTAGAGTAAAGCTCTTCGATCTCGTCGGGATAGATATTCTTGCCGTTCGAATCGATAATGATGTCCTTCGAACGGCCGACGATGTAGAGGTTTCCGTCCTCGTCGATCCGGCCGAGATCGCCGGTCCGCAGCCAGCGGTCGTGAAGCACGGCCTCGGTCGCTTCGTCGTTATTAAAATAGCCGAGCATCACATTCTGTCCGCGGCCGAGCACTTCGCCAACGCCGTTATCGTCCGGATTTTCGATCTTGACCTCGACCCCCGGCAGCGGCTTGCCGACGCTTCCCCGAAGCAGTTTATTGCCCGGACGTGCGACCGTAAGCACCGGTGAAGACTCCGTCAGCCCGTAGCCCTCGAGCACCGTAAACCCAAGCCCGTGAAGGTCTTTCTGCACCTTCTCGCTCAGGGCAGATCCGCCCGAGATCATATACCGCATCTTTCCGCCCATGCCTTGATGGATCGGGAAAAAGACGATCGGGCCAAGGTTGAACGGCGTGTTGTCGCGGATCCAGGCGTTGAATTCGATCATCGAGTCCGCCGCGTCCGCGATCCAGTCGCCGCGTTCGCGAAGCCGCGTTTTTATGCGGCGATGGAGCATTTCCCAGAGTGCCGGAACGCCGACCATTCCGGTTACGTGGCCCTTTTCGATCGCCCGCGAAAGCTCTTCGGCGGTTAGGTCATCAAGATATGTGATCTGCGTGCCGTTAGAAAATGGCGTGAGAAAACCGGCTGAGAACTCGAACGTATGGTGCATCGGCAGGACCGAGAGAACGCCGTCCGTGATGTCCATATCGAGCACGCTCGAGAGCATCGAGACCATGTTCGTGAAATTCTTGTGCGAGAGCATCACGGCCTTGGGCTTGCCGGTCGTGCCGGAAGTAAAGATCAACGACGCGACCGCATTGCCGAGCACTTTAGGAGGCAGCAGTGCGAGCCGCTTCGCTTCCTCAAGCTCATCCGGCATCTCAAAGACCTCGCCAAATTCCCAGACGTTAAAGCTACCCTCCTTACGAAGGAGGGGTGTCGGCGTTTCGCCGACGGGGTGGTTCTCTTTTGCTTTACCGCTGAGCGCTTTCTCCAACGCACTCTTCAAATCCGGGTTCTCATTCGCCAACCTCGGTGAGATAACTATCGCCGAAACTTCGCCCGCCTTTGCAAAATTAATGATCTCATCGACCGAGCTCGCCGGATCGATCGGGACGGCGGTCGCCCCCGCCTTGAGAATGCCGAAATAGGTCATTCCCCACTCGGGCATATTGTGCGAGAAAAGTATGACGCGATCGCCCGGCTTGATGCCCTTATCGGCAAGAAAACCGGCGGCACGGAGCGTCAACTCCCGGACGTCCTCGAATGTGTATTGCTCTTTGCGGCCATTTCGCTCGATCCGCATCGCGACGCGGGTCGGGAACCGCTTGGTCGACGTATCGAAAAGATCGAGCAGGTCCTTGTAGGTATGCGACCGCCGCTCCTGCGTCTTGAGCTCTTCTTCAAGCGTCGGCAGGACCCATTTTTTCATCCCGGGGAAATGGACATTGAGCCAGTAATCGTACCAATCAAGCTTTTCCGGGTACCACGGCAAGAGGTGCTTCTCTTTTTCTTTGACGACCGCCATCAACGCCCGGACATTGTCCGAGCGGTAGAGATATTCGTTATCGATCATGAACGGCTTGAACATCGCGAAGGCGTGCATCGTTTCGCTGGTCGCCCGCTTAAACTCTTCGGTAGATTTTTTCAGGTCCGAAACGATGTTGCCGATACGACCGCCGCCCCAGCGAGGCGTCGCCCGGTCCATCAGATCGTCGGCACGCTTGGCGAGCTTGTTCAGCATCGGCGCCGAGGTCAGCTCGTACGTCCGCTGCTTGACCGGTGCGGCCTCGACCATTCCCGCGAGCTTGTTGACGAGCTTGCTACCCGTCTCTTTCTCGGCAAAATGGCGTCGCTTATAGAGCCCGACCAGCCCGACGATCCGCTTCATATCGTTCGGATTTGAGTCGCCCGACGACGCCTGAAAAACGAGCGGCGGATTGTCATCGACCAATGCATTCATCGCCGCCGCGATGATCACGCCCGCGACCATATCGACCGGAATCACATCGAGGATCAGTTTCTCATTCACCGGAATTATCGGCTGGCCCCTGAGTGCGATCAGGATCAGCGGTGCGGTCGTCGTAAAACCTTCGTTCCAGCCGGCGAAAGGGTATTGGTTTGCAGATTCGACAATGCTCGGGCGAACGAGAGTTTTTACGATGTCGTCCTGCGAGGCAATGATCTGCTCGGCGAGCGACTTTGAATACGTGTAGATATTCGTCCAGCCCCAATATTCGGCACGTTCGGCGCCGAGCTCGGTTGTCCGCTCGCGGATCCACATTTTGCGTTCGCGGAAGATGGCGGACTTCAGCTCGGCTTCGTCGTCAGGGTCGCGGCCCTCTTCGATAAACCGTTTGCGCGCCTGCTCGCGAAACTTCGCGGCCTGAACGGCGTCGTCGGCTTCCTGGCGCGCCTGCTCGCTCAAACGCGCACAATCCTCGACCTCGCGATTGACGTCGAAGACGGTTCCCTTTAACTCTTCTTTGCGCGGAAAATAGCCGACCACCGGCTCGTTCTCCCAGATGGCTCCGCTCCGCTTGCCGGCGACGAAGCACGTCGAAACATGCACGAGCCGCGGCTTTTTCATCATCCGGGCAAGCTTGATGATGTTGTTCGAACCAACGACGTTCGTCCGCAGGGCCGATTCAAGCGGCGGATTGAACGTGACGTTGCCGGCACCGTTGATGATGATATCCGTTTCGGCCATTATGGCCGCCGCCTGCTCTTCGCTCATCCCAAGAAGCTCATTGCCGACGTCGCCATTGACCGGCACGACCTTCGCGCGGATGAACTCCTCGAACTTCTCGCCGTATTTCTCCCGCAGCGGGTCAAAGGTCGGCGAGGTGACAATGCTCGTCCAGAACCGCGTCGTCGATTCATTCTCGTCGCGTGCCCGCACGGTCGCATAAACCTTCCCGACGTCCGGGAAATTATTGAGCAGCATCGACAGCGTGACCTTCCCGACGAACCCCGTCCCGCCAATAAAAAAGATCGTCTTGCCCTTAAATATTTCTGTTGGTGATAATTTCATTCCGTTTCAGCTCATACGTTCGGATACCGTTCTCTCGCATCTGCATCCGAAAGAAACTTCAACGCAGGTGGGCCGCCCCCGTGCATGTGACTCTGCGGATACCATCGTTCCCAAAGTCGGCCGTCGTTCGGGTCTCTGAAGAACGTTTCCCATCCACAGCCTTCGGGACTGTAGCCGAGTAGCTCCAAGTAGGTCTCGGACAATTCGCGAACACGTTCGCAAGTTTCATCGCCTTGGACAGTTCCGTTCACAACGACCCAAGTTCCTACGATTTCTATTTCTTCGGGACGAATCATTGCCCTGCTTAGTCGGTTACATTACACAACCCGATGATCGGCTGAAGCAGCATCATGATCTCGGCGTTGCGGCCTCATTGCCGTTTTCCGCGCAGATTCGTACTTTCTGCCTTTCAAGCTTTTCAGAAGCTCCTCGAGTTCCTCCAACGTTGGTTCCTTATACCGCGGGCATTCGCATGGATAGAACTCATACTTTCCAACCACCAATTCAGTCATTTTTTTCCTTTCTTTGCTTCAACGAATCCGATCTTTCGTTTCAAGTACTTGGGGTCACGTAATATCTGGCTGAGCAGATCAGAAACCACGCCAAATTTCTGCCCATGATAGTCGGTCACCTTTTCAAGCTCTTCGACCCGATCTGCCAGATCCTGATGCAACGCCAACATCGCCCGCATTTTGACGAACGCCCGAACAACAACGATGCTTGCCTCGACTGCGGTCTGGCTTTTCAGAACACTCGCGAGCATTACGGCTCCGTGTTCGGTAAAGGCAAACGGAGCATATTTGATATTGGAGCCACGTTTGGATTGCGGCCTGTTCAAGGTCACAGTTTGTGATCTTGAACGTTCCAATAAAGCGGTCTCGTCCGCGGTTAGCTCAAAGAGAAAATCATCGGGGAAACGATGTCGATTTCGGCGAACGGCCTGCTTTAAGACCCGCGTTTCAACCTGATAAACCTCAGCCAGATCACTGTCCAACATCACGCGCTGACCACGGAATACGTAGATCTTGTCTTCAACTTCCTCAATTGCGGCGATCGCCGCTTCTTGTTCAGACTTGGTCGGCATATAGAAAGTCTCAATTCGAGATCACACGGCCTCAATTCCTACTTTTTCACCTTTCCCCTTTTTCACCTTTTCCCTTTAGTCACTCACATTACACAACCCGATGATCGGCTGATGGAGCATTGTGATCTCGGCGTTGCGACCCATGTAGCTGCGGCCCATGGCGATGGCTTCTGTTAGATTGTCGGCACGTTCCCAGCCGAGCATCTCGGGCACGTGAGCGTTCTCCGCTCCGGCGACGATCACCTTGCCAACGTGCTGGCGGCCGTTCTCGCCCCAGTACCACATAAAGAACGGATGCGCTCCGTGATAGGCGTTGCCGCGGCGATACATCTCGATATAGGCCGGGTTTGACGCAAACTCGCGTTCATACTTTTCGCGAAGGTAAAAAGCGTCCCGAGATTCCGGCAGCAGCCGATGGAAAAACTCGATGTAGCTCGGATGGAAATTGTGGTCAAATTCATCAAAGCACGGATGCGTAATGATCATCACTCCGCCCTTGCGGAGCAGCGGCTTGTTCCGGTACATATTGAAGTGATAGCCAAGCGCCATCACCTGCACGAGCAGCGGATTCAAGGCCGAATAGACGTTGTAAGGCGAAATGTCCGGAATGCCCGAGATCAAAATGTCGCACTGCCCTTTCACAGGGATCTCGTACTGCCGGTAGTTGAGATCGAGGATCTTGTCGTGCACCGGTTCGGTCTTGCCGGCAAAGCAACCGATCAGTTCATACTGCGCCGGTATCGCGTGGAGCATCTTCCGCCGGGCGGCTCGCGGCATCTTTGAAAACGTCCGAGCCATCGCCTCCCACTTCATCCTGTCCATGAACGAAAAATCGTCCTCGTTCCGCGTCAGAATGTCGTAGCCGTCCGAGAACATCTTGTTGTTCAGAGCGGTTTCGATGTGAAAGACCTTGCACTGCTCGTCAACCAATTTGCCGAGCCGGATCACCTTGTGGTTCAGCTCTGAGGCCGGCGGGTCCATATAGGAGTGCGAATCGCGGATGGTCTGCGGCTCGTGGTGCGCCCGCAAGCTCTCGTAATCGCAAAGCCCGACCGCGACCGACTTGTGCCCGCCGTCCATCGGGACAAGGTTGATGTTTAGATAGATGAGGAGATCGCTCTCGATCGCCCGCTTGTTCACCCGTAGCGGCTCGTTGTGCCGCGTGTGGCCGAGCGTCAGCAGATTGTCGTCGTCCTCGGCGTCGTGGTTGTAATAGCGGTCGGGGTAGTATTCGTTGTAGATCGCGTCGCCGACCATCCGCTTCATTTCCCAGGCGGTCATCTTGCGGTGCAGCGAATTCGCGATGATCAGATGAATGTCGTCAACGCCGTTTGCCGCGCACATGTCGAGCACGACCTCGAGCATCGTCTGCCGCATATCGGGAATCGCCATCGGCGGCAGCGGCAGCGAGATGTCGTCCATCGCGATCGTCACCCGCATCCCGGGTTCGAGCAGCGCGTAAAGCGGCTCCATCTCGATCGGATGATTTACCGCATACCGGATCGCCGCCTCGCGGTTCGGCAGGCCCTTGATCGGCGGATTCGGGTAAATGACCCGCGTCCCGACCGGAATATCCTCAAGGATAAAATCCTCGCCAAACGGCATTATCCGCGGCGCCGAGTCCTTATCAATGTACACGATCGATTCGTGCGTTTTTCTACGTAGCTGAAGAGCCATATTCTTATCTCTTACTGCGTCCTTTGTGGTCCTGATCTGTGCTCTTTTCTGTGTTCCTATCTGTGGTTTCTGTGGTCAACATTTTTTGAACACAGAATTCACAGAAACAAGACACAGAACGGAAACAAGACACAGAAAAGACTCAGACGATCAATCTTTTCTTTTCCAAAAATCTCGGATGGCCAAAGTTAAAAAGCAGACCGACCCGCAAATGACTCGCTTTCAAATAATTGATCACCTGCGACCAGTCGATTGTAGTCAATGCACTTTGGGCTTTGAGTTCGACGATTATTTGCCCGTAACACAGGAAATCTGCCTTGTACTGCTTCTTCAATTCATGTCCCTTGTAATCGACCTGTAGCCATTTTTCCCGTTCAAACGGAATATTTCTCAAACCAAACTCGATCTCTAATGCTTCCTGGTAAACCGGTTCGGCAAATCCAATTCCCAAGCGATGATAAACTTCCAAAGCCGCTCCGACGATCGCGTAAGTTTCTTCGACAAGTATGTACTGCCCGGGCTTCGCACCGTGCTCGTCATTCGGTTGGAATCTTGTCTCTTCATTCATAACTAACCCCTTGGCCCATTCTGTGCTTTTTCTGTGTCCTGATCAGTGCATTCTGTGTTCAGATTTTCCGCGCTCTATCTGTGTCTTAGTCAGTACATTCTGTGTTCTGTTTTTCTTCGAACACAGAAAGCACAGATGAAGCCACAGAAAAGCCCGACCGCCGCCGACAACATTTAAAATCGATACATACGTCTGTTCGCACCTATAGCGTTTCATTTGTACGATTCTCTTTACCCTTTCTGTGCTCCTTCTGTGTCCTGGTCAGTGCATTCTGTGTTCCGTCTTTTTTTGAACACAGAAAGCACAGATGAAGACACAGAAAAAACTTCTGCCCACTATTTTTTTCCAAACACGCTGCCAATGATTGCGTCGATATTCGTCTGATCTAAATCGACCTTTTTCAAGATCACCGATATCCGATGTCGATCCCGAGCAGCATCGGCAGCGTCAAATTCATCCATCAATCCCGCAAGATACAACCGTTCGTTAACTGTCATCGCTGCCGCGTTTTTCTCTGTAACGGACGGAATTCCCTTTTCCTCTGATTTCAATCTGTTCCAGTCCCTGACCGAAACGATGACGGCCACTTCCTTCGTGCCTCGCTTGATCACTTGCGGACGCCCGCTCTCGGCGAGGTCTAAGATAAGGTCCAGATTCTCTTTCGCTACTTTGATGTTGAATGGCATCAGCAATTCTCGGTGGTTTGATCTTTTGAACAAGTTTCTTGAACCTACTTCTTCGCCTTATCGAGCATCCTCACCAAACGGCATTATCCGCGGCGCCGAGTCCTTATCAATGTACACGATCGATTCGTGCGTTTTTCTACGTAATTGCAATGCCATAGCGTTATTTACCAGTCGCCATTCTACCCACGGTTTCGATATGGAACGGACGACCGGCATATGGATGAGACATTCCGCTAAGGCCGAATAGCTTAGCATCTCCGTCATCCATCTCTTTCTCCCAAGTCAAGAAAATTGTCGCCCGATTGTCACCCTCTCCGACCCTCCTATAAAAGGTGAAATAGGTGTGTTTCTCACCAATCATTGTTTCAGACGTCTTACCAAGTGAATTGTCAGGAATCCACGCAAAACTCGGATCGATTCGCTCGATCTCATTCACGAGTATTTCGACACGAGAAACGAACTCCGGGCGAGAAACGTTGTTCTTTACATGTTGCGACGCGTCGTCGTAGATTGCCCCAAAATCTCTACTCTTTAGTTGAAGCCGCAATGCCTCAACCCTAGGGACAATAGCGACTGAATCACTCACTAACGAGCAACCGCATGCGACTGCAATTACGACAACAAGACCTACAATACGTGCATTCATTCCCACTCCTTGTCACCGTTAAAAACGAATCGCTCCAATAATTTTCTCGACCACTCTCGCAATAAACACATGCTGAATATTCACGAAATCGTCAGTGGGCCGGTGGGTGGCCCTAGTGGCACTCGACACCGGATTAGATAATGAACGTTTTCCTCAATCCTCCCACGGATTCAAGATCGTCACCGTCGAATCCTGAAAGTTCTTAACATTCCGCGTAACCAAGATCAGATCGTGTTCCAAGGCCGTTGCTTCCATCAAAGAATCTAGAAGGGGACGAACCAGCCCCCTGGTTTCGAATCCGACAAACATTTTCCCCCAGATCGAGAAGGTATCCTCTGTCAGCGGCAGAATCCTTCCCGCGAATTTGAACCTTAGTTCCTCGAGCCAGTTTTGGAGATGTGCCTTCTTTGAGCCGGATTGAAGTCGCTCGATCCCTCGTCGGACCTCGCCGACGGTCACGGCGCTTAGATTCAGTCGCGACTTTTCTTGACCCGCGATCCAATTCAGGACTGCTTGATTCGGCCGCGGTCGCACTGCTTCCGAGATCACGTTTGTATCAATAAGAAAGCTCATTCAAATGAAATATCCCGCGGCAGATCATTTGGCCTGTTATCAAGGTCGTCGAGAATCGCTTCAAGCCCACTTCTTTGGAAAAACTCTAAGAGCGTCTCTTCCTTTCCATGCAGCTTTTTATAGTCCTCAATTGAAACCACCGCCGCGACATCGGTGTCATGCCGCTTGATGATTTGGGGCTGCCCCTTTTCGGCAAGCCGTATCAGGCTGCTCAACTTGTCCTTGGCTTCTTTTACCGTATATGTCATTTCCGCACCTCCCTAGCCTAACATGGCTACGTAGCCATTTTATCAGAAGTCCCCAACAGCTATCAAGATTTATCCAACGCCCGAAGTGATTCAATAACGGTCTCAACCGCCTTTACATAAAACTCCTGATCGATCTTTTCAAAGTCGTCGGTTGGGCGGTGGTAGTCCGGGTGGTCTTCGACGCCGAAGTAGATGAACGGGATCTTTTCGCGGTGAAAGGCACCGTGGTCGGATTGAAACGTCCAATCGTCGCGGCCGCTGCCCGGCGTGTCATGCCCGAGGAGGAGTTTGACCGGTGCCTTTTTCTGGACCTTCTCAAGCGCCGGCTTGAACTGCGGATAGTGGTGCGTCCCGGCGGCGTAAAGCTCGCCCTTCTCGCTCCGCGAGAGCATGTCCATGTTCACGTTGAGCAAGATCGCGTCCTTCGCAACGGGCAGATTCGCGACAAAATGCCTCGCTCCCTGTAGGCCCTTTTCCTCCGCGTCGAGAGCGACAAAGATCAGCGAATGCTCCAGCCGGTTCTTCTTGAAATACGACGCCATTGCAAACAACGCCGCCGTGCCCGAGGCGTTGTCGTCCGCACCGTTGTAGATCTCGCCGTTCTGAATCCCGACGTGGTCGTAGTGAGCCGTGATGACAATATATTTCCCGGCCTTTTCCTTCGAGCGGCCCGCGATCCGCCCGATGAAATTCACACCCGTCAGTTCGTCTTTGCCGCGGCGGGGCATGAACTTAAACTCCTGCCGCTCCGCCTCGATGCCCGATTCCCGCATCCGCTTCGCAACATAGTCGCGTGCCTTCGCCATCGACGGCCGATCCGGCGAACGGCCTTCGAGTTCGTCCGAAGCGAGATACTTGACGTCCTCAAGCAAACGCCCCGCGTCAAAATACTTCGAGCTCGGCTTCGATTCACGGTCGTTGCGTTTACCAACCGCCAACTGCGCCGGAGCTGCAACCACCGCAAAAAGCACCAACAAAATTACCGAAGACTTTGTTCGTAAAAATATCTTCAAACTTTACCTCTCTGGATAAAACTATTTCAGATCCAAAACCGCCCAATCGTGCTGCCTCGCCGTCTGCTTCAAACGAAAATCCGGACACACCGCCACCGGATGCCCGACGATCGAGAGCATCGGCAGGTCCGAAATGCTGTCCGAGTACGCGAACGATTCCGAAAGGTTTATCCCTTCCCGCTCGGCATATTCGCGTATCCACTTTGCCTTCGTCGCCGAGGCCATCACGGGCGGCAGCACGCGCCCGGTCGCATAACCGTTTACAAACTCAAGCCGGTTCGCGACGTAATCATCGATCCCGAGATACTCGACCAACCGATCGATCGTAAAGTCGAGTGCCCCCGTCAACACAACCTGTCGCTGGCCGTTCTTCTTCCCCTGGGCGATCAGGTCCGGCGTGCCGGGAAAGATCGCCGGCTTTAGGACGTCCTCGAAAAGCTCCTCCGAAAAATATCGGAGCCGATCCTCCGACCAGCCCTCATAGCTGCGGAAAAAGACCTCGTTGAATACATTGCGCGAGTAAAGATCAGTTACGCCAAAGAAGGGCAATTTTGCCAGAGTGCTAACGCTCGCCTTCGCCGTTTGCCAAAGTCCCTGTTGGCGCGTTGAGTAAAACGCGAGCGTGTGCACGAGGTTCGTGCTTACGAGCGTTCCCTCAAGATCGTAGAATGCCGCGGGTATTCCATTCTTGGCCATATCGTTCTATAATCTCAGAATCCCTTAAATCGTAATTTCGAATATTACCATTTATGACCCCAAAATCTACCGCTGAACAAGTCAAGATCGCAGTATTGGCCGTTTTCGTAATTACATTGTGCCTACAGGCATCTTGTAGCTCAACCGCCGAAGGCGAAACTCCGGCCGGACGACCGACTCCCGCACAGATCGCTGAGGCACGGGCCGCGGCCGAGCGCCTGTTCGCCGAGCGTACTGATCTGGCAAAGCTTCGGGAGGCGGTCCGAACGCTTTCGGAAGTTCGCGACCCCGAAAGCCGCGACTTTGAGACCGAGTGGACCTATGCGAAGTACAATTTTTTCCTCGGCAAGGCGGCCCCCGAAAAGGAGAAGGAAGCGATATGGGAACGCGGCAAAACGGCGGGTCAGATCGCTGCTCGGCTTGAGCCGAATCGGCCCGAGGGCCATTTCTGGTACGGAGCCAATCTCGGCGAGCTTGCAAAGTTCAGCCCCGTGACGGTCGGCATCAAGTCCGTCGATGATATCCAGTCGGCGATGAACCGCGTGATCGAGCTCGATCCGGGCTATCAAAGCGCGAGTGCGTTCGACGCCCTGGCCCAGGTCGAACTGGCAACGCGGATGTTTGGCGATGGCTCCGCCGAAAAGGCGGTCGAGTATCTGGAAAAGGGCATCGAACTCGGGCCAGAGAACGCCTTGCTCCGTGCCACTCTGGCCGAGGCTTACGTCTCGCTCCGCCGCTCGGCCGATGCCCGCAAACAGATCGACGCCGTGCTCGCAATGCAGCCGAACCCCAGCTACATCCCCGAACACGATGAAGCCGTAGAAAAAGCCAAAAAACTCCTCACCCGAATTAACTAAATTGACGGCCCGCTGCTGGCGCTTGCTGGCAACGGGCCGTCGGGCTAATTTCCGGTTGCGGCGCTGCTCCGGTCCTCAGCCAAACCTTTGACGAAAGCTTCGATCTCCTTCGCTGTCCGCTCCGGGTCTTCCCAGTGCGGTGCGTGGCCGATACCCTCGTAAACCTCCAGCCAAGAGCCTTCGATCCCGGCAAGCAGCCGCTCTTGTTCGTCGATCGAAAAGTATGCGTCCTCATCGCCCCAGATCAAGAGCGTCCGAGCCTTGATCCGCTCGAGCAGCGGCCGATGGTCGGTCTCGATCATCGAGCGGCAAGCCGCCTTCCAAACATGAGCCGGTGCTTTCAGGCTCTCGGCAACCGCCTGCTTAACGAACTCATCGCTAATGCTCTTATAGACGGAGCTCGACTGAAACTCAGCCGCAAATTCCGCCGGGATCGGGTCCATCAAACCATCGACTGCCTCGGCGACGAACTGCTTTACGCCCTCATTATCAGCACAGCTCGCGAACGAACCGATCAGCACGAGCGCCGCGACCCGGTTGGGATATTCGACAGCAAAACGCTGCGCCGCAAAGCTCCCCATTGAGTGGCCTACGATGACAGCCGCCGGGATCGCGAGAGCGTCCATCACCTCGGCGAGATCGCCGGCAAGGTCGCTTGAGCTATAGCCCGACTCGGGTTTCGAAGCCTCGCCGTGGCCGCGTTGGGTGATGGCGATCGCCCGCAGATTCGGGTCGAGATAAGGAAAAACGAGCTCCCACGAGCGGTGTGAATCAGTAACGCCGTGGAGAAAAATGACGGGCGTTCGGGCCGCGTCGCCTTGTTCGATATACGGGAACCGAAGCCCCGAGCGAGTAGTAACGAATTTTTCAATGAATGCCATATAGATTATGCCTCCGATCTCTAAAGACGCGAACCGGGCGGCGAACAGGCAATGAGACGCGCGGCAAGCTTCGCTTTCGCTCGTGAATATGCGTAAAATGCAGGCTTAAATGCGAAGAGCTATCTTTCCGGGTTCGTTTGACCCGCTAACCAACGGCCACCTCGACATCATCCGTCGGAGCATTCCGCTCTTTGACGAGATAGTCATTTCCGTGCTCAATAATCCGGATAAAAATCCGATGTTTACGGTCGAGGAACGCTGCGAGATGATCGGCGAGATTCTGTCCGAGCTCGGCGGCAATGGCTGCCATCTGCGGGTGGCGAGCTTCTCGGGGCTGACGGCGCACTTCGCCCGCGAGATGGAGGCGACGGCGATCGTCCGCGGCATCCGGGCCGTTAGCGATTATGAATATGAACTGCGGATGGCACTGATGAACCGGAAGCTCGAGCCCGAGATCGAGACCGTTTTCCTCATGGCCGGCGAGGAATATTCGTACGTTTCATCGACGCTGATGAAGCAGGTGGTGGAACTCGGCGGCCGCGTAGAGGGCCTCATCCCCGCAACAGTAGAACGCCGCATCCGCCAAAAACTCGGCCAAACAAATTGAATTCCGCAAGTCCCTCGCCCGTGTCAGTTGCCCGACCGTAGGGGAGGGCTCAACTCGAATGTGGAATGCGGATCTCGGAATGCGGAATTTGTTGCGGAAACTCCCCTCCTTGTTTAGGAGGGGTGGCCGCCGCTTCGGCCGGGGTGGCAGAAAGTTTTGAGTCCCGCGCGTAAGCAAGGGCTCTCAATAGTGACGAGTGAAGAGTGACAAGTGACGAGCCTAGAATCTGGAATCCGAAATCCGGAATCTGAAATCCGAAATCTGGAATCTGGAATTTGGAATCTGGAATCTGGAATCTGACAACTGACAACCGACATCTGACAACTGCTCAAGGCTCCGCCGCTCTATTTGCGGTGAAGCTCAGCTTCACCGTCGCGTCCCCAACACAACACGCGGCTCCACCGTCCAAAATCGCCCCCGCGGCTCGCCGCCTTCCGGTACGCACCTTACCGTCTATAAATAAAGAACCGCGTTTTCTAATACACCGCCTTAACCGTCCGCTAGCTGCTCAACCGCGGGATGAGAGAGGATCTCCTATTACGAAACTAGGCATCATCGTTCACTTAACCATTACCTTAGATATTCTTCTCTTAAAATATATTGTTCGATATTGTCGATTATCCTCTTAGTGTACGCGACAACCTGTTTCTTGGTTTTGAGCATGTCCTGCATCGAATAGTCTTTGCCGCAATCTTGGAAAGAATAATCTCCATGTGCCAACCCATTCCGTCTCGTTTTCACGATCAGCAAGCTAGATCCATCTCGTGTTGAGCGTCGATCGGTTCGCGTCGAAAAACCGTAGCTGCCTCCCAATTCTCGAATTTTCTTGGCGTCGATGTTCCCAGAAAAGAGACGATCGGCTGAAAAACAGCGCTCAACGATGTCGTTAGCAATATTAGCTACTTCCAGTATAAATTTATCCGTCGAGATCTTGTCGCTTCTTAGATAGTTGATGATGTCTCGCCTGAGACCGTCCTTAATCTGATCGTAGTTTCGGTTATTGCGACGTATGCTCGCGTATATCTCCTCAACTGACTTCTTAATTGACGACTCGACGAGATTATAGAGAAGCAAAAAGCCGTTGGCTCGCATAATTTTTGCAATTGAGGGATCGATACTTTCAGTCCTGCCGTTTCCAAGGGCAAGCGAACTAGTTCGACGAGCAATCTTCTCCAAGAAGTTGAAGTACAAATCAATCTCGTCAACTCTCTGCTGAAAATCCCTTTTTACGTCAATCATTTGCCGAGCAGTTTATCTCTAACGAATTCGATACGCGCCTTTACTTTGGGCCTGCTATTCGAGGCATCGCTCTTCGTGTGATCCTCAAATTCCTTTGATTGAAGCCAGTCAGTCACTTTTGACGGATCAAGATCCGGCTTTCTTTTTAGAGCCAAATGCACGCCGACCGAAATCGCCTCGAACCGTACCCGAGGCGTGGACTTTGACTTTGGCGTCCGCTTGAATCCGTGGGGGAAATGAGCCCAAACAAAATCAAGCATATCTTCGAACTCCCCTCTCATCCGATTGGCCACACTTGCAGAGAAACTCGCACTAACTGATTCCATGTACTCGTCAAGAAACTCCTTAACTGAATGTTCGAAGTCGCTGTACCTTTCAGCGTACGCGAAGAACCTGAGAATCATCTCTGTGGGCTCTTCCCGTGTACTCCTTGATGCCCCGATCGGACACAGCATCCTGAACTTCACATTCCTAGCGCATTCGTCGAGGAAATCTCGGAATTCTCCCTCGTAAACCCCCTTGCGGATTTCCATGTCAGAAAGTCGAACAGGAGTGGTATTAATGCGCTCAAACATGTCCTTTCTGACTTTGTAGTTCGCCTTGTCCGTAAGGTCGATGATTCTTATTGTCTTCTTGTTGAATTTTCGCTGCCGTGCTTGAGACAGCTCACCGAACCTTAAACCGTTCAATTTGGTCAGCTTTTGAAGTCCGGTGAGCACTAGAATATTGTCGACGTACGCTTGCAGTGTTCGTATCCGTTGGGACCCGTCAACAACTTCCATCCGGCCGTCCTCGTCAGCTGTGAAAATGTAAGGAACCGGCAGTCCTAGCATTAGGGATTCGATGAACTTCGACTGTCTACGCTCATCCCATATAAACATGCGCTGATAGGACGGAATGAAAATCTCATTTGTGTTATCGTTGACGCCATTAGAGAACTTCTGAACAATGACCTCGATTGGATATTCTCGAATCTCGTAGTCAACGATTTTTTGTTCTTGTGCGATCTGGTCCTCTATCTCCGATAGGACTTTTTCGTTGGCCTGAGGAAACAATGTCGGTTGGACAAAAGAATTCATAGCGTAACGTTTTTTTACGACAATCGCTTGGAGTCGCGTAAATGCTCAACCAGACTTTGCCCGATCGCTTGGCCGAGATTTACAGGCACCGCATTGCCGATCCAGCGCCCGAGTTTCGCAAAGGTGATCTCTTCACTTTTCTTTACGAACTTATAATTACGGGGAAAAGTTTGAAGAAGGGCTCCCTCTCGCAAAGAGATCGCTCGATCTTGAACTGGATGACCGAAGCGTCCTGTGCCATACGTGAAGAACTGGGTAGTAATAGTCGGTGCTTTTTCCCAGTCCATTCGCCCATACACGGGTGAGAAGGATTTGCCCTTGGATTCCTTGTGACAGTCTGAAAGCAAATCTTCATCCCAGTCACGCCATGTCCCGCCAGGAAGCGAAGCCCGAATACGCTTTAGGTTTTTCTCAGTTAGCCCTCCTGAACGGTGAAGCGGATCCTTTCTGTAGATCTCACCCGCTTCGATCTTCGGTAGTTTGCCGATCCATTCCTCTACGGTCGACCGTCTACTAAGTTCGGACTTGGTCATTGCAACCGGGCCATACTTGGACGCGAAGAGCACCAACCGCCGCCTCTTCTGGGGCACACCATAGTCAGCACACCTTACGATGTGATGGGTGACGCAATATCCGGCTGCAGTGAGTCCGTTGACAAAGTCCGTGAATTCACTATGAGCCTGAAGCGGCACAACATTCTCCATCGTGACCAGTTCAGGCTTAACTTCTAGTACGAGACGCAGAAACGAACGCAATAGCTTCCAATTCTCGGATTCCGCGTCTAATCGCGATCGGGTCGCATGTTTAACATTCGCAGTCGATTTACGATAACGATTGCTGTATGAGGAGAACGGCTGGCAAGGAGCGCAGCCTGCTAAAAGTCGGAAAGATTGGGGCGTGAAATACCCGACGAGATCTGAGGATGAAAAAGACGCGACATCGCCTTCTATGAACTTTGCTGAGTTATTCGACTCGTATGCGAACCTGCAATCGCCTTCGATGTCGACCCCTGCTCGAACATCTATTCCGGCCTTGGCAAGACCATGGGTCAGACCTCCGACTCCGCAAAATAGGTCTACAGCCGAGATTGTGGGCTTGTTCATGTCTTGCTGAAAAATGTCAGGTTAAGAGATTCTTAATTCTTTATCTTATACACAAAGAGATTCTGTGTCTATCATTTTTTGGCGCTTGGTCAAGAAAACCCTGTAATTTTGACTTTATCCTCGACTATCGGCGGCCGACGGCATAGCCGCTTTGGTTCGGGGACGGCTTCGGGAAAGGCATAGCCATTCCGCAAACAGGGCGGCAAGCCGCGACTGAAGTCAACGAGCAATCTGATCACTTTTCTCTTGACCTGTGTGTTGCGACTATGATACATTCGTGTCGGTGCGGGAAGGGTGTCAACAAATTCGGATCGGTGGCTCAGGGCGAGGGGTGTTTGACGTTGCTCAACTATTTCGGGGCTCGGGGCGGCCGGCGGCGGCTGCTGCGAACTTTTCCGCACCCGCCGGGCAAATCCGCCGCGTGTTTCAGTTGTTTCATTTGTTTCAGGCGTTTCACTTGTTTCACGTGTTTCATTTGTTTCAGTGTTTCACCTTGTTTCAGAAACGCGCACTCTCCGCAAAAAAAGAAACACTTTCAATGCGGAATTCGGATGCAGAAGCCCGGACTCGAAGTCTTCTACCACCCCGTCCGCCGAAGCGGCGGCCACCCCTCCTAAGCAAGGAGGGGAGCTTCAGGAATGCGGAAGCCCGCGCGTCAGCAAGGGCTTATCCTCCAATGCGATCTTCGAAATCTGGAATTTGGAATCTGGAATTCCCGCAGGCCGGGACTCAAAACCTTCTACCACCCCGTCCGCCGAAGCGGCGGCCACCCCTCCTAAGCAAGGAGGGGAGCTTTCGGAATGCGGAAGCCCGCGCGTCAGCAAGGGCTTATCCTCCAATGCGATCTTCGAAATCTGGAATTTGGAATCTGGAATTCCCGCAGGCCGGAACTCAAAACTCAGCAACTCCGCAACTCTGCAACTCGCTAACGAGCTTAGCCGATGGCGGCTTCGGATTTGCCGCAGTGTTTGTCGAAGGCTTCGACGAGTGCCTGGGCGATGACCTGCGGCGGGCGGCCCTCGAGGTCGCGGCGCTCGAACATTTCAACGAGCTGGCCGTTCTTAAGGAAGCCGATCGCCGGCGAGGACGGTGCGTAGCCGGTAAAGAATTCACGGGCCGTCTCGGTCGCATCGATATCGGCACCCGCAAAAACGGTGATCGCCCGGTCCGGTTTGGCTTCGCTGGCCTGCAGTGCCATCGCGATTCCGGGCCGCACGCCGCCGGCCGCACATCCGCAAACGGAGTTCACAACGACCATCAGCGTTCCGTCCGTCGCTTTTACCGCGTCGGCAACAGCTTCGCTGGACTTGGTCTCTTCAATGCCGAGGTCGGCGAGTTCGGCACGCATACCGTGGATCATTATTTCGGGATAAGGCATATTTTCTGCTCCTTTGGATCTAAATATTTAACAAGCAAGGCCTCGAAGTTCAATCTTGACCTTTTTGTCAAGTATCCGAGATGGCGGCTTCGGAGTCAAGCCCAAGCCTCGCGTTTGCCCATTGGGCGCGTATCCAATAGTATTGTTGCTTGGGCCGGGCCGCTCCCGCTCAACCGTTTGCCAATGGCGATCGAAACCGAGAAAAAGTACCGACTCGATAAGCCCACAATGGTCGCAATTGCGGACAGGCTTCGGGAAGTTGGCGCCGAATTTGTCAGCGAGCGGTTCGAGCAAAATTTCATTTACCGCAACAGCATCCCGGATGAGAACAACGCCGTTCTCCGCATCCGCAAGATCGGCGAGAGCACCTTTCTCACGTATAAAGAACGCATCAAGAACGACTCCGAGTTTAAGACCAAGATCGAGCACGAGACGCTTGTCTCCGATGCCGAAGAGATGGAGTTCATCGTCGCAAAGCTCGGCTACAAGCTGGCCGTCGTTTACGAAAAGCACCGGAAAACGTTTCACCTCGGCGACTGCGAGGTCGTGCTCGATGAGCTTCCCTTCGGGCAGTATATGGAGATCGAGGGCGATCCCAAAGAGATACTTGAGGTCGAGAAAATGCTCGACGCCGAAGCTTATCAAGCCGAAACGCGGGGCTACTCGCGGCTGACCGTAAAATATGGCAAGGACGAGGACGGCATCAAAACCGCCCGCTTCGGGCGAGCCCGCTCTGCCTAAAAACTCAGGTCCTCGCCGACGAACTCCGCCTGCGAATCGACCGGCTCGGCATTTCCTTGTGTGACCTTCTTGTAGGTTCCATCCGGCTTCAGCAATTTGGAATTGACGTTATCGCGGAGATACACGTCGAAGAATCGGTCGCGAAGATAGGTCTTGATCTCTTCGTCAAGCACTGGCACAACGACCTCGACGCGGCGGTCAAGATTTCGCTGCATCCAATCGGCACTGCCGAAGTAGAACTCATCGGCACCGGCATTTTTGAAATAGAAAACCCGGCTGTGTTCTAGAAACCGCCCGACGATCGAGCGAACGCGAATGTTCTCAGAAAGCCCCGGAACACACGGCCGCAGCGAACAAATACCGCGAATGATCAGGTCGATCTCAACTCCGGCATTCGAAGCCTCATAAAGCGCTTCGATAAGATCCTCATCGGTAAGGCTGTTTGCCTTCAAAATGATGCGGGCTTCCTTTCCGGCCTTATTGTTTGCGGTCTCGCGGCGGACAAGATCGAAGAACCGCTCGCGAAGGTTTAGAGGTGCGACGAGCATTCGCCGGTAAGTATCCTGCTGCGAATATCCGGTCAGGAAATTGAAAAGATAGGTCGCATCTGCACCGATATCTTCATCGGCCGTGATCAGCCCGAGATCGGTGTAGAGCTTCGCGGTGAAGGGATTGTAGTTTCCGGTCGCGATGTGGACATAGCGGGCAAGTTTGTCGCGTTCGCGTCGGACGACCAGCAGCACCTTCGAGTGCGTCTTGAGCGCGTTGATGCCGTAAACGACGTGGACGCCATCGTTCTCAAGCCGCCGTGCCCATTCAATATTGTTCTCTTCATCAAACCGCGCCTTGAGCTCGACGACCGCCGTCACCTGCTTGCCCAATTGACTCGCCCGTATCAGCGAACGAACGATCGGCGAATCCTTTCCTGTGCGGTAGAGGCAGATCTTGATCGCCTGCACATTCGGATCTTCGGCCGCCTCAGCGAGAAAATCCGTTACCGCGGTGAAAGAAGTGAACGGATGATGAAGCAAGATGTCTTGCTTCTTTACTGCGTCAAAAACGCTTTTCTTGTCGTGAAGCACCGCCGGATGAACCGGATGAAACGGCTTGTCCTTGAGCGAAGGCCTCGGCAGCGAGTAGAGCTGCATCAGGTCCGGAATGTCCACAAACCCATCGATCTTGTAAACGTCCTGGTCGGTAAGGCCAATGCCCTCGGTCAGCACCTTCAGCATTCTGTCCGGCATCGCCGATGAGACCTCAAGGCGGACAGGAAAACGAAACCTCCGCCGCTGAAGTTCATGTTCCAGCGTCCGCATAAGGTCGCCCGCCTCGTCCTCGCGGATCTCAATATCGGCATCTCTGGTTACGCGAAAAAGGAAACCTTCGCCGGTCTTCATATTCGGAAAAAGCTCCCGGGCGTTTGCCGAGATCACCTCTTCGATAAGTGTGAAACGGCCTTTCTTTTCGCTGATCGGCACCAGACGCGGAACGCTCGGCGGCAGCTTAATGCGGGCGAACCGCTTCTGCCGAAAAAGGTGACGCAGGTTCTTTTGCGTGAGCTGCCGATTGGGTTCGATGAAGATGCCGATGTTGACGCTCAGGTTCGAGATATATGGGAATGGATGGCTCGAATCGACCGACTGCGGTGTCAGGATCGGGAAAAGGTTCTCACGAAAATACTTGTCGAGTTTCCGACGCTCTTTTATCGGCAGCGATTTGTAGGGCTCGATGGTGACGCCGGTGGCGGCAAGTGCGGGAATAACGGATTGCTGAAGACAAGCGACCTGCTTCTTGAGCATCGGGCGGAGCCGGCGGCCGATCTCGGAAAGCTGTTCGGCGGGCAGCATTCCGTCCGGCGAAGGATCGACAATGCCCTCCTCGAGCTGCTCCTTCAGCCCCGAGACGCGGATCATGAAGAACTCATCGAGGTTCGTCGAAAAGATCGAGAGAAACTTAAGCCGCTCGAGCAGAGGCTGGTTTTCGTTAAGGGCCTCATCAAGCACGCGGCGGTTGAACTCCAACCAGCTCAACTCTCGATTGAAAAGGCGCGGTTCCTCTTCCGCCGCCGGTTCCGGTTTCGGTCTGGGCTTTGCGGGTGTTCTGGCTTTTGTCGGGGTTCGTTTTCTCAAACGGGAATTTGCGGGGCGTTCCATAAGCGTAATTTTTTATTATAGAGCGCCACGGCGAGTTGTGATGTTAAATCGATGTTACAGAGTTGTTACACGCCTGACAAGGTTCAGGGCCGTATCGTGACCGGCGTTCCGACCGGGATGGCGTCAAAAAGTGCCTGCATCTCGCTGTTCTTGAGTGCAACGCAGCCCTCGGTCCAATCGTTCTGCCCTCCGCCGCCGTGGATATAGATCTCGCCGCCGAGCTTCGTTTTCTGCGCGGGCATACGCTTTTCATCTATTGCAGAAACGATCGAGCGGTGTTCTTCATCGGAGATCAAGCCTTCGGCAAGCCCACGTTCGGCATCTTCACGGGAAGGGTAGCTTACGCCGAGCGAGAGAAAAAATCGGCTCTCGGGATTCTTGGTGAAGATGTAGAAGTTGCCTTCCGGCGTGCGGCCATCGCCCTCAATCGCTTTGTCGCCATCGGGGGCGAACCCGAGACCAATAGCAAACGCGGCAACGAACTGCTCGCCATCGAAGACCTCAAGCCTCCTTTCGCCCTTTGAGATCAGGATCCGCGGTGCGGTCATCCGTGGAAGTTTGATCTCCTCGTCGGTTTCGAGATGTTCGTTCATAAAATAAATGGCGCTCACGGCCGCGAAGACCGCCAGCGAGACCGCCAAGCAAATCAAAATCATGACGATCTGCCGCTTGTGTATCTTCATTTCACCGCCGCCCGGACCGCTTCAGCCTTTTTCCGAAATTCACCGGCGATCTCGCTCCGCCGCTGCCGCTCCCAAAACTCAGCCAGCTTTTCATAACGCTCGGCGGGTTCGTAGTTCATCGCCCAGGCGAGTTTTGCCATACACTCGGGGCAATTATCGACCGGGCGGCGGTCCGTTTCGGCAAGATGATTTGTCCCGGACATAAGGCACTCATACTTCGTGCAGTGCCGCATCGAGAACATATGTCCGGTCTCGTGCATCGCGATCTTGAGCGTGCGGAAAAGCAGACGATCTTTCTGGTTATCTGACTCGAGTGCGACGTCATTCAAACGATAAAGCGACCAAACGCCGACGCGTTTTTGAAGCGCTGCCTGGCCGAAAACGAAGAACCACGTATCCTCCGGATACACGTCGTAGTTCGTGAAGGCGATCAACGCCGCGGCGTCATCCCGCAGCATCTTCGGCAAAACATCATCGAGAAAGTACTGTGTCCTTATCTGGTCCCGCGGCGGGTAACCGGCCTTCCGTTTAAACTCGGCCGGGACATTGCCGAGCTGCCGATCGGCCAAGAGCTCGACCGGCAGGCTGTAAAACGCCCGCATGTAGTCAGCGGCCAGCCGAATCGCCTTTCGCTGCTCCGCGGTAAATCGGCCGATCGGTTGAACGTAGATCGTGCGGCGTTCCGCGGTTGGTAGCGTCGGGCCCGAGGCGATGTATTGCTCAAAGGTCTCGCCGGATTCGCGTTGGGTCTGGAGCCAGTCGCCATCGCGGATCGCCATTGGCTGGAAATACTTGACGACCGCGTCGCGTTGTTTCATCAATCGCTCAACGCGTGGGTCGTTCTCAGGTTCGGTAACCGTGTTTGTCGGCGGGGCTTGTTCCGCACAAGATGAAAGCAGAGCGGACGCTATAAGCAGCAAAACGCTTGCGGAAGTTCTTCTCATCGTTCGTCTATCTCGATCTGCCGCGGCTCGTCGCCATCGCCGGTTATCGCTACGTCAAAGACCCGCGAAGAAAACCGATATTTGCCGAGCCGCTCGGCCCATTCGATGATGACGACGGCATTTTCCTGCTCGACGATCTCATCAAGCCCGACGCCGAACGCGGCATCGCTGCCTTCTTCTATCCGCCAAAGATCGATGTGGTAAACGTCAAGCTCATCTGTCCGATAAAGATTGACGAGAGTAAAGCTCGGGCTCGTCACTTCATTTGCATCAAAACCAAGAGCGTCGAGAATCCCTTTGGTCAACAACGTCTTGCCCGCACCGAGTCCTCCATGGAGCAAGACCGCATCCCCGCCGCGAAGCCCGCCGGCGATCCGCTTGCCGAGTTCGTAGGTATCTTCAGGGGTTTCGGAACGTATCGTCTCGGTCATACCATCTCTAAGCCGATCTGCGAATACCAACTTTCTTTTTCCCAGTAGCCGCGTTGGTAGTTTATCTTGCCATCGGATCTTGCCGGCTAAAAGCTAACAGCTTACGGCTTACGGCTTGACACTAACCTTTCTCGAATTCTGCGAAGACGTCCGTCAAACACTCGCGGACGTCCGAGGCGGTCATCACGCGTTTGCCGAACTTCTTTTCCGCGACGTCACCGGCCATTCCGGCAATGTAAACCGCGGCGACGACCGTTTCGAATATGTCGATATTCATCTTCGCCGCTTGTGCGATAAAACCGGCAAGAATGCCGGCAAGCGTATCGCCGTTCCCTGCTTTCCCGAGGCCGGAATTTCCGGTCGGATTGACGACGACCTTTCCGCCGGGCTCACCGATCAAAACACGCTCGCCTTTTAACACGAGGATGACATTGTGCTTCTGCGAAAACTCGCGAACCGCCGCAACTCGATCCTTGATCGGGCTCCCCTCCTTACGAAGGAGGGGTGGCGGCGTTTCGCCGACGGGGTGGTTCTGTTCATCGCCAAGCAGCCGCAAGAACTCGCCCTCGTGTGGAGTCAGTATTAGTGGCGGCAGGTCGCTCCCCTCCTTACGAAGGAGGGGTGACGCTTTAGCGTCGGGGTGGTTCTCTGCGATTTCGGCGTTGAAGAACCATAGAGCACCGGCATCAACGATCACCGGCGTGGTTCGCTCTTCGACTAGCCTTCGGACGAAGCCTTCGATCACCCTGTTTTCTGCGTCGAGGCCGCAGCCCACCGCGATGGCATCGGCGTTCTTAAGTTCGGAGTCGTCCGCCGTTGGGTCGAGCGTTTGCAGTATGACCTCGGGCAGCAAACGCGAAGCGATCTCGCTCTTTGCTTCGGCGGGACAAGCAAGCGTCACGAGTCCAACACCCGATCGCACAGCCGCATTCGCCGCCAACACCGCCGCTCCGGAATAATTCTCCGAACCGGCTATCAGCAAAGCATGCCCGCGTTTGTTTTTGTAGGAATCGCTAGAAAACTTAGACGAGCGTAACCACTGTGCCGCATCTTCCTTTTCGGCTAAATAAAGCTGCGACGGCTGTTCGTCGATCAACTCCTGCGGCGAGCCTATCTGCTTAATGATAAGCTCCCCGTTAAAAGACGCGGCAGATGGAAGCACGTTACCAGGCTTCGGAGCGGTGAATGTCACCGTAAAATCGGACTGTAATGCTATATCAAGTTGTTCGCCCGAATCAGCATTCAATCCTGATGGGATATCAACAGCCACTCGAATCGGTGTGTCTCTGGAATAATCGTCGGTCAGGAAATTGATCTCATGAATTATGTTGTAGGTCCAGATATCGAGCGGCCTTGTTAATCCCGTTCCCAAAACTGCATCAACGATCATATCAAGGCCGCTGAAGAGTTCGATTTGAATTGAATTCCAATCGTCCTTCGAAGTCACTTCCCAAAGGTGACAAAACTCGCTCATGTAAACATCGTCGTAGGTGAAATCCTCGTTAACCAACACACCCAAATTCGTGCGCGCGTCGCCTTTTGTTTCTTTTATTCGACCCAACAGGACAACGTTTACAAAGGCTCCGTGCAGACCAAGTTGCCTCGCCAATGCCGCACCATCTCCACCATTATTCCCTTTGCCGCAGAGGATCAGAATGCTTTTGCCTCTAACGCTGCCGCCGAGTTTCTCGGTGATTACGCGGGCTACGGCGTGGGCGGCGTTTTCCATCAAGATGATCGATGGAATGCCGTAACGCTCCGTGGTCAGGCGATCGACCTCGCGCATTTCTGCCGCTGTAAGGACCTTCTGCATCAACGATAATTTAGCACAGGTCGCCTTGCCGTAAGAGATGCCGCTAACGAACCCGAAACGCCGAACAAAGCGCAAAAAAGCCGCGCCCGGTCCGGCGCGGCCAATTCACCCTAACACTATGAAAATTGCGTAAAGCTCTCCTAACCCCAGCAAACCGCCTTTTGCTTGCCACTGTGCTTTACAACCGTTGTTATCCGTTCATTAAATAAAAAGTTGCATTCGGCTCGGGTTTCCAAAAACTTAATTAACTTCGGAGATCCGAACAATTCTTGCGGGCCACAACGTGTCCCGGCCTTCCGGGCGGTGTTTTGATTTCTCCGTGGGAAAACGGATGAGTGGTGGTCCCGGCTGGATTCGAACCAGCGGCCTTCCGCTTAGGAGGCGGACGCTCTATCCAACTGAGCTACGGGACCCGAGGACAAGGATGAATTGTGGGATGCCTGGCCCTGATGTGTCAAGTTTCGCTAATTCTTAAAGGCTGTTTCGAGCGCTCGGTCCCGGCGGGAGATCAGGTCATCAAGCGAGGTCGTAATTTTAATGTCCGGGATCAGCCCCTTGCCCGGCTCGAAACTCTTTATTCCGGTATAGCTCCGGTAAACCGGGATCCGAACCCTGATCTTTGAATTCGGCAAGTTAAGGAAAAGGATGATCCCGGCCGTCGGCCCTTCGGAGCTGCCGCCGGTCTCCTCGCCTATGAGCCTGATCGGCCGCAGGTCTTTCAGACGAGACATCAGAATGACCACACCCGACGCATTGTACGCGCTCGTGAGAAAAGTCACCCTGCCGCCAAAAGCATTTGGCAACGGTTGCAGTTCGATAGGAGCGGCGGCCTTCTCAAACAGCAAGTCCGAGTTCTTGCTCCAGCCCTCGGGAGCGATGTCAAACACGCTCCTATCCCACGTTTCCAGATAAGGACGGAGCCGTTCGGGAACTGACAGAGTCTTTACCGCCGAACGGCCCTTAATTGCAACCGGTTCGGGCAATAGAAATCGGCCGAGTGCGACGCCAACGTCATCCGAACCGCCGCCGTTCTCTCGTAGATCGACGATCAAATGCTGAACTCGCCGTTCGCGGATCTGGTCAAATAACGGCGAAAACACTTTGTACGGATCCGTCGGCGTTCGGTAGTTGATGAATGTTGCTACGCGAAGGTATGCAATGTCGTCCGTTAACCGAAACTCAACGGCACCCGGATCTGAAAAGTTATTGATTGCCTTTTCACTGGCGAGGGTTCGCCATTTCTTGTAGGTGATCAACGAAGCGTTCAGCTTTTCAGCCTTCCCGCCGGGCCGCTTTACTTCAAGTGCGACCGCGGGGCCGAATCCGTATCGTAGCGGATAAAAGTGATCGAGATCCGAGCCCAGCAGGTCAGAGTCGTCGGCAAGTTTGAAAGGGCGTACATGGTCTGTGTAACCATCGACCGAAACGTATTCTGAAAATTCATCGATGAGTGCCGAGGCTTTCTTTCCGTTGATCTTCACGACCTCGGAGCCGCGCTCGATCGTTGCCTGCTCCCGGTCAAACTCAAGCATGAACATCCGTCCTTCGATCACGGTGAATCGGAACGGAAGATGGCTCGGGTTGTCTTCGCGATACTTTGAGAGGTCGGGTGAGAGTTCGGCCTTCGTGTGGTCGCACCGGATTGCGGCAAGGTAACGGGACGCGGCGAGGTAAAACTCGAACTCCGTGCCGCCGGTTCTTTCAAGACGCCGAAGCCCTTCCAGCGCCCGTGCCCGGTCGGCTTTCGAATCGTACCGTTCGAGCCCCGGATGAATGGCCTCTAACGCGTCAAGCATTAACCGTACGTCGGCTGCGATCTGACTGCCGCTCAGTTTTGCCGGGTTGTATGAGGATTGTGCGAAGGAAGATGAAGCGGCGAAAAAGATGATGAATGATGCGGCCAGAAGCGATCTCATAAAACGTCCTCCAAGTGATCAAACCGGATGACTAGCGTTTTCGCTTCGGGCCGGGCTCAAGATTCAACTCTCTAACTTTGATATCGGATTAGCGAACGGACGTCCTTGCCTTCGAACTTGCTTCGGCCGCCGAGGAAGTCCAGTTCGACGGCGAAGTGCAACCCGACGACGATGCCGCCCATTCCCTCGACCAGATCGACCACGGCCTTCGCTGTGCCGCCGGTCGCGAGCAGGTCGTCGACGATCAGAACGCGATGTCCTTCGCCGACCGCATCTCGGTGCATCTCGAGCGTATCCTGGCCGTATTCAAGTTCATAAGAAACGGAAACCGTGTCGGCGGGTAACTTCTTCGGCTTGCGGACCGGTACAAATCCGGCTCCGATCTGGTAAGCGATCGGCACGGCGAAAATGAACCCGCGAGATTCGATGCCGATGACTGTATCTATATTAAGCCCGCGGCATTGCTCGACCATTGCGTCGATCGCCTGCTCGAGGCCCTCCGGGTCTTTGAGCAGCGTGGTGATGTCATAAAAATTAATGCCCGGTTTCGGAAAATCGGGCACCTCTCGAATAAGGCTCTTAAGGTTATCCATATAGTGCTATAAATCTATCTTTCTATTCTAAACGTCGAAAAAATATCGTTCGGCTCCTCGACGAGTTCCTCGACCTCGGATACTCGTGAATAAGCCGGGCCTGTCGCCAGGTCTAGCTTGAACCCCTCGACCGCCTTGTCCGGCCCCTGGGCAAATGCCTCGACCCGTCCGTCTTCAAGGTTGAGGACGTAGCCCTTTACCTGATGCTTCGCCGCCGATCGCTGGGCAAAGTAGCGATAGCCAACCCCCTGAACCATGCCGCTAATAAGAAACCTGCGTGCGATCATTGCCACTAGTACCAACGACATTAACCTAGCCCAAGGCGTCCAGACATTCGCGGAGCGGCCGTTGCCGGCACGTATAAACGGGCATCCGCGGCAACGTGAACTTTCTCGACGCCGTTTGCCGCAATTCCTCGGCAAGAGCGAGAAAATCCCTCGGCTCGTTTGTCTCAAATGATATCAAATATTCCGTGTCGCTGAAGCCGAACACATGCGTTAAATGGATGCGGATATTCGGAAACTTCTTCCCGATCATGAAGTGTTCTTCAATGATCGCATCGCGTTCCTCCGCCGATCGCTCAGACCAGTTGGGGTCTTTCGAACAAGGGTAAATGAAATGATACTTCCGCGTCCCGGCCAAAACGTGATGGCGATCCTCGCCGCCCTCGCCAACAAACATCATCTTGCTCGTTACGGCCAGATAGTTGTCGGTCGTTTCAAGAAACCCGCCGAGCCTTGTTCTATAAAGCTTAGCGGTCATGTCCTGTATCTGATCCATCGACCGCCCGATCCGCCAAAACATTAGGTCCGCCCTCGAATCGAAGCCAACGAGCGAGTAGTTAAAGAGCAAGAAGTCATCGGCAAACTCATTGAAGACCGCCTCGAAGTCGCGTTTCATCGCAGCCTTTTCATGATCAGCAAGTTTGCGAAAAGCCGGATCGACCCGAAAGAAAATAAAATTGACGAACTGCTTTTCGATCAAAGGGAATTCACGAAGCTCCCCTGCGTCCTCAACAAGCCGCAGGCCGCCGACCTCGTTCGATTCTCTCTGAATATCCCTTTTTTCCATTGTGTGAGTAAACGACCAAGGCCCAAAATTTCGATCTATTCGGACGCGATAATGATCCTCTAAGAAGTTATTGTTGCAAGAATCACATTTCTTGTCCAAAACCCTCGTCGCTTCCCGAACAGATCGGGAGAGATTCTAATAGCAGCGATGTCGGCGGAACAATGTAGGATTCGGCCTCGAACAAGTAGAGGCTCAGAGGTGATTTCACTGTGAGCAGATTTGATACTCGCTGATCCGTTCATCTTTTTGGAGGGTGCCGGGGAAATTTCGGCGCCTTCCTGTTTTGTTTTGCAATCCAAAGTAGATATGCAAAAATCTTCATGATGTTGAGACTATCGATCCTTGCCGCGGTCATTCTACTTTGTGCCTCGTCTCATTCTGCGCAGCAGCGTCCGTTGATCACGGACGACATCGACATCACGCCGCAGGGTGCTCTTGAGATCGGGGTCGGCGTTGACTTTATACAGAACGCCAAGTTCCCGCTTTCGGGGCTCAAGGGCGACCTGACCCGTGTCGGCGATATCCGCATCCGGCAGGGGCTTGCGCCGAATGTCGAGATACAGATCGAGGGGACTATCCAGAATTACCTCGCGATCAATTCGGCCTCGAACCCGTCGCCGATCCCGCTCAACATCACGGGTAACTCGACCAACGACTTCAGCGATTTCACCATCTCGGCGAAGATAAAGCTGCTCAACGAAACGAAATACTTCCCGGCGATCGGAACGAAGTTTGGCTTTCAGATGCCGAATACCGACCAGGCCCGCGGCATCGGGACCAACCAGATCAACGTTTTCTCTAAGATCATCGCGCAGAAGAAGTTCGGCAAGCGGGCCGGCCGCGATCCGTTCGTTAACCTCTACGGCAATGTCGGGCTCGGCATTATGAATGCCCCGCTAAACACATTCACGCAGAACGATGTTTTCCTTTACGGTTTGGCAGGAATTGTGCGGGTCAACGACCGGATCAATCTCGTCGCTGAGGTAAACGGACGCGAAAACACCCGTCGCGACGCCGCACCGCTTGGGACCGAAAGCGTTGGGGAGTTTCGCGTCGGCACGCAAATCCGTGCATCTGGCCTGCGATTCGATACCGCAGCCATTTTCGGCCTCACGCGGTTTAGCCCGCGAACGGGCGTCACCTTCGGCGTCACCTACGAATCGCCTGCGTTCATCCCCATAGCTAAATAGCCCGGATATTTATCGGCCCATTGCCTTTCCCGAGCCCCGGTGCGGTTCGGATCGCCTCATTCACAAAAGCCTTCGCGACAGTAACCGCTTCCACCAACTCTTTTCCAAGTGCGAGGTTTGCAGCGATCGCTGATGAAAGTATGCAGCCCGTTCCGTGGGTTGAAGATGTGTCGATGGCTTCGCTAGCGATGTCTTCGCGTTTGCCTTTGATGAAAAGATGATCGACTGCCTTAGTCGGATCCGACCCTGGAACGCGATGCCCGCCTTTGATCAGAACGCATGCTGCCCCGAACCCGTGCATCACCTCGGCGGCCCGATCAAGGTCTTCATCGGCCTCGATCGCGATGCCGGCGATCCGCTCTGCCTCGGCAAGATTTGGCGTGACGATCGCAGCCAGCGGGAAGAGCTGTTCTATCAAACATCGCAGAGCGGCATCGTCGATCAGATCGAATCCTGAGGTGGAGCGAACCACCGGATCGACCACGACCGGCACCTCGCGGATCTCGCCAAGGACCCGAGCAACCGCTTTGATCACGTCGGCCGAGGGCAGCATTCCGGTTTTTACGGCGCCTAGAGTGTAGTCGTCCAAGATCGGCCTGATCTGCCGCTCGACCACTTCGCCTGATTGGTTAGCGGACCCGAAAACGCCCTGCGTATTCTGGTAGGTGATCGACGTAACGGCTGCCGCCGGAAAGCAGCCAAAGGCCGCAAAGGCACGCACATCCGCCAAAACGCCCGCCCCTCCCGACGGGTCAAGCCCCGCGATGCTAAGACAAACTTTCTGAACTTCTTTCATTGAATGCAAACTCCATCCTCCGGGCGAACGCTACGATCTTTTCCGGCGAACTCAAAGCCCGAATCGCCGCAACTCCTGCCGCACCGGTGGCGGCAACCTCGTTGATCTTTTCGATCGAGACTCCGCCGAGTGCTAAAACGGGAAAATCTTCGACCGCCGAAGCCGCCGAATGCAAATCCCCAATACCCTTCGGCTCGCCTTTGCCCGGCGAAGCGAATATCGGGCCGAATGTCGCAAAGTCCGCTCCGTTCTCGCGAGCCGCCGACAACTCCTCAATGGTATGGCACGACGCACCGATCAAGAGACCGGAACCGAACGTCCGCCGCACATCTGCTATCGGAAGTCCGTTGACGGGAAGGTGAACGCCCGCCGCTCCCGCCGCAAGTGCGATGTCCGGCCTGCCATTAACGATGAGCTGCAGACCGGTTCCCTTGGTCTCCCGCACAATGGCCGCCGTCAATTCAAAAAGCAGCTTTGCCGAAAGCTGCTTTTCTCGTAATTGGAACAAAGCGACGCCCGCCTCCGCGGCTGCAATTGCGTTCGACATTATTTGGCTAAGCTGTTGGTCAAAGTTCGACTCATCAGCGAGTCCTTCGGTTATTGGGTAAATCAGCGGAGCGGAAAGCATATTTACTTTCCCGGTTCCGGCGGAGTGCCCTTGAGCAAAGCGACGCTTTGACGAAAATGAACGATCTCCCAGAGGGCGATGAAGAGGTTAAGTACTCCAAGACCCGTGACGCCGCCGCGGACCCAATTGGACGCGACCGTTCGCTGAAGAACGGGATAGCCAGTCACGTCCGTTAAGTAAACGAGCAGATAATTCTCACTCCAGAGCCCGAACATCGTGTCCCAAGGTGCCAGAACGAGATAAACGCCGAGCAGGATGCACAGCGTGATAAAGAAAATGACGGTAAGTCTTTCGACCATACCGTCAAAGTATAACGCCGGGAACCGTGACAAACAACCGTCTTAGGCAGCGACCGACATCCGCTCAAGCCGCTGAGAAACATCGCGGAAACCGACGTTTTCAATATAAACCTTTTCGAAGAACGTCGCCGCGGTCCGGGTGTCGCCATCGTTCTCGCACGAGTGGGCATATTCGTACCAGAGCCCTTGTTGTTCCTCAGACGAAAGCCCCTTCACCTCAAGTGCGCGTTCATACCACTTCCGGGCCAAATGCGGCTTGCCGATGGTCATAAAGCAATGACCAAGCATGTTCGCACAGGAATAGAACCGTCGGGTCCCGTCGTTAGGCCCGACAAGCCCGGCAGCATCTTGAAACTCGCGGATCGCCTCTTCACTAAGCCCCATTTCCTGATATGCGATGGCGGTGTTGTAGTGTGTTTCGAAATCCTCAGAGTCGTCCTGACCGATCGGATCGAGGCCAAGATCCGAAAAGAGGTCATCCATCTCGCTGCCTAACGAAGCCGTTGGAACCGGCTGAATCGGCAATTGTTCGGCTTTATCCGCCACCGAAGATGTAGCTCCATTCTGAGCCGCGTTTCGCCTAATGGTTTCCAGCAATTCCTCTACTTCAGGCCGTGAACCGAATTCATTTTTCAGGTCCTCAGCCGCACTTAGAGCAAGATCGTTGTATCCACTGTCCAGATAAAATCTGATGCTATCGATCTCACGCGAAAGGCGGTCCAGCGATTCTCCGCCGATCTCGACCACCGCCGCAGATGGATCAATAAGATCGACTTCGGCGGTAAGGGTCTCAACCGTGTGCTCGATATCCGAACTGCCGATCACCGCGTCATCATTTTCGGCGTCCACAATTGCAAAAGACTCGGCCGGTTCCTCGACCTCGCCTCCGCCAAAGAAGCGTGCGTCGAAGGTGCTCACCGTACTTTCAGAACTCGCAAATCCGTGTATTTCGTTGAGCTCGGAAAGACGCTGGGCGAGATACGTTTCCGTCGGGCAGAGCATTGTAAGCTGCACGAGGGCCGATCGCTCGTCAACTACCGCTTCGGCCTCGCGGGCTGCTGAAGCGAGGAGCTTCAGGACATCGATGTACCGATCCTCGTCCTTCTGCCACGAGGCGAGAGACGCATCGAGCCGAAGAAGGTCAAGGTCCATCGGAACCGCTTCCCGCAACCGGGTTACATGAAACGCGAGATCCTCTAGCTTGCTATCCCGCAAGAGATGATCAGAAGCAGCAACGAGCGTACGTATTGCAGAAGAGTGGTCTTCGATCTCAAGGTAATGGGTCGAAAGCTCAAGGAACAATGGATAGCTCGCGGGCTCCGCGGCAACTATCTCCTTAAGTGTCGCTTCCGCTTCAGCCGGGTTGTGAGCAAGTTCCCATTCAAAACGCAGCTTCCCGATCTCCGGGTCGGCGGGATTCTGCCGATGAATGTCCGTCAGCATCTCGCGCGCTTCGGCATCTTCACCCTTCAATTTCTTAAGCTCGACCAAGGACCTGAGAGCTTTTGCCGAGAAGCCGTCAGCGGCGACCGCCCGACGGAATGAGTTCTCCGCATCTTCGATCCGCCCCGCGCGCTGGTGCCGTTCACCCATTTCAACGAAAGCCGCGACAGCCTCGGCCGCATCTCCTTCGCCTAGATACGACTCTCCGATGTGCTCGAGGACGTCGGTATTCTTTGTATCGAGAGCTGCTATCTGCTTCCAGATCGCGAGAGCCTCGACCTTTCGGCCGTTCTTTTCATAATCTTCGGCAAGGGTCACATAGTGCGATTTCGCCTCAACGACCGAACCCTTTTGCCGGTAAAGCTCAGCAAGCTGGGCCGACATGTCGGGCGTCAGCGGAGCGATCCGGCTCATCTTGTTATAAACGGCTATCGCTTTGGCAGCGAACCCTTGGCTCGTATAGTGCTCGGCAACGCCTTTGAAACATTTAAGCGCAGCGTCGGAATCGTTATCTTTGATATAAAGATCGCCGAGCATGTTGAGAGTTACGACATCGGTGTGATCCTGAGTAGTTACCCTTCGGTATTCGCCTATTGCCGCGCGGATCTTTCCCTGTGAGAGATACTTTTCCGCATTTCGCATCGCGAGTTTCTTATCGAAAGCCATGTTTTTGCCTGAGAAGTGAGTTTTGTCCGTATCCCGAATGGTGAGAAAGTCGGGGGCTGTGCCCGGAAGCACTGAAGGAGAAGGCTCGCCTTCTATTATGAGATTACAGATTGTGCAAAAAAGTGTCAATCAATTTTGAACATTTTTTGTTATTGTTTTGCCATAATTCATAGCCGCCGCTACCTTTGATTTTTGGCTTCTCAGGTCTTAGGCTTACATTTCGCGTTCGATATTTAGTTAATGTGTGATGTAAGTGCAGTTATCCTCGCCGGCGGAAAGGGCACGCGACTGCGGCCGCTGACGGTCTTTACGCCAAAGCCGATCGTTCCAATGATGAACCGGCCTTTTTTGGCGTTCCAGCTTGAAATGCTTGCGGCGGCTGGCGTTGAAAAGGCGGTGCTTTCGCTCAGCTATCAGCCAAACAAGATCGAAGACGCCATCGGCGACGGTTCACAGTATAAGACAAAAGTTGGATATATCACCGAACCGAATCCTCTCGGAACAAGCGGTGCTTTTCGCTATGCTGCAGACGCGGCATCGCAGACCTATGTCGTGCTAAATGGTGATATACTTACAGATATAGACCTGGCGAAAGTGCTCGATCAGCACCGCACTACCAAGGCGGACGCGACCATCGTTTTGGTCGAGGTCGAAGATCCGACCCGCTACGGGCTCGTCGAAACAGACACCGACGGCCGCGTCGAACGCTTCATCGAGAAGCCCAAGGCCGAGGACGTCCCGAAACTCCGCTCGCGGAACATCAATGCCGGAATTTACATCTTAGAACGCTCGGTGCTTGATCTTATCCCGCACGGCGAACACTCCTCGTTTGAGTTCAATATTTTCCCGGCGATACTCGAAAAGGGGCTGAACTTCCGCTCTTATCTGCTCAGCAACGGATATTGGAGGGATATCGGCAACCCGGCCAGCTACCTTCAGGCTCATATGGACTTTTTGGCGGGCCGAATTGGCGTTTCTCAGCGCGAAAACTCCGCGCACAGCGAAATTGCTACAGCGGCTTCGGTCGATAGCGCCTCATTGCTCGGCGAAGGCTGCGTGATAAAGCCGCACGCGACGGTCCGCAATTCGGTCCTCGGACCCGGCGTCTTGCTCGAAGAAAAGGCCGTTGTCGAAGACTCAGTTATTTGGTCGCACACACGAATTGCCGCCGGGGCTGCGGTTCGCGGCTCGGTCGTCGGGCGAAGCTCATTCATCGGCCGGAGCAGCTCGATCACCGAAGGGACCGTGCTCGGCGACAAAGCCACGATCCCGGATTACTCCGTCACCTGATCAGATCACCGATGCCCGAACTACCCGAGGTCCAACTCGTTACCAGCCATCTTGACCTGCTCGTCCGCGGCCGCCGGATCGAGCAGGCAGTGCTCCATCGCCAGCGGCTTGCCCCCGCATTCGCTCCTGACGATTTCAACGCCCTGCTTGCGAATGCCCGCATCAACTCAATTCGCCGTCGCGGAAAACATATTCTTTTTGAACTTGATAACGAACGCACACTTATCGTTCACCTAAGGATGAGCGGCCGCTTCTCGATCGCTGCGGCGAATATAGAGCCGCCGCGGTTCACCCACGCCCAGTTCAACCTCGGCGGCGAGACGCTCAACTTCAGCGACCAGCGGCACTTCGGGTTCATGAACATCGTCCGCAGCGAGCAGCTCGACGCCGCGAAGGAACTTTGCAAGCTCGCCCCCGAACCCTTCGGTGACCATTTCACCATCGAGTATTTCCGATCAAAACTGAAAATCTCATCGCGGCCGATCAAGGAGTTTTTGCTCGACCAAACGAAGGTCTGCGGGCTCGGAAACATCTACGCCGCCGAGGCGTTGTTCGAATCCGGCATCGACCCGCGAAAGCGTGCGGATAAGCTGACGAAGCCGAAGACCGAGCTGCTGCACTCCGCGATCCTTGCCGTCCTTGAGCGCTCGATCGAATCAAGCCGTGCGGTTCCGGTCGAGCCCACCAACATCGGCGGGAACTTTTACGGCGAAGCGAATTCGCCCGATTGGCGCGTTTACGGCCGCGAGGGCGAGCTGTGCCCGGCCTGCGGCGAATCCATCTTGCGACTAAAACAAGCGGGCCGCTCAACCTTCTTCTGCCGGAGGTGCCAACGCTGAATCCTTGACACTCGGCCGCGAAAGTCGCATTATTCGGTATTACACCGTGGTGAGTTATTGCGACTTGCGACCACGTTAAATAAACTGCTAAACAGCTTGCGACAATCGATCTGAAATCTGAGGTCTCGCTGTTTGGCGAGGCCTTTTTTAGTTATGAGAGACTTTCGCGAATTGCTTTCTTCGGACAGCGTCTTCGTTTTTGACGGAGCGGTCGGCACCCGGCTTTACGACAAGGGCGTTTACATCAACCGCAGCTACGACGAGCTCAACCTGACCTCCGCCGATCTTGTCCGCGAGGTCCACGCCGAATATGTAAAGGCGGGAGCCGACATCATCGAGACAAATTCTTTTGGTGCGACCCGCCACAAACTTAAGCAGTACGGCCTTGAATCACGTCTCCGCGAGATCAACATCGCCGCCGCCCGGCTTGCACGCGAGGCGGCCGGCGATAAGGCCTTCGTCGCCGGTGCGATCGGCCCGCTCGGGCTTCGGATCGAGCCCTTCGGCCCGACGTCATTTGAAGAAGCACGAGCTCTTTTCCGCGAGCAGGCCGAGGCATTGCTCGAAGGCGGGGTCGATCTCTTCGTCCTCGAGACCTTCTCTGAACTTCCGGTCATCGAACAGGCGATCCGTGCCGTCAAGGAGATCTGCGATCTTCCCATCGTCGCTCAGATGACCATCCAGGACCACGGCAAAACGACCTTCGGAACCGCACCCGAGACCTTTACCGCCGAGCTTGAAAAACTCGGTGTTGACGTCATCGGCCTCAACTGCGGCATGGGCCCGACGCACGTATTGTCTGCCCTTGAAAAAATGCGGGCGGTGACCTCGCTGCCGCTCTCCGCACAACCGAACGCCGGGCTTCCGCGCGATGTTCAGGGACGCCAGTTCTACATGGGCTCGCCCGAATACATGGCGACCTTTGCCAAGCGATTCGTGCAGGCGGGAGCGAACTTCGTCGGCGGCTGCTGCGGCACAACGCCGACCCACATCAAGCTGATCGCCGACGCGATCCGCTCGATCAGCCCGCGTCAGCTTCACCAAACGGCAACGGTCAAACCTGCAAGCGTCACCGAACTAAAGCCCGATGACGTTTCGGTTGTGGCACCTGAAGAGCGGTCGAATTGGTCGGCAAAGATCGCCCGCGGCGAATTCGTCACATCGGTCGAGGTGCTTCCGCCGAAGGGCTGCGACGCCGCGGCGACGCTCGATTCGATCCGGCTTTTGAAGGTTGCCGGTGTTGACGCCGTGAACATCCCTGATGGCCCGCGGGCGCAAACGCGGATGTCGGCTCAGGCGACCGCCGTCCTCGTCGAACGCGATATCGGCATCGAGGCCGTGCTCCATTACTGCTGCCGAGACCGAAACCTGCTCGGGATGATGTCCGACCTGCTTGGAGCCGCCGCTCTCGGGCTCCATAACCTCCTTCTCATCACCGGCGACCCGCCGAAGATGGGGCCGTATCCGGACGCGACCGCAGTCTTCGATATCGACGCCATCGGACTTACAAATATGGCCAATAAGCTCAATCATGGGCTCGACATCGGCAACAATCCCATCGGGAAGCCTACCGCCTTCTCGATCGGCGTTGGAGTCAATCCCGGAGCTGTAAATCTGGACGAGGAGATCCGCAGGTTCGAGTGGAAGGTCGAGGCGGGAGCTGAATATGCGATCACGCAGCCGGTTTTTGACATCGAGCAGCTTAGGTCATTCATCGACCGCATTGCCCACGTCAAGATACCGATCGTCGCCGGAATTTGGCCGCTTGTCAGCTTTCGGAACGCGGAGTTCCTGCACAATGAAGTTCCGGGCGTGAACGTCACTCCTGAAATTCTTGAGCGAATGCGGATCGCCTCAGAAAAAGGCAAGGACGACGCCCGCGAGGAAGGGATCAAGATCGCCCGCGAATCCCTGCTCGAAGTTCACGACGTTATCGCAGGCGTGCAGGTCTCCGCACCCTTTGGAAACGTGAAATACGCCCTTCAGGTTTTTGGGGCTCTGCCGGAATTCAGCAAGCCGTCTGATCTTGCTGACGCAACTGGGGGCAAAAAGTTAAATAACTCTTGACTGGAAATCGTCTATTTTGTAATCTTTTTTTCAAAGCGGTCTCGTGAATCCCTCCTACAAAAAAACCTCCCTTTTCTAACCTGAACGAGAACTTTTTCGGAACGTCCGTTTGTGTTTCTGATGATTAGTCGTTCGACCTGCGCCGAAGCGAAGAGAAACTATGTCAGCATGTCTTGTTAACTCACGTTTGTCTAGAACGATCCTGATTCTTTTTGCGGTAACGGTATTTTTGGCAGTTTCGTCTTTGGCCCAGACTTTTCCCGGGACGGGCACAGGAGCTATACCCGACGGTTCCTCGCCAAACCCGACATGCGGAGCTCCTCGGAACATTACTTTCAACGTTTCGGGACTCGTCGGGCCGGTGATCTCGACCACCGTTTCTTTCACAATGACCCACACGTTTATCGGCGATCTCCAGGTTCTTTTGATCGCGCCTGATAACACGACCCATGTGATCTTCGCCTACGTAGGACGAACGAGCCTTACCGGTTTCGGTGATAGCTCGGACCTAAACGGCACTTATGTTTTTGCGGACGCACATACTGGAAACATCTGGTTCGCTGCGGCAAGTGGAGGCAACACGTTCATTATTCCGGGTGGCAACTACCGCACTCAGCAGTCGGGGCCGTTTTCGCCCGTCGATCCGGGCCCGCCATTCACGTCAATGTTTCCGGTTTTTTTACCTGTTGCCAACCCAAACGGGACGTGGACCCTACGTTTCTTTGACTGCGCGGCAGCGGATACCGGAACGGTCTCCGCTGCTTCGCTTACACTAACGTCGCTCGGCCCGACTTCGGCTCCCGCCACGATCTCCGGGCGAGCAATTACCCCCGATGGCCGCGGCATTCCTAACGTCCGGATCATGGCACAAGGAGGCGAACTCGAAGAACCGGTATTCGCTGTCTCAAATCACTTCGGTCACTACACGATTGAAGGCCTACCCTCAGGGCAAACATATATCGTGTCCGTGGCATCCGGGCGTACCGTCTTCCTAGACCCAGTCAGGGTTGTAAATCTTGATACTGATCTGTCCGATCTGAACTTTGTGTCTGAAGCCGATCACCGCTAGAAGCGAGCTAGGAACCCTATGTCAACAACACGGTCTTTCCAAGGCTCTTGCCTTCGATCACTTCGCGATGCGCCGCGGGGGCTTCGTTCAATGGGAACGTGTTACTGATTACCGGTGCCACAACGCCGTCCTCAAGCCCGCGTCCGATAGCGGCGTGGATCACTTCCATCTCATGCCGAGCGGCGTTGAAAAGCGACATCCCGAGTATCGTCGCCTCCTTGCCCATCGCCAGCCGCGGCGTAAAGTCGAGGCTTCCGCGGCTTCCGATCACAACAATCCGGCCATACTTTGCCAGAGCCCCGAAGTCATTTTCGAGGTTCACATTCGCGAGCATTTCGAGTATGACATTGCAGCCTTCGCCCGCCGTGAAGTCCATTATCTCCGAGTAATGCCCCGCGTCTGAGTGGTCAAAAACTGCGTCCGCTCCGCTAGCGGTAGCAAGTGATCTTCCTTCCTCGGTACTCGCCGTGCCAATAACGCGCATCCCCGAACTCTTTGCCCACTGAACCGCCGCCAAACCAACGGCACCCGAGGCTCCATGGACAAGAACGGTCTCGCCTATTTTCGCCCCGGCCTTCTGAAATAGCGCTCGATAGGCGGTCGCATAGGGCGTAAATATACCCGCGCCTTCTTCGAACGAAATTTTCTCGGGTAGCCGCCCTAATTGATCTTCGCGGGAAAGTGCGTACTCCGCGTAAGTCCCGGTCCGCGTATCGGCGATGTAAACACGGTCGCCTTTTTCGAAACCATAAACGCCGTCGCCAACCGCCTCAACGACCCCGGCACCATCCTTTCCCGGCGTGTAGGGAAGCTGCGGTTTTACGGCGTGGATGCCCGAACGAATGTAGGTATCAACCGGATTGACGCCCGCCGCATTTACGCGAACGAGCACCTCGCCGCGGGCGGGTTCCGGCCGCTCGATATCCGCGACCCGGAGCACCTCCGGCCCTCCGAATTCGTTGACTGAAATTGCGTTCATGTTTTTACTCTACCGTTACACTTTTTGCCAAATTTCTCGGCTGGTCGACATCGCAGCCGCGGCGGACGGCGATGTGATAGGCGAGAAGTTGGAGTGGGACAACCGAAAGCACTGGCCCGAGGAGGTCAGATGTTTCGGGTATTTCGATAACGTGGTCGGCGACCTTTGAGCTCATTCCGTCGCCTTCGGTCAGCACGGCGATGACGATGCCGTCGCGGGCTTTCACCTCAACGATGTTCGAGTGCGTTTTCTCGTAGCGAAGCTCGCTGCCCGCATTTCCATTTTCGCGAGTGTTCACGACCACGACCGGCAGTTTCTCGTCGATAAGTGCATTCGGCCCGTGTTTCATCTCGCCGGCCGGATAGCCCTCGGCGTGGATGTAACTGATCTCCTTGAGCTTGAGAGCACCTTCGAGTGCGACCGGGAAATTGATGCCGCGGCCGAGATACAGGAAATCTTGTACACGGAAAAACTCCTTCGAAAGATCTTCGATCAAATCGGCATCATTGAGTAACTGCTCGATCTTCAGCGGAAGCTCCGCAAGGTCCTGTGCCAGCCGCTTGGCCTCATCTTCATTTATCGTCCCGCGAAGTTCGCCGAGGTAAAGTGCGAAGAGATAGATCGCGATCATCTGCGCCGTGAACGCCTTGGTCGAGGCAACGCCGATCTCCGGACCGGCGTGCGTAAGGATGGTGCCGTCCGCTTCGCGATGGATCATCGAGCCCTGAACGTTGCAGACGGCAAGCACCTTGCAGCCCTGCTGCCGTGCTTCGCGCATCGCGGCGATGGTGTCGGCCGTCTCGCCGGACTGCGAAATGACGATCAGTAGGTCGCTCTCGCTCAGCACCGGGTCGCGGTAGCGGAATTCCGACGCGTAATCGACCTCGACCGGCACCCGAGCGAGATTCTCGAGCATGTACTTTCCGGCGAGCCCGGCGTGCCATGACGTTCCGCAGGCGGCGATCTTGATCGATGAGATCGAGCGAAATTCCTCCTCGGAGATATCCATCTCATCGAGATAAACGCGGCCCGTGCCGAGCGAGACGCGGCCCTGAACGGTATCGCGGACGGCCCGCGGCTGCTCGTATATCTCCTTGAGCATGAAGTGTTTAAAGCCGCCCTTCTCCGCCATTATCGGGTCCCAGGTGATCCGCTGCCGCTGCGGCTCGACCGCGTTTCCGTCGAAATCCGTAACGCGAACGCTCTCTTTCGTGAGCACCGCTATTTCGCGGTCGCCGAGGAAAAATACGTCGCGAGTATGGGCAAGGATCGGCGGGATATCGGAGGCAACGAAGAACTCGCCATCGCCAAGCCCGATAACGACCGGCGGACCCTCGCGAACTGCGATCACCATGTCCGGCTCATCGACAGAGATGATCGAGAGGGCAAAAATACCTCGAAGTTCGGCGACGGCTCGCCGAACGGCAAGCTCGAGCGAAATGCCATCTTTCTCGATGTAATGGCCGATCAGATGAGCGACGACCTCGGTGTCCGTCTCGGTCTTGAAGTCATGGCCTTCGGCCGCGAGCCGCTCTTTGAGCGCGATATAGTTTTCGATGATCCCGTTATGGACGACGACGACCTTCCCAGATTGATCGCGGTGCGGATGTGCGTTCTCTTCGGTCGGCCGGCCGTGGGTCGCCCATCGCGTGTGGCCAATGCCATAGGTGCCGTCGAGCGGGCTCAGCCTGATCGCCTCTTCAAGATTGCGGAGCTTGCCCTCGGCCCGACGCAATTCCAAATGCCTGCCCTCATCAACGACCGCAATGCCAGCCGAGTCGTATCCGCGATACTCGAGCTTCCGAAGGCCATCAATGATCAACGGCACAACCTGCTTATTTCCAACGTATCCAACAATTCCGCACATAAACTACTCAAGAAACTATTTTACCGCTTACTTTCCCTTCTTTTTTGAACGTAGCGTATTAATGATCTGGGTGAACGTTTCGTACCAATCCGGCGAGTGCGGAGTCGCGTTCGCCGCATACTTACGTCGAAACTTTCGTATAAGCGGCAAATCAGCTTCGCTCAGAACCGCTACCATAACTCGCTCGCCATCCTTCACCTCAACAGTTAGTTCGATCCAGGAATCCGGCCTTCCTTCCAGAAGTTCGTTCATTGCCTTAACGAAAGTTTCCCGTGAGGTCTTCGGAGTTCCTTCCCGTGGAGCGACCAGCTTGGGCTTCGATACATCTTGGATCAGTCGATCTGATAGCGGTGAAGGAACCTTCGTTGCGAGTTCGGTAACCGCTTTGTCTGAATCAGATGTTGCCTGCTTTACGAGCAGCCAAATAGCAATACTCCTAAAATCTGTGTCCTTCTCAGAAGCCAATTGCGCAAGAACCGGTGTCGCAATTGATTCGTCCATGCTTCCGAAGATCGCTAGTGCCCCTACCCCCTTGTCAATCGGACGCGGACCGTGTTGCGGTAGGTAGTAAACAGGTTTAGGAAAGCGAAGCCAAGTCTGTCCGGCCTTCGTGACGTCGAGGCCTTCTTCCCCGAACTTTGCCATGTAAGGAAGCCAGTATCGAAGATTGATATCTGCCAAGTCTGCGCCAGAATACGTCTCGATCATGAGCTTCTTGGTCGCAACCGACTGATCATGCTTGTAGAGCAAGTTGCTCGCATTAAAGCGAAAGAATGAATCGTCCTTCCGGCGTGAGATCTCTGATATAAGACAAGGCAAAAGAACTTCTGTATTCGTCTCAACCATGTTCCACACCTTGTCCAGTTCAGCTGACTTCGCGTCGATCTGTTCGGCAGTCAACTTCGACGGTTTGAACCCGTACGATTTATCGATTAGCCCTTTCAAATCATCACAGGTTTGCCCTGATACGTTCAACGCAAACGCAAGAAACGCGGCCGAAAATAATGCACAAAACTTCTTCATCCGTTCCACGGTCCTCAGCCGTTTTTCAAAGCCCTAGTCTTCGCAGGCACTCCAACCACAAGTTCACCCGGCTCGACATCTTTCGTCACAACACTTCCCGCTCCCGTCGCGGCTCCGTCGCCGACCTTTACCGGGGCGACGAGCATTGTGTCCGAGCCAATCCTGACGTCGTTGCCGATGTGGGTTTCGTGCTTATTCTTGCCGTCAAAGTTGCACGTGATCGTCCCGGCGCCGATGTTCGTTTTGTCGCCGATCGTTGCATCGCCAAGATATGTCAGGTGGTTCGCCTTTGAGCCGCGGCCGAGCCGTGTCTTTTTCATCTCGACAAAATTGCCGACCTTTGAGCCTTCCATCATCAGGGCATTTCCGCGAAGATGTGCCATCGGGCCGACCGTGCAATCGTTTCCGATCTCGGAATCGACCACCACACAGTTATCGAGTATTTCGACGCCGTGGCCGACCCGGGCGTTGGTCAGCCGCGTTCCCTGGCGGATCGTGCAGCCATCGCCGATCTCTGAATTTCCCTCGACCGAAACGTTCGGATATACGACAGTGTCGCGGCCGAACTTTGCCCGCTCGCTGATGTAAACGCTCTTCGGGTCGATGAACGTGACGCCGCTGTCGAGCATCAGCCGCTGGACCGTCCGCCGCCGGAGCACACGCTCCATTTCGGCAAGCTGGGCCCGGTTATTAACACCCTCGATCTCCTTATGATCGCCGTGGCTGTAAACGGAAACATCCTCGCCCGCCTCGAGCAGCATCGCCGGTACGTCCGTCAGGTAATATTCGCCCTGCGCGTTGTCGTTCTTGACCTCCGCCAGGGCTGCAAAAAGCTTGCGCGAATCGAAGCAGTAGATCCCGGCATTTATCTCATTTATCTCAAGCTCAACGTTCGAAGCATCTTTCTGCTCGACGATCCGATCGAAGAGCCCTTCGTTCGAGCGAACCACACGGCCGTAGCCTGTCGGATCTTTTAGCTTGACCGTCAAAACGGTCGCCGTGGCTCCGCGTCCGCGGTGATTGTGATGATACTGAACGAGAGATGCGAGCGTTTCGTGGCGGATGAGCGGAACGTCGCCCGAAAGGATCAGAAGCGTCGAATCGCGATCGGTAAAGTGCTCGCGGGCCGCATTGACCGCGTCGCCCGTGCCGAGTTGCTCCTTTTGCGTGACAAATTCGACCCTGTCTTCGTCGATCTCTTCGAGTACGGCTTTCTTTACATCATCTGCCTGATGCCCAACTACGACATATATCTTCTCCGGCCCGAGAGCGGCGGCCGAGCGGCAAACGTGATTGATTAACGGCGTGTCGCCAAGCTTGTGCAACACCTTTGCAATGCTCGAACGCATTCGCGTTCCAAGCCCGGCGGCGAGGATAAGAACGTCTATCGGCTTGTTTCCCGGTGATTCGTTTTGCATTTCATTTGTCGATCAACAAGAAAGTGAAATGATACGAATAATGCACGCTTATGTCACGCAACAATACCGATCTCCGGGGCCCCTGAGTTTTGGATCATGCCTGTGTGCTCGTTCCGAATGCACCCGAGAACCGTTCGCGCGAGCTTTGCCGGGTCGTGCCTGACCTTTTCTCCCGAGTCGAGCAGATCTCGCTTAATAACGGCCGCACCTTCGATCTCGTCCTCGTTCATCGAACCGTGTACACCGATCTGCTCCGCGCCTTCCCTAAGATACAGATCGGCCTGTCGTTCGGAGACCACGCGGTCGTTTACAACCAGGAAGTCGAATTGAAGTTCCGGGATATGTTCTTTAACAACCTCCAGATGCCTGCGGCCGGTCATGCCGTCAGTTTCGCCCGGCTGCGTCATCAGATTGCAGATGAAGACCTTTACGGCGTCAGATTCGATCATTGCCCGCCGGATTCCCGGAACCAGCAGAGGCGGCATAATGCTTGTGTAAAGCGAGCCGGGCCCGACTGTGATCAGGTCCGCTTTGTTGATGGCTTCAAGAGCTGCGGGAAGCGGTTCGCACTCGGCCGGTTCGAGAAAAAGCCGCTCGATCTTTTTCCCGCATTTTCCGATCTTGGTTTCGCCTTTGATCGTTTCGCCATCGATCGTCCGGGCGGCAATTCGCACATTCGTGCTCGTCGCCGGATAGAGATGGCCTTTCGTCGCAAGGATCTCTGCCGAAAGCCGCACCGCTTCTGAAAAATCGCCGGTAACCTCCGAGAGGGCAGCAAGGAACAAGTTGCCGAAATTATGGCCGGCGAGTTCGCCTTCCCCGCTGAATCGATGCCGAAATAGCCGCGAAAGCAGATGGGAATCTTCTGAGAGCGAAACCAAGCAATTGCGAATATCTCCTGGCGGCGGCATATCGAGTTCATCGCGAAGCCGTCCCGAACTCCCGCCATCGTCCGAGACCGCAACGATCGCCGAGAGCTCGCCAACCGGCCCGGCAACATCGCCTTTATTGGCAGCAAAAGCCTTGAGGCCGGACAAAAGAGTCGAGAGACCATTGCCGCCACCGATAGCTACGATCTCTGCATTTCGGTCAAATTCGTGTATCATTTTGAAACATTACCGGCTTTTGTGAAAAGCAAAGCCGTTCGCATCATATTTCTAATCGCCCGAAACCTCAAGATTTTTGGTAAAAAAGTTTAAAAATATCTTGTTTGGTCGCTTCGCCGTGTGCTACCTTTATAGTTGGTCGTTCGACCTTCCCTCCAACCTTTCGAGGAAGTTGCGGATCCGCATAGTTCTTATTTCACCCTTAATTTTCGGGTAAACACGTGATGGCCCATTCGCCCTTTATCCTGCAGGAACAAGAGTTTCAGAAACTGAAGACAGTGCTCGCACGCTTGTGCGTCGAGTGCGTCGCCCGCGTTGTTTTCCTCGTTGACCGGGATGGCCAGACCATCGCGTTCAATGGCGATATCGGCGATATGGACACGACCAGTTTTGCCTCGCTCGCCGCCGGCAACGTCGCCGCGACCAACAGCATGGCAAAGCTCATCGGCGAGGACGGCTTCCCTGCTGTTTTTCACGAAGGCGAACGCGAGAGCATATTTATTAGCGTCATCGGGCGCAGCCTTCTCGTTGTGGTCTTCGATGAGCGTTCGACCCTCGGCCTTGTAAAATTAAGAACAAAACGTGCCAGCTACGAAGTGGCGGCGATCCTTGAAGAAGCATCCCGGCAATCGCAGACATTTGCGGCGAACAACGTGTCGGCATTTGCTGACATCACGGATGAAGATATCGATAGCCTTTTCAGCTAGTACATTTACTTTGAAATAGCCCCAAGCAGAGCCATGACCTTTATCAACTACGCATCGCGAGAAATAAATTGCAAGATCGTTTACTACGGGCCGGGCCTTTGCGGCAAGACGACGAATCTACAGTACATTTACGACTCAACGGCACCACAGGCAAAAGGAAAGCTGATCAGCCTTGCGACCGAAACGGACCGCACGCTTTTCTTTGACTTTATGCCGCTTGAGCTCGGGACCGTCCGCGGCTTCAAGACGCGTTTTCACCTATATACCGTTCCGGGCCAGGTCTATTACGACGCGTCGCGAAAGCTGATCCTCAAAGGCGTTGACGGCGTGGTCTTTGTTGCCGACAGCCAAGAAGAGCGGATGGACGCGAACGTTGAATCGCTTTATAACCTTGAGGAAAACCTTCAAACGCAGGGCTACGACCTGATGCAGTTGCCATACGTGCTGCAGCTAAACAAACGCGACCTTCCCGGCGCCGTGCCGGTCGAGGATCTGACCTATGAGCTTCAGAAAAAGGGCGAACCCGTTTATGAAGCAGTGGCTCCCGTCGGAACCGGCGTTTTCGATACCCTAAAGGCCGTTGCCAAGCAGGTGCTTACCGAGCTCCGCAAAACCTAAGTAGTTCAATGTAAAAGATAAAAGCCGCAGGAAGCGATTCCCGCGGCTTTTTTGCCTTCCCTTTGCTCGAAAACTAGGAGTTACCTTAAGTGCTGAACCGTGTCGAAGCGGTTCATTCATAGTTTTCGAGCATTGGGTTCGTTCGGATTCACGAAAATTTTACCGAGCGACCGTAACCGTCACCGGAACGCTTTTTGAGACGACGTCATAGACCGGCGATCGCTGCTCCGCCACGCGGACAAGCTCTTCAAGCTGCTCGTCGGTCGCATCGCCCTTCACCCGGAACTCGATCTTGATGTCGCTATATCCGTTCCGGACGTTCGGGTCCATACCGAGAAATCCGCGGAGGTCGAGGTTGCCCGAGTAGGTTGATTCAACCTCATCGACCTTGATGCCTTTCGCCGCCGCGTGGTAAACGAGGCTCGTCGTCAAGCAACCAGCAAGCGCGGCGAGTACATACTCGACCGGGTTCGCTCCGGTATCGGTGCCGAGCAGGATCGCGGGTTCATCTTTCCGGAAAACGAACGGCGTGTCGCGGCTGAACGTCTGGCAGGCTCCGTCGTAGTCGTTTACGACCGTCTCGTTCTGGCCGCCGTTGATCCACTTGTTCTTCGCCCGGAAATTGAATTTGGCGATCTCTTTGTTTCCACCGATGGCATCGATCGTCTCGAAAAGCTCCGTCACATTGACGCCGTTAACTATCTTCTGTTCTTTCTGTGCTGTCTGCATAATGTTCTCCTAAATATTGCTTTGTTGTCTGATGAAAGGAGGCGGGCAGGGCCGCCTCACGTGCGGGCATTTAGCAAAATGCCGGAACTACTTCTTCGAGCTTTTCCCGCTCGGCCGGGTCAAGAGCTCCGACCGTTTCGAGAAACTTCGGATGCGACATCCCGGTGCCGAGATACGTCCAGCGATTTGCCTGATGCTGGACAGCGATGAACTCCTCGCGTTCCGTTTCGGTCAGCGTACGGCCGGTTGCCGCCTCGAAAGCCTCAAGGTCAAACAGCGTTTGCTGCCTAAGGCCGGTATCGAGGAAACCGCCGATGTCGAGGTAGTCCGCGACGCCCGTCTTGATCTCGGCTTCGGTCATTCCCGACGCGAGAGCCTCGATCATCATCGTGTCGAGCTTCGCGTGCTGCGCTTCCTCGAGCCAATGGTGCTTGAGCAGGCTCTTGAACTGCGCGTCGAGGTCCTGATCGTTCCTGATACTGTCCAGGTAATGCCGCTGCGTCATCCATTCGATGTGGAGGATCACTAGCGCCACGCCGAGCGGCCCGTGGGCAAGAACGGCCTTTGCGACCTCGGCCGGCGGGCCGATGACCTTGCATTCGGTTCCAAAGTTCTCCTGAAACTCGCTGCTGAACCGCTTGAAGAGCTGAATGTGCTTTGCCTCTTCGCTCGCGAACTGCAGGAACGCGCGGACCCGATAGTCGTCCTTATCGAGCGACGGCCGCACATGGTCGAGCACGAACGGTAGAATGAACTCCTCGACAAGTCCGAAAATGCAGAGGTATGCATGGCCGCGGATCTGGTTCAGCACTCGCTTTTCGTCCTCATTCAGAAAAGCGAGCCCATCGACCCGTGCAAGCGATTCGGGCATGAACCGTTTCGCGAAGTCGAGCTTCTTTTCACCGCCGATGATGTCCTCGATCGCCCAATTCACTCGCCGCGAAGCCACGATCGTCTCGCGATAATCGTATTTCGGCAGCGTGCCTTTATTCGTTCTGGTTGTAATTGCGTCTAACATTATTTTTCTCCTTATAAAGTGCTGTCCGTCACCCCTTGCTCGCTCCGAAGCCGCGAAGGTTTACCCGCCCAGCGGCCGCCGGTACATCGGATACATCGCTGGTGCCGAGCCCGCCTTTATCGTTCCGGCTACCGAAAAGCCGAACCGCTCGTAGAGCGAAATGTTTCTCGGGTTCGAAGATTCGAGATAGGCCGGAAGCCCGTCTGCATCAACCCGCTCAAGAGCGTGCCGCATCAGTTTGCCCCCGATCCCTTTGCCCTGGCTTCGCGTTTCGACACCGATCATCGGCAGGTACCAGTGCGGCTCTTTTGGGTGAAATGCAGCCATTTGATCGAACATGTCAAACAAGTCTGGCTTCAACCGTTCCGGCACCGTGATCTCAAAGAGCTCATTTAGTTCCTCGTCGTTGGGGCCTACGCCCGGCGGCAGCCAAAGCGCGGCACCGGTCATGTCCGTAGTCATGAATGCCGTATCTGCATCGAACGCCGCCCCGGCAAAACCGCGGATAAACCGAGGGAAGTGACTCAGATAATCCGCCGGATCGGGATAGAGCCACCGTGCGACCGGGTCCGTGGCAAAGGCGAGCGTTACCACCGCCGTAGCCGCCGTGCGGTCAAACACAGTTGCCGAGAAAACATTGCCCTCGCCGGGCCTCGGAAAAACATGCTCTTCAGTTATTGCTTCGCTGAACATTTCTAACTCCCAACACCGCCGAGACGCGACTCGGCCTATTTGCTCAATTTGCCGTTCTTGATCACGAGTTTGTCCGAGCCGCTGACCCGCATCTTGCCGACGCCGACCACCTCGATCTCGCAACTGCTGCAGATACTGAGAATGGTCGAGCTGCCGTCGATCCATGTATTGCGGGTCGTCCCGCCGTCATGCACCTTGACCTCGTAACGCTTGCCGTCCTCGTTCTTTAGGTCGGCCGGCATTGCCGCGATGGTGCCCATCAAGAGAATTACCGTTGCCGATATTGTTGTTATTATTCTTTTCATTGTTGTGTCTCCTTTCGTGATTGCTTGATTACTCAAGCGAAAGCCCGAGGCTCCCGACCCGCGGCTCCGAACCTTCAAGCCCGAGATTTAGTGTGCCGATGCCGTCGTCGCCGATCGCATTCTTGAACGCAGGATACTGCTTGCTTATCTCCTCGATGTAGCTTTGAGATTTCGAACCTGACAGCAGGAACGTTTCGATCGCGACAGTATTGAGCATCAGGATGCCCCACATCCCACGTCTTCCCGAGGGCCGAATGCCCTTTGCCGGATCGATGCGGCCGTCAACGATCACGCCGCGGCCGGCTGACTTTCTCATCTCTTGCTGGAAGCGGCGGATAAGTGCCGCGGTCTTCGGTCCCAAAACGCCGTTCGGCTGCGGGAGCTCAACGTCCGCCCATGACCGACGCCAATTGAGTCCGTATCGCATCAGCGCCTGAACGACGATGACGTCGCTCTTAGCATTGACACCGTTTTCCCCAACCGACCCGTGAAGATTCACTTGTGTGAAACCATTGAATTCTTGTAGCTTTGCCATAAAATAATTGCTCCGTGTATATTCCCTTTCGGGTTATTCCGGCCTGACCGCCGGTGTTCAACCGAGTAAGACGACACCCGTCGATGTTTCAGGACATGGTGCGGGCGGGTGTGAGGGCTGAACCGGAGCGTATCAATGTGTTAGAATCGGTGCGTCGAAACTTAGAGTAGGGCTTAAATGCCGATCGTTATCCGGAAATGACCACGAAAGATTCGCCCGAGATAACACAACTTTTGCTTGCGTGGCGTGAAGGAGATGAAGGCGCGCTTGAGCAGCTCATGCCTGCCGTTTATGGTGAGCTCCGCCGGCTTGCCCGCAACTATATGCGGCGGCAAAATCCTGACCATACGCTCCAGACAACCGCTCTCGTAAACGAAGCTTTTCTCAGGCTGGTAGATTCGAATCGGGTCAACTGGCAGGACCGTAACCATTTCTTCGCGATCTCTGCTCAGTTGATGCGTCGTGTTCTGGTCGATTCCGCACGCAAGCGAAATAGCCTGAAACGCGGCGGTGATCAGATAATGGTGACCCTCGATGACCATGCTGAGGTCGCGATCGAGAAACACGAGGATATGATCGCCCTCGACGAGGCTCTAGAAAGGCTTGCAAAGCTCAGCCCGCGTCAGGCTCAGATTGTTGAAATGAAGTATTTCGCCGGGCTTACGGAAGACCAGGTCGCCGAAACGCTCGATGTCTCTACACGTACGGTTCGCCGCGATTGGAACCTCGCCCGTGCCTGGCTTTACCGCGAACTCAAAGGCTCCGCCTAAAGATGTCCCCCGATCGCTGGGAAAAGATAAACGAGATCTTCAATAACGCGCTCGAACTGCCGTCCGCGGAGCGGCATGCCTATATCGAACGCCAATGCGGCACGGACCGAGAGCTTCTTGCCGAGGTTCGCTCGCTGCTCGGTGCCGAATCTGAGGCGGGCGACTTCATCGCCGAGCCAGCCGTCTCTGGGATATCTTCCGGCCCGTCTGATGAACTGCCGCAAACCCTTGCCGGAATTGAATTCGGACATTTCCGGATCGAGCGATGCATCGGCTCCGGCGGAATGGGCGATGTTTATCTCGCGACCGATACGCGGCTCAACCGCCAGACCGCGATAAAGACACTTCCCCGCGTTCTCGCCCGCGACCCCGCGTTCGTAAAGCGCTTTCACAATGAGGCTCTCGCGGCCGCAAATCTCAATCACCCGAACGTCGCCACCATCTACTCGGTCGAAGATATCGATGGCCGTCCGATCATTACGATGGAGTACGTTGACGGCAAGCGGCTTGATGAGGTCACACCCGAAGCCGGCCTCGATATCCGAACGTTCCTCGATTGGTTCACGTGCATCTCGGATGCATTGGCACAGGCCCACGAGCGCGGCATCATCCATCGCGACATCAAGCCCGGCAACATTCTTGTCTCCAATTCGGGTGTTCCGAAGATCCTCGACTTCGGCCTCGCACAGGTCGATGAACGCCTCCGGGCAGAGACTCCCGACGACGTCAGCCTGACCCAGCCCGGACAGGTCATCGGCACGCCTGCCTATATGTCGCCCGAACAGGCCGAGGGAAAAGAGATCGACGCCCGGAGCGATATCTTCAGCCTCGGTGTAGTGATGTATCAGGCCCTGACCGGCAGGCGGCCCTTCGCCGGCGACAGCCATGCGGAGATAGTCAGCAACCTGCTCAAATCCGATCCGCCGTCAATTCGATCTCTTCGGCCCGAGATACCGGACCCGATCGTCCGCCTTATCGACAAATGCCTCGCAAAGTCGCGCCGTAGCCGGCCGCGTTCGATGAAGGAGGTTAACGCGATCCTGACCGACATCTGGCATACCTATACACGCGGCGGCTCCGGCAGTTCGCTTCGGCGGCTTTACCGCGAGTTCTCCGTTGGTTCATATCGTTGGATGATAGGGGCTGCCGCAGTCGTCCTGCTCGGAGCCGTTTCGGGTTGGTATTATTTCTCGCAACCGACGGCGGGGGCGATCAGTTTCGCAAACATGGTCCCGCGGAAACTATCGCAATCGAACAATGTGGTTTACGCCCATATCACGCCGGATGGGCGTTCAGTTGTTTACAACACGATCGAGGAAAATGAACAGCGGGCGATGTATATCCGGCAGGTCGATGACCGCACATCGCTTCCCCTGATGCCGCCTGACCTCGTTTGGTATTGGGGCGGACTCGCCATTTCACCTGACAGCACGCAGATATATTTCATCACCGCCGGCCGGCTTGATACGCACGGCACGCTCTACCGCATCTCAACGCTCGGCGGCCAGCCAAGAAAGCTGATGGAAACCGTCAACGATCTCGGATCGCTCTCGGCAGACGGCGAGCGGGTTCTGATAATCCGCTATGGCGAAACCATTCAGCTGATCTCGGCAAATGCCATCGATGGCGGCGATGAACGCGTCCTCCACGAAACGCCGAAAAGCACCATCCTGCGCGACCCGCACTTCTCGGCCGATGGACGCTTCATCTTTTTGAGCAAGGTCGAAAATGTCGGGAATGCCGAGAGTTGGTCGTTGGTGCGCATTCCGGCTGAGGGCGGGACAGAGACCGTTGTCATGCAGCCGCGACGGACCAAGATCAATGAGATTGCTGTATTGCCAAACGGCGAAGGCCTGCTCGTTAATCAGGGTGATGCCGTTTCAAACCTCAACCAACTCTTCCACGTCCGCATCAGCGACGGGCTCGAGACCCGCGTCACCAATGACCTGAATTCCTATTTCGGCATCAGCCTTAGCTCAAACGGCCGGTCGGTCGTGACGGCCCAGCGAAGCCAGACCAACGACATTTGGACCGGATCTGCCGACGCTCCGAACGAGCTAACGAAGCTCACCCGCGAGGCGACCGCCTATATGCGAACCTCGTGGACGCCGGATGGAAAACTCGTCTTCGATGGCCTTGAAAATAACGTTCCAAAGATCTGGGAGTCTTCGCTCGACGGCAAAGAGCCCGTACGGTTGACCTCCGGCACCGCCGGCGACTGGGAGCCGATGGTTTCGCCCGATGGCCGTTACATATTCTTTGTCTCGGACCGCAGTGGCGAGCGAAAGATCTGGCGAATGAACGCGGATGGACGGGATCAGGTAATGATCGGCCCGGAAGAAGGCACGGGACTCAACCCGCGTCGGTCAGCCGATGGGCGAAGCGTACTGTTCCACGTGAATAACGGCGAAGAGAGGTTTGTCGGGAGTCTTCCGATGGATGGCGGGACGGTGTCGCTCCTTCCACCGTTCGGAAACACCTACTGGGAAATATCGCCAACCGGCGACCGGATCGCGGTTGCTGAATATGACGATGCCTCAAATAAAGGAAGCATCGTGATCCGGCCGCTAGATGCCAACGGAGAGGACATAAGGCTGGAGGTTTCGCCCCTTCTGGTCTTTACCTGGTCGCACGACGGGAAGAGCTTTTTCTATCGGGAAAGGAGCGGCGGCGAGGACTCGGCCTCAACGATCTGGAACATCGACCTTGCGACTAAGAGTGCCCGGCCGTATCTCTCGACCAAACCCGATTCTGTACATCACCTGTCGATCTCGCCGGACGGCAAGCGGGTCGCGGTCGTCCGCGGCAAGTTGATCACTGATGCCGTGCTCCTCACGACCCGCGAACAAAAATAAAAAAAGCCGCAACTTGCGTGCGACTTTTTACTGAACTGGCGGAGCCGACGGGGCTCGAACCCGCGACCTCCAACGTGACAGGCTGGCGTTCTAACCAACTGAACTACGGCTCCGTAAAGGCCCCACGAAGGGGGCCAATTTCAAAAACTGGTGGGCACGAAGGGACTCGAACCCCTAACTTCCTCCTTGTAAGGGAGGCTGTCTACCAATTGACGTACATGCCCGGTCTGCCTGAGTGCTGTTGCCCGAAAGGTACCGGCATTTTCAAAAAGGCTCGCCATCTCCCGCTGGAAAAGGGCGAACCTTGATGCTACGAAAAACACTAAGTTTATGTCAAGCAGACGCGTCGGTTATCTTTACTCGATGACGATGTTGTCGCCTTCGAACCGGATGCTGCCGGGCTCGATCTGCAAGACGGTCTGCAAGAGCGTTCCCGCGATCTGCTGGTACGACGCAAGCATCTCCGGATCGCCGCTCTGCTTCGCCTGCATGTACCCCATTAGCGAAACGCCGCTCATCGCGAGAAGCGTATCGTAGATCTCTTCTTTTTCGCGGTCGGACATTGCCGATAGCTCCGGCGACTCTTCAAAAACGCCATTCAATGCGTCCCAGAGCTTTTCGACCGCGGCGTCTGACGGCTCTTCGGCATCGTTGTAAACCGTCACGTTCGTGATAATGAAAAAAGTGAGCGCGGCCGGGATGTTGTTCTTTCGACCGAGAACGCTAGCCTCTTCCTCAAAGGCCGTCTTCGTTGCCGAGAAGATCATCAAAAGCCCCTCGCGCTCTTCGGCAGTGGTCGCGATCGAATCGGCAAGCAAATTGAAGGCAGACGAGCCGCCAGAAGGCTTAAAGGATGTGACGGGCGGTGCGGCGGGAGTAGTTCTCGATGTTCGGTTCGCCGGTGGTGGCGTGCTTCTGTTCCGGTTTCGTGAAGCGGGTGTGCGAGGAGCGGCGGTTGGCCGCTTCTTTGTCGCAGCCGTCTTCACTGCTGCTCCGAGCCCGCCGCGAAACTGCTTTGCCGCCGGTGACCCGCCCTCGGCCGCAAGAGCCTTCTTTATTCCTCCGCCCGCAACCGCCGCCGCACCGCCGGCTGTTTGAGCTGAAACGGAGAAGACGCAAATAAGGGCTGCCGCAGAAAGTCCGCTGGCAGCCCCGATCATCTTAATCAAATACATCGTTGATCTCTAAAATCCACTAACGTACGAACGCATTCGGCGTCGGGACGTCGCCCGGAATGCCAAACTGCTGTATAAGGATGCCCGCGGTCGAGCGGTTGGCGAACCAAAAGCTCGATGAAGGCCGGAAAACCGCCGCATCGAACCTTCCATCGCCATCATAGTCTCCCGGGGCCGGAACGTCGCCGGCCGTTCCGAACGGGAATCCGAAGAACGAGGAGTCCTCGCTCCGCAGTATGAACCATTCGCCGGTCGTGGGGCGGAAGTATGCGATGTCCGCTTTGCCGTCTCCGGTGTAATCGCCGGGGACCGTCAGATCCGTTGAGGTCCCGAAAGCAAACGCTATCGGGCCCGCCGTGCTTCTAAGTAGCCACCACTGGCCTAAACTCGGCCGCCAAACCGCCACATCGGCCTGGCCGTCGCCGTCGTAGTCCGCCGGTACGGGCCGGTCACCATCGACGCCAAAGCCGACAAAGCCGACCTGGCCGTCAGACGAACGTAGTATGAACCAGGTCGCGCTCGAGGGTCGATAAACCGCTGCGTCGGTCCGTCCGTCACCGTCATAATCAGCAGGAGCGGGCACGTCAGTCCCTGCACCAAACGGGAAGGCAAAAAATGTCGAATCCTCGCTCCGGAGTATGTACCAAGCTCCTTCCGAGGGCCTGAAGAAAGCGATATCCCATTTACCGTCGCCGGTGTAATCTCCCGGAACAATCGTGTCGGTCGATTGGCCGAAGGCCGCCGCATAGTTGCCGCCATCCGAACTGCGAAGGTACCACCACTCGCCCGGACCGGGCCTGAAGACGCTCACGTCCGTCTTGCCGTCACCGTCGAAATCGAACGGTGCGTTCGGTGTTGGTGCGGCACCCGCGCCGCCGCCCCAGAAACCGCTGTGAAGCGAGAAAGAGCCGCCGGTCGAGGGGCCGCCGGCCACTGATTGGCCGATGGTTCCATTCACAGAGAACGAACCGCCGGAAGCGCTTCCACCGCCGCCTGCAATGACCGATTTTGTGATGGTAAAATTGCCGCCAGATTGGGCCAGTAGAGTTCCGCCCGCGGCCATGATCAGAACAACGATCGAAAGGGTAAAGGGAATCTTTTTCCCAGTCATATTTTTTCCTCCCTCGGTTGCCGGCCGGATCCGGAAACACTCGTAAAATGAGCTGTCAGTTACTAACTGTGCAAAGATACTAGTCCCTTTTAGCCCTAAAATCAATAAATATGTCGGGTTTTCTTCATTCACGATCGGCGAACGCTGACGAGTTCGATCATCGAACGCAGTATTTTGCCATCCGTACCGAGAAATTCGATCGACCCGGTCGTCTCTTCGGCGATCCGCCGTGCGATCCGCCAGCTTTCCTCGATCCCGTAAATTCGGGTGAAAGTGGCCTTTTCGGCGGCCGCATCCTTGCCAGCCGTTTTGCCGAGCGAGACCGTTTCCTCGGTCTCATCGAGTATGTCGTCAACTATTTGAAAGAGCAGCCCGAGCCGCTTGCCATATTGCCGAATGCTCGCCGTGGCCTCGTCGCTCGCACCAGCAATGATCGCGCCCGCCTCTGCCGAAAACGCGATAAGTGCACCGGTCTTGTTCTGGTGGATCGATTCTACAAGCTCTTCGTCGACCGACTGCCCCTCCGCCAAAAGGTCGAGCTGCTGCCCAACGACCATGCATGCCGCCGCCTGCCCAAGCCCCGAGATCATTCGTATCCTCGTATCGCTCGCAAGCTGTTCATCTTCCGCGATCGTCTGAAATGCGAGAGCCTGGAGTGCGTCGCCGGCAAGGATCGCCGTCGCTTCGCCGTATTTTCTGTGGCAGGTCTCGCGGCCGCGGCGGAGATCGTCGTCGTCCATCGAGGGAAGGTCGTCGTGGATCAGCGAATATGTGTGGATCATCTCGACCGCCGCCGCCGTCCGCATGACCTTCGCATCCGCCGCTCCAAAAGCCCGCCCCGCCGCGAGCATCAGCGCCGGACGAAATCGCTTCCCGCCCGCAAAGAGGCTCCAACGCATTGCATCGCGAAGCTTCCGCGGCGGCTGGCCTTCAGCGGGTATGAGCCAGTCAAGCTCTTTGTTCACGAGCGCTGCTGCCTCTTCAATAAATTGGTTGATATCGCTCATCCGTTTGCAGATTATCGGCTAAGCTCGTTTCAAATTCAAAAGCTTTCCGTCATTGCTCTCCGCTTTTGGATACGCTAGATTTTTCTCAATGGCAGTTTCCAGCGAAGATTTTCGTGCCGCACTTACGCGTTTTGCGAGCGGCGTAACCGTTGTTACCTCCGCCGACAGCGAAGGCCGGCCGCACGGCATAACGGTCTCAGCGTTCTGCTCCGTCTCCCTCGAGCCGCCGCTGGTGCTCATCTGTATCGAAAAGCTAGCCGGAAGCCATGCCTCGCTGGCAGAGTCCGGGCGGTTCACCGTAAATCTTCTTTCGAGTGGACAGCAATGGATATCTGAGCGGTTCGCTTCGCTCGAGCCTGACAAGTTTCGCGATGTGCCGACGGCTACGGGCGTTTCCGGATTGCCGTTGATAGCCGGCAGCCTCGCCTTGCTTGAGTGTGAGATAAGGCAGGCTGTAGATGCCGGCGACCATTCCGTTTTCATCGGAGAAGTGATGGCCGCAAGTGCCGATGGCGGCGACCCGCTTGTTTATTTTCTCGGCGACTATCGCTCGCTCGCTTAAGGCTGATGCCCATCATCGAACAGACCGCACCGGGCTGCCGTCCCTACGAACGCCGTTGGCGCGATAAATGCGTCGATGCCGGACTCGACGATGCCTGGCTCGAACGCCTCAATGCCCTCGCCGCACTCGACCTGATCAGCATCTGCGAAGGTCACCCGGACGAGCCGCTCTTCGAGCATCGCCGCACGCCGCACATCAATCTCCGCGTAAAAGATATCCACGCCGATAGCGTTCGCAGGCTTTGGAACTCCGAGCCGAATCCGATCGCCGACGCGGTCGATGTAGCCTTCGCCGCCGCTCCGTGCAACGCCAGCTTTGAGGTCAGAAGCGGCCGTGAGGTCCGCCCCGGCTCCGCTACCGGTTTCACACTCTGCCTGCTAAAGATCAAACCCGCACGAGCACCGCTAAATGCCGCACCGCCCGAAAAAGCCCAATGGTTCGAACAAACCATCACCGCCATCGAAACCCTCGACAATAGTTTGGAGTTCGAGCTTTAGCCGGCCCGCGTTAGAGTTTCAGAGTTTCAGAGTTGCGGAGTTCTGGTATCTGGAATCTGGCAACTGAGAACCGACAACTGCTAGCGCTCGAGCGTGTTGAAAATGAACGGAAACGTCGCCCAGCTCTGACCGCGGTGCTGCGGGCGGAAGGCGAAGAGCACGATGCTGCCCTTGCCGTATGCGGCCTCGAGCATGGCGGGCTTTGCGTTGATCATCTTCTCGCCGAGCATCCAGCCGGACATAAGCGCGTCGCGATTGGCGTAGTAGGCAACCGTGCGAATGCGGCCGACGGGCGCCGCGGGCTCGCCGGTCACCTCAAACGCCGAGCTGTTCGTAAAATAAGCGGGCGTTTCTTCGAGCGTGTTGCGCGCGAGCGGGTGTCGGAGATCGACCTCGAGCTTTACGACGGAACCCGGATTGTAAAATTCGCGGCGGTTAACGCCGGCGAGTACGTTCTTGATCGGCAGGCCGAATTCCTTTATGACCGTGCCGCACGAGGCGTCAAAGCAAACGAGCCGGCCGCCGTTCTCGACGAACCGCTTAAGGTTTGCGATGCCCTCCGCACCCATTCCGCCGGTAAATTCCTGCGGGTATCGCTCGGCCGAAAGCCCGCGGAGCAAGCCGTTCTCGCCGATCGACGGCACGATGATGACGTCGTATTTGCTCAGGTCGCCGGACCGCATTGCAGGGTCACCGACCGAGTCGTATTTGATCTGATGTGTATCGAGCACGAGCCGCGTCCAGCCTTCATCCATCGAGCCCGCCCAGCCCTTATAAAGCCCAATGCGAGCAGGGTTCTTGAGCGGATTCCGCACTTTGGCAAAGGGCTCCTTCGCCGGCCCAAGATTCATAACGGCCCGAGCCTGATCGATGCTGGCAACCGGCTTGAGCGTGTTGCGAAACTTTTCAAGGTCGCGGGTGTCCCAAACAACATCGGACTCGATGCCCATCTGCAGCGGCAACGTCCATCCGGCAACGTCATATGGCGTATCGGGCGACCCATCGGCCGCGATCCTGTCCGGATAGGTCTGCCGTTCGAATAGGCTGAGCACGTTCTGCTTCTTCGGCTGGTTCACGAAAACGATGAAACTGCCGAGCGGCATCTCGTGATACTCGTCGATGTCTTTGTTGTGCTTGAACCAGAGCTCGCTGGTCATCTCATGAACCTCGATGCCCTGCCACATCAAGATCTGCAAGAAGCGGGCGATGGTCTCCGTGTTCGGTTGCCCGGCGGTCATAACGAAGGCCTGCGGCTCTCCGGGTACGGGCTTGAGCGTCGCCCGGTTGAGTTCGAGAAAATTCTTGAGGTAGTGCTCGCGGTGCTTTGCCGACAGCGTCAGCAGCGATCGGCTAGCGATCATTTCGATCTCGGCGATGTCTTTCGGCCGCCAAAGCCCGCCTTCCCATGGGTTCGGGTGATTGATCGCCGGTTCAAGCGGTGAGCGAAGCCCACGGACCGGCCGCGTTTCCTTGAGCCGTTCCTTCGTGATCGTTACGGGCGTCATCAGGTCTGCACTCGCTGCTTCGGACAAGATGCCGATCGAATTGTGGTAATAAGGCGCCGTCCGAAAGCCGCCGTGCCACCACATATCGAACGTCGTGTTTGTCGCAACGCCGCGGATGCCGGACGCTTCAAGATCGGCGGCCATCTTGTACCCCACAACGCCGACCTCGTGGACGATCGAGGGCGTTATGCGCGGATTTGGCGGATCGTGAAACGGCGGGATGACGAACCGCGGCCCGAACTGGCCCATCTGATGAACGTCGAAAACAAATTGCGGGAACCAGTCCTGCCAGTAGAGCTTGGTGATCGCCTGCGATTCTTTTAGGTTGAGCATGAACCAATCGCGGTTGTTGTCGTGACCGGCATAGTGGTGATAAAGCTCGGGCGGCACCGTGCCCTCGCTCTTAGTTCCAAGCGTTTTACGGTACCAATCGGCGACGATATCGATGCCATCCGGGTTCGACGAAGGTATGAGAAGCAGGATCGTGTTCTTGAGTATTTCTTTGGTCGCTTCGTCGGTCGCCGCCGCCATTTCATACGCGAGGTTCATCGACATCTGCGAGGCGACGATCTCATTCGAATGGATCGAGCACGAGATGGAAACGATTGTCTTGCCCTCGCGGAGGTAGAGCGATTCTTCTTCGATGATGCCGTTCGGGACGATGGTCCGCGGATCGGCGAGCTTTCGGTTGATGTCGCGATAGCGGTCGAGCTCGCGGATGTTCTCCTCGGACGAGATAAAGGCGACGATCATCGGCCGGCCGAGCGTCGTCTTGCCAAACTCCTGCACGCGGACGCGCGGGCTCGCGGCATCAAGCTTCGCAAAGTAATTGCGGATCTGCGTCCAATCGGCTATCGTCCGGTCGTCGGTTGGGTGAAACCCGAGAACCGACTTCGGCGTCGGCACCTGTGCGACAATCGCGAGAGAAAGAAGTAAAATCAGTCCGCAAAGCCGCAAAGCGGAACTAGCGCGAAGAAGTGATGTCTTAATCATCGTTTTGTTAGTAAAAGAATGCCGGAAGATATAGCCCAACTCGCCCGACCCGACACGGCCGACATCGCCTTTGAAGAAGCGATCCGCGAGAACAAAAAGATCACGTTTCCTTTACAAGAGTCTAGCAAATCGCGACTTGCCGGAAAAATTCGCTACTGGTGGAGTTGGTTCGTCGCCGGTACGATGCTCTTAATTATTGGCCCGCCATCACTAGTTATTCTTGGAATTATCAACAAGAAAATCTGGCTTTACCCGATCGCCCGTTGGGGAGCGGCTCAGTGGCTGCGGGCAAGCGGTGCTCGTATAGTCGTCCGCGGCGGCGAGAACCTGCCCGAGGGCGAAACCTTCGTGTTTGCCTCAAACCATCGATCGTATCTGGACACCGCAACGCTCTTTTTCTACACCGGCAAAAAGCTCGGCCTCGTCGCCAAAAGGGAATTGCTTGCGGTGCCGATATTCGGCCAGGGAATGCACTACGTCAACATCTTTGCCATAGACCGCTCGAACCCCGAAAAGGCCCGCCGCTCAATGGAAAAGGCCCGCAAGACGATGGAAAAAGGTTTTTCGTTTGGTATTTTTGTCGAGGGCACGCGGGCAATGCCGGGCGAACTCCTGCCCTTCAAAAAAGGGGCCTTTCACCTCGCCTTGCAGACCGGATCAAGGATAGTCCCGGTCGCCATCAAGCATACGGATATGATGATGGGAAAGCGGACAGGCGTCGCATACGCAGGTGAGATTGAGATGGTTTTGCTCCCCCCGGTCGAGACAAAAGGCCGCGAGTTGATGGACATCCTGACCGAAACCCGGCGAGCGGTAGCAGAGGAACTCGCAAAGAGTTAAGGCACCGGACCGAAGCCCGATGCCTTTATGAGATGTCATTCTGTGACAAACTTATTGCGTGTCGTCGTCTTCGAGAATTCGAACCTCGGTTCGGCCGAGTTTATAGTCCGTGTATTTCACCTTCATCCGCATCCGGACCGAATAGCCGTTGTCGAAGACGAGTTCGTCATCGGCATAGGAATACGAAGGGAACCAGTATTTGCCGTCAACGTTCTCACGCCATGTCTCGACCACCGGAAACTTATTCTGCTTGGTCTCAGGAACACCCTTGCCCTTCGATTTAACGATCATCAGGTCTCGGTCATCTACCCAGATGCGGCCGGTAAAAAGCCGCTGTTTGGTCTTTTTCGGGTTCGGTATGACCTTCGGCGAGACGTCAAAGACAAAAAGGTTAAGCTCGTCGATCTTTTCTTCTCCGAGATAGGTGAAGCTGTATTCAGCAACGGCTGAAGGCTCGAGAGCAAAAGGATTGACGCCGCCGAGGTCTTCGATATCCTCAGGCGTAACGCTTATCTCGGTCAGCGTCGAGACTGGAAAGAACGTTATCCGCTCAAAGCGTCGGCCATCGCCGGTAAAGGTCATGAACGAATCGCGGCGATATACGCCGGTTATCTGCCCGCCCATCCCGATCGTCTGAATCTCGGCCGAGCGGTTAAAGACGTAGTCCATCAACGCCTGCCGAAACATAAATTCGTTATCGGTGACCTTTTTGATGATGCGGTCGATCTCCGCCTGAGGCAGATCGGATTTTACGATCTTCGACTGCGATATTTGGGCCGGCGAAACCGAAGAAAATATCGCAACCGCGATGGTGAACACCAGCGGCCTAAGAACAACAGCCGAAAACTGAGACTTGATGGATATCATAAGCTTTGCCCCGAAACTCCTTTGATGCAGCCATTGCGGCGGAAGTTGACCGAATTTCGCCTGACAACGATCTACTTCTGCGGCGGCCGGCTCGGCCGGAGCTCGACCTTGCTCGGCAATGCACGCTCAGGCATCGCGAGCAGATCAATAATGACCTGTGCAATATCCGCCGGCTGGAGCTGCCACATCTTATCCTCGCTCGGCTGGTCGCCGCCGAATGCCGTATTTACGCTGCCGGGACAGATATAGCTGACCTTGATCTTGTCGTGGCGGACCTCCTGCATTAGCGCCTCGCTGAAGCCGTTGAGGCCGAACTTCGAAGCATTGTATGCCGCCATTCGCGGATGGGCATTCTGCCCCGCAAGCGAAGAGATATTGAAGATATAACCTCCGCCGCGGCTCTTTAGCATCGGGATCGCGTAATGACAAGAGTAAAAAACACCGTAAAGATTCGTCTCGATGGTCTGCCGAAAGTCCTCGCCCGAAAGCTCCTCGACCGTCTTCCCGAAGTAGCCGATCCCGGCGTTATTGACCAGAATGTCGAGCCCGCCAAAGATGCGTTCACACTCGGCGAGCATCATCCGCACCTGTTCCTCGCTCCGGACGTCGCACACCTCGCCGGCCACATCGCCCTTCTGCGAAAGCCGCTCGAGCGCATGCTTAAGGTCGCCCTTGTCGCGGCCGCAAATGAAGACACGAGCTCCGGCTTCGGTAAGCCGCTCGGCGACCGCAAATCCGATTCCCTTCGTCCCACCGGTAACGACGCACACCTTATTCTCAAGCTCCATAGTTCCTCATTTTAACTTAAATACAGGAGCGTTCTTTCGATGAAGCTCCTTCCAGACGACGGTGATACTTCCATCCTCGTCGCGGGTGGCGATCTTGAACGCGAGTAAAAGATCTTTCTCGCCCGGACTGAACGAGTTACCCCGACGGAAGCCATAGGCGACGAGCCTTAGCCCGTAAATCTTGCCAACACGCGGCCAGGTTGAGGTCGTATAGCGAAATCCGCCGTCGCTTATCCCGGGTGCCAAACGAGCGGCTATCTCATCTACCTCCTCCGGGCTCTTCGCCTGAGCTAAGCTAGCAAGAAAAGGCATTCCCGGTGTTTCTGCCGTTACTGAGGCGATATCCTCAACGCCGAGTTGGGTAAAGATCAAATGCGAGGTCGCCATCATCCCTCTTATCTGCCCTTCAAGATAAACGATATCCAGCAGCCATGACCCGAGCTGCTTTTCTCGAAATGAGTAAGTGGACGTTGCCCGAAAGATCGGGTTCATCATTTGCGTGGAACTCGCGGATTTGATCGCGAGCGGATCGGCCTCCGAACCATCACTCAGGAGTTTGAAAACACCCGTATTGCGCATTTTGAGAAACGCGGCGTATTCCGTTTTGATCTCCGGTGAAATCTCCAGCCGGGCTTTTATCTCCTTTGAAAGCTCGACTGGCGGCCGCCCAATGGAATAACCGCGGGAGCCGGGACGAAGCGGCGGATTTCCTCGGCGCAGATAATCGGCCATCTGGCGTTCCCGCTCCGCCCGTTCCGCTTCCGGTGACCTTGGCGGCTGCTGTGCCTCAACAGGCATTGCCAACGAAAGCACGACGCTTACAAGAAATACGCAGGCAAAACCTGCGTTCAAAAATGAACCGGAGCTAAATGTATTGAGAGAAACTGCCATCTACTCCTCCAAAGTCAAAAGTTCGGCCAAGCGTCAATTATACCGACCTTGTCAATAGAATTTATAGAGCTTTTTTCAGCAGCTCGTTGACGATCTTCGGGTTTGCCTTGCCCTGCGAGGCTTTCATCACCTGACCGACGAAGAACCCGAAAAGCTTCTCATTGCCGCCGCGGTAGGCCGCGACCTGAGCTTCATTCGCCGAGATCACCTCTTCGACGATCTTCGCGATCGCACCTTCGTCCGAGACCTGCTCGAAGCCCTTTTCGGCGATCACCTCAGCCGACGAACGGCCCGATGCAAACATTTCTACCAAAACCTCTTTCGCTTGATTGTTATTGATCTTGCCGGCATCGAGCGTCTTGATCAGCTCGGCAAGCCCGGCAGGCGTCACCGGCGAATCGGCCGCCGTCTTGCCGGCGTTGTTCAGTTCCCTGCTGAGCTCGGAAAGGATGTAGTTGGCCGTCGTCCGCGGATTGCCCGATGCCTTTGCCGCCGCCTCGTAAAACTCCGCAAGCGAGATCTCGGCAACGAGCTGCGAGGCATCCGAATATGAAAGCGCATACTCCTCCATCAGCCGGTCACGCATCGTATCGGGAAGCTCCGGCATCTCGCTCTTTACGCGGTCGATAAATTCGGCCGTGACCTGCAGCGGCTGAAGATCGGGCTCGGGAAAGTACCGATAGTCGTGAGCATCTTCCTTCGAGCGCATCACCCGCGTTTCCTGTTTCGCCTCATCCCAGAGCCGCGTTTCCTGGCCAACGCCTTCGCCGGATTCGTGTGCCGCGATCTGCCTTTCGATCTCAAACTCGATCGCCTTCTGCATAAACCGGACGGAGTTCAGATTCTTTAGCTCGACCTTGTTGTTAAATTTCGTTTCGCCCGTCCGCCTGACCGAAACGTTCGCCTCGCAGCGGAGATTTCCCTTCTCCATATCCGCATCGCTTGCCCCGACCCACTGAAGCACGCGACGAATGTGATTTACGTAGTCATAGGCCTGCCACGACGTGCGAAAATCCGGCCCGGTAACGATCTCGCCAAGCGGCGTGCCGGCACGATTGAGGTCGATGTAAGAGTACTTATCGGTTTCGGGCAGGCCCTCGTGGACGTTCTTTCCCGCATCCTCTTCGAGGTGCATCCGGACGATCTCGATCGTCATCGGCCGCCACTCGCGGGCATGGCCGCTGTCGTCGCGCTCGGCGGTCATTATCGTCAGCTTGCCGTTCGCCGAAAATGGCTTGTCGTATTGCGAGATCTGGTAGCCCTTCGGCAGGTCGGGATAAAAATAATTCTTGCGGGCAAAGATCGAGGTCTCCTGTATCTCAAGCCCAAGAGAGAGCGCAGCCCTCGCACCGAGCTCGATAACCCGCCGATTAAGCACGGGCAATGCCCCCGGCAACCCTAGGCAAACCGGACACGTATTCGCGTTCGGCTCACCGCCAAATTCGACCCGGCAGCCGCAGAAGATCTTTGTCTCCGTTGCGAGCTGCGTGTGGATCTCCATCCCGATAACTGCTTCCCAGCCGTTCTTCATATATTGCGACGCCCGCTAACAAAGGAAAAGATGCGGGCTATTTAGAAATAATAGTCCGCATCTCGCCGTGTGCAAAGTTGTTCTCGTCCGAGGCCTATCGTGGCGGCCTTGGAGTTCTGATCGTAAAAGCCGGCCGCGGCCGCTCGGACCGCGGGGTATAAATATAGCTCGAACGCCCTCCCGGCTCGTAAATGACACCGCCCGGCGTTGCCCGCCAAACGAAACCCGACCGTGCCCAATATCGCCTATTGCGGTATACGGGATAGCCATAAACGCCGTAGCCAACGACCTGTTGCCGGCCATTCTCAACGATCACGACCGATTCTTCGCGATCGGCCGCAGCTCGCGCAGCCATCGCTGCAAACTGTTCCCGCTGAATCCTTTCGGCACGAAGCCGTGCGGAAAGCTCATCCCTTTCACGGGCAGATTCGATCCGTCGCCGTTCAAGTTCCTCGGGCGAGGGCAGGCCGAGCCGTTCGTAGTTCTGACGATACTCCCGCTCGGCCTCAAGCCGTTCGGAGCGAAACTTTTCCAGATCGGCGTTGGTCACCGTCCGCGTTTGAGCATCAACCGCAAGCGGAGCGAGCATCAGACCAAATAACAACAAAAACAAGCCCTTCCTCATAATTTCACCTCGGTTAAAGAGATGATATCACGCCCCGGAAGGTTGCGGTCGATCAAAACCCGAAGCTCACGCCGGCCCGTGCGTTGCGTCCTGCGGTGCGAAAACCGTTCTCAAAATACTCATTGTCGAAGACGCTCTCAACCGTTCCAAAAACTCGCAGGTCGAAGCGTTCTTTGTTCAGCTTAAACGTATATCCCGCCGTCAGGTCGCCGCGGCGATTGCCGTCAAAGCGATAGACGTATGTCGAGAACGACGAGTTGCTGAAGATCGGCGCAAGGTACGACGACGAAACCAACAGATCAAAATTGACCCAGAACCGCTCGAACCGCTGCGTTGCGACCAGCGTGAACTGATGCTCGGGGATGCCGAGCGTTTCGATGACGCCGCTTCCGGTCACCTGCGGCTGTCGCTGGAGGCTCTTGGTAAGCGTATAGGAGCCGAAAAGCTCGGTCGATGACGTTGGAGCGAACCTTCCGCTGAACTCACCACCACGAGCGATGCCGCCCATTTGGTTAATGTAGCCGCCGAAGGGCCGCGTTGTCGTGCCGATGTCGGGCACCACGTTGCCGTAGCCGATCGTATCGGTAAGCTGCGTGTAGAAATAAACCGCCGAGAGCCGGACGCGGTCGCCGGCGATGCTTTGCTCGATGCCGCCGTCGTAGGCAATGGAACGCTCGGGCTTAAGTCCCGGATCGCCGAGAGCGACGAAGCTCGGTGTACCGAACGAATTAAAAAACGTCCCGAACCTCTCGTAAAGCGAAGGCACGCGATAGCCCGTGCCCACGTGTGCCCGAAGCTTCGTCCCGACCGAACGGAAAAAGTACGACGCCGCTCCATCGAATGTAACCGCGGCCGGGACATCCGAAACCGTAACGCCCGAATACGGAGCGTTCGCCAGACTGAACCGCGGCGAACCGAGCCCGAAAACTTGCGCCCGGAAGCCGCCGGCAAGCTGCAGCCGTCCGTCGAAAAGGCTGACGAGGTCGCGGGCAAAGAGCGTGCTGCTCTGCTGCGTGACACGCGTGTCGAAGTTGCCCGTGCCGCTCGGCGTAAAGCCTTCGTTGCCGAACTTCTCATGCTCGAACTCATAGCCGAACTTGATGTCTTGATCGCGCGGCGTCCAATTGATCGCGGCGTTCGCGGTCTGGATAGTGCCTTCAAAGACCGAGGTCGAGGCCGATTGGAACCCGACGCCGAGCGGGCCGTTCTCGTTGTTGCGCGAGGTGCGAAGGCCTGCGTAATTTGCCGTGAAAATGACATCCGGCCGCAGTATCTGCGTCAGTGAAACGTGGCCGAGGAAGAACTGCGACTTCTGCACAGCGTCCGGGTCATCGGCATCGGGCGCAAAGTTGACGCCCGCCGCGGCGTCGATAATGCCGCTGTTTGAACTCGGCGACGTGCCGAATGTGTCCGGGTTTGAGTTCAGGCGGACGTAAGCATCCGAGACGAAAAAGCGGCCGGAGATGTTCGTCGATGCGGTCGGCTGAAAGAGTAGCCGGCTTTGAAAATTCGTGTTGAAAGCGTCGTCGTTGCCGTCGATGCCTTTGGTGTATGCCGTCCGGGCGAGTGCGAGATTGAAGCCGAACTTGCCGTTTTCAGTACCGTCAGAAAAATTGCCGCGAAAGCGTTGCAGACCGAGGCCTCCGACGGCGTAAGAAAGCTGTCCGTTCGGACCGGCCTTCGGGTTAGGCGAAATGAAATTGACCGTTCCGCCGATGGCGTTCGTCCCGTAAAGCGAACTGCCCGACCCGCGAAGCACCTCGACGCTCGAAACGCTCGTCAGCGTCAGGTCGCTCAAGAAAGGCGTCGCGTCGCCGGTGATCGCCGAGGCGTCGCGGAGCCTAACGCCATCGATCAACACGGCCGTGTCCTGATTGCGCAGCCCGCGTGTCTTGATGTTCGCCGTCCGGCCAAATCCGCCAAGCTGCTGAATGCGAAAACCGGGGATCGAACGAAGCGACTCGACCAGCGAAAAATCCGCCCGCTCCCGCATCTCCTGCCCGCTGATCGTGTTCACGGTCTTTGAGACCGCATCGATTCGCTGTAGCGAATCTGCGGCGATCGTTACCGACCCGCGAACGGAGGGCAGATCAGTCGAAACCAAGAGCTGAACATCCACAACGGAACTTGACGTGACCGCTACCGAAGTCGGCCAATTCCATGCTTGCACTTTGTTGAAGAATGCCGAAAGCTCGTAATCCCCGGGTCCGATCCCGTCAAAGCTAAACTGTCCTTCTGGACCTGATACAACCCGCAGATCGACCGTTGTAGAACCCAATTTACGGAGTTCTACGGTTGCCCCCGGAACAGGCTTCCCTAGCAAGGTAACGGTTCCTTCAATTCGAAGATTCGATTGCCCGAACGAAATTTGAAGGCTCAACAGTATGGCAATCAATGCTAGTAAAGATCGTAAGATCATTCTATCTCCTCTTCCGCCCATCGCGGAATGGTTAAAAAACCGAGGCATCCGGGCAAAGTTCCAGACTATGCCGATCTCGGATAAGTGATCTCGGATCGCGGATCTCTTGCATCTGCACAGATCCGAATTCCGAATTCCCGTATCCCAAATCGACTCACTGTTGCGTGGGCAGTGTCGGCTTCGCACCGAACTTCCATTGCATCAGATGCCAAAAAACAAGGCACCGCCATTCGGCGCCCCGAAAAAACTTGCTGTCTGCGAGCTCCAGACAACTGTTTACGCCGTCCGGACAACTGTACGCGACCTCCGTACAACCGTACGCGACCTCCGTACAACCGTACGCGACCTCCGTACAACTGTACGCGACCTCCGTACAACCGTCCGCGACCTCCGTACAACCGTCCGCGACCTCCGTACGACCCGACGCGACCTCCGTACGACCGTACGCGACCTCCGTACGACCCGACGCGACCTCCGTACGACCCTCCGCGAGCCGCGTTTTTCAAAAAATCGGCGTAATTCGCACCTTTCCGGTCGCCGGATTGGCGTCGCGGAGCGAGCGGACGCCGAAAACCTCGGCGATATTTGCCTCGCTGAGCACTTCTTCGGCGGTGCCGGCCGCGAAAAGCCCGCCGCGATGCAGCAAAATAAGCTCATCGGCGAACTCCGCGGCGAGATTCAGGTCGTGCGTTATAACGACCGCCGCAAAACCCTCGGCGTCGCACCGGCCGCGAACGAGCCGGAAGATCATCGCTTGATGAGCGAGGTCGAGATTGGCCGTCGGCTCATCCAGAAGGAGAATTTTCGCCTCGGTCGCAAGCGCCCGGGCGAGCACGACACGCTGCCGCTCGCCGCCCGAAAGCTGGTTCATCAGCCGCGAGCCGTACTTCTCAAGATCGCACTCGGCAAGTGCCCGCTCGGCGACCGCAACGTCCTCCGCACGCTCCCAACCGAACGCTCCGCCATGTGCGAACCGCCCCGAAAGCACGAAATCGACCACCGTCACGGGAAACTTCGTCTCGTTCTCCTGTGCGACGACCGCGACCCGCCTCGCCGCCTCTCGCCGCGAAAGCTCCGCCAGCGGCCGCCCATCAAGCACAACGCTTCCCTCAGCCGCCGGCAGCGTTCCATTAAGCGCTTTCAGCAGCGTCGTCTTGCCCGCACCATTTGGCCCAAGCAAGGCGACCATCCGCCCTTCGGAAAGGCTCAGCGAAACCTCGCGAAGCACATCGCACGGGCCGTAACGGACAGAGATGTTGCGAGCTTCGAGCATCTTATGACCGCCGCAGTAAAAATATGAACAACGGAGCGCCGATCAGAGCCGTTATCGCTCCGACCGGAAGTTCCCGCGGGGCGATCGCCGTCCGGGCGACCGTATCCGCAAGCACGACGAAGATCGCACCGGCAAAGGCGGACATCGGCACGACGAGCCGGTTGTCGCTCCCGACGACGAGCCGGACGATGTGCGGCACGATCAGCCCGACGTAGCCGACCGAACCGCTCGCCGCCACCGAGGTGCCGACGAGCACGCTCGCCATTCCGAAAATGATCATCCGCACGCGGCCGATCTCAACGCCATGGTCGAAAGCGTCCCGCTCGCCGATCATCATCAGGTTGAGCGCCCGGGCCTGCGACGTCAGCACGATCGTTCCCGCGACCGCCGCGGCGAGCGTCATATAAAAGCCGTTGTAGGTCGCCTGCGAGAGATCGCCGAGCAGCCAGAATGTATATCCGCGAAGCCGTGCGGCATCAAGCAAACTCGTCAGCAGGACGATGATCGACGATAGAAACGTCGTTATGATCACGCCCGCAAGCACCAGCCGCTCGACGTTCATCCCCGCTTTGCTCCGGGCCATCTGATAAACGGCGAAGGTCGCGATCCCCGCTCCGGCAAAAGCCAGCACTGGCCGAGCACCGGCGACATCACCGAGCAAAACGAACGCAATAAGCGTCCCTAACGCCGCCCCATTCGAAACTCCGAGCAAGTAAGGCTCCGCCAACGGATTCCTCAACAACGCCTGCAGCGAAGCCCCCGCGAGCGCGAGCGACGCCCCAACGCACGCCCCGAGCAGCACCCGCGGAATGCGAATATCGAACAGGATCGCCCGGCCCTGCTCGTCCGGCGCAAAGACGGAAACGCTCTCGCTCCCGACCGAAACAGCAACCGCCACGGCCGCCGCCAGCCCCGCGATCAGCAAAAGAAAAATGTAGTTCGCACGTTTCAAAACGTAATGGTTAAAAAACTAAAAACTCTTATCTATGAACTAGAAACTGTTATGAAATGAACAGTTTTCAGTTTCTAGGTGTCAGTTTTTAGTTTCCGGCCGGTTCCTGCCTGAATAGCGTCGCAAGCTGCTCGAGTGCATCGGCCAGCCGCGGGCCGGGCCGCGAAAGAATGTCCGCATTCACGCGGTAAACGCGGCCGCTCCGGACGGCACTCGAATTCTTCATCGCATCGTTCGGGTTCCGGTTGTCGGAGCTGTCCGAGAGAATGATCACCTCGGGGTCGAGCGCCAACGCGGTCTCCTTGTTCAGTTTCGGATAACCGCCGGGGATTTCGGCGGTGACGGATGCTCCGCCCGCCCGCTCGACGAGTTCGGTAATGAACGAATCCCGCCCGATGGTGAAGAGGTCGGCCTCTGAGATCTGGAGCAGAACACGAGGCGGTCGCTCGGGCCGAGGTCGCCTTTCGACTGCGGCGATGCGTTGTTCGATCTCGATTGCCGCTAAGTCCGCTCGCTCACCGGTCCCGAAGATCTGCCCTAGCCGACGAAGTCGATCCGGCACGTCGTCGAGCTTGCTGATATCCACGACGAACACCGCCGCACTCTGCCCTTCCAAGGCGGTCGCAAAAGCCTCAAGCTGAGAGGCGGTCGAGACTAAGATCAACTGCGGACGCACAGCGATTATCGCCTCGATGTTCGGCGATTGCGTATCGCCGACCTTCTGGATATTTTTCGCCGCCGCCGGATAATCGCAGTAGCTCGTGACGCCGACAAGGCGGTCGCCCGCACCGGCGGCAAAGACCATCTCGGTAATGCTCGGTGCAAGCGAAACGGCCCGCGTAACCGTTTCCGGCAACCGAACCGCGCGGCCGAGGTCGTCCTTGACCACTCGCTTTTCCGCGACCGCCGGCAGTTCTGCTTCCTGCCGATCGCAAGCGACGAGCACCGAACCCGCCAGAATCAAAAGCAGCAAAATTATTGGCCTTTTAACCGAACAACATGTCATCTCAATCGATCCCAAACCCAACATCCCAAATCCCAAATCGAAAAACGCCCTGCTCTTCCGCTCCGCGCAAATATTGCGGACAAGAAAAACAGGGCGTCGAATGTCGCCGTGATCTGCCTGCCGTGTCTTTACGCGAAACACGCTTGGCATTCTGCTGTTGCGGAGGTCTGACTTCATCGGCACGCGAGGCCGAAATACAGTGACGCGATCGTGCGGGATTCTCACCCGGCTTCTCCCCGGAACCGCAAAACTTCTAACGGCCCGGAACGCAAAATGTTGTAAAAGAACAGGAAGCGGATTATTGCCTTAACCCGCCCCGATGTCAAATCACCCGGTGATCGACGCGAGCACTGAAAAGAAATCTGGGAACGAGACGGCCGCGCATTCTGCGTTCTCGATTGTCGTCTCGCCCTCGGCCGCGAGAGCCGCAACGGCAAAGGCCATCGCGATCCGATGGTCGCCAAAGGAATCGACCCGTCCACCTTTCAACTCACTTTCCTCAACACGAAAGCCGTCCTCGAATTCCTCAATATCCGCTCCCATCGCCCGCAGGTTCGTCACGATGCTCGCGATGCGGTCCGATTCCTTTACCCGGAGTTCACCCGCATCGCGGACTTCAAGCCCGCCATCTGAGAGAGCTCCGAGCACGGCAAGGATCGGCAATTCGTCTATCAGGTTCGCAACCATTTCGCCGGAGACAATGTAACCGTCCGGCCTTGCAGGAACTCCCTCCGAGCGAACACGTATATCGCCGATCGGCTCGCCGCCGGAGATGCGTTCATTCGTGATCTGCAGATCGCCGCCGTAGGCTTTCAGAACGTCAAGGATCGCTGAACGCGTGGGGTTAAGACCGACATCACGGATGATCACGTCCGAACCCGGCAAGATCGCCGCCGCCGCCAGGAAGAAAGCCGCAGAAGAAACATCGCCCGGAACGGTCAGGTCCACGGCCTTCAACCGCGAGCCGCCGCGGACGCTTATCCTTCGCCCGCCGTCGTGATCTGAAATCTCAACATCGACACCAAAGCCGCGAAGCATACGCTCGGTGTGGTCGCGGGTCGGCGTGCGTTCGATGACCGTCGTCGAGCCCTCTGCATTCAGTCCCGCCAAAAGCAAGCAGGATTTCACCTGTGCAGATGCGACCGGAAGCTCATATTCGGTGCCATCGAGCTTCCGCCCACCAACAAGACGCAGCGGAGCCTTGCCCTCGCTCGACTCGATCAGCGCACCCATCTTTTTAAGCGGGCCAATGATCCGCCCCATAGGCCGCGACCTGAGCGACGCGTCGCCGGTCAGCGTCGCCTCGATCCCTAGGCCCGCAAGCAAACCCGCCATCAGACGCATCGTGGTGCCGCTATTGCCGCAGTCGAACTCCGCGGCGGGAGCATCGAAACCATCGGGGCGTCCAGTGATAACGACGTCGCTGCCGCTGCGAGTAATATCGACGCCAAGAGCCGCAAGGCATTCGAGCGTTGAACCACAATCCTCGCTTGCGGAAAAGTTCCTTATCCGCGTAGTTCCCAAAGCAATCGCGGCAAGCATTCCGGCCCGGTGCGATATGGACTTATCCCCTGGAACCGTGATGCTCCCCTCCAGCCGCTTTGCCTTGCCGATCATTTTCTGCATAGTTCGCTCTCGTTAAATCGTGAGCATGTTTGACTTAATGCCCCTTTAGCTCTTACCTTAAAAGCAATCAAGCTGTGGCTCAAACTCGAGAATTCACATTACCAAGCGAGATAGGTTCGGTCGATATGGCCGCGTCGGCGGCGGAAGATTTCGCCAAGGCAGGCAAAGTGCCCGACGAAGCGCTGACCGCGATCGACCTAGCCATTCGCGAATCGGTCGCAAATGCGGTCAAGCACGGTAACCGGCTCGATGCGGATAAGGACGTTGAAATATCTCTCAGCATTGCAGAAAGCGTTTTCGAGATCCGCGTTCGCGACTTTGGGATCGGCTTTAATGTCGAAGCGATCCCGGACCCGACCGACCCGGAAAACCTGCTGAGTGCCAGTGGGAGAGGCATTCTCTTTATGCGGTCTTTCATGGACGAGGTCGAATGGCTTCGGCATCCCGAGGGCGGCACGGTGGTCCGAATGGCAAAGAATCTCTAATACCGCGGCCGGGCATTTACTTTGCAGAAAATTTTGTTCTAAAATCAGCTTTCATTTTTCGTACACACACTTTGAGGAGATAAAGATGTCGGATATCAACATTTCGGAACGCCAGGCTGGCGATGTAACTGTTTTGGATCTGGAAGGCAAGGTAACCATCGGCGAGGGCAGCGTAGCCTTAAGAAATGCTATCCGCCGTCTGCTTGGCGAGGGCAAATCCAAGATCCTTTTGAATCTTGCTGGTGTCGGGTACATCGATTCGAGCGGTATCGGTGAACTGGTTTCGAGCTTTACCGCCGTCAATAAAGAGGGCGGAACGCTGAAGCTTCTTAACCTGACCCAGAAGATCCAAGATCTACTTGCTATTACGAAGCTCCTGACCGTCTTCGATACCTTCGACACCGAAGCCGAAGCACTTGCAAGCTTCGAATAACGAGCAATTTGAGATTAACAGAAGAGGGTAAAGGGCACTTTGTCCTTTATCCTTTTCGCATTTTGGGGCATTATTTAAGGTTGCGATACATCCCGCAAAGGCCGGTTTTCATCTAGAGTTCGGTCTTGAGTTTTTGGGCATTTCGCAGGTTTTTTAAATGAAAAAGCTATTTTTCTTCATATTGGTCTCTTTTTTGGCCGTGCCGATCCCGGCGCAGGAAGTTCCGACCGGCTTCGACCTTTCGAATTACGGCGTCTCGATCTCACCGGACAAGCGTGTGATCGTCGTGCTCGCCACGATCGAGGCGGCTCGGGTTACCAACGAAAAAGGCGAGCCCGTTCGTGTATTTCAAACGCCGCTCTCAACCGAGGGGTTGAAATTTCGTGATCAACTGACGAGCGATCTGGCGGCAACGCCCGCGGACCTTCGCGAGCGCATCGCTAATTTCCTCGTTCGCTATAAACGAACCCGGCCGAACGCAACCGATTCCGAGCTCGTTGCTCCATTCATCTCAATGGCGTACTCGCTTTCGGACGTTCCTGACCTCGCCGATCCGGTCGTCACGATCGACCTGCCCGGCCAGCTTTTGGACGTTCTCGATTTTGCCCCGATCGTTCGCGACTTTTATCGCCGCTCGAGCATTTCAGCGAACTTGGATGGGTATTACCGCGATTATCAAAAAGCCTCGGACAATACGCTTCGCTCGACCGCCCGCGAGATGGTCAGCGAGCTTCTTTATTATTTGAAGACACGGCCGCTGCTTGTTATCGAAGAGAAAGTAAAGACCGAGTCCCAGCGAAGCCGCTCAAGCCGAACTCGGCTGCAAACTGTCGAAACGCGAATTCGCGAGCGGAAGTTCGTCATCGTCCCAGAAATGCTCTCGCCCTCCGGCACGGTCAATTTCGTCAACGTAAAGGACGAGTATTACGCCATCATCCCGCCGGATTCTGACCTCAGCTTTTCTGAGGTCCGAAGGGCATTTCTGCAGTTTGTCGTGGACCCGATCCTGCTCCGGAATGCGAAAGAGATCACAACGATCCGCGATCAAGTGAAGCCGCTGCTAGATGCCCGCCGGAAAGAGCGGAGCAATATCTCGCCAGATATATATCTCGCGGTCTCGCGGTCGCTTGTCGCGGCAGTTGACGCTAAACAACTCGAGAACGAGAGGACGCAGGCAGCCGCGGCCGAGGCTCGGCGACGCATCGACCTGCTCACATCGGATCCGGAAAAACGGGCCGTTGCGGCGGAGTTCGAAAAGCTAAAGGGCGAATTTGCCGATGAGACCGTTCTCCGGCTTGCCGAGGAATACGAAAACGGGGCAGTGCTCGCCTTTCACTTTGCCGACCAGCTAAAGGGCGTTGAGAACTCCGATTTCGACATCGCGGCATCGACCGCCGAGATGATCCTTGCTTTCAATGCCGAACGCGAGGCGAACCGGCTCGTCCAATCGGCAGATGCACGAAAGCGGGCACTTGCTCTTCGCGAAACCCGGAAGACCACGCCGACCACGAATACGCTGACGGCCGAGAATCCGGTCACGACAAAGCTCCGTGTGATCGATGAAGCAATTCGAGCCCGCCGGCTGACCGAAGCCGAACGCGACCTCAAGGCTCTACTTCAGGGCAATTCGGATGACGCCCGTATCTATTACAACCTCGGCCGCGTTGCGGGCCTTGCGGCCGCCGATATCGAAGATCAGGAACAACTTGCCGCCAAACTGCTTGAGGCAAAGGTCGCGTACGAGAACGTCATCCGCATCGCGAATGTGCAGAGGATCGATTCGGCCCTTGTTTCGCTGACCTATGTCGCTCTCGGCCGCATTTATGAGTTCTATGACGAAAAAAGCATGGCGATGGGGCTCTACGACCAGGCGATAAAGCTCGGACCGGTCTCCGGAGGCGGGCATGACGAAGCTCTTGCGGCAAAGCAGCGGCTGATCCGGCAACAGTGACGGTCGCCGCAATAATTTAATGACCGAAAAAACTTATCGGAGCGGACTTGTCGGCCTTATCGGTCGTCCGAATGCCGGAAAATCGACCCTGCTCAATTACCTCGTCGGCGAAAAGATCGCCGCCGTCTCAAACAAACCGCAGACGACCCGCTACAAGATCCGCGGCGTCGTCTCGCGGCCCGAAAGCCAGATCGTTTTTATCGATACACCGGGCGTCCATAAACCCGGTTATCTACTTAACCGGCGAATGATGGCGGCGGTCGAGGACGCGATCCTCTCGGTCGATGTCGTCGTCCTGATCCGCGACGCGACCGTCACGACCGGCAACGGCGACCGTTTTGTCCTCGACCTCGTAAAGCGTTCCGAAAAGCCCGCGATCCTGCTTTTGAACAAGATCGATAAGCTGCGTGAAAAGGAAAAGCTTCTGCCGCTGATCGAGCTTTACAGAAACGAACACGACTTTGCCGCGATCATTCCCGCGTCGGCCCTGAGAGGCGAGGCGATAGACGCTCTGCTCACCGCTATCGAAGAACATCTGCCCGAGGGCGATCCGCTTTTCGGCGAGGACGAACTGACCGACCAGCCAATGCGGATGATCGTCGCCGAAATGGTCCGCGAAAAGATACTTGCCACGACCGGCGAAGAGATACCGTATGTGACGGCGGTAGTCCCGGAAAAGTGGGACGAGACCGACCCGGAAAGAACCGTGATCCACTGCGCTATCTTCGTTGAGCGGCCCTCTCAAAAAGGCATCATCATTGGCAAGGGCGGAGCAAAGCTCAAAGCGATCGGAACGGCCGCACGGGCTGATATTGAAATACTTCTGGGCCGGCACGTCCACCTCCAGCTTTTCGTTAAGGTCGTCGAAGACTGGCGAAACAAGGACCGCGAACTCAGCGGCATGGGGATCAGCGAATGACCGAGCAAAAACAACAGCCGACGGAATGGTTCGCACTCGAGGTCACGGCCGCCAGCTATGCCGCCGAGGCGATCGAATTTGCGATGAACGAACTAGACTGCCTCGGGTCGGAGGTCAACAGCCTCAAGAAAAAGCCGGGCGAGGACCTGACGATCGCGGGTTATTTTGAGCAAGAGATCGACCATGAGACGGTCGAGGAAGCGATCTCATTTGCCCTTCAGGTCCACGGACTTCAGGCAGACAGCATCCGCGGCCGAGGCTGGCGACGCATCGGCCAGACCGATTGGCTTTTCGACTGGAAGCAGCACTGGAAGCCGACAACCATCGGCCGCTTTGTGGTTTCGCCGCCGTGGGAAAGGGTTGAGGACGCCGAACGGCACATAATTTACATCGAGCCGAACATGGCCTTCGGCACCGGAACGCACGCGACCACTCAACTTTGCATTGAGGCCATCGGTGAGATCTATCGCCCGGGCGAGACGCTGTTCGACGTCGGCACCGGCACCGGCATTCTTGCCATAGCCGCCGCAAAAATGAATGCGGCCGAAGGGCAAGAGATGCCGCGGCTCGTCGGGTGCGACCTCGACGTAGGTTCGATCGATATCGCTCGGGATAATGCCGGGTTGAACGAGGTCGGTGAGGCGATCGACTTTTACGTTGGCAGCATCACCAAAGAAAGTGAACCTGCGGATCTGGTCGTCGCAAACCTCACCATCGACGTCATCAAGCCGCTCCTCGATCTCCTGCTTTCGAAGACAAACAGTACACTTATCCTTTCAGGGGTTCTGACTGAACAGACGGACGAACTCGAACAGGAACTGGAGCGGCGAGAGATCAACAACGCAGAGATCCGCACCTCTGGCGAGTGGATCGCCGCCATCATCCGCAAAACTTAAGGCTCGGCCGGACGCCGTGCGGGCTCGATGTCGCCGTCGTCGGTGACGGGAACCAGCGGCTGACGCAAAACGGGACGCGTCCGCGTTCCATCGCGAAGGATCGGCGGCACGCGAGGCGACTGCAGGCCCGAGGGCGACAAGTTCTCCGTCCGTTTCAGGATCGCTCCGCCGCTTCCGCCGACCCAAAGGTTCTTTCCGCCGCGAAATACGACAGCTTGCAGCAATTTATTCGTGACCCCGAGCTGTGATTGCCATGTCCGGCCGCCGTCGCTCGTTACGACGACCGAGCCATTCTCACCGACCGCGATCGCCGAACGCGAAGCAAAGGCCGTTACAGCAAACAGATTCGCATCGATCGGCGTTTCCTCGCTCCGCCAGCTTAACCCGCCGTCTTCGGTTACGAGGATCGTGCCCCGCGAACCGACAATAACGCCGTTCTTTTCATCTGCAAAGCTGATCGAGTTGAGGCTCTCGCGGAGGTTGGTCCGAAAAGGCGTCCATGTCTCGCCGCCGTCCTGTGTTACGAGCACCGTGCCGCGGTCGCCGACCGCCACGCCGACGCGTTCATTGATAAAATCCAGATCCTCAAGCCATGCCCGCGTTCCGGTCTCGATGCGTTCCCAATAAGCTCCGGCAGAGGTGGTCTTAATGATCGTCCCATCCGCACCGGCCGCAAATCCGACCCGTTCATTGACGAAGACCACGCCGAAAAGATCCGCGGTCGTTCCCGAAACGCCCGGCCCCCAACTCGCCCCGCCGTTTATCGTCCGGACGACCGCACCTTTATCGCCGACCGCCCAGCCGCGAAACCCGTCAAAAAAGAAGACCGAATGTAGGTTCGATTCCGTCCCCGAAAAAACCGGGAGCCACGAGTCACCGCCGCTGTTCGTTAGCCAAAGCCGCCCGCGTGAACCGGCCGCAATGCCGACGCGGTCATCGAGAAAAAAGAGATCGCTGACGTCATCGCGGCCGCCCTCGGAAAGCCGCTGCCAGCTATATCCGCCGTCATCGGTGCGGATGATCAGCCCATTCTCGCCGACCGCCCAGCCGGTGAAGCGGTCCGCCATATGGATCGACCCGAGCCGCGGATCGGTGCGGACGGCGAAAGGCAACCAAGTACTGCCTCCATCGCCGGTCAGCCAGACAGCTCCGTTGGCATCCGTTACCGAGCCGCGTTTCTCATCAGAAAAGCAGACCGAAAGCATATCGGCACGCGAGTAAGCATTCACTCTTTGCCAGGTCGCTCCGGCATCCGCAGTGCGGGCAATGCAGCCCGAGCGGCCGATCGCGAGCGCTTCTTCGGAGCTAAGCACCGAGACGCCGGTCGCCGCAAGCGGCCCGCACGGACGCTCGACGCTCCAGGCCGCTCCGCCATCTCCGGTGAAATGAACACTGCCCTCGGCGGAAACGAACGCGGCCGTCGCGTCGCTATAAGAAGAGACCGAAACCAACTGTGCTCCTGTCTTCGCATCGACCACCTGCCAGCTCAAGCCGCCATCCTGCGAGCGAAGCACCGCGCCGTTGCTGCCGACCGCCCAGCCAAACTTCATCTGCTCGCCGGAGAATGAAACATCGTAAAAATGCTCGCGGCTTTCGTGCCGCGACGGGCGCCAGTCGCTCCCCGCATTCTCCGTGAAAAAAATGGTCCCGCGGGCACCGACCACGACAGCGTTGCGATCGTCGCGGGCGAATACGCCATTGAGCACCGCGTCATCCGAGCCGACCGACGCCGACCACGAAAAGCCGCCATCGCGTGTGCGGAGGATCGTGCGGTTCGGGCCGACGGCGTATCCCGTCAGCTTGTCATTGGCGAAATGGATGGCTAGGAGTTGGTTACCCTGCGGTAGCGGATTTTGCCAGATCCAGCCGCGAGCCGAGACCTGCCCGAATGCGGAAATTGCCGCCGCGATCAGGAAGAAGCAGAGAAATACTAGCGGTGAAATGCTTACAGCGGGGGTCATCAATTGTTCGGGCGGAAAGGCACTGGCCGGCGAAAAAATTCAGATCTCCATTACTCCAAGCTCGGCGACGAGTTCATCAAGGAAGTCACCTTCGACCTTTCCTATTTTTGCTATCTGGCGAGCTGCCGTATCGGCCACCTCCTGCACCTCATGGCCGGCGTGGCCCTTTATCCATTGCCATTCTATCTCATGACGGGCCGCCGCCTTATCAAGCCGCCGCCACCAATCCTGATTGGTCTTTCGCTTCCATGTGCCGCCCATCGTCTCGATAACGTAACGCGAATCAGAGAACAGCCGAACCTTGCAGGGCTCCGACAAATTTTCAAGCCCAAGCGCCGCCGCCGCTATCTCAGACTGCTGATTCGTCGCACTGCCAAGATATTCGCCAAACGCCTTCCAATAGCCCTTGAACCCCAAAACGGCCACCGCCGCGGCACGCGGATTTCCCTTCCCGTTGCCAAGGCTCGAACCGTCACAAACTAATGTTACTTCTTTCACTCTTCTCCCTTCTCTACGAATCGCTCCCAAACTGTACGGGTAAGATGGCCAATAACTATGCTTGTAACAGCGATAACGACCGAATTCAGGACGAATCCCCAAGTATCCGTCCAATAAAACGGGACGCCCCAGTCAAACTCCGGACCCGACGACGACGAAAACTTCAGTCCGTTCTCCTCCCAATCCAGCCGGGAAAGTTGGAGATTCACGATGTTCACAACAAACCAGATGCAAAGACTTATCCAAACGCCGGCCTTGAATTTGCTGTCATAAAGGTTTGCCATCGATCCAGTCACGCCGTTGGTTTCTCAACCATCACCAACTAAGAACTATTCTTTTACTACTGGACTCGGCTCTAAAACTCGCAAGCCCACGATCGAAAATACGCAGGCTGTGGTGATATCTCTCATCTACGCAAAAAACGTCCGATCACCCATGAAACTCCCAAGCCTAGGACGATAGCTACCAGAACATTCAACATGACGCCAGTCCACAAAATATCGTCGAGATGCAAGAAGGTGCCGTGATGATAAACCGGAAAGGGGAAACCGAACATATAAGTGCATTCCACGTCGAAACAATCCCGGTTGACCAGGTAACTCACAAGGTTTGCTGCTAGAACAAGCAAAAGCGAGACAACGAGTCCTAGATAGTGCAATTGTGACCGACGCTCTGGCATAGAACTTACATCCCAACCCTCAGCTCATGATCCAAATACCCTTCGAACGTATCATCATGCGAGATCACAAATAGCTGATTCGAGAGGCTTTCTTTCATCACTTATCAACCTTCAGCTATTCAGGCCGTCTTTCAGCTTGTAGAAAGCGCTTTCCGCCGCGACACCTAAAATGCCGGATACGGAAAGCGCGATGATCAGGTTGAGCCCGGCTCCCGGCATGATCATACGATGAATATTTTCGGGAGGGCCCACACCTTCCATCGCCGTTGGGAATGGGAAACCCCATGACCACGCACCTGCCCACTCCATCCTTTGTTCGTGCAGGTATGCATAGTATCGGTCACGTTCCGAAAAGAAATCAATGGCGTTCGCCGCAACAAATAGCGACAAAACGACCAAGAAAACGCTCCAAAACACCGGATATTTCATTGACCCTCAACGGTGATCTCGTGGTCCAGATACCCTTCAAAAGTATCATCGTGCGAGATGACAAAGAGCTGGTCGAAGTGCGTGATCTGCCCGATCTGCATTGCGAGGTTTTCCCGCCGCTCGGCGTCCATATTGGTAGTCGGCTCGTCAAAAAACGCGATGCGGATATCGGACAATTGCTTCAGCAACGCCAGCCTCACAGCAAGCGCCGCCGACATCTGCTCGCCGCCCGAAAGGCTGATGAATGGCCGCTCGTGGCCGCCCTCTTCCACATAAACGCCGTAGTCCTCGCCCCAACGAAGCGTCCGCTCGGCATTTCCGCCGACCTCGCGAAAGATGCGGTTGGCCTCGGCTGACACGTGGAAAACGTAGTTTCGGGCAACGAGCGGTGCGGCTTCCTTTAGAGTATCGCGGATGAAGACCGTCGTTTCAAGTATTTTCTCCTGCCGCTCCTTTTCCTGCAGCTCGGCCGAAAGCTCTTTCCTGATCTCCGCCAGCCGTTCGGACTCAAGCTTGAGTGCCGCGAGCCGCTTTTCCGCACTCTCTATCCGAACCTCGACGCCGGCCATATCGCGTTGAATGCCGCCAAGCTCTGCACCGGCGGCCGTGTGAGCCTCGCGGTCGTAGCCACGCGTCGCCTCTTCAAATGCCGCGGCGGCCGCGGCCGCTCGCTCGCCCGTTTCATTTAGAGCGGTAACTGCGTCGCGATAAGCACTTACCAGCCGCGGCAGATCCTTCGCCGCCTGCTCAAATGCGATGAACGTGCGGTAAGCTTCTTCGGTAGAATTGCGTTCGGCCGTGGCGGCCTGAAGGTCCGCGTCGAGCTTTACAAAATCATCAAGTTGCTCAACGAGCAGTTTCCGCTCGCTCTCGAGCCGCTCCATGTTGCTCTCGATCTTGGTCACGCTCTCTCGCACTTCCGCCTTCCGGGCGAGCAAGGCCTCCAGCGGACGGATGCCTGAACGCGGATCGCCGAGCTGGTCGAGCCTCGCCTCGATCTCCGTTACCTTGCCTTCCGCAGCCGGAAGCTGCTCGAGCTTCGACGTAAGCTCGTCGCGTTCCGCAGCCAGCCGAACGCCTTCTTCCTTAACCTCTGCGAATCGCCATTCGAGCGTCGGCACCTGCGCAGCAAAACGCTCGGCTGCCTTCGCCTTTGTTAGGTCCGCACGAAGCTCCGCCCGCTCGCGACCGAGGTTATCGATAGAACTACGAAGCTCGGCAAATTGGTCAACAAGAAACCCGTCGAGCGTCTGCCCGGGCTGCAGATTCAGGCACTTTTCGCTCAATATCGGACATAGGCCATTCCTGATCTCCGCCTGAAACTTCTCGTCGCGTTCCAGTTCGGCATTGAGCCTTGCAAGCTCGGCGGTTATCTCTGAGTCGCGAGCTTCGAGCGTTCCGGCATTCTCGGCACCGGCGGCCTCGGCACGTGCCTTTGCAAGCTCTTCCTCTGCCGACTTGTATGAAGCCCTCAAACGACGGAGCCTCTCTTCGGCCGCCTCAACCTGCTTCGCCACAGCCCTGAGCCCCGAAAGCTCCTCGCGAGCCGCGGCGAGTTCTTTATCGAGCTTTCCCTGCTCATCGGCCTTTGGGCGAAGCTCGGTCAATTCTCGGTGAGCATTCTCGATAGATAGGATCTCGGCCCGCGTGTGGCGTTCCTCGATCTTTATCGCGGCTTCAGCGGCCTCGACCTTTGCAAGCTCGGCCCGAAGCCCATCGCGAACGCCGCGTTCCCGTTCCAATTCAGAGAGCCGCTTCAGCGCTTCGCCATGTCGCCCTGCGGCTTCTCTTACGGCCTCGATCTTTGTTGAAGATTCTCTCGCTCGTTCAAACTCTGCCTCGGCCTGTTTGAGGATCAGCTCCGCACGCCCGCGTTCCGATTCCGCGACCTCTTTCTCCTTCGCGGCCTTGTCAAAGCGGTCCTTCGCTTCCTCAAGTTCGGCAACCCGCTTCTTCGCGTCCTCTTCCTTTCGCCGCAGATCATCGATCTGCTGTTTCAGTTCCCTGAGCAAGATCTCTGTCGCCGCGAGTTCCTCGGCTACCGTTTCAGCCCGGGCAAGCTCGCCTTCGAACCGCGAGGCCTTGTTGTCGATCACACCGATGCGGGATTCGACAAACCGCTGCGTCTTCAAAAGCTCTTCGGCTCCGCGGCGGTATTCCTCGACCTTGAGCAAAACGTCAAAGGTCCGCTTTCTCTCGGCAGCCGTTGCCAAGAATATCGCCGTAAACGTCCCCTGCGGAACGCCGATCGCGTGCTTGTAGAGCATCTCGATGTCCGTGCCAGGCTCGACGGCAAGATGCTTTCGCAGGAAGCGGCTGACATCCTCTTTCTTTTCTGCGATCCGCGTTTCAAGCTGCGGGTCGAAGACGTAATATCCCGTCCCGGTGTCGCGATAGACGACGTACTCGCGTTCATCGAGCCCGCTCTCGATGGTCACGCGGGCATTCCCTTTCTTTGCTCCGCGGCTGACGAAGTCGTCCTTCTTATAGTCGAGAACATCGAACAAAACCCACGCCGCGGCCTCGATCAGCGTAGTTTTGCCCGCACCATTCTCGCCGGAAATGGCCGTCGTCCCGCGCTCGAAATCGAACACCGCCTCGCGATGGGATTTGATGTTTTCGAGTTGTATCCGCTTTATATGCATCAATTAGCTGCGGTTCCGAGCAACCGGGCCGCGCGCTGAACGCCGTGTAACACTTACACTTTGATTCTAAGCGAACTTACTGCGGATTCGAAAACAGGAAGGGTCTCATAGTAATCTCGTAGTGAGATATTATGAAAATTGCACCCGGAGAAGCGGTCATTGCGGTCTTGCACACGCCGAGAGAAAAGCTGTTTGGCATCCTCGACGAAATATCGGCGGCGGGCATTTCCTTGCGGGCGATCGAGCTAAGCTATTTCGATGATTGGGTCGGCTCGATCGCCGAGGGCGAGCAATATCTGCCGATGAGCGATTATTTTGTCCCGATGTGGCGGGTCGAGCGCGTTACTCGCGACGAAGGCACACTGGACGCGCCCTCGCTTTCGGAGCATTTTGAAAAGCGGACTGGAAAAAATCTGGGCGAGTTTTAGCCTTACGGCTCGAGCCGGACTATCTGAATTCTGCCGCTGCTCGTCGTCAGCGTAACGTTGCAGGCTTCGCCGGTGCCGATCTTTGCGACAACATTCTTGCCGCCTGGCGTTATGTTTTCGGTAATGGTCTCGACCGGTATCGCGGCATTGAAACTCCCAAAGCCGTAAGCCGCCGAGACCGTGCAGTTGCCATTTTCGGGGACAAGCATTCTCAAAGTTCCGTTCGACGTTTTGAAATTATAGATGCCGCCCGCCAGAAAGCCGCCTTCGAATTGCAGCGATCCCGTGATCGAGTTTGCTTCGATCTGACGGTGCCCGACCCGCTGAAGCATTATCGAACCCGAATTTGTTTTTACCTTGAGCAGATCGCTCGACTCGATCGGCTCGAGCCCATAAACAATGATGTTGCCGGTCGTGCTGTCGAGCGAAAGGCTGCCCGAGGAATTCGTAACGATCAGGTCGCCCTGCAAGGCTGACGCTGAGATGCCGCCGGTGATATTCCGGAGCGAGATATTGCCCTCGACGATCTTGAGGCTGACCTTGCGGACAGAGTCGACCGAAGTGGTCGCCGAGCGGCCATGAAAATTGAGCGTCGCACCGTGCGGGACGTCCATTTCAACGCTATCGCCGGAAAGGCACTCGCCCCGCTGTGCGGCGGTTTGCCCCTCGATGGCAGTCGGGGTTGCCCAGATCCAGGTGGCATTTCCCGACCGAGGAGCACGCTCGAGCACGCGTATCCCAAATTTTCGCCCCGAGCGCACTAGGATCCTTACTTCATTCCGATCCCAGCCATTAACCTTAAGCTCGCCTTCAGATATGCAAAACTTGAGATTGACGTTCTGTTCGGCGGCAACCCGAAGTTCGGTGTCCGTGCGTTGGCCTGGAAAAGCAGGGGCCGTCGGAGCAACACGTACGGTCCGCGGAACCGGCGGAACTTTCGGTACCGGAGGTACAGGCGGCGTTTGGGCCTGAGCCGCTGCCCCGACGAAAAGCACTAGTGCGAAAACTGAACTGTTGATGAAAGACCGCATTGTCGTAAACCGCCCTTATTGCAGCGAGGCAAGCAGTTCCTCCTTCTGCCCGACGGAGTTAAGCAGGTCGATCTTGTCCTGATATGAAGAGTAGAGCACCTGACGGGCCGCTTGATTGTTCGGATTTTTCCGAACGACCTCGCGCATCTGCTTGATCGAATTCTCGACCACCGCAAGGTCGCGTTCAAACGAAACGCGGGACGAAGGCGAAAGCACCCGGTCCTTTTGCGAGTCATACGAGGCCTTGAGGGTCTCGATCGTGTTCAGGTAACTGTCCTCGCCCGGCACATATAGCGCATTTACCGGACGGAAGTTGCCGGCCGGCGGCCTTGCAACGTTATCCGGACGGTAAGCGGCGTGAGTCGCCCTAGCCGGACTCGCCTTTGGCTGTTCGGTGCGTACCGGAAGAGCTTCCGGTTGTGCCGCAGCGACCTCAGTATTCACCGGCGGTGCATTTCTGACGGTCGGCATCGGTTCAGCACTAACGGTAGCAGCAGGTTGCGGAACTGCTGCAATGTCACTGGTCGTACCATCGAGCCCGCCGCCCGGAAGGAAGATGAACGCAAAAAAGCCAAAAAGAACAAGCACGGCCGCCGCAGTCGCAAGCGAAGGGCTGGCGAGCATCGAGGTAAAGCCGACGTAGATTCGATGCCAAAGCGGAACATGTGCCCGCTCGGTTTCGATGGCATCATTGATCCGCGACCAAAGCCGCTGCGTCGGGACAAGCATGTTCACGTCGCTTTCCACCGTGGCCATCACGAAGGACATTTCCTCCTCGGCCTCGGCGAGCATTAAGGCGCAGGTATCGCAATCGGAGATATGGTTCGAGATGAGAATAGTCTCCTCGCCCTTTGTCTCGCCGTCCAGAAACGCCTGAAGCGTTCCGATGTCTATACAATTCCTGCTCATACCTGCTCCTCGCCCTTCTTTCCGTAAAATCTCAAAAACTCTTGCCGGGCGCGTGCGACATAAGTTCCAATGCTTGTTTCTTTGATCTCGAGCGCATTGGCGATCTCTCTGTATGAAAGCCCCTGCTGTTTTAGTATCAGGCAACTCCTGAGCGGTTCACGTATCTTGCCCAGGGCTTTCTGTATCTCGCTTACTTCGGCCTTCTGTTCGTATTCCGATTCGACCGAATATACATCGTTTTCCGCTGACTGTTTGACGTAATTTTCGTCTCTCGTGTTCGCCCTAACCTTTCCGCGGACAGTGTTTTTGGCGAGATTAAGCGCCACGCGGATCAGCCACGGCCGAAGCATCTCCTCGTCCGTTATCGAATCACGATGATGATAATACTTTAGAAAGACCTCCTGCGTAACGTCTTCGGCGAGGGCTGCGTCGCGGACGACCGAACGCGCAGCTCGATAGACCGTCCGATGGTGAAGCGAAAATGCCTCCTCGAAACCGATGGTCTCTGTCGCTGCTGCGGCCGCTGCTTGCTCGGACATCGAGTCCACGAATATTTCCGTCGCCTTGATCATTACTAAGCATTCATTAAATGCCCGTCACAAGACAATACACCATTGAACGCGTGTTTGTGACAGAAGGTGTTTCAGAATTTGACCGGCAGCACTTCGTCCGTTGGGTCAAGGTCAACTGGCAAAAGTTCCTCGGCAACCAGTAGAACGGTCGTATCTGCCCCGGCAGTAAAGCCATCGTCGTCATTTATTTCGGCGGTGTTGATCGGCACGCGGTCGTCAGTAAAAATAGGCTCGGCATATGCGAGCCGTTTGAGGCAATCGTGAAGATGCCGCGAACCGGACCCAAAATCCCCAACGTCTTCGCCGATCACGAGCCGAACCTCGGCCTCCGATTCGATCAGCCTGTCGATCACCGCAGCCGCCCGGCTAACGGCGGCCTCAAATCTTTCGTTGATCTGCGGCCTGCCTTCGCGTTCGCTTTCGACGATCTCGCGAAGCGTCAGCCGCTTTTCCTCTGCGGTCGGAAGCCTGAGGTCAAAAAAGACCTGCACCCGCAAGCTCTCATCGGCCGCTGTCTCGCGGACGATCACGCCGCGAGACCTCGCCGTCGCTTTCCAATCGATCTGCCGCGGATCGTCGGTCGGCTGATATGCCCGGAGCGAGAGCAGGTCGTAGCCCGCTCCGCGTTTCATCAGCGGCCGCCTTCCGGCAACGGCCGAAAATACGTCCGGAAGGTCATCCTGTTCGGCGAGCTGCGGAAATACGACGAGTTCTGTCTCCTTCGCCGAAAGCCGTCGCCGGTGGCGAAAAAAGGCAAACGGAAACTTCGTGGCTATCTCAAAATCGCTTATGACAAGCCGGCCGCGATGAGGAAATGTGTGGAACGAACGGCTCTCTTCCGTCTCACCGCGGGCGACAAAGGGAAAATAATCGAGAATGCGGCGGATGACGGGCGGCTTGGCCAGGCGACGCATTATAAACGGCGGCACAATCCCGCCGAGTTCCTTCTCGGCGAGCGACCTTTCGCGGTCCCTTCCGCGAACCTCCGCCACGATCGAAAAGGCCGGAAAAAGCCGCTTTCGGTTCGTCAGCCCGACCAGTATCGGCGTTTCTTCGCAAGCGAAGATCGTCTCGGGAAACCGCATCCGGACGTCGAGTTTCTTGAGGTTCATCGCCCCGGCCGCAAAACCGGCGATCATCGCCCCGACGAGGATCGAGAGCACAAGGAAAAGCAGATTGTTGCCCGTGTTCCACGCCGAAAAACCGACGATGATAAGAAGCCCGAGCATGATCGCTCCGCCAAGCGTGAACTCGAACGGCAGGTTCATCTGCGAGGCCTCGCGGCTTGCGTTTCGAGCCAGCGGCGGCACGACAAAGATCAGTATCAGTAGGACGAAGACGAGCGAGAGAACGGCCGCGGTTATCGCAAGCGTCCGCTCGCCGGAGCGGTGAGCAACAACGGTAAGCACCGCGAGCCCGATACCGGCAAAAACGACCGCAAGTCCGACAAGCGCGTTGCGGAGGTCGCGGACGCTGAAGAGTTCACGGATCTTTCGTAGTTTGGACAAATCTTGGAGCTCCGCCGACCTAGATCGGGACGGCGATCTTTGTCAGCATATCGGTGAGTATCGCCTCCGCTTCCCGTATACGATTTCGCAGGCCGGATGCCCGCGAGCTGATCACGATCCTATGGGCAAAACACGGCAATACGAGATTCTTTACGTCGTCGGCGATGCAATAGTCGCGGCCATCTACAAGTGCATTTGCCTGTGCGACACGGAAAAGAGCCAGCGAGCCGCGAGGGCTGACGCCGAGCTCAAGCGACTCGGACCGGCGGGTCGCATCGACTATCTGCAATAAATACTCGATCAACGCCTCATCGACGCGAACCCTGCGGGCGATCTCTTGCAGCTTTATCACGTCCGAGTCTGACGCCTGAGGTTGGATGTTTGCGATCGGGTCGCGGAATTCGCGGTCGTGCAGCATTGCCCGCTCGTCGTCCTTGCCCGGGTAACCCATCTGAATGCGGAGCATAAAGCGGTCAAGCTGTGACTCAGGCAACGGATAAGTGCCGTGGTGCTCGACCGGGTTCTGCGTCGCGATCACCATAAAGGGTTCCGGCAGACGACGCGTCGTGCCGTCCACGGTGACTTGTTCCTCGGCCATCGCCTCAAGCAAGGCCGACTGCGACTTCGGCGTCGCTCGGTTGATCTCGTCCGCGAGAACAATGTTGGCGAAGATCGGCCCCGGCCGCCATTGGAACTCGCCCGCCCCCTGATCAAAGATCGAGAGCCCGACAATGTCTGCCGGCAAAAGGTCGGATGTGAACTGGATTCGGTGCGACGTCAGCTCAAGCGAACGCGCCAACGCGTTGGCGAGCGTCGTCTTGCCGATGCCCGGCACGTCCTCGATCAGAAGATGCCCGCGGGCGAGGAGCGTCACCACCGCAAGGCGGACGACGTCCTGCTTTCCGCGAATGACCGATTCGACCGAAGAGCGAACGCGGCCGATCAAGGCATAATGATCGAACGCCGGATCGGGAGCGCTGACAGCGGGCACTGTCTCTGTCACTGCTATATCTCGCATTAATTGGCGGTTCTCCATTTGGAAGGGCGAATGTTCCGCCCATCTATCTTACTAAATCTCGGCCACTTGTTGCATCCGATATTTTCGCGGAGCTCGTTTGTCTGTGTTCGCTGCCTGAGGCCGGACACCCCTGATTTGCAAATCTGCATCCAAAACATCTAAACTTTTGGAACATTTTCGTTGTTTTTTCGTGTTCGGTTTGATGGAGTTTTCGCGAAATATGATGTCCGTAACAAAGAACCGCAAGAGTCAGCAGGGTTTTAACCTTATCGAGTTGATGATCGTTATGGCGATCATCGGCCTTATCATCGGCGTCGGTGCCCTCGCTTGGGGTGCGATGATCCGCTCGGGTAATGAAGCAGCCGCGACCGGTACGATCGATCGCATTCGTACGTATCAGGCTCAATACGCCTCCCGAAACAAAGGCAAGTTCGGCACGTTCGACGATCTCATCCGAGTTTCGGGGCTCGACGAACAGTTTGCCGGTGAACGGCCGGTCGTTAACGGATATGTTTTCACATTGACGGTCGAGGAGCCGAGCGATGCACGGCCCGGATTTTACTCGATCACCGCCGATCCGCAAGTCGCCGAAGGCGTCACAGCAACCGGAACGAGGCATTTTTACACCGATTCGGCGATCAGCACAATAAAAGCGACCGACGAGAACCGGCCCGCGAAAGCCGATGATCCTGCGATCTAGACCAACTGCCGACTTAGCTCAGTGGTAGAGCACTCGCTTCACACGCGATAGGTCAGAAGTTCAAATCTTCTAGTCGGCACCATTCACACAAAAGCAAAAAGGCAGCCCGTTTTGAGCTGCCTTTTTGCTTTTGAAATTGGTCTGGTTAATCGATCTCGCCGTCTAGCCTTGCCGCGACAAAGCCCATGCTAAAGGAGGGCTTTTTCGGCCTGTCGTCCTTAGGCGGACGCTTCTCGCCCTCCGGCCGGACGACCGGCGGTTTCGGCTTCGGTGGTGGATCCTTTTTATCATCCTTTTTCTGCGCCGAAACGGTGAACGACATCACCGCCACGATCGCAAAACCCATTAAAATGTTTTTAAATGACTTCATTGGTCTGTCTTCCTCTGCTTGGTAATTCCGGCTTCGAACGGGGAAGATTCGCTCTCGCCGCTGTCTTAATAGGCAATCCCGGTGCCATAGACCTTCTTTCGACGTCCTTACCAAACAAATGGTTGGTTTATATTGCTATCTGGTAGATTCACACTTTACAATACTTTACGTTATCGGAGATTTTTATACGAAAAGGTGGATTTTGCAATCGCCCTGCGTCCGAAACTGTCTCAGAAAGTGAACCAATATGACCGAAAAAACTGACTCTGGCGGCAATCTGGCAGGCTATGCCGTTGCGGCCGCAACGCTACTAACCATCGGTTTCAATTGGCTTGCCGCGGCCGGAATGGTCGGCGGCGTCACTCCGGCAGAGATCTCTGCAAAATATCCGACTGCCGTTACCCCCGCCGGCTACGCTTTCTCGATCTGGAGCCTGATCTATCTCGGGCTGATCGCCTACAGCGTTTATCAGCTTAGCTCGAAAGCCGGCGAAAAAGCCCGCTCGGTTCGATGGCTTTATGTCGTCACGTGTTTGCTGAACTGTTCTTGGATCTATTTTTGGCATCACGATTTCATCGCGGTCTGCCTCGGGTTGATCGCCGGGCTTGCCTTTACCCTTTTTCTTATTAACTCGCGGCTACGGACGGTCGAATCGACAAAAGATTTCTGGCTGGTAAAGGCTCCGTTCGGGCTCTACTTCGGCTGGGTAACGGCAGCGACGCTCGTCAATCTTGCTATCCTTCTTGCGAGCCGAAACGTAGAGACCGGGACGCTGTTCGCCGTCGGGTTGATAGTCGTTGCCGGCACCTTCGGCATCCTTTTCCGCGTCGCTCTGCGGAACTACATCTACCCGCTCGCGATCGCATGGGCGGTCACTGCAATCGCCGTAAAACAAAGCGGGCAAACTGCCATCGTCGCGACCGGTGCCTTCGTGGTCATCGCCTGCCTGATCGCAACACTTAGCTTTGTCGTCAACCTTCCCTCGACCGATCATCCTCGCGATGAGGCGAAATGAGCAACGCTCCGTTGAACCAGGGAAAGATCTGCGTTTCGCTCTGCGCGAAAACGGCCGGTGAGCTTGCCGAAAAGATCGAGCTTGCAGCACCGCTTGCGGACATTATCGAGGTCCGATTTGATTGCTCTGCACCGGAGCAGCTTGATGAATGCCTGGACGTAGCTATCGCGGCGAAAGCTGAAGTACTGGTCACATTTCGGCCAAGGGGCGAAGGCGGTTTTCGCGGTATCAGCGATGATGAGAGGATCGACTTTTGGAATCAGGGCAACGAACTCGGGTTTTGGGGAGCCGACCTTGAAGAAGACCAGATCGAACGCTGTTTTAATTCGCTCTGTGACAATCGCATCGTCTCTTTCCACGACTTTTCGGGGACGCCGTTAAACCTTGAGAGCATTTACGCTCGTCTCGCCGCGGCCGGTGCGAATATCGTCAAGATCGCAATTCAAGCAGACCAGATCACCGACGCGATCCCGCTCTGGAAACTGCTTGAAAAGGCCCGAAATGAGAACAAGAAACTCGTCCCGATCGCGATGGGCGAGGCGGGCAAATGGACGCGCATCCTTGGCCTTGCCTACGGTTCGCCGCTTGCCTATGCCTCGCTTGACCGGGCGGGCGGAACCGCTCCGGGCCAGATCACGGCCGCAGACCTGATCAACGTTTACCGTGCAAAAGACCTCTCACTCGAAAGCAAAGTCTTCGGCCTGATCGCCGGCGACACGAGTTATTCGATGTCGCCGTACATTCAGAACGCAGCGATCGGCAAAGCAGGCCTCGACGCCGTTTTCGTGCCGCTGCAGGTCGCCGACATTGAGGAGTTCTTCCGGCGGATGGTCCGCGAAGCCACAAGAGACATCGATCTAAATTTCCGCGGCTTTGCCGTCACCAATCCGCACAAGCGTTCCATCATCGGTTTGCTCGATTCGGTCGATGAAACGGCCGCGGCGATCGGGGCGGTCAATACCGTTTTTCTCGATTCCGGCAAATGGCGCGGCACAAACACCGATGCCGAGGGGTTCATCGCCCCGCTCAAAGAGCGTTTTGGTTCGCTTCAAGGTGCGAACGTGGCCGTACTCGGTGCAGGCGGAGCGGCCCGGGCATGTGTTTATGCATTGCGGCGGGAAGGCGCGGATGTGACCGTGCTTGCCCGCGACCTGGCGAAAGCGACACCGCTTGCCGACCAATTCGGAGCAAAGCTGCTCCCACTCGACGCGATAGAGCACCTCGATGTTCTGGTCAACACGACCCCGCTCGGAACCCGCGGCGAACATCAAAGCGAAACACCGGTAAGCTCCGAAAAACTCTCCGGCATCAAGCTTGTTTACGACCTGACGTATAATCCTCGTGAGACGCGTCTGCTCATGGAGGCACGCGAAGCCGGCTGCGAGACGCTGGATGGCCTTGAAATGCTGATCCGCCAGGCAGCGGCCCAGTTCACAATTTGGACCGGGCTCGAGGCTGATACGGCGGCGATGCAAAAGGCAGCTTTAATGCAATTAGGCGAATGACCGAACAAACAAAACCCGTTGCACTCAATTGCCCGAACTGCGGCGGTGCCGTGATGAGCGACCTCTCAGCTTGTGAATTCTGCCGTTCGCGATTGAAAACGGTCGGCTGTCCGGGGTGTCTCGGGCTGATGTTTCTCGGGGCTAAGTTTTGTTCAAATTGCGGCCGGAAGGCGGCAGCCGCCGTCATAATTGAAGAAAAGATCGAGGGCGATTGTCCGCGATGCCGCCGGCCGCTTCAGTTACTTGAGATCGACTCCGTCCGAATCCGCGAGTGTGGACGGTGCGGCGGTTTCTGGTCCGCGACCGACACGTTCGAGGAGCTTTGCTCAAACAGCGAACAGCAAGCCTCGGTGCTCGGTTTTATCGGCAGCGACGCCCACCCGCACGCACATCCGGCGGCCATATCGTACGTGCCCTGCCCGGACTGCGGCGAGCTGATGAACCGTAGTAACTTTGCCCGATCGTCCGGCGTCATCATCGACATCTGCAAACAGCACGGCGTCTGGTTCGATGCCGACGAACTGCCGAAGATCATCGCCTTTATCAACAAAGGCGGCCTCGCGCGCCAACGTGAAAAGGAAAAGATGGCCATCGAAGATGAACGCCGCAAGCTCCGTGACGACCAGCGGCTGATGACGATGATAGAACGCCGGGCGGGTGTGGCGAACTACGACGACGAAATTGAGAACTCGCGGTTCGGCAAGATAGTCAGCCGGCTCTTCGACCTTTAGATGAACGAACGCTACAGCAGGCAAATATTGTTTCGCGAGATCGGCCGCGACGGGCAGGAGCGGCTGCTCGCCTCGCGGGTGCTAATCGTCGGCTGTGGCGCACTCGGTGCCTCGCACGCGGAGATGCTTTCGCGAGCCGGCGTCGGAAAACTGCGGATAGTTGATCGTGATTTCGTCGAGTTCACAAATCTCCAACGCCAAACCCTCTTTAGCGAATCCGACGCCGCGGAGCGAATACCGAAAGCCATTGCCGCAAAACGACGCATCGCAGAGATAAATTCTGAGATAGATGTCGAGGCAATCGTCGCCGACGTAAACAATTCCAACGTCGAATCGCTTGTCGAGGGCTGCGACCTTGTCCTCGACGGCACCGACAACTTTCAGGTCCGCTATCTCGTTAACGATGCCTGCGTAAAACACGCAAAGCCCTGGATCTATGGTGCGGCCGTATCGAGCTATGGTACGACGATGACCATCCGCCCGGGCGAAACACCTTGCCTCCGCTGCATATTTGAGGAAATGCCCGACGCGGGCAGTGCTCCGACCTGCGACACGGCCGGCGTGATAATGCCGATCATTGCCAGCGTTTCCGCCATTCAGGTCACAGAAGCGATCAAACTGCTCGTCGGCGACACTGCATCGCTCCATCGGTCGCTGGTGCAGATCGACCTCTGGGCGAACGATTGGCGAAAGATAAAGCTTGGCGGGCCGAACGAGGATTGCATCTGTTGTGTCGGGCGCAAGTTCGAATTTCTCGATGCCGAGGCTCAGGAGTTCGCCGCCATCCTCTGCGGCCGCGACGCCGTCCAGATCGCCCCGCCCCGCCCAACCGAGATCGACCTTCCGGCCCTCGCCGCACGGCTCGCCGCCCTCGGCGACGTTAAGCAGAATGAATATCTGCTCCGGTTCAATATCGATTCGAACGAAGTGACTGTCTTCCGCGACGGCCGTGCGATAATCAAAGGTACCGATGATGTTTCTAAAGCCCGATCGGTCTATTCAAAGTACGTAGGAACTTAGAACTTTGACTGATACATATTCAAAAGAGGAATTAAGTAAGATAGCCGGAACCGCCCCGACAAAGGGGCTTTGGTGTAAGAAGTGCAGTATTTTCATTCCGCAATTTGCCGACGTCACCGAATTCGAAATGAACCGTGTGCGACATCTGATCGATATGGGGCGTAGCGCTCAAGCGACGCTGGAACTGAAATATTTCGCATCTTGCCCACTCGATTGGGCGAAGCTTTGGGTACAACACCGCGGAGTTCCTGAACCAATATTAGGTTATCCGTGTCCATATTGCGGGAAACCATTAAGGACCTCTGAGGCAAGACAATGCAAACACTGTAAACGGGACTGGCACGCTGAGAACCATATACTATTGTTGGGCACCGATACGCCATGGACGGGCGAATTGCCCGAAGAATAAGCCGTTCTGAACGAAGTCCGCATACCGTTTGCACATTACAGATTCGAAATGGGTTCCGGCAGATTAGCAGGCGAAAAGCGATCATCATCGGCGGCAGGTTCGGCGATCTAAGAGACGAAGTTCACCGCAGATTAACTGGTGCTCTTTCTCAACTAGCCTTTACGATATTAGCTAGTGGTCTCACCTGGATACTTTCCGCTATCTCATACTCTCGGTTACCCGGATAGACAACGGTCAAACTATCAAGAGACAACATCTCGATGCTCTTTTTCATTGATGGCGAGAGGGTCGGAGCGTCGCTGTACTTGAACTCGAATCCCAGCTTCTTCCCGTCTTTCATTACCAAGAGATCCAGTTCCGCCTGTGCATGGATGCCCCAGAAAAAGCACTCTTCGGGACGAGCATCAAGGCTACGGATCGTTTCCTCAAGGGCGTACCCTTCCCAGGAAGCGCCGAGTTTGGGGTTGCTTTCGAGTTCTTCGATCGTTTGAATACCTAGCAGTGAGTGAAAGATCCCACTGTCGCGGAAATAGATCTTTGGGCGCTTCACCTGACGCTTCCCGATGTTCTCAAACCATGGCGAAAGCTCGCGGATCATTAGAGTGCCGGTAAGAATGTCTAAATAGCTTCTCGCCGTTGTGTCGTTGATGTCTAGCGACCGGCCAAGATCCGAAAAATTCACGATCTGGCCGTGAAAATGTGCCAGCATCATCCAAAATCGCCGAAGCTGCAATGCGGAAACGCGAATTCCGAGTGCAGGAATATCACGCTCGAGAAATGTTCGAATATAGCTCTCGCGCCACCTGTAACTAAGCTTGTCATTCTCGGCCAGATACGAAAGCGGAAAACCGCCGCGGATAAGGTGCTTTTCCGAATTCTCAACCCCAACCTCCGAAAGATCGAAAGGCGTGAGTTCGATGTAGCTCAATCGGCCGGCGAGCGATTCGGACGATTGGCGAACGAGTTCACCCGAAGCACTTCCAAGTATCAGATATTTTTGCGGTAGTTTTCGGTCGATAAGAACCCTGAGAACAGGAAAAAAATCCGGTATCCGTTGAATCTCGTCAATAACGATCAAGCCGCTCAACTTCTCGAGCGTCAGGAGCGGGTTTTCCAAACGGGCAAGATCAACAGGATCTTCTAGGTCGAATCGGTTAACCTTCTGTCCTGTGTGGTCGCCGAAGATGCCGGCCAGCGTTGTCTTTCCGCACTGTCTTGGGCCAAGGATCGCCACAGCCGGCGTTACCTGAAACGCTTCTTGAATCTTTTTTTCGAACGCTGTTCTTTTCATTGGATGAAAACTCAGGACTAACTCCCGAATTTTCATGATATCGTATTTATGACCGAATCTCCATATTTTTTTCGTCTGAATCTTCGCGTATTAATTTGGACAATGAGATATGCTGATTACGACGGTGGAACATCTTCCCAAAATTGTCATCATCGGCGGCGGGTTCGGCGGGCTTTGGGCGGCGAAAGCCTTGGCCAATAAGCCGGTCGAGGTCAGGCTGATCGACCGCAAGAATCACCACGTTTTTCAGCCTTTGCTTTATCAGGTCGCGACGGCGGTGCTCTCGCCCGGCGAGATCGCCTCGCCGATCCGGCGGATACTTCACCACGCAAAGAATGTCGAAGTGATCCTCGGCGAAGCGGTTGATTTCGATAAAGAGAATAACGCCGTCCGGCTCGATGACGGTACCGAGGTTCCGTTCGACTATTTGATCGTTGCCGCCGGTGCCCGCCACGCATATTTCGGCCGCGATGAATGGGAGACCTGGGCTCCGGGCCTCAAGACGCTAGAGGACGCGGTCGAGATCCGCCGGCGAGTGCTGCTAGCTTTCGAGCTTGCCGAACGCAAGGCGGCCCTTTCCGGCGTTCAGGACGAGCTTACTTTTGCCGTTGTCGGTGCCGGGCCGACCGGTGTCGAACTCGCCGGTGCCATCGCCGGCATCGCTCGGCAGGCCCTCAACAAGGATTTCAAAGCGATCGATACCTCCAAGGCACGTGTCGTTTTGTTCGAGGGCTCGGACCGCGTGCTCGGCACATTTGCGAGCGACCTTTCGGAGAGCGCAAAGCAGCAGCTTGAGGAGCTCGGCGTCGAGGTTCGGCTGAACAGCTTCGTCACCGAGATCGAACCCGGAAAGCTGAAGGTCGGCGAAGAATGGTTCGGGTGCGATGTCGTGCTCTGGGCGACCGGGGTCGCGGCATCACCGCTCGGGGCAAGGCTCGGCGTCGAGACGGACCGTGCCGGCCGCGTCAAGGTCGAGCCCGATCTCTCGATCGCCGGCTATCCGAACATTTTTGTCATCGGTGATATGGTTCATTTGCTGCAGCCGAATGGCGACCCCGTCCCGGGCGTTAGCCCCGCCGCGATGCAGATGGGCAGCGCGACCGCCGAAAACATCCTCGCCGAGATCAAGGGCAAGCCGCGTAAGGATTTCGTTTACGTCGATAAGGGCTCGATGGCAACAATCGGCCGCAGCCGGGCCATCGCCCAGGTCTTCGGGATGAAGTTCCGCGGCTTCATCGCGTGGCTGATGTGGCTCTTTCTCCACGTCGTTTTCCTCATCGGCTTCCGCAACCGCCTGTTCGTACTGATGGGCTGGTTCTGGGCTTATCTGACCCGCGAACGCAGTGCCAGGTTGATCACCGGCGACGCGAACGAGCTCCGCGATGCTCTTATGTTCATGGAAGGCGAAGAGGCCGTAAAACTCCTTGAAAAACTAGCCGCAAAAGAGACGCCTGCCAAGACCGAAGGGGCCGCCTGAAGGCAGAGCGAGAATTCCTGTGACTTATCTCCCCGATTTGCTTATACTTGGAGCAATTCGATTTTTCGCCCCTTTAACAGCACCCTGATGATCAAAAACCTCTGCTTTGCTCTTGCCGCAATATTTATTTTCGTCACCATTTCACCCTCAAACGTGCCGACGCTTTGGTCCGTTAACTCGCGTGCCGATGTGCTCAAAGGCGAGCCGAACGGCGTTTCGGTCGGCCCGAACGGTGAACTGACGCTTGCACCTCGCCTGACCGAAGCGTTCAACACCGGCCAGCCTTACGTCTGGTCAACTGCCGCCGACGCCGCGGGAAATATCTACGTTGGGACCGGCGGCGAGGGCCGCGTTTTTCGCGTAACGCCGGCAGGTGCAGGTTCGCTCTTTGCTGACCTTGGCGAGCAGAACGTGACGGCTGTCGCTATCGGCCGCGGCGGTGAGATATTTGCCGCAACCTCACCCGACGGCAAGGTTTACCGTATCAATGCCGCTGGAAATGCGGAGCTCTTTTTTGAACCGAACGAAAAATACATCTGGTCGCTGGCGGTGATGAACGACGGCAGCCTTGCTGTTGCAACCGGTGAGAACGGCAAGATCTTCCGCGTTCGCTCGGCGGGAGCAGCCGCGGCCGCTTCGCTTCTCTACGATTCGAGCGAACTGCACATCATTTCGCTCGCCGCGGACCAGCAAGGCAATTTGATCGCCGGAACGGATTCGAACGGGCTCGTTCTTCGCGTTGACCAGAACGGAAAGGCCTTCGCATTGCTCGATTCGCCGCTCCGCGAGGTCCACTCGGTCGCCGTCGGCCGCGACGGCTCGATCTATGTCCTTGCCATCAGTGAATCGGTATCTACTTCCACACCTGCCGCCTCGCCGACTCCGGAGTCGCGAACGGTCACGGCCGATAAGGCAGCGCCGGCCGCTCAGCCGACTCCCGAGAAAAGCCGCTACGATCTCTCGGCGGCAAAGTCGGCGGTTTACAAGATCGCCGCTTCCGGGGCAAACGAGGTCATCTGGTCCTCAGGCACGGTTGTCGGATTTTCGCTTTTGCCGCTGCCGGGCGGTGGCGGCGTGCATCTCGGCACCTCGGACAAAGGCCGCATCTATTCCATCTCAGATTCCGCCGAAGAACAGCTCGTCGTCCAAACCGGTGCGGGGCAAGTAAGTACACTCCTACAGGCCGGCGGTGCCGTCATCGCCGGGGGCAGCAACCAGGGCGTTCTCTACCGTCTCGCTCCGGACACGGTAGCGCAGGGCACTTATGAATCGCCGGTGCTCGACGCTCGCTCGTCCGCTGATTGGGGCCGAATCTGGTGGCAATCGGAAGGAAATGTGACGCTCGAAACTCGTAGCGGAAACACCGAAGAGGCGGGCGAGACCTGGAGCGAATGGAAGACCGTTCGCGGGGAAACGACGGCCGGAAAGATCGAAAGCCCGTCGGCGAGATTCGTTCAGTGGCGTGCTACGCTGCGTTCGGGCGGAACGCCGGCAGCACTTCGTGAGGTGACGTTGGCGTTCGTTCCCGCGAACATCGCACCCGAGATCACTTCGCTTACAAACCTTCCGCCGAACGTCGGCTTGGCTCCAAATCCACCGATCCAGATCGACCCGAACATCGAGACCTCAGGGATGGACCCGGCAATATTCGGCATCCCGAATCAGGTTCCGCCGCCCCGCCGCGTTTATCAAAGAGGAGCCGCCGCGTTCCAATGGACTGCCGAGGACCGTAACGGCGATTCGCTGCTTTATGACGTTTATATCAGGGAAGTTCGCGACCGCGACTTCGTTAGGATACGTTCGGGCATCCCTGAAACATTCATCACAATTGACGGAACAAGCCTCGCCGACGGGCGATACATCATCAAGGTGGTCGCGAAAGATTCGGTTCAGAATGCACCGGCCCGAGTTCTCTCGGGCGAAAGAACAAGCGAACCCTTCGATGTGGACAACACACAGCCCTCGGTGACCGTTGTTGGCCAGCCGACCGTTGCGAACGGCCGTGCTCGTGTCGTTTTCAGTGCACGGGACACGGGCGGTTATCTCACAAAGGCCGAGGTTAGCGTCAATGGCGGGCCGTGGATGCCGATAGCTGCAGACGATGGCCTGACCGATGGGCCGGAGGAGCGATTTACCGTTGAAACGGCGGCACCGGCCTCAGGAGTTTCGTCTGTCGTTCTTCGTGTTTTTGATTCGGCGGGAAATATCGGAAATGCCCGAGCTTTGATCAACAGATAGTAAACTCAATCTCTACCCGGAGGAGAACATGGCAAATTTAGAGATCGGAAGCGCCGTTGTTTGCGGCATCTGCAAAAAGGACACAACTGTCACGCAAGTATCAGAACGCGAAGGAACCACCGCGTACGACCTGAAATGCTGGCATCGGAACGCGATCTGCCCCAAATGCGGTGAAATGGCACGCGATGCAAGCGACACGGTCCAACAGGTCGTGCCGCATTGCGAGAAATGCGACGGGCCGTTCTACGCGGATGATGATGATGAAGAAGTCGAGACCGCTTAATCGCGTTTCGGTAGCGTCATTGTTTCGCCTTCTTTGTTGACCTCAAGATGCCGCGTCGTTCCCTCGACAACGCTCGGAGGCATCAACTCGCCTGTTCGGTAACGCGATTCGGGCGAGACGAACTCGGTTGAGGCGGCCGGCAATTCCGCATTCGTCGTGGCCGCGAGCTTGACCGCAGGCGAAGCTGAGCCCGCCCTCAAAGCACTTAGCTGCTCCATCTTTCGTGATTTGAGCAGGTCCGAAATTCCCTTGCCCAAAAATGTAAACGCCGGGAAGAGCATCGCCCACCACCATCTGCTGCCGCCGGCGACGTTGGTCGTTAACAGCACGATCGCGACAACAAGAAATCCAATGCCGATGATAACCGCCTTGATCGCGTCGCCATAGACCTCGGCCGGGTCGCTTCGCCGGCGTTCGTCATCCGGCTCGCCCCAGAAAAGGTCCATTGAGGAATCAAGATCCATCCCGAGACCCAGATCGTCGGATTTCGATTTTCGTGTAAGAGCTTTTGAAACAACGCCGATATCAACACCGCAGCTCCGGCAAAATTTGCCGTCTTCCGGGTTCTTGGTTCCGCATTTAGGACAAAACATAGCTCAGTCGTCAGTCGTCAGTTGTCAGTCGTCGGTTTTCAGTTGCAAGACTCTCTTTTTGCCTGGCATTTTCGCGTTGGCGGCGAGCCTCGAAGAGTACTACGCCGGCGGCGACCGAAACGTTCAAACTCTCTATCTTTCCATACATTGGTATCTTGACCAAAATGTCGCAGTTCTCCGCAACCAGCCGGTGCAGCCCGCTGCCCTCCGCTCCGAGCACGAGCGCCGTCGGCTGCGTCCAGTCCCACTCAGTGTATTCTTTCTCCGCCTCGCCCGAAGTGCCGACGATCCAGATCTCTCGCTCCTTGAGTTCCTCGATCGCCCGGTTTAGATTGCCGACCTTCGCGAGCTTCATAAATTCCGTCGCACCGGCCGCAGCTTTCGCCACCGTATCCGTCATTCCCGCCGCCCGCCGCTCAGGGATCACAACACCGTCCGCTCCCGCGCACTCAGCCGTTCTAATGACCGCACCGAGATTTCGCGGGTCCTCGACCCCATCAAGCAGGACCAGCAATTCCGGCTTCGCAGCCGCCTCAAGCACATCGTCGAGCGAGAAATAACGAACTTCCTCAACAAATGCGACCACGCCCTGGTGATTCGCTCCTTTAGGGACGATCGAGTCCATCGCCCGCCGCGGAACGGTCTCGATCGTGATACGTTTTTCACGCGCAAGCCCGGCCAAATCAGCGAGCCGTGCTTCGCGCCCGCCCTCTGTAATTTTGATCGAGACGACCTGCCGCTTTCCGGAGCGGAGAAGCTCCATCACCGGCAACACACCGTAAACGATCGGACCTTCGTTGTCCGGGCGGCTCGGCCTTCGTTCCCTTTCGGGCTCCGGACGATACTTTTTCATAGCAAATGGTTCCGCATTCGGGAGTATTTTGTGAACTGGTTCAAATTGTCAATTACGTCCGTTGCCTGTCGGCTTAGCCGGCCAAGCCCGCTCCGAACAAGCCCTTGAGCTTCCCGGCGAAAATCGGGCTCCCAAACGGCGTCGAGCAAATGCCGCAGTTCGTTGTATTGCTTGTCAAGAATAATGCCTGTCCGGAGCGAAGCAAGCCGCTTTGCAAGCAGATCGATATTCTCGCTCGCGAGCATCGCCTTAGCTTCGCCCAGACATGAGAAATCAAAACCGCTCGTCCGGATACGAAAGCCGCGATCATTGCCGCTTACGTAAATATCGATCATTTTCTCGTGGCGTTGCTCCTTGAGTTCTTCCGGCTTCTCGTTCGCGTTCTTGCGGCGTTTTTGCACTTCGCTGGTCGTCGCCAACGAAATATCGTGCCGGCCGGTGACGACGAGGCGGATGTCTTCAAGGCCGGCCTCGTGAGTAGAGGTTGTGTTGAAATCGTAAAGTCGCAGCCCCTCGTCTAAAAACTCCAGTGCGCGAATGCGCTGCGGAGGCGTCCGCAAAGCCAGTTCGTCGTCCGCCACCAACTTAGACCGAAAACCGAACCTAGCAAGATGTACCGCCACAGCCGCGGCAAGTTCCTCCGTCCGTAGCCTTGCGATCGGCATCGGGATGCCGCACTCGGCGACACGCTTCAGTTCGTCCGCGTCACGGCCCAAGACCGCTGCCGCCGACTTTTTGTCTCCCGATTGTCCCGGCATTCCTATAACGTTGATACCGTTCTCGTGCGGCTCCGGCGGTGTCAGGTCAAGTCTTGCCAGCCCTTCTGCGGCGGCAGGATGTCCAAGTACCGAAGCGCAATATAAACAACTTTGGCGCGTCGGAGGATTCCGTTTACCGCATTTCTCGCAAACGAGCATTTCGTCCGGCGAAAAGCCGGATGGCGTGGTGAAAATGTCTCCAGTTTGACCAGGATCTTGCATTGGAAGTGACTGACCGAGCGGTATTTTAACACGTTTGGAACCGCGTTTGCTTGACGAAGCACCCTCAGAGTAGCAAACTGTTGAAAGGCCGGTTCGCAGATAGAAAGAGTTGATCGAGAAGATCAGATTAGTGTTTATTGCTTGATTTGAGGCCATTTTGCCTCGCTTTACCGTTAAACATCTTTAAGAAACCTGTATTTGAGCAGTTGTTTATTTCAATTCGTTAGCTTCTTGATCACCCCGCTTTCCCCTCTGGAACCCGCCTAATTTCATCAGCCCGGTGGAGGCTCACATGCAGTTTGATACGCCAGGAAACTCCTCGTGGAAATTTGGCCATCGCGGAAGAGTAGCCGTTTTTATCGACGGCAACAATCTTTTTCACGCGGCGCGGTTTCACACGATAGATATTGATTACAACAAGCTTTTGCGGGTCCTGCTCGGCGATGGACGGCTTCTTCGCGCGTTCTTTTATACCGGAGTTGACGCCGGGGCCGAACGCCAGCAGGGCTTTCTGCTCTGGATGCGACGAAACGGTTTTCGCGTTATCCAAAAAGAGCTAAAGACCTTTTACGACGGAACGCGCAAGGCGAATCTCGATGTCGAGATCGCCGTTGATATGCTGAGCCTTGCCGGAAGGTACGACACCGCCGTGCTCGTTTCGGGCGATGAGGACTTCGTTTACGCGGTCAATGCCGTCGCCTATAAAGGTTGCCGTGTCGAGGTCGCGGGGTTCCGCTCGAATACAGCTCCGAGGCTGATCGACGTCGCGGATTTCTTTATTGACCTCGGCGAGATCGCGGACCTGATCCGCAAGGATGGCTCCTCGGCCGAAGATTTCGACGTCAGCTACCGCGGCCCGGTTGAGGCTCCGGCACACGTTTCGCGTCCGCATGGTCGTTCGCGAACGAGTTCGGGGAGCGAACTCGACGAAAGCACCGCACCCGATATCCGTTACGAGGTTCCGGAATTCGTCCGGATCAACGACGAGCGATGAAGCTTTTCACCATTGACGAGGCCAATGAAATGCTTCCGCGGATCAGGATGAAGCTTCAGATGATCCGCGAGCTTCACAGCGGCCTTGATCAATACAAAGAACTTGCGAGGGCGGCCGCGGCTGCCTCGGAGAGCGGCGGCGGAATGGTCGGCGGCTCGAACTACGTCAAATCGCTTTACGAGATCGGCAAACTGACGACAGAGATCACAGACGTAGGCGTTCAGGTCAAGGATTACTCCCGCGGATTGATCGATTTTCCATCCGTTCGTGAAGGGCGTATCGTGCTGCTCTGCTGGCAGCTTGGTGAGCCCGACCAGATCGAATGGTGGCATGAGATCGAGGACGGATTCGCCGGCCGGCAAACGCTTTGAACTCTTGAAATTCGTGTTACGGGTGCGATAGTCGAGGGTTTTCCACCGCAAACTGTGGAAAACCCGAAAAGTCTTGTTATTTGAGCAGTTTAGTATTGACGACTTAAAGTGTTATCTGATAACATCCACTTAATTTTTTTGCGGTTCCGCGCAACTTTCTAGCCGAAACACATTAGGTCGCCTTATGAAGTGCCCCGTTTGCCGACGTGAACTTGCACCGACACTCTCCATTTGCTTTACCTGCGGAGCGATGGTCAACGACTCAGTCCGCGAGGAACTCGCCCCGAAGATCGGCCGTGTCTCGGGCCCGCTCGAGAAAAAAACAACGGACGCTCCGGCGAGCGTTAGCAACAATGGAAACGCCCCGGCGACCAAACAACCGATAGAAACGTCTCCCGCTCAAGCTCCAGCCCCGGCGAGATCCAAAACCAATTTCCTTGCACCGCGACCGACCAGCAAAACGCTTGTGGAGTTTCAGCCAAAGGCTGCGAGCCTGCCCGAATGGCGGCTTCAGGTGCAGAATGCCGTACGCAAGCGTAATGGCATTGATACGTCTGAGGCTGAGCGTCCAGCCGAGGTGCAGCTTGCAAAGCTACCACCGCCTGCGGCTATTGAGCAGAGGCCTGCCATTGAAGCCGCTCAAGCCGCTTCACCGGCCAACCCGATGCTTGCGAAAGCTCTTCAGCGTATCGAGACCTCGCGGCAAACATACATGCCCGGTGCGGCCGGGGCGGCCGCCGTTGCCCGAAAGCCGATCGCGGCACGACCGCTTCCGGCTCCGCCGCCAGTACAGAAAACGTATCCATTCGATCTCGTACCGGGAAAGGCCGCGGCAACGCCGGCAAAAAAAGATTCCGAGCCCGTATCAACAACGACTGCATCGCCAAAGCCGAGACTCGTTTCGTCGCTGCGGATCGAGAAAAAGAAGTACGACACGAACAAGCTTCCGCCGATCCCACAGCCGGCCGAGCTTTCGTCGAGCTTTGAATCACTTCCGGCCGCTCCGGCACTCGCCGTTGCTGCCGCTGCGGTACACACTACCTTCATCCCGGAATCGTCAGCCGAGCTATCGCCGGACGAGCTCGAGATGAGCAGGGCCTTCGAGACCAACGAGGAGCCGGAGATCTTTGACGACATTCCGCCCTTTGGGATGCGGTTTGCCGCCGGACTTTTCGACGTGCTCGCAAGCGGTTTTGGAACGCTCGTCATCCTTTCGCCGCTGATATTCGGACAGAACGCAGCCTATACGCTCTCGCTCGGCATCGGCTTTGCGGCCGTGCTCGCCGCGTTCCTTTTCCTCTATTTGACCGCATCGCTTGCCCTCCGCGGCAAGACCCTCGGGATGTGGATATTCTCGCTCGAGCTTATCGACGCCGAGCAGAACGCTTACCCGAACGCTCATCAGGCCGCCGTTCACTCGGCCGTCTATGTGCTCTCGCTCGCACTTTTCGGGCTCGGGTTCGTGACGATGATCTTCGATGAAGAAAAGCGGGCCGTCCACGACATCATCTCGGGAACACTTCTTGTAAAGCAGACCTAACGGCTTTGGTCTTCGGGCGTGCCGTTCTAAACTTCCACAGTGGATCTCCGCTACATCTCTGCCGTTTGCGATGAGCTGAAAGACGCCGCACTCGGCTCAACTCTTCGCCGTGTTTTTCAGCTCGGCGACCATGCGCTCGCATTCGAGCTTGGTCGGGCCGATGGCCTTTTTCTCTTTGGAGATGGCGGATCGACCCGCCCGCGGCTTTATCTGATCGAGCGGCAGCGTCGAGAGCTTGAGCGTTCCGCCGCGGCTACCGGTTCCTTTGCACAGTATCTTCGCAAGCATCTCTCAAATCCAAAGATCATTCGGATCGAGCAACTCGCCGGAGAAAGGATTGTTCGGTTCGACCTCGAGCAAAGCGATGACATTGCGGACGCAAAGCAATGGTCCTTGATCTTTCAGCTAACGGGCCGCTCGGCAAACATCTTTCTCCTCGACGATTCGGACACGATCACAATGTCGCTTCGCGAGGACCGGACCGAAGGCAGAAGGCCTGGCGATACATATAGCCCGCCGGAACGCATCTCGGCCGCGGCCGCATCGGATGGCGATGTTTCCGTGATCGACGGATCGGTCTCGAAGTCGCTCGATCTTCACTATAGCGAGCTCGAAGCGGAAGAAAGCTTTCGGACGCTGGCAGAGTCAACACTTCGCCGCGTAAAGAATGAGATCGGCCGGCGAACGAAGCTGGTAAAGAATCTCCGAGCCGACCTCGACCAACACGGCGACGCCGAGACCTGGAAAAAGTACGGCGATCTTCTGCTCGCAAATTCTGCGACCGCCGTAAGGCTCGAGAGCGGCTTCGCCGTCACAGACTATTTCGACGAGACCGCTCCAACGATCGAGATCCCGCACTTCGACCTGAAAACGCCCGCCGAGGCGGCCGAGAGATACTTCAAAAGATACACAAAAGCGAGGAATGCCCGCGGCGAGATCGAAAAGCGGCTCAACGCCACCGAGACTGAACTCGAGTCGCTCCGGGCGGAGCTTGCAGAGATCGAAGCGGCCATCGAGAATCGCGACGAAGAATTTTTACGGGGAAAGACGCCAAACAAGGCCAGGGTTCAAAAAGGCTCAAAGAAGCAGGCCAAGGCTGAAGACGCCCGCACATACGCACGGGAGTTCGTGTCGTCCGATGGCTTTGAGATACTCGTCGGTAAACGATCAAAGGATAACGACCATCTTACATTCCGCATCGCCCGCTCGCTTGATACCTGGCTCCACGCCGCCGATTATCCGGGCTCGCACGTCGTGATCCGGGCGGCGGGCAAGAACGAGATCCCGCAGCGGACGCTGGTCGAGGCGGCAGAGCTTGCCGCGTTCTACAGCCAAGCGAAAGGCCACCCGAAGGCGGCCGTTCACTACACGCAAAAGAAATTCGTCAATAAACCGAAAGGTGCAGCCCCCGGCCTCGTCCGGCTCGCGAGCTTTAAAACCCTTCTCGTCGAGCCGAAGATAACGGCCAAGCAAAAGGACGCTACTCGCTGACGAGAGTCGCCACCGTCTCCTTCATTTTTTTGATCTCGGTCGGGCTCGCTCCCTTAAATACACCCCGCATCCTTCCCTCGCGGTCAACCACCACGCTTAGCGGAACGCCGGCAAACTTCGCGACCCGAGCATATTCATCGGTCGTCTCGTTGCTTATCCGTACCAGTTCGTAGTTCAGGCTCATCGTCCCGGCAAACTCCTTCATTTTGCCAAAGTCCTCAGGCTGCATATCGTCGTTACCGACGTTAAGGCCGACGACCTGAAACCCCTTATCGCGATATTCATCCTGAAGCTTGACCAGTTCCGGCATCTCCACCCTGCACGGCTGGCACCAGATGGCCCAAAGGTTAAGCAGGAGCACTTTGCCCTTGCGGTCCTCAACGGTAAATGACGAGCCACCCTCGATCTCCATCGGAGCCTTTGCCAGCGACGAGGCAAGCATCGGGTAATCCGACTTTGCACCGTCGGGCCAGGTCATATTCGGTTTATTATCGCCGTTTGCGGCAGTATCGGCCGAACCGGACGCCCCACAACTTGCAAGCGAGCCCGCCCCAAAAACAGCCAGCGTAAAAAATGCGAAAGCTTTCAAAACTTCTCTTTTTATCATTTCGAATCCTTTAATCTAAGTGCGATCAGCGATGAAAATACCAATATCCAAAACATTAACATCAGAACCAACTGGTTCAAAACATCGCTCATCCAGGGGTGAAGGAACGTAACATAACCGCTCAGGTCGGACGGCACTTTCTTTATCTCCGGCACTTTCAGCCTCTCGCCGAGCGGATCCGGATCGCCGGGAGCAACTCCGTCGGGCCCGAGCCGCTTGTAATTCTCGATATCCCTTTCAGCTTTTTCGATCAGCTTATCGTTCTCGGTTTCAATGAACTTATAAAGCCCTTGGCCCTTCGTCGGCCCGCGAGGGTCGGCACCTTCTACCTCAAGCGTATCGAGCGTCGAGAATCGCTTGATGGTATCGAACGACCAGGACGACGGCATCGTCAGGCCTACTACTTTACTTATGCCCGCGGGAACGCCGACTATTCCCGAAAAAAGTATCTGCGGAACCAGTATCAGCGGCACAAGGCTCGTCGCCATCTCTCCTGTCCGGACGACGGTCGAGATGAAAAGCCCGAGAGCAACGCCGATCAAGCCTGTCAGTATCGTCGCCCAGAGCTGCGGGATACCGAACAGCTCGCCCGGCATCGGCATCAGCCCGACGAGATCAAAGAACTTCAGCGGCCCGAAAAGCAGGATGCACTGAACCGAGACGATCAAACCAAGCACAAAGAGCTTTGATGCCAAATACGGGAGAATTCCGAGATTGAACATCCGCTCGCGGCGGTAAACGGGGCGTTCGCGAATTATCTCGCGAGCGGCGACCGCCGTACCGAACCAGATAGAGACGATCGCCAGGATGAAGTAAACAAAGTCACGCGGCTGCTCCGCGCCCAACACGAGAAACGTCATCAAGGCGATGATCGGCGCCTGCAGAAATATCACCGCGAGGTTTAGCTTATCCTTCGCGAGCACCTCGATGTAGCGTCGCGAGAGCGTCAGGAATTGGCGGATCGAGCCAAAAATGCCGAGCCTCGGGCCCTTTCCCGGCCGCGAGGATTCGACCGCCCCAATTTGTTTCAGCGGTTCCTCGATGAATTCGCGATGTATTGGAGTCTCGGCAAATTTCCGACGCCAGGTTTCCGCGACTCCGCCAGCGATCGCCGATCGATCTGCCGAGGACCGATCAGCCGCCTCGCGTTCGATCGGCTCTTCGAGCTTGTCATACAGCTCACGGAAGGTCGCAGCCCCAAAGTGCTTGAGCGCATCGGCCGGCGGGCCAAAATAAACGAGCTTCCCGAGCATCAGCACGGCGATCTTGTCGAACATCGCGACGTTCTCCATCGCATGCGTCGTCATGACGACCGTCCGCCCCGATTCTGCGATCTGGCGGAAGAGCTGCATTATGCGAAATTCTGTCGCCGGATCAAGCCCCGAGGTCGGCTCGTCAAGAAAGATCGCCGAGGGCCGCGTCAGCAGTTCGACGGCGATCGAGACCCGCTTTCGCTGCCCGCCTGAAAGCTTGTTCACCGGCAGGTCCCGTCGGTCCGTCAACCCGGTAACGTCGAGCACTTCGTCGATCGTCTTTTTTATTTCGGCGGGAGAAGCGTCCTTTGAAAGCCTCAACTTCGCGATGTAATAGAGCGTCCGGTAAACCGTGATCTCGCGGTGAATTATGTCGTCCTGCGGCACGTAGCCGATCGATTGCTTGAGCGAATGAAAGTGACGGCGAAGGTCAAGATCATTGAAAAGTACGCTGCCTTCCGTCGCCGGGCGAACGCCGCACATCGCCTCCATCAAGGTGCTCTTTCCCGCACCCGAAGGCCCGAGCAAGCCGACGAATTCGTTCGGCTGGATCGAAAGCGAGATGCCATCGAGAAGCCGTGCCTTTGTGCCCCCGAACCGGCCTTTGATGTCGTGCGAAACGGCGACGACGTCGATCCGGGTCTTTGTCCGGGCATCAAAAACGCCGAGTGTCCCGGCCGCATCAACGCGTAGCGAGAAGGCACCGACCTGGACGAAATCGCCGACGCCGACCGGCTGTTTCGTCACCCGATTGCCGTTGATGAAAGTGCCGTTTGTCGAACCGAGATCCTCGACCAAAATACCCTGCCCGCTTCGACTGAATCGCGCGTGGCGATTCGAGATCTGCAGCCCATCGAGCCGCACCTCGCAGCCCTCGGCCCGCCCGACCGTTATCGATCCGCCATCCGGGATCGTTTTCGAAGAAATCAATTGTGCCGCAGCCGGATCAGTTCCTTTCAACCCGCCCGTGGGGTCGAGTTTTAGCACCATCGTCCGTTGGCCTGCGTCATCGGCCCGAAACTGCGGCGACGACGGTGGCTTCGGCGGTGCAACACTTTTCCCGCCTTGCAAGCGAAGGATCGGCCCGCCGCTCCCGAACTGGATCTCATCGCCCGACGCCAACGGCCGAATCGCACTTATGCGCGTGCCATTGACCAGAGTGCCGTTAAAGCTGTTGTTATCCGCCAGAAGCAGTTGCCCATTCTCTAAGCGGATCTCCGCATGCCGCCGTGAAACGGTCGCCGACGAAGCGTCGAAGATGATATCGCAGCCGGGGTCGCGCCCGACCCAAACGGACGCGGACCTGATCTGAAAGGGCTCACGCGACCTATCGGAAACAAACTCAAGTGCAAGGCCCGCTTGCGAGGTCGGCTGGGCGACCGCAGGTGGAACCGGCACCTGGACCTTCGGTGCAGAATCCCACGCCGGCGGTGGCGTCGGTATCCCCGGTGCGGGCTCTGGTGGCGGAGGAGCGAGAACAGGTTTAGGCTCGGCCGTTCGTACTTCTTCGAAAGAGACGACGCGTATCTTCGGTCCATTAGTGCCGAACTGAACTACACTTCCGGGGGCAAGCTCGCGAGGATATGAAATGCGTTCTCCGTTGAGGAAGATCCCGTAACTCGACCCTAGGTCCTCGATGTACCACGCGCCGTTCATCCAGTGAAAAGCGCCGTGTTTTCGAGAAACCATCGGAAACCGCTTTGCGTCAAAGGCGATATCGCACTCATCCGCATCGCGGCCGGCGAGCACGACATCCTTCGTGTATGAGGATTCGTTGCGAAGTCCGCCTTCGAATTCTTCTGCAAGAGAAATGAACATTTATTCCGGGGTCAGGTATTGATCTTCCGATGAGATTCTAACAAAACAATATTGGTTTAAGAATCTGCGGACCACGCATTCCGGTATTAAGTCCGCGTACGTGGGCATTTTGCCCCGCATTGCCCCATTTTTCCTCAGCATTTTGCCACCCCGGCCAGCCGTTTACAACGTTTTTGTAAGTTTAATTGTTGCAATATATGCACTTGTCTCGGGCCCTGTCGGGTTCTTTTGGCGGAATACGATTTGCAAAAGAGTGAGGGGCGAGCTAGCTTTATGCCCGCTCAGCCAGTTCGAAACGGTAAGTTCTAATGAACGTCACGGAAACTCCCACAGAGGCGCTTACTGCGCCTTTCCCGTCAGCGGGGTTTGCGGCCTACGGCACCGCGTGCCCGATGCCGAAGGTCCTGATCGTAGATGACTCTGCGGTCGTTCGAACGTCGTTTCGTAAATATTTGGAAGAAACATACGAATGCTTTGAGGCCGAATCGGCTCTTGAGGCGATCGGGTTACTTCGCAGGGAAACATTTGACATCGTCATCACCGACATAATCATGCCGGGGCTTTCGGGGATCGAATTGCTTCGGAAGATCGTCGAGGAACATAAAGATACGCCGGTTCTCGTCGTTTCCGGTGTTGACCGGCCGCAGCGAGCTCTTGATGCCGTCAGGCTCGGAGCTGCCGATTATTTGATAAAGCCGTGCGACCCGGAAGTGCTGATGCTTACCGTCGAAAGGGCACTCGAGCGAAGCACTCTGCTCAAGAGCGCAAAGCAGTATAAGCGTGATCTTGAGATTCGGAATCAAGAACTGCTCCGGAAAAAGGAACAGCTTGAACGCCTGCAGGCTCAGATAATCCACAGCGAGAAAATGGCCTCGATCGGCCAGCTCGCCGCCGGCATCGCTCATGAATTGAATAACCCAGTAGGTTTTCTTTACGGGAACCTGGACCTGCTCAGAGTCTATCTGGCAGACATCCTGAAACTTGTTCTTTTTTACGATTCGCTCGACCTTGAGGCCTCGGCCGCCGAACAGGCAGCGAAAATAAAAGAAGATATCGCGTTCGAACAAACGATTGTCGATCTCGACTCTGTGCTTTCAGACTGCCGCGACGGAGCGGAACGGGTTCGTGACATCGTACAGAACCTTCGGACTTTTTCTCGCCTCGATGAGGCCGAGTTCAAAAAGACCGACCTGCACGAAGGAATAGAATCCACTATCCGTATATTGTCGCGGTATTTCAGTGGGGGGACAGTTCGCCTATTGCGGGAATATGGCGAGCTTCCTCCCATTGACGCTTTTGCCGCACAGTTGAATCAGGTCTGGACCAACCTCCTCGTCAATGCGGCACAAGCTGTTGAGAAGGACGGCGGCACGGTCACCATCAAAACATATTGCTCCGGCGATGATGCCGTGGTTGAGATAACCGACGACGGCGTCGGGATGACAACGGAAGTTCTCGGCCGGATATTCGACCCATTCTTTACGACCAAAGCGGTCGGGGAAGGGACCGGACTCGGCCTCTCGATCTCATTTGGCATCGTTGAGCGCCATTGCGGCCGGATCGAAGTGGAATCAAAGCCAGGCGAGGGCAGCATCTTCCGGGTCCGCCTGCCGCGAAACGCAGACCCTCGGCGAGGACGCCCGGAAGAAATTGAAGTGGGGAATTACGACTATGCAGTATAAGATCTTGTTCGTTGATGATGAGACAGCAAATCTCCGTTTGCTTGAGAGACTTTTCCGTGGCCAGTATGAAGTGATCTCGGCAGCCTCGGGCAGCGAGGCGCTTGCGCTGATGGAGGTTCACGACATCGCGCTTATCATCTCAGATCAGCGAATGCCTGGGATGACCGGGATCGAATTCCTCAAACGAGCCGCTCAGCTCCGCCCGCAAACGGTCCGGATAATGCTAACAGGCTATACAGATGCCGAAGCTCTCGTCGAAGCCATTAACTCAGGCGTCGTCTATAAATACATTGCAAAGCCCTGGATCAACGAGGACCTTCAGTTGACGGCCGTCCGAGCTCTTCAGCACTTTGAAACACTTAAGGGCCAGCGGCAACTCCAAATGCAGAATGAACGGCTGCGAACTCGGCTTCGTTCAATGCGCGATGGGCTTGTTAATGTACTCTCCGAAATGGTCGATATGAAAGACCCGCTCGCACGAAGGCACGCCGAACGCGTCCGCGATTATGCGGTCGAACTCGGCCGTCGGCTCGACCTTTCCGGTTCCGATCTGCAGTCGCTCGCGACCGCGGCCTTTGTCCATGAGGTGGTCGACGTCAGAATTCCCGCCCACATCCTCGCAAAGAACGGCTCGGCCAGCGAGATGGAAAATCAATTGATCCGTCGTAGCTTCGATCTTGGTGTTCAAATGCTTGAGGATCTGCCGGAACTCGAAGAGGTCGTTGCTGTGCTCAAGTTTGTCCACGAGCGTTTCGACGGGAGCGGTTTTCCGAATGGTTTCGCCGCTGAGCAGATCCCGATCGCCGCACGGATAATTGCCGTTGCCGACCTTTACGATTCGCTGACGAACCCGCGAAATGGTGAAAAGCCTCTGACGAACGACGAAGCGATCGCCTATCTGATCGCCCGGTCCGGCCGCGAACTCGACCCGAACATAGTTCGGACAGCCGCCGAGCGGCGCGGAGCGTTCTTACCGGCAGCATCGCAACCGGTTCCCGTTTTCGCTTAAACTATTTATTTAGGTGCTAATTGCGGACGAGGCGGAAGCCGAGACCGGGGCTCTTAGTGGATTTGGCGACCTCCTGCCTAAAGGTGGAAGTGATACGGTCAGCTCCGGTTGATTTATAAAACGCGCCGCCGCCGCGGATCATGTAGTGAGGCTCATCTACCGGAGCCACCGCAAGCGTACTGCCCGGATATACGGAAACTTCGGTTGAGGTCCATTCAAAGACGTTCCCGATCAGGTCCATCACACCCCATTCGTTCGGGCACGAAGCGGTCCCAACGGGTTTCGGGTCGTTATTCGGCTGGTCGAGAACCGCACATCTCGACTGGAACTTATCGCCCCAAGGATAAAGATCATTCGCCGAGCCATTCCTCGCGGCATATTCCCATTCGATCTCGGTCGGCAGGCGGTACGTTGCACTGTCTCGCTTTGACCGCCACTCGGCGAATGCGACGGCATCGTCGTATGAGACCAGCGTTACGGGCAACTTCTCCTGCCCGGCGAGCGGACGCCCATTGACCCAATGTCCGGGCGTTTCCTGCCTGTTCGTTGCCTGAACGAAGGCAAAATACTCGGCGTTCGTCACCTCGGTCTTATCTATGAAGAATTTGGCGACCTGCTGATCGTGTTCGGGCCTTTCGTTCTCGCGGCCATCGCTGCGTCCCATCTTGAACGACCCCGCGGGTATCTCAACCATCTCGGTCCGAATGACCGGCGGCCCCGTCGGTGAAACGGTTGGCGTTGGGGTCGCTTGGTTCGTTCCATTCGTTCCATTACCGGGGTCGGGTTTGGCAGAGAAAAGCCCCATCATATAAGCCCCGCCAAGACCGGCACCGCCGAGGACCATCAGAAGCACGAGGCCGGCTGCACCCAGAACCCACGGCGAAAAAATGCCCCGCTTCTGCTTGCCAGAATCGACCTGAACATCCTGCGGCCCCGTGTCCCAAGCCTGGACGGAAGTCTTCGCCATGTCCTTGCCGGAGATCTGTGTCGAGGCCATTCTTTGCGGAGTGTCCTGGCCGACGCCGGAGTAGGCGACGGTCGGTGCCGGCATGTTTTGCCCAGTCCCGGGACGAAGCTCTGCGGTGATCTGTTTCGGCGTCCCGTCAACCAGGACGTCCCCGACCCAGTCCTCAAAACCGTCCTTGCTGACCTTGACGCGGTGGCTGCCGGCTTGAACTCCGTTGAGAGTGATCCAGCCATCCTCGCGAGATTCACCGACCGGGCGATTATCTACCCAAACCCTTGACTGCGGCGGAACGGTCCGAACGTTTATCGATGAGACCGGAAAAGCGGAGCCGGTTGTATGTATCCCGATCCCCGCCGGATAAACAGCCTCACGCAGTTCCGCGATCATCTGTTCGACCGAGGCGGTCCGCTTGTCTTTGTCCTTGGCGAGCGTATGCAGCACAACGCGTTCGACCTCCGGAGAGACCGTAACCCCGACCGATGCAAAGGTCGGCGCGGCGTCGCTGATGTGCTTCTTCATTATCGCCGGGATCGATGAGCCCTTGAATGGCACATCGCCTGCCAGCATCTGAAAGAGCATCACCCCGAGGCTATAAATGTCCGACCGCGAGTCGGGCTCGTCGTCGGCCCATTGCTCCGGAGCCATGTAGTATGGCGAGCCCATCAGGCCTGTGGTCTGTGCTTGAATGAACGAGCCGAGCAACTCGCCTGATTTGATCTTCGCCAAGCCAAAATCGAGGATCTTAACAGCGTCCGAAAGATTCGGCTTGTCGCTGCAGATCATGATATTGAGCGGCTTGAGGTCGCGGTGAACGATTCCCTGGTGGTGAGCTGCACCGACGCCCGCACAAATAGCGGACATTATCTCGAGTGCCCGCTCGGGCGACAAGACCTTTTCTCTCGTCAATAGATCATGGAGAGCTTCACCCTCCACATATTCCATCACAAGGAACGGGATCGATCCGCCAATTACGCCATAGTCCGTAACCGCAACAACATTCTGGTGACGGATGGCCGCTGCCGCGAGAGCTTCTTGTCGAAAGCGGGTGACCAGCTGTGGATCGTTGCCGACGAGGTCGGGAAGGATGATCTTGATCGCAAGCTGAGTCTTCAGGTAAGCATGGCGCGCCTTGTAAACGACGCCCATTCCGCCCTGTCCGAGACGCGATTCGAGATGATACTTACCCTCGAGGACCGGTTCGCCCTGAATGGTATGCATCGTCGGCATACCGTCTTTCGGGCATGTCGCGACGTCGTCGCCGTAGCAATTTTTACAGAGTTGGCACTCTTTCATTACAGGTGGCCGCCGGCAGTTCGATACTACATTCCTGAGGACGACACGTTACTTGATCCTCGCTCGGTGAAGCGCCTTCGGGTGCAAACGTCTTGATTCTAATTTGTTTAACGGATACAAGCAAGGAAAAGGGTCACGTCCTGCTGAGTTTCATCAAGACGCTCGCCTCTCCCGCCTATTATCCCTTGACCACGATATTAACAAGCTTATCGGGCACAACAACTACCTTTATGACCTCTTTCCCGGCAATAAATTCCTGCGCTTTCGCATCCGCCAATGCTGCCGTTTCCAGTTCCTCGATTCCCTGCCCCGGACTTGTCGTGATCTTTGAACGAAGCTTTCCGTTCACTTGTATGACGACCTCGATCTCGTCATCTGCCGCCAGTTCCTCGCTGAATTCGGGAAACCTTGCCCCATTTGCCAGCAATCCGTTGTCGTTCCCGATCAGAACCGCAAAAAGCTCCTCAGCCGTGTGCGGTGCGAAGGGAGTCAACATCAGAACGAGGCTCGTCACCGCCTCTTGCACGGCGGATATTTCATCGGCCGTTGCAGTTTCGGGTTCAATGCCTGAATCGTAAAGTGCGTTGCATAGCTCCATCAGCGCCGCGACCGGAGTGTTGAACTGCAGCGTATCGAGGCTCAGGTCGATCCGCCGGATGGTTTGGTGCGTCTTTCGCCTTAGCTTGCGTGCAGCTTCGCCTTGTTCGGCCGCAGGAGAACTGTTGCCGAACGAGTCTTTCCATTTATAGACATAACGCCAAATACGCTGAAGAAACCTGACGGCCCCCTCGATGCCCGCCTCATTCCAAACGAGTTCGTTCTCGACCGGAGCGGCGAAAAGCACAAACAGGCGTGCCGCATCGGCCCCGTAGATCTCGACCATCTCGTCCGGATCAACGCCATTGCCCTTCGATTTCGACATCCGCTCAATGGCGAACTTGAGCTCCTTACCCTCCGCCGAGCGGGCGGAAATGATCTTCCCTTTCGCGTCTCGTTCGACTGCCACATCCGTCGGCGGCTGATAAATACGCTTTCCGCTTTCGTCGTCGAAAAAGGTCTCACCGACGACCATCCCCTGTGTCAGCAAACGAGTTACCGGCTCGTCGAGCGACAGAAGGTCGATGTCTCGCATCACCTTTGTCCAAAACCGCGTGTAGATCAGGTGCATCACCGCGTGGTCGTCACCGCCGATGTATTGATCGACCGGTGTCCAATAAGCGGCAATGTCCGGCGAGAATGGCAGAACCTCGTTTTCCGGATCCGTGTAGCGGAAGTAGTACCACGAAGAATCGACGAACGTATCCATCGTATCCGTTTCCCGCCGGGCGGGCCCTTCGCACTTCGGGCAGGCGGTTTCGACAAACTCGGTGACCTTCGAAAGCGGCGACTCGCCCGTTCCGGTGATCGGAGCATTCTCGGGAAGCTCGACCGGAAGGTCATCAAAATGCACCGGCACAGTCCCGCACGCGTCGCAATAAACGATCGGTATCGGAGCACCCCAGAAACGCTGTCGCGAGATCCCCCAATCGCGCAGTTTGTAGGTCGTTGCGGGCTCGCCAAATCCGTGCATCTGGGCATGATGCGTCATTTCCTCAATCGCGGCCTCGCTCGTTTTGCCGTTCCAATAGTCCGAATGGACAAGCACGCCGGAAGAAGTGAAAGGCTGCTCAAGGGCAAGGGCATGCATCGTGTGATGCTCATGGGCCATGTGCGGTTCTGAGATCACCTGGCGGATCGGCAGGCCGAACTTCGTCGCAAACTCGAAGTCGCGTTCGTCATGGGCCGGCACACTCATAACAGCACCGGTGCCGTATTCCATCATCACGTAGTTCCCGACCCAGATCGGCACGAGCTCGCTATTGAACGGGTTAACCGCTTTCAAACCTGTGTCGATGCCATCCTTTTCGACCTCGGCCTCATGATCGGCAGGCTTTGCCTTTTCGGCGAGGATCTCGGCGATCTTTGCGTGGACCTCGGCCGAAAGCTGGTTAGAGAATTCCTGAACGATCGGATGTTCGGGAGCGAGTACGATCGCCGTAGCACCATAGATCGTGTCGATCCGCGTTGTAAAGACCTTGATCGTCCGGCGGTCCTCCGGCTTAAGGCTTCCGGTCTTCCCCGGCACACGAACCGCAAAATCGATGTATGAGCCTTCGGATCGCCCGATCCAATCCCGCTGCCGCTTCAGCACATTCCCCGGCCAACCGCCCCCGATGCTATCGAGACCATCAAGCAATTCATCGGCATATGCCGTCGTTTTGAAGAACCATTGCTCGAGATCGCGCTTCGTTACCGGATTTCCGCAGCGCCAGCAGAGCCCGCCGCTTGCCTGTTCGTTCGACAGCGTGGCCTGGTCATGCTCGCACCAATTGACCTGGGTCAGCTTTTTATACGCCAGGCCCTTATCGTACATTTTGAGGAAGAACCACTGGTCAAACTTGTAATATTCCGGCCGATGGGCGGCGATCTCACGCGACCAGTCGTAGCTGAGGCCCAGCCGTTGAAGCTGACCGCGCATCGCCTTGATATTTTCTTCGGTCCAGTCGCGGGGGTTCACCTTTCGCTTAACGGCGGCGTCCTCGGCCGGCTGTCCGAATGAATCCCAGCCGATCGGATGCAGAACGTTGAAGCCTTTAAGCCGTTTGTACCAGGCGACGACATCGCCGACGGAATAATTCCGAACGTGCCCCATATGAAGGTTTCCGGATGGGTACGGGAGCATTTCGAGCTGGTAAAACTTGGGCAGATCGTCATCCACCTGAACCTGAAACGACTTGTTTTTAGCCCAATGAGCCTGCCACTTTGCCTCGATCTTTTTCGGAAAATACTTTTCGTCCATATGGCCACGATCCCCGCCTCGAAGACACACAACGCCACGAGAGCTTTTCGAAATGGTAAACAATCAGTTTAACGGAAAACCTTAATGCTATCCACCTTTAACCGGCTCGAACTGCCGTCGGGAAGCCTTAAATTCCAGTTGCCGCGAAAATACTTGTCATGTTATTCTATTTGCACCGTTTAAGTGCGGTTTTCGACTAAGCGTTTAATGAGAATATCCAACAAAGCGCAGCCGGTCTTCACCTGACATTGCCGTCTTCAGGCTCGACCGTCTGCCCTCTCGGAGGAAAAAAAGATGGTCAAGCAAAGCGAAGACAAAGTTGTCTCAAAACACACCCGTTCAACCCAACCGATCTACCAACCTGCTTCAGGCCGATCTTTGCGTTCGCTCCGCGATAACAATTCATTTGAGGACGTCATTGTCGCTTTGTCCGATTCATACGAGAACAAGCGGGCACGGCAGGTCGTGGAATGGGTGCGTCAGCAGGGCGTCCGCCGTGCGGTATGAGCATCTCCCGGAGCGTTATTGAACAATATTGGCTCCGTTCGGCTCTTTGCGGCCGGCTTTTGGTATTGACCGCGATCGTTTTTTCCGTAACTTCTACGGCTCTTTCGCAAGGGCTTTCGACTCCATTTGAACCCGACCGCATTCGGCAGACGCTCGCCACCGGCACCTCCGAACAAAAACGCGACGCGCTTTTCGAGATAAGGAATCGCCGCGACCCGGTTGCTTCCGCTCTCGCTGTTCCTGCATTGAAAGACCCCGACGCCATCGTCCGGGCAACCGCCGCGTCGTCCGTAGTTTTTTTGCCTGTGAGCGAAGCCGCAGTCGTGCTCCTGCCGCTGCTCGATGACCGCTCGCCATTTGTAAGGAAAGAAGCTGCCTTTGCGCTCGGAACTGTCGGACATTGGTCAGCTACGCCTCGGCTCGCCGAAGTGCTTCGCCGCGATAGGGACCGCGAGGTCCGAACTTCCGCCGCCATCGCCCTTGGAATGGCCGGCGACATCGAATCGATCGGCCCGCTCTCAGCCATCCTGAAGAATAGGCCAAAAGAAGAGGACGAAATGCTCCGCCGAGCGGCCGCCCGTTCGCTCGGGCAGGTCGCCGAGCTTATCCGCAGCGGCGGCACGCGAGTGACCACCCCGCAGAGTTTTCTCCCTGAGAGATTCAAGGAAACCGGCGACCCGCTTGCACTCAAGGCTAACCGCATCAATGCTGAAAGCCGCCCGACGGTCGAGCTTCTCGTCAAAGTTCTTTCCGATACGCGTGAGGCCGATGATACCCGCCGCGAGGCCGCGTTCGCCCTCGGTGCTTTCGGCCGCCCCGAAGCAATCCCCGCGCTCGAGCGCAGCATTGCCGCCGCCGACCCGTATCTCGCTGAGACGGCCCGCGAAGCTTTGCTCAAGATAAGAGCAGCCGACGGAAACTAATTCTTCCAATATACCGCTGCATTTGCTTTAATAATGGAATGCGTCCCGTCCCGAAACCCGCAGCGAAGGCCGACGCCCTGCCCGAGCTTTACAAGTCCGTTCGTGCTCATACCGAAGAGCTTTGCGCTCCGCTCGAGATCGAGGACTACATCCCGCAGCCGACCGTCGATGTCTCGCCGCCGAAGTGGAACATCGCACACACGACCTGGTTCTTTGAGGAGATGATCCTCAAAAAGTTCGCGTCGGGCTACGAGGTCTTCGATCCGGATTTCGGTTTTCTTTTCAATAGCTATTACAACACCATCGGCGAACGCACGGCCCGCGACAACCGCGGCGACCTCTCGCGTCCGACGGTGAAAAAGGTGTTTGAGTTTCGAAGGTATGTCGACGAAAAGATGCTCGAACTCCTTGCGGCGAACGAAAGCGAGGAGCTCCGCGAACTCGTAATACTCGGCTGCAACCATGAACAACAGCACCAGGAGCTTTTCCTAACCGACCTGAAATACACTTTCAGCGTCAACCCGCTCTTCCCGGCGTACCGCGAAGGCTACGCCCCCGAGGACATATCGGAACCGCCTGCGTCAGCGGGCGACTTGTCAGAACCGCCAACTCCCCTCCTGCCTGAGGAGGGGTGGCCGAAGGCCGGGGTGGTGGGAGTAGCGGGCGGCCAGTTCGTTGATATCAAAGGCGGCATTTACGACATCGGCTTCAACGGCGACGGCTTTTGCTTCGATAACGAACTCGCACGCCACAAAGTGCTTCTCGGCGATTTTTCGATCTCGAACCGGCTGGTCACGAACGGCGAGTTTCTCGACTTCATCAATGACGGCGGATACCGACGACACGAGCTTTGGCACGCCGAGGGCCTCGACTGGGTCAACCGCGAGCAGGTCAAAGCCCCACTCTATTGGAATAACATCGACGGCGAATGGCATTACTTCACCTTGGGCGGGCTCAGAAAACTGCCGCCCGAGGCGCCGCTTTGCCACGTTTCATTTTATGAAGCCGCGGCGTTTGCCGAGTGGAAAGGAATGCGGCTCCCGACCGAGTTTGAATGGGAGGCGGCGAACACGAATTTCGAATGGGGTAAACGCTGGGAATGGACCAATTCGGCCTACCTGCCGTATCCCGGATTCAGAAAGCCGGGCGGAGCGGTCGGCGAATACAACGGCAAATTCATGATCAACCAAATGGTCCTTCGCGGTGCTTCTGTAGCCACGCCCGAAGGCCACAGCCGGCCGAGTTACCGAAACTTTTTCCACCCGCATCTGCGCTGGCAGTTCACGGGAATCCGGCTCGTTCGCTAATTTCACAAACGCTACGGATCATCAATTTGTATGCAGCCATCACCGACACCGGAGCTTTCACAGTTTGCCGCGGACGTGCTTGCCGGGCTCTCCGCAACGCCGAAGCGGCTTTCGTCGCGCTACTTTTACGACGACGAAGGTTCGCGGCTTTTCATGGAGATTATGAAGCTCCCCGAGTATTACCCGACGCAGGCCGAGCTCAAGATCTTTGAAGACCAAAGCGATGACATCCTCGCGGCTTTTTCCGATAATGCTGAAGGTATCGACCTGATCGAGCTTGGCGCAGGCGACGGTGCAAAGACGGCGGTGCTGATCGAGCACTTTCTGGCGGAGGACCTCGACTTCACATATAGCCCGATCGACATTTCGCAGGAGGCCAATGCGGCGCTTGAGGCCCGCTTTCGCGAAAAATTCCCGAGCCTTGAGATCCGCCCGCACACCGGCGATTATTTCCAGGTCCTTGATTCGCTAAAGAACGGTAACGGCCGCCGAAAGGTGCTGATGTTCCTCGGGTCAAACATAGGCAATTTCCTGCGCGAAAAAGCCGTTGATTTTTTCCGCAGTCTTCGCCTTGTGATGAACCCAAACGACCGGCTCTTCATCGGCTTTGATATGCAAAAAGACCCGCGGGTGATCGTCGCCGCCTACGACGACCCGCAGGGCGTGACTGCCGCTTTCAACCTCAATCTTTTAACGCGGATCAATCGCGAACTCGGCGCCGATTTTGACCCCGCGAAGTTCTCGCATTACGCCCAATACCGCCCGGTCGAATGCGCTGCCCGCTCGTTCTTGATCAGCCGCGAAAAGCAGACCGTGCACATCGAGGCCCTCGGCCGGTCATTCGACTTCGAGCAATGGGAGCCGATCTTTATGGAGATCTCGCAAAAATACACCCACGCGATGCTCGAAGAGCTTTCGTCAGAAAGCGGCTTTACGATCGAGGCTGAGTTTCTAAACGACGAGGATTTCTATATCGATTCCCTCTGGCGGCCTGTCTAAGTTGCCTCCTCATGCACCTCACGATACAAACATTTGACTCGCTCGGCTCGACCAATACCGAGGCTCTCGAAATGGCTCGGGGCGGTTCGGCTGAAGGCACCTGCGTCATCGCCCGTCAGCAGACCGCCGGCCGAGGCCGCCATGGCAGAACGTGGGTCTCCGAACGCGACGCCGGGGTTGCCTTTTCGATCATCCTTCGCCCCGCATTGCCGCCCGAATCGCTTCCGCTTATTACCTTGATGGCCGGCGTCGCCGTTCACGAAACACTTACGGAACTCGGCCTCTCGCCCGATATCAAATGGGTCAACGACGTGCTGATCGATGAAAAGAAGATCTCCGGCATCCTCGCCGAGACGACGATGACGGACGCAGGGCTCGCGGTTGTTCTCGGCATCGGGATAAACATTCGCAGCTCAAACTTTCCGCCCGATCTCGCCGACCGGGCGACATCGATCGAGGATGTTCTCAAGGATCCGGAACGAGTCCCGACGCCCGAGCAATTGACGGCGATCCTGACCGGTAGTATCTCGCGGCTTTATGAAAAGCTAACGGCTGCCGGCGGCCCAGCGGCCATTCTCAGCGACTGGCGAGATCGTTCGACCTACTTCGCCGGAAAACGGGTCACGGTCCGAGCCTTCGACCAAACGCTGATCGGAACGACCGACGGGCTCGAGCCGAGCGGCGCCTTGCGCCTAAGAAAGGACGATGGCGAGATCGTCATTATTCAGGCCGGCGACGTCGAGCAGCTTCGTGCCGATCCGGCGTCTCTTTGAACTTTCCATCCGCACGGTGTAACGTTGTAGCTTGGTCTTATGAGTAACGAGTTTGAAGCAAAGCCCGAGTTCGAGTTTGACGAAGAGTTCGACGAAGAGTTTGAAGAAGCACTTGAGGCGTTCGATGAGTTTGAGCTCGTCAATGACGATGTGACGCTTCGCACGGCTGTGATGCAGAAAGAGAATATGATCGCTCTTTTGTGCATCAAGAGCGCTCCCGTCGGGGCCGCGATCTGCCGCGTCGATCCGCGTGAGGCTTTGCCGGCCGTCCAGATCTATGACGACCCAAAGGCTGCCCTGCACTGGTTCTCAAAGAGCCTCAGGACGAGCAGGGTCAATGGCTGGCAACTTGTTTACGATGGCCTCCCGCTTCAGGGATGATCTAATTTCAACTTTTCTTTCGCCAAACGGAGATCGGGATCTACTCCTGCTTTCCGTTTTTTTTCGCTTATGCTTCTGGCAATTGATATCGGCAATTCAGCGATCAAGTTCGGCATTTACGAACCGGGCAACACTCTCGACCGCTTTTCGGTCGCCACCTGGCGCGACTATGAACCCGAGGAGCTTTTCTTTGATCGACTGCGTTTTGTAGCTCAAAAGTTCGTCCGAGTGGACCACGTCATCGCCGCGTCCGTCGTCCCGGAGGTCAATGCAACGCTGACCCGGGCGACCCGCGAACTTTTCAAAGTAACTCCCGTCTTTGTCGATGAAAAGACCGACTTCGGCTTTGTCATTAAATACTCGCCGCCTTCGCACGTGGGCGCAGACCGCTTGGTTTCCGCCTACGCTGCGGTCGAGAAGTACAAGGCACCCGTCATCATCTGTAGCTTTGGCACGGCGACTGTGGTCGATGCTGTGAATTCGAAGCTCGAGTTCATTGGCGGCATCATCGCTCCGGGGCTCGGGATCATGGCCGACGGCCTGCATTCAAAGACCTCGTTGCTGCCAAAAGTTACCATCGCCCGGCCCGAAGCTTTGATCGGCCAAACGACCTACGACGCTATTCTTTCAGGTGTTTATAACGGCACGGTCGCGCTTGCCGAGGGGCTTATCGCTCGCGTATCGAAAGAGATGATGGCGGAAGACCCCGGCCATCGGCCAAAGGTCGTCGCGACCGGCGGCTTCAGCCGCGTGCTTGCAGCGGACCTTCCATCGGTCGATGCCTTTGAGGACGACATGGTGCTCGAAGGCCTTCGGTCGATCGCCGCGAAAACCCTCAAATGATCAGCACGTCTTAAGCGAACGTCGGCATAAGCTTCGGCTGCCTTCGGGCCTTTGACGCCTGTTCGAAAGCATAGGCGATGCCGATAAGCTTCGCCTCGGTGAACGCCTTCCCGAAAAACGAGATCCCGAGCGGCAGTTCCTTCGAAAACGCGGCAGGAACCGTGATGTTCGGATATCCCGCAACCGCCGCCAGCGACGAACTCGAAATATACCCCGAACCGCAGTCGCCATTTACCGTGTCTATCATCCACGTCGGCGCGTTCGAAGGGCCGATGATCGCGTCGAGCTTATCGCGATCCATCACAAGATCGATGCCCTCAGCCTGCGTCAGACGTTTGGCCGTTTCCAATGCTTCGATATATGCCTCGTCGCTTAGCGGGCCCTTCGCCGCGGCGGATTCAAAGATGCTCTGGCCAAAATAAGGCATCTCGCGCTTCTCGTTGTCCTTATTGAACTGCATCAGATCTTTGAGCGTCTTGTGATCGCCACCTCGCTCGGTAAGATATTTTTCAAGGTCGGCCTTGAATTCATAAAGCAAAACCTCGAACTCCGCCGCTCCAAACTTGCCAAGCGAATCGAAGGTCACATCCACCATCACGGCACCGGCTTTTTTCATCACGTCGATCGACGCATTGAGCATATCGTCAACGTCCTTTCGCCGGCCGAAATAGCTCCGGATAATGCCGATCCGCGCGCCTTTTAGCGCACCGGCATCGAGGAACTTCGTGTAATCGATCGGCTCTATTTCCTCGCGGCCCGCCATTGCTTCATCCGCGTCGTCAAAACCGCAGATCGCCGTCAGCACTGCCGCCGCATCGGCCACGCTGCGGGTCATCGGCCCGGCCGTATCCTGCGAATGAGCGATCGGGATGATGCCGCTTCTTGAGACAAGTCCGATGGTCGGTTTAAGCCCGACAATGCCGCAGATAGACGCCGGGCAGACGATCGAGCCATCCGTCTCGGTACCGATAGCGATGGCCGCCAGATTCGCGGAAATGGCAGCCCCCGAGCCCGACGACGAACCGCACGGATTGCGGTCCAGGATGTAGGGATTGCTCGTCTGCCCGCCGCGGCCGCTCCAGCCGCTGATCGAGTCGTTATCGCGGAAATTGGCCCATTCGCTCAGGTTCGTTTTACCGAGAATGACCGCACCCGCTGCTCGCAGCCGTGCCGCGATAAATGCATCTTTCTTAGGCGTCGGTGCATTGAGCAGCGCTAGGCTGCCGGCGGTCGTTTTCATCTTGTCGGCAGTGTCGATGTTGTCCTTGAGCACGAGCGGTACGCCGTGGAGCGGCCCGCGGACCTTGCCGCTTTTTCGCTCGCGGTCCATTTGATCGGCGATCTGCAGAGCGTCAGGGTTAAGCTCGATCATCGAGTTGACCTGCTTATCAACGGTCGCAACGCGGCGAAGATACGCCTGCACAAGCTGCCGCGAGGTCAATTCCCCGGACCGCATCGCTTCCTGTATCCCGGTAACGGTCGCTTCCTCAAGCCGAAAGCCCTGCCGAGCGGCAAATACGCTCGGCGCACCGCCCGCGGCAATTGCCGCTCCAAATCCGGCAGTTATTGCGGTTCCCAAAAACTCACGACGATCAATGCCCATTCTTATTTGTTCTCCTCACCGGTTTCCGGCTTTGTGATCTCGATATACTCGTTAATTGCAAGCACCTTCAGCTTGTCGGTGATTCTCGCCTTTTCCGCTTCGGCGGTCAATTGACGAAGCGGCATCCCCGCCGATTCGTCCGAGAGGTCAAAGGTACCGTAATGCATCGGCACCAGCCACTTTGCACCGATATCGCCAAACGCCTTGACCGCGTCGGCCGGGTTCGTGTGGTTCGCCTCCATGAACCATCGCGGTTCGTAGGCTCCGATCGGCATCAGAAAATAGTCGATCCCGGGGAAGATCTCGCCCGTTTCGCGATAGTGCCGGCCGTAGCCGCTATCGCCGCCGTGATAGATCGAGGCCGAACGGCTCTTGACGACGTAGCCACCCCAAAGCCGCCGGTTGGTATCAAAAAGCCCGCGGCGCGACCAATGCCGCACCGGCAAGAAATAGACTTCGACCGCGTCGTCACCGAGCTCAAAACGCTGGAACCAGCCCGCGACCGCGATCTTGTTCGTCGGCTTTATCCACCCACGAAGCATCTCTTCGCTGCCCATTCCGGCGATGAACGTCGCCGCAGGGAACTTTTCGGCGATGGCCCGAAGCGTGGTTTCGTCCGTGTGGTCGCGATGGTCGTGTGAGAGCAAAACGTAGTCGACCCGCCTGATCTTTTCGAGCGGCGACGGCACTTCGACCCACCGCTCGACCAGCGGCGGCGAGCCGAAGATCGGATCGACCAAGATACCGCGGCCCTCAAGCCGAATGTAGAACGATGCGTGGCCGAGCCAAAGAATGCCATCCTCATCTCTAGCCAAAAACGCCGAAGGATCGCGGACCTCCGGGCGAAATGTGTCGCGTTCGCGCTCGGCCTCAAACTCGTTCGAGCTCAATTGCCATTTCAGAAGCTCACGCGTCTTCGGCAGAAAGACGAACTCGTCGTTCATGAACCGCCCGCGTTGATCGACCGGCGTTCCCGGCCATTCGGGCCGAACCGTCTCTAGCCCCGGAACTGAAACACGATCCGTCAGAACCGCGACATCGGAATCGCTCCAAAAGGCCGTCCCGATCAAAACGACCAATGCTAAGAGCAAAACCCCGCCAATGCGAACCACCCACTTTTTCATTACTTAAACTATACGAACCGCAGGCCCATCGCTCCAAACGCGGGTCGCGGTGCAGAAACGCGAACCATCTGTGCGATAATCCCAAAAATGAACGGTCGGCCCGCTGATATCCTTCCCAACAAACTGATCTCCGCACTCCGCGGATACGACCTGCTGCCCGCGATCGTCTTTTTGCCGACGCGCCGCAAATGCGACGAATCCGCTTCGGAGGTCGCCGCCGACCGCTCGCAGCGATCTGACCCTGAAAAATACGAGAAGCGGAAAGCTCTCTTCGAGGCCTTTGCCGAGATGCACCCCGAGGTCCTCAAGCACAAGCACGCGAAGATATTGGTCCAACAAGGCGTCGCCTCGCACCACGCCGGGCATATTCCGGCCTGGAAACTCCTGGTCGAAAAGATGATGTCCGGCGGATTGCTCAACGCGATCTTTGCGACATCGACCGTCGCCGCCGGCGTCGATTTTCCGGCCCGCACGGTCGTCGTCAGCAATGCCGACACCCGCGGAAATGACGGCTGGCGGCCGTTCTCGGCAAACGAACTTCAGCAGATGACCGGCCGTGCCGGCAGACGCGGAAAGGACAACGTCGGCTTCGTCGTCCTCGCACCGGGCCAATTTCAAAACCCGCGAAAGATCGCCGAGCTTTTGAAGTCGCCGCCCGATGCACTCGAAAGCAAATTCAAGGCGACCTACACGACGCTGCTGAATCTGCTCGACGCCTTCAGCGGCTTCGGTCCGATCCGCGACATCGCCCAAAAGAGCTTCGCCTTTCAAAAGACCGGCCACCGAATCGAGCGACTCCGGCAAAAGAATGATGATATCGAGGAAGTGCTGACGGAAAAGGCAGCGAAGCTGGGCTTGAGCTTTAACGACGTCCGCGGCTTTGAGCGGCTGGTCAGCACTCGGGAACGGCTGCAGCATCGGCTCCCCGAAACCCGAGCGGAACTTCGGATGGAATGGCTGCGGCAAAGCGTTTTGCCCGGCCGCATCGTTACGCAGGGCCGTTCGGGCAAGCGTTACTTTATTGTCACGAGCGCATTCGGCGATTCGGTTTCCGCGATGCGGGACGACGGCTCCGGCCGAACGTTTTCGCTCGCACGGATCAACCGCGTCTTTGAGAATATCTACCGATTGAATGAGAACGCCGTCGAAAGAGCGTTCCTTGAAACGCTCGAGGGCAAGAATCCGCCGCTCGAAGAGCCAAAGCCGTCCATCGCTCGCGGAAACCTCGACTCCGCGGAGATCATCACCAAGAGCCTCGAGGATTTTACGAAAGACGAACCAACGGCCGAATTCCTTTGGCTTTCGGTCAAGGAAGCTGCGGAGTTCGAAGAGAATCGCAAAGACATCGAGCGGCTCGTCGGCCGCATCTGGTCGCCCTTCGAGAATCGTGCCCACGTGCTCGACCGCTTCGCTTTCATCGACTTTTCGAAAGAACGCGTCACGGACGACGGCCGCTGGCTGGCCGACCTTCGCATCGACCGGCCTCTGCTGATCGGCGAGGCGATACGTGACGGCGTTTTTGATGGCATCTCGCCGGCCGCGTGTGCCGGGCTTGTCGCCTCGATCGCCGCTGACGCTGACCGCAGCTTTGGCGACCTGAACCCTACGACCGAACTTCTCGACGCCGCAAACGCCTTTTTCGATGTGCTGCACCGCGTCGGTAACGTCGAATGGGAATACGGCATCGAGCCGACCGAAGACATTAATTATTCCGCCGCAGCCGCAGCCGAATTCTGGGCACGCGGCCGGGCCTGGGACGAACTCGTCGCCCGAACAAAGGCCGAAGAAGGCGATCTTTTCCGCCTGCTTTCCCGCACCGGTGAGGCCCTGATGCAGATCGCCGAACTCCGCGAAGCCAATCCCGCCGCCGCCCGAACCGCCCGCGAAGCCGCCGACTTCATCCTCCGCGACCCGATACGCTAAGCAGTAGGTCGTTTTTCCGCCGCCAAAATGCTAGTCTTTGAGGTTTGGCGGTAATGAAGGAAAACATAAGGGAAACGCGGCTGGCCAACGGGCTTACGGTCTTGACCGACCGGATGGAAGGTGTGCGTTCGGCGACGCTCGGCTTCTTTTTCCGCGTCGGCTCGCGAAACGAACCGACCGAACTGAACGGCATTTCGCACTTCATTGAGCACGCAGTTTTCAAAGGAACCTCGCGGCGATCGGCGATCGAGATCGCCCGCGAGCAAGACCGGCTTGGCGGCAATCTTGACGCCTTCACGACCCACGAGGAGACCGGATTCGCGATCAAGGTCATCGACGAACAGCTTCCGGCCGCCTTCGGCCTTATCGCCGAAATGCTGACCGATCCCCGCTTTGATGAAGCAGATCTTGAGAGCGAGCAGCGCGTCATCATCGAGGAAATGAAGATGATCGACGACTCGCCCGAGGAATATCTCGGCGATATTTTCCATCGCGAATTCTTTCCCGGCCATCAGCTCGGGCTCTCCATTGCCGGCACTCCCGAGACCGTCAGGAGCTTTGGGCGAGAGGTCACGCTAAACTACCACGCGGCCGCATTCGCTCCGCAAAATCTTGTTATTGCCGCGGCCGGCAACATCGAACACGACGCGGTCGCCGAACTTGCCGCACGTCTCGAGTTTCGCACGCCGAACGGCATTACTCCGCAGTTCACGCCGATGGCTGCCCCGGCCGTCGCTGCCCCGCTCGTCATCGAATACAAACCGGAGCTCGAGCAGGCCCACCTCATAATGGCAACGCCATTTATCGGTGCCCGCGACGAACGAAGGTATGCTGCCGAGCTTCTCGCCAATGCCATCGGCGGCGGAACCTCGAGCCGGCTCTGGCAAAAGGTCCGCGAAGAACGCGGGCTCGCCTATAGTGTTGGTGCATCGGCACTGCTTTTTAGCGACTGCGGGATGTTTATGGTTTCGGCCGCGACCTCGCCGGAACAGGTGGAAGAGGTCGTCGATATCGTGCTCGATGAGATGCGCTCGATCGTCCGCAACGGCGTCACGGCCGATGAGATCCAATTGATGAAAGATCAAACCCGTGCGTCGATCCTGCTCGGGCTTGAGGACTCGGCCGGCCGGGCCGGAACGCTCGCCAGCATGGAGCTGCTCCACGGACACCAGATCGCGGTCGAAGAAACACTTGCAAAGGTAGACGCGGTCACCGAGGAAGCGGTCGCGGAACTAGCGGAGGAGTTTTTCCGTTCCGAACACATCGCATTCGGAGCCATCGGAGACCTCGACCCTACCGCCGTCACCCGCGACCGCCTTTCGGTTGCTTAACTGCCGCTCTTCGCTTTTGAAACCGTAACTTTGAATTGAATATTCTCGGCTCGCGACTTCGCCGCATTCTGGCTGACGATGACCTCGTATTCTCCGCCCTCAGCAAGGACCTCGTCGAAGACCGTTCCGCCCGGTGCACCGTCGGTCGAGCCATCCGGCCGGCGAACGATGCCGACCATGATCGGGCCTTCCTCGCCGCTCCATTCGCTCGTTTCTATCTTTACCGTAACCCTGTCACCCGCCGCACCGACGAACGAATACCGCTTGCGGTCGTCAAAGGATTTGAGCGTGCCGGACACAACGGCCGCCATCATCGCTCCTTCCAAGTCGATCCGCTTTACCGGAAGTATGGCGTCGCGATATTCGTTGTCCGCTCCGCTTTGGGCATCCGTCACAGCATTTTTGCCGCTTGATTCGAACTTGATCCGCTCGAAGCCCTTGAGCCCACGGACGATGATCCGCCCGTTGCTCGGGTCCTTGACGGCAACCGCAAATGGAACGCCATCGGCCAATCTCCATTCGACGCGGCCGACCGCCTTTAGCTTATCGAGCCCGAAGCTCAGGACCGGCTCTTCCCAATCGCGGGTCGCGTCGGCAACGTTGAGTTGATAGATCGTCGCGGCATCGAAGTAATGAACCTGAAATCCGCCGGGCCCTTTGCACAATGTCGAAACATGGCCGCCTTCCTCGCCGCCAACACTCGTGCAGCCCGTGGTCAGTTCGGTATAAACGCTCGTGAACTCCGGCGTGCGTTTACCCGTTTGAGCCGCTGCGGAACCATCGATGTCGATCGTGAAGATATACGCATCTGCCGAATACTTGTCGGTTCTCGAGGCCCCTTGGGCATAAACGCCGCCCATATCGTCCTTGCCGAGAATTCGCATCTCGATCCCTGCCGGTTGGTTTGTGAGGGTCACATACTCGCGGGACTCGATCTCACTTCTGATGATCTGTTTTACCTTGCCGTAGATCTTTTCAGCATCGGCGATCCGCATTTCCGGGTGAACGCCGGCGGCCGTCCGAAAGCTTTTGTCCCAGACCATTATGTACTCGACCTTTGCCGTGTCGTTGATCTTGGCGTCGCGGTCTTCTTCACCGGCGAAGAGTGTCATCACGGTCTCTTCTCCGCTTTTCACGGCGATCAGTGCAATGCCCTCGCCATCGCTTGACCGCTCAAGCTTCATCGGAGCGACCGCCTTCCGTACCTCGGCGACCGTCATCCCGATCTTGACCGCTCCCGCACTATTTCCCGTGATCCCCGCAGACTGTGCCGCCGCCGCAAAAATATTCACCGCTATCACCAAAATCACAAATACACCCGTTTGAACCGCTTTCATCACATCCTCCTTAATTGTCTCAATTGTCTTTAAGCCTTCCCGACCGCTCTCGCGCTCTTGCCTAACTGAACGGGGCAGCCCCGCGGGACTTGCATTCTATCGCGAAAAGAGTAGATTTCCGCTGGAGGCTCGTGATGAATACCCGCAAAATATTCTTGAACACGCTGATCGCATCTGTCGCATTAAGCGCCGTTCTCGGTATCGTCGTCGTCATTGCCGGGAGCTTCGGCGAGTTTGAGCTCCGCGTGCTGATGACGACCCTGACGGTAACGGCGACAAGCATTCTCGGGCTCGCCTGCGGGGCGTGTTACGAAGCAGGCCGCGGCCGCAAGCTTCCGCTTGCCGGCATCGTTCTCTCGGTCGTCTCCGCCTTCGCACTTTTTCTCATCATCTGGAACGTACTTGATGACAACGAGACCTATATCAAAACGACGATGACGCTTGTGATCGGTGCCATCGTCGCGTCGCATCTATCTTTGCTTCGGCTCGCACGGCTCGACCGCCGATTCGCCTGGAGCTATCCATTCGCCGCAGCCTGCGACGTCCTGCTAGCGGCGATCATACTTTACTTGATGTGGTTCGAACCCGAAGGCGACAGCGACCTCGTTTTCCGCACAATGGGCGTTCTATCTATACTCATCGCCGCCGTCACGGTTATAACGCCTGTCTTTCACCGCCTAAGCGCAGGCGAGGCGGATATCGAAAAGATCAATACGGAGATCAACGAACTGAAATTGAAGATAGAAGAACTCGAGAAGCGTAAAAGCGAAGCCCTCAACAAGCAGTCAGAACCGCCTGCGTGAGCGGGTGGCCAGTTCCTCAGGCGCCGGTCAGAACCGCCTGCGTAAGCGGGCGGCCAGTTCGCTAAACAGCAAGCGAATTGACCAAATACAAAAAGCAAACATCACAATGCTTCATATTCGATAGGATCCTTCACACCGGCCAGTTGGAATCCCCGCAACCGCAGAGCGCATGAATCGCAGGTGCTGCAGGCGAGCGTTTCGTTGCGGTAACACGACCACGTACGGTGCAGCGGAGCGTCGAGTTCGATTCCCTTTTTCACGATCTCAGCCTTTGAAAGATGGATGATCGGCGTACGTATCTCGATGTGTGTTTCGGGCTTTGTACCGGTATTGATCGTCTGTTGAAAAGCTTCGTAAAACTCCGGCCGGCAATCCGGATAACCGCTCGAGTCCTCAGCGACCGCACCGATGTAAATGCCCGTTGCCCCCACAACCTCAGCCCAACTCGTCGCTATCGCCAGCATATTCGCATTCCGAAACGGCACATAGCTCGTGGGTATTTCCTTCGAGTCAAGATCGGCTTCCGTAACGGGGATGCTCTCATCCGTCAGCGATGAACCGCCCATCTTTGCGAGATATTCGATCGAAACGTCCAGCCGTTTTCGGGCGCCGTAATGATCTGCGATCTCAATGAACGCCCTCCGCTCGCGAGCCTCCGTCCGCTGGCCATACGAGATATGAAGCAACGCGATTTCGTCATTCTCCGAAGCCGCGATCGCCGCCGTCACGCAGCTGTCCATTCCACCCGATACTAGTACGATCGACAAATGCATTTATGAATTAAGCTTATAGCTATTAGCTTAAAGCTATAAGCTATTTTTTAAACGATCCCCCGCACAACTGACGTTCTAACGAGCCAGCCCTTCCTGCAATATTTGCGAGAGTCTCCAGATCAGCTCATTTCCCATGTCGTCCATTATGTATTGCACGACCGGCATGTCATCGACCGTGATCGCCATCGCGATGCGCCCGCGGCGGGTGTAGACAATACCGACATCTGACCGCAGGCGATCGAGCGAGCCGGACTTCGACGCGACCGGAACCGTGTCGAGAGCGTTGCGGCCGATGCCGTCCTTGTATTGCTGCCGCCTCAAAATAGCGATCATCTCGGCCGAGGCTTCCTTCGAGACGACCTCGCCTTTCTCAAGCATCTCAAGCAGCCGAACCATGTCTTTCGGCGATGAACGGCCGATGCCGAAGAGCTTATTGAGCGGCTCGTCCCATGCCTTTGCGTCCCCGCCTCCGCCGATCTTGCGAAGCGAAAGCGTGTCGTTCAGGCTGAGCTTCGCCATGTGATCATTCACCGAATTGCTTGAGACTTTGTTCAGGATCACGTTCGTTGCCGTGTTGTCCGATTGGACTATCATCAGTGTCATCGCCGTTTTCACGTCTATCATCGAACCGTCCGTAAACTCAGACAAAATGCCCGAGCCGCCAACCTTCACCGCCTTCGTGATCTCGATCGGATCGGTCCACGCGATCTTGCCCTCGGCCACCTGCCTGAAGACCTCGGTCATTATAGGCAGCTTGATGGTGCTCGCCGTCCGCACCTGCTCATCGGCCCGCATCCCGTATTCCTTCCCCGTATCAAGATTCTTGGCGTAGATCCAAACCTTGCCCCTAAAATCGCCGATCTCGGACTTTATCCGCTCATCAAGCGAAGGCCCCGAAGGACTTGCCGCCTGCGGCCTCGCCTGCGCCATCCCCGTAACCGCAACGAAAGCAAACACCACTGCAACCAAAATTATCTTCTTCATATGATTACCAACCAACGTTTCTCCGAATAATTGTCAATTGAAAATTGGATCATTGTAAATTGGAAGAACAAGAGATCGCCGGCATTGGTCACGTCTCGGATTCCTGTTCAATTTACGATTTACGATTTACGATCCACGAGGTCTAAACACCGTGGACGTTCGGCCCCCAGATATATTTGTGAAGCTGAAGGTTCAGCCGGACTTTGAGGCCGCTCGTCGCGACCGCTTCGGCGATCTCCGCGAGGTTTTCGACCCCGAAGACCGGCGAGATCAGTATCTCCTTCGCTCGTTTTTCGAGATGATACTCGGCAACTACTCCCTTCGCAAATTCCCAATCGGCGAGGTCGGCAATGACGAACTTTACCTCGTCGCGGTCCGGGCGAAGCCGCTCAAGATTCGGCCAATGATTCCGCTCGGCCTCGCCTGAGGCGGGACATTTCACGTCCAGAATGATCTTCGCTCGCGGGTCAACCCGCTCGGTCGAGACAAATCCACCCGTTTCGATCAGCACCTCATAACTGCGGTCGCAAAGGTCTGCGATAAAGGGAAAGACGTTTTTCTGTGCCAGCGGTTCGCCGCCTGTAACCTCGACCAGCCTGCAGCCGAATTCCTCAAGCCGTTCGAAGATCTGTTCAAACTTCATCCGCTCGCCGCCGGTAAAGGTATATTCGCTGTCGCACCAAACGCACCGCATCGGGCAGCCCGTCAGCCGAACAAAAGAGCACGGCCGCCCGGCGTGCGACGACTCGCCCTGAACGGAAAGGAATATCTCTGTAATGCGAAGCTCCGCAGTTGGTTTCATTTTGGATACAGCATCCACACCGCTGACGTACTCCGACAGTGGGAATACTGCCATCTCGCTAGTTTGCCACAACCCGCCGTCAACGCAATCGAACACTGCTGCAGATGGCGAACAACCAGTCTCGGCCGGAGCGACCGGAACGTACAGTTCGTAAAGCTTTTCTATTTACCGCGAACGATCGTGATGATATAGTTTTTGCGGAGCGATTGCTTTGCTCTCGGCAGAACTTCTTGTTTGACCTATGAAGATCCCACTAACAGTAGCCCTTTTTCTTATCGGCCTTTTCGTAGTTGCGGCAGATGCACAGGTCAATCGGCACGTGCTCCGCGAACGCCTGGTCATTCAAGATCTGGCACGGATCAGCTCTGCCCAAGCCACATACTCGGCGACCCACGGCAACGGCGAATACGCCGCGACGCTTGCCAGCCTGTATAAGGTCGGCTTTATTGATGAAGCGCTCGCGAGCGGCGAAAAACACGGCTACCTTTTCGCACTTCAAACTGTGATCGGCTCGCCCGAGCATCCGCCGAGCTTTTCCATCACAGCAACGCCGCGGGTATATCGGCGGTTAGGTGTTCGCTCGTTTTTTCTTAGCCTTGACGGGCTGTTCCGCGGCGGAGATATTAGCGGGCGGACGGCGAACGCGCAGGACCCGGTTCTTGAAGATGACGCCTGCACAAACGGTAATATTCTGCTGAACGAGCAGTGTATCGTCCAAACACTCCGTGCCATTGGTGGGGCACAGGCGACCTATGCAGCGACCCATGGCGGCGGCAACTATGGCGGCCTTGGCGCACTTCACAGCCAAGGGCTGATCGACGTCCGTACCGCCAGCGGAGTTCTCCGCGGTTATCGACTTTTCGTTTTTGTCTCGTCGGGTTCGTTCACGGAAGCTTCGACCTTCACCGTTTCTGCCATTCCGGAAACGTACGGAGCGACGGGAATCCGTTCGTTCAGAATTGATACCAGTCAGGTGGTCCGCGGTGCCGACCACCAAGGCGGAGCGAGCGGCCCCGAAGATCCGCCGGTCGATTAAGCTTGCCTTAAAGAAATCACTCTAGCGGTTTTCTTCGAGAATATTCTCGAGGTCGCTGGTCGCCAGGCTAAAGGTCTCATTGCAGAATCCGCAGTTCATTACGGCGCCGCTTTCTTCCTCGATCATCGACTGCACCTCGGCCCCGCCTAACGCGGCGATCATCGCCGATGCTTTTTCAAGCGAGCATGTGCATGCAAAGCTCACCGGCTTTTCTTCCAGCACTTCAAAATGGACAACTCCGAGCGCCACGCGGGCGAGGTCTTCTGGCCCGGCTCCTTCTTTGACCATCTCGGTCACGTGCGGAGATCTACTTACCGTGTCCTCGATCATGGTTACGATGTGGTCATTCGCTCCGGGCATCATTTGGATAAGCACTCCGCCCGAGGCCGCAACGAAAGGTTCCGTATTCTGAAGCAAAACGCCGAGCAGCACGGCCGACGGAATCTGCTCGGACTTGGCAAGATAATAGGCGAAGTCCTCGGCGATCTCGCCCGAGACGATCGGCACCGAGCCGACATAAGGCTCCGGCCGAAAGCCGATCTCACTACCGGCCTCGCGGATTACCACGAAATTCCCTTCTCCTACGATCCCGCTGACGTCAAATTTGCCGTTGGGCTTCGGCGGCGGCTCGGCGATCGGGTTTTTTACGAAGCCGCGAACCGTGCCCCGATTGGTCGCCTCGGCGGTAATGCCGCCGACCTCGCCGCTGCAATCTATCTTCACCGTCAGCCGGTCAAATTCCTTTATTGTCGAACCGAGCAGGAGCGTCCCCGTAAGCATTCGCCCCAAGGCGGCGGAGACCGTCGGCGAGGTTCCGTGCCGCCGGGTCGCCTCCGCAACGATGCCCGTTGTTACTGCCGAGATGACGCGGACCGTTCCATCGGCCGCCGTCGCGTGTATCAATCTATCCATCAGTTAGAGTGTCGGAAATGGGCTTCCGTAAAGTCAAACCGAGGTAACTGCGGCGAAAATATCTCACATCGGCGGAACTTAAGCCTTTACATTAACTTACGGCCGCAGGTGTTGCTTTTATTGCAGTTACCACAATATGTAGTATGAAAAAGTTCTTGACATTACCATATTTCGGGGTTACGATTTGAAGCACTCGGGACGAGTTCCCCTTTACGGCAAGTTGCCCGGTCGGCACGAAAGCCTTTCAAGCGAATTTTCCAGCATAGATAGCTTTCGGTTAGAAACTCCGGCCCAAAAGCCTTAAAATCTAGGTTACATCTAACAGGAGAAACGGAGAATGAGCACAGCCATTGAGACCGGCACGAGGAGCATTGTCTCCAGCGGAAACGGAGCGACCGGAGCGGCACCGGGCGTTGAGGCACGCCCGCTCGGGCTTAATGCCCAGAAGGTCGTCGCCAAACGATACGCCATCAAGGACGAGCACGGCGAGGCTCTTGAGACCTGGGCAGATATCGTTCGCCGGGTCGTCGGCCACGTCTCGCGTGCCGAAAAAGATCCGAGTGCTCAATCGATGTTCTATCGCGATATGTCCGCCGTAATGCTCCGCCGCGAGTTCATCCCGAACACTCCGTGCCTCGTAAATGCCGGTAAACCGAAAGGCCAGCTCGCCGCATGCTTTGTGCTCAATGTGCCGGACTCGATCGAGGGCATTATGGAACACGCCCAAAACGTCGCCGTTATCCACCAGACCGGCGGCGGAACGGGCATGACCTATGAATTCCTTCGGCCGGCGGGCTCGATGGTCAATTCGACCCGCGGCGTCGCGAGCGGCCCGGTCTCTTTCATGAACATCGTCAACCAGACGACCGAGGTCGTGAAACAGGGCGGCGTCCGACGCGGTGCCAATATGGGCATTCTGGCGGTCACTCATCCGGACGTTCTTCGATTCATCCACGCCAAAAACGACCAGACGAGCCTGACGAATTTCAATATTTCGGTAACCGTCACTGACCTTTTCATGGACGCCGTCGATAGCAAGGTCTGGTTCCAAACCGAGTTCAACGGCGAGCCCTGGCAGCAATCTGTCTTTGACCCGCTGACGGGCGAAGACTATAAAGTTTACCGGCGGCCGGACGGCTCGACCGTGACATTTGCTGATAAGGCAGCTTTCGAAGCGGCCGACCTCGAGGGCTGCACCATCGAAGAGCCGCCGATGCCGGGGATGGTCTATGCCCCTGACATCTGGAATCGGATCATCGCCTCGGCACATAAATACGCCGAACCGGGCATCATCTTCATCGACGAAGTGAATCGCCACAACCATATGATGGCCTCGATGGGGCCGATCCTCGCCTGCAATCCATGCGGCGAGCAGATGCTTCATTTCAACAACTCCTGCAATCTCGGCTCGATCGATGTTGCGAAGTTTTACGATGAAATGAACGGCACCGACGACATCGACTCCTCGGTCGAATGGGATAGGCTCGGGCAGGTGACGCGGCTTTCGACGCGGTTTCTCGATAACGTCATCGATGCGGGTTACTTCCCGCTTCCGGCCATCGAGGATGTCGTTAAGCGGACGCGGCCGGTCGGGCTCGGCATCATGGGCTTTGCCGATCTCTGCCTCAAGCTCGGCATCACCTATGGCGGCGATCGCTCGCTCGAGCTGATGGAACGCGTTATGGGCTTTATCCGCAAAGAGGCATGGAACGCTTCGCTCGCCATCGGTTCCGAAAAGGGCGTCTTTCCCGAACTTGAGGCGAACAAAGATGCCTACGCGAAGTTTCTGTACGATGAGATCGGCATCACCAAGGACACACCGCTCACGCCGCGAAATTATGAGGTAACGACCATCGCTCCGACCGGAACCATTTCACTTGTCGCCGAAACCTCGTCGGGAATCGAGCCAAATTTCTCGTGGGCATATGTTCGTCAAGATACGCTCGGCACACGGACCTACGTTCACACCGAGGCCGCGAGGGCTCTCGGCGTAGAGGTCGATCAGACCGATGAGGAATCGATAAAGCAGGCGGCCGAACATGTCGTCGCTCACGAATCGGAACTCCCTCCGCGTTTCATTTCGGCGATGGGTATACGTTCGGACGAGCACGTTCGCGTTCTCGCCGCGGCACAGAAACACACCGATAATTCAATCTCAAAAACTTGCAACGGCGCCCGCGACGACACGCTCGAATCGGTCGATGCTCTTTATCACCTCGCCCGCAAGCTCGGCTGCAAGGCCGTCAGCTACTACCGCGACGGCAGCCGCGAAGGGCAGGTACTGAACGCAATTAAGGCTGAGGAGAAATCGTCAGACGCGCAGAATGAGGGACGCGGTGACATGGAGAGTTCAATGCGCATTGACGTCGCCGCGGCTTCCCGCGTTGAGCGTCCGCGTGAGCTGCAGGGCTCGACCTGGCGGATTCCTTTCGACAATCAAAACCTCTACGTTACGGTAAACCACGACGGCGAAAAGGTGCTTGAGGTCTTTGCGACCGGCCCGGTCAGCGAAGGCGTTGGCCTGCTTGCTTCAAAGATGCTCCGCGGCGGGTTCGAGGTTCGCGAGGTGGCTCGCAGCCTCAACAAGGTGACCGGCACGAACGCCGTTTGGTTCAACGAGCGGTTGCTGACCTCGCCCGAACAGGCCGTGGCCGAGTGCCTTATGCTGACCGACCGGCGGCTGAAAAATCTGCCCGCCTCCGAGCGGCAGTTGCAGAAGCAACGTGCGGGCAAAGCTGCGGCGGTTGCCGGAACCGAAGGAATGCAAACTACGACCGACGCCGAGGAGATCTACACCGAAATGGCGACGCTGATCGGCGAATGCCCCGAGTGCCGCGGCCAGCTTGAACACGCCTCGGGCTGCGACTTCTGCCGCGATTGTGGATATTCGAAATGTAAATAGATCTTTGGAAATTGACGCCTTGGGCCGGAAGGGAAAGTCCCGCCGGCCTTTTTATTTTGGCTGGACCGCGGGAAAGCTGCGGCGGCCGCGAAGGGTCGGGTCGGCAGCAAAGGCGGCTTCAAATCGGCGTTCGGCCAGATCGGCCATGCCGACGTTCTGCAGCCGCTGGCCAAGCATGAATTGGAAAAGCGGATCACGCGGCGTCGCCTGGTCCGCCATTTGTGAAAGTTCGGTCGCGAGTTCAACGTTACCGCTCGACGCCGCCGCACCGGCGAGAAAATTACCGGCTATCGGCAGATTAGGCCGCTGGCGGATCGCCTCCTGCCAGGCAGCTACCGCTTCGCCGCGACGCCCGAGCATCCAGAGCGACTCGCCCTTGTCCTCGAGTGCGATCGAAAGATCCGGCCGCTCGGCGAGTGCCGCCTCGTGGCTCCGCAGCCCTTCATCAAAACGGCCCGAGCGGTTGAGGATCGCTCCGCGATAGTAAAGGCTGAGTGCCCGCTGCTGGCCGCTCTGCCGATCAGCCGCGGCCGAGAGAAGCTCAAGCGCTCGATCCGTATTTCCCACGAGATACTCCATCCAAGCGAGCTTTGGCATCGCATCGGCGTTCGTAAAGAGTCCGATCTCGGCCGCCCGCTGAAGATGCCGCCGGCCCTCGGCGATATTTCCCTGATCCACGAGCGAAAGCCACGGCTGCGGGTTCGATTGCAGAAGGGCAAGCTCATCGGGCACGCGGATATTCTCGAACGCCCGCGTGCCTGCCGATTCATGATAACGGACCCAGCCGCTGTGAGCGTTAAGCCCGATCCAAGCGGCAGCGAACGCTAGAAACGCATAACCCGCGAAAGTCAGGCTACCCTTTGAGCGAAGGCTCCAGCGATAGAACACAAGGCTCTCGCGTCGGAACAAATGCAACGCTTTTACTGCCAGAAAGGCCGTTATGATCGCGATGCCGATCGCCATCAGCATCGGCACGAGCTGATAGACATTCCAAACGGCGAAATAAGCCGCGACGAACGCCGCCGCCGCAAAGATCTCCTCAGGCCATGTCAGCGAATACTTTGCCGATGGCTCGGTATTTACGGCGACCGAAGGCTTGCCGAAGCCAAAATAGAGTGCGTCGTTCGGGCAAACGCTGACGCAGTCCATACACTTCATACAGCCCGGATCGACGACCATCCCGTATTTCTTCACTTCCGAATGGACGATCACGTTTGACGTACACGTCGCCGTGCAGTGCCCGCATTCATTGCAGGCATCCGTCACGCGAATGCGGCCCGGTGCAAACTTATCGGCGACCGCAAAAAAGCCGCCGTACGGACAGCCGTAAGTGCAAAAGCCCTTTGACCCAAGAAAGTAAACCGTAATGAACCCGCAAATAAAGAGGAACGGTATCGCCACCTCGATCGGCGGAAAGGTCGCCCAGAATTCTGTCGTTATCAGGTGATTGCTGAACGGCGGAATAAGCGGCTCGTTCTCCGGCTTCGTTATCGCCCGCAGCACCGTTGGCCAAACGAACATATAGAGCGCGGCGATAAGCGGGATAAAGATCAGCAGCCGCGAGCGAAAAGGCCGCGGCGTCAGCCCGATCTTCTTTAGCATCCACGCACAAAGATCTTGCAAAGCGACGACATGGCAGGCCCAGCCGCAAACGAACCGCCCGAGCACAAGAGTCGCGATGATCGCAAGTGCAAAGAAAATGGCACCCGCGTTTACCGCGCCCTGTTGGAGCGTCCACATCGTCTCCGAAGGCTCGATCGGTGAAACGGTGCTTCCCGTCCAAAGCCACTGGGCAATGTGAGCCGCCATCAAGACATGAAGCGCGATCAACGCACCGGCACGCCAGCGGCCCATCCGCGACTTGGCGATCTCCGGTTTTGCACCGCCGGTGGAAGCGATAACCGGCAGTTCGGCACGCTTCTTTCCTTTGTTCTCTTTTCCTTCGCAGCCGGGTTTCATTGTGGAACGGACGACTCCATCGGCGTTTCATAACAGGGGAGTTTCACCGATCTCTGTGTCCTATCTGATTAAATCACATCCATTGCCGTTTTATTTAGCCGCGGCACTTGCGGCAGAAAATACTTACAGATTGAGAATTGGCCTCCAAATGGCATGAATAACTCTTTTCCCGCGAGGCGAAAAACCTTCGGCAAAAGGCTTAGAATCATTCAAATTCGCTTATTGACCCGGGGGTTGATGTGATATAACGTATAAAGCCAAATTCGTACATTCATAGCGCCTCATCCGCTTTGCAGGTCAGGGCTCTGTTAACCCAAGGTAGAAACGTTAGGAGAAGTTTGATGAAGAAAAAGTTGCTGGGCAGCCGGTTCCGTACCATCTTTACGGTTCTCGGCATTTGCGCCGTATTCGCTGCGATTTTCGGGTTCTCTGAAAATAGCACTGTCGCCGGTCCGGACTCCGAGTCCGGATTGCTTGAAAAGATGATCGTGGCCAACGGCAACGTCGCTCTTGACGTTGACCTCGGGCTGCTTTCCGGGGCCGAGTCGGTCTCGCGTAAAGAGAGCCTTGCATTCGAGGCCGAAAAAGACGCGTTCTTTGCGATGCTCGTTTTCAACAACGAGATCCGCGGAACGATCCCGAGCATGCTCCCGATCCACCCGCAGCAGAAAGCCGACCTTCCGGCAAAGCTACAGGAATCGTATGAACGTCTCGCCATTGAGAGCCTTCCCGCCGGCGGCCAATATGAGCTGATCTTGCGAGATTCGAAGACCGGATTCCACTTCTTTAATGTTGACGGCCCAGAGTTCGGCTACGATGCCGATTCAAGGACCATCTCGATCAATGGCGGGCGCATACTTGTATCCGATGATCTTGCAGGCGAGCTCGGCCGAGCTGACCTTGCCGGTAAGACCGTCGGGACGATCAATATTTCAACGAAAATGCGTACCATCGAGACCGCCCGCCTCGTTAACGGCGGCGTCGAGAGCGGCAAGCTTCCCGCTGGTTACGGCATGGAAGACAATGCCGGAACGGTTCCCGGCCCGGACGTCATCGTCGGTGATGTTTACGGGCTGGCACAGTTTGGAAGCGCGAGTAATGGATTCGTCGGACTTGCCGTCGGAACGAACTCGTGCAACGCGGGAACGGTAGACCTCAACTGGTTCGCACTTCCGAGCAACGATCATCCGGTCATTCCGCAAAATATGTACCGCATGAGCGGCGGTTCGAACGGCGAACTCCGGTTCGAACAGATCGGCCAATCGAGCATGAAGCACGCCTTTACCGCCCTGACGCAGAATCTCTGCGGCTATGGCTGCAACGGTGTCGGCGGCAGCCGCCTCGGGTCCGGATGTTCGGATCCATATTCGGCAAGCCTCAATGCCGGCCCGAGCCTTGGTTCGCGTGCGTGGGTGAACCCGTTCACCGGCTTTTATCCGCGTGGCGACTCGGCAACACCGCCGAACAACCACTCCGGACACTCGCACCTTGGACCTGATCACCGCATCCTGACCAAGATCACCGACCTTCGGACGGATCTGAATCAGGGCTCACGCTACTTTGCTGAGGCACAGTATGTGACCCCGCATGAGTATCAGTGGTGCCTTTCGAACCCGACGCAGTGCAACATGTACAACAACGTGTCGTACCGACGTTACAATGTATCGGGAACGGCAAGCCCCTTCAGCTTTTCACCGGCGGAAAGCACGGTCCGCGAGAAGCCGGCCGTTTATGCCTGGCCGGGAGCGACCGTTACCGAATACAGAGTTGCGGGCGGTACGGACGGAGCATTCTATGTTGCCTACAAGGTAACGCAAACCTCTCCAGGAACGTGGCAGTACGAATATGCCATTTTCAACCATAACCTTGACCGTGCAATCGGGGCCTTTAGTGTTCCGACCGGTGCGGGAGTTTCGGTAACGAACGTCGGGTTCCACGCTCCGCCACAGCATCCGGGCTGGACCGGCGACGGAACGGTCGGAAACGCGGGATTTAGCTCGACCGAGTGGGCGAACAACCAGACGCCGGATGCGGTCAGTTGGTCAACTGAGACATTTCTCCAGAACCAAAACGCGAACGCCATCCGCTGGGGCACGATGTATAACTTCCGCTTTACATCGACCAGCGCGCCGACCACAAAGAACGCCACCATCGGCTTCTTTAAAACCGGCGACCCAATGACGGTTCCGATCCAGGCACCGGGAAGCTCGGTCGTTGCGAACGTCGTCGTCTCTGGGCGTGTGACGGATTCGAATGGTTACGGCATCCCGCTGGCCCGCATCACGATCACCGATGGACAGGGCGCAAGCCGTTCGGTGCTTACCACAAGCTTCGGAAACTACACCATCTACAACGTAGTTCCCGGACAGACCTACACCATCGGAGCCTCGGCGAAGCGTTACACCTTCCCCGCTCCGCAGCAGGTACCGATCACGACCGACGTCGCCAATCTCAACTTCGTCGGAAGCGAATAAACACGCGTTAGCGTGAAAGAAAGAGGCTGTCCGAAAGGGCAGCCTCTTTTTTGTTCCGAATGCGCAAGGCCGCACGTCGGTAAGGGCGGTTCATCCAATGGTGAATGGTGAATGGTGAATGGTGAGTGGTGAATCTGGAATCCGGCTTTCCTTTTTCTTCTTTTCTTACTCCGTGGTTTATTTTCCCTAGCCGACCGAACAACGATGTGATCAACCACAAAAGTAGAAAAGAAGAAACAAAAATCCGGCTTTGTCCCTTCTCCTTTAGCCTTTTGCCTTTCACTCGCCGGTCGGGTTTCTGCCCTTGTCGCCAGCCAACTTATCGGAAGCTAGACGTCAAACCTCTAACTTCTGGCTTCCGACTTCTGACCACCGACCACTGCCCCCTGCTCAAGGGACCCAAGCTGCCGGGATCGGATAATCGCCGTCGATGCCGAAGCCGATGATGCCGACGCCGCCGGTGCTTTGGTTTATGTACCAGGTGCCGATCGAGGGCCGGAAGACCGCGAAGTCCGTCGAGCCGTCGCCGTCGTAGTCTCCCGGTGCCGGAATGTCGCCCGTGGCTCCAAATGGAGCGGCATAAAAGCTCGAATCCTCGCTTCTGACCACATACCAGAAACCCGTCTCAGGCCGCCAAAAGGCCATGTCCGTCTTGCCGTCTCCGGTGAAATCGGCCGCGACCGGCTTATCGGTCGCCAGGCCAAATTGAGCCGCGACAACACCCGCCGTCGAGCGGCTGATCCACCATTCGGCACCGGTCGCACCGTTCGGCCGGAAGACCGCAAGGTCGGCCTTGCCGTCGCCGTCGTAATCGCCGATCTGCGGGATGTCACCGCTAACGCCAAACGAGCGTATATCTGTCCCGCCTGTGGACTTCAAAATAAACCACGTCGCGCTGTCGGCCCGGAAAACGGTCGGGTCGGCCTTACCGTCGCCGTCAAAATCGCCCGCGACCGGAATGTCCGTCGCGGAACCGAACGGGAACGAATAGAAGCTGAAATCGTCGCTGCGAAGTATGAACCAAGATCCGACCGAAGCTCGATAGACAGCGATGTCGGTCTTTCCGTCGCCGGTGTAGTCCGCCGGGACGATCTTGTCGGTCGGGTCACCGAACTGGAACGCACGGTTCTGGCTGTCCGAGCTTCGCAGATACCACCATTGCCCGAGGGCGGTGCGGTAGATCGAAATATCCGTCTTGCGGTCGCCGTCAAAATCTACGAACGTGGCAGCGGCCGGCGTTGCGGCCTCGCCAAAGACGGTGAAAGTGAAAAGCCGCGAAACCGAGAAGCCATTCGCCGCACCGGCATCGGGCACGTACCAGCGTCCGAAGAACGTCTGGCCGATAAGCGACGCATTATTCGGGATCGCAAGGCTAACCGACCCGCGGCCGGTGCCTGAAAGCGTAACGCTCGCACGTGCAAACGAGCCCGCGGCAGGGATCGAAGCGCCAACTCCCGGGTCGGCCGCATCGATGACTACAACAGCATTTGCACCCGCCGCACCGTCCTCAACAGCAACGGTAAAGCTATCATTTCCGACCAATGGCGGTTCGATGGCGATGGCACGCGGGACAAGGGCCCCGCCGCCGGGGCGGCCGGTTCCCGAGATCTGCGGCACACGGCTGGACTCCGTATAAAGCTGTGGACGATCAAAAGGCGGCAGTTCATCGCGAACGCGAGGATCGGTCAGCGGCCGTTTCATAAAGGCCACAAGCTGAGCCCGCTCCTGCGGCGTGAGCCCCATCGGCCGGATAACACCGCGGTCGATATTCGGAGCGTTAAAATCGCCGCCACGATTGTAGAACGTCATAACGTCTTCAAGCGTCGCGAACTTACCGTTGTGCATGAACGGAGCGTGGAGCTCAACGTTTCGCAGATTCGGTGTTTTGAACTGCCCGTCGTTATCGACGTTGTTGGTAACAAGCCCGCGGCCGCGATCTTCCGCCGGCGGGCGAACGCCAATATTATGAAAAAGATGATCAGCAAGGAGCGGCCCATCGTGGCACTGGATGCAGGTCGTGCCCGCGAAAAGCAACGAACCCGCTTCCTCATCCGCGGTCAACCCGCCGCCGCCCGTCGACCATTTATCAAATGGCGTGCGGTCAGAGAAAAGCTGCCGTTCATGCGTCGCGATCGCAAGTGCGATCCGTGCCGGCGTTACTTCCGGCGTGCCGAAAGCCTCTTCAAAAAGCTCTGGATATGTCCGTCCGTCTATCCAGTTCGTGAGCGATGGCGGCAGATTTGAGGCAAGTGCGAGCGGCCTTGAATTCGCGATGCGATCTGCCACCTGCACCCAATTGCGGCCGCCATGTGCCATTTCAACATCCGAAAGCGGCGGCCCGATCACCTGGCTTTCAAGTGCTCCTCCCTCGGCAAGAATGACCTGATTCGTCAGCGGATCGCGGAACTCATCGTTCGCCCGGCCGTCCCAGAAAAGCCCGCCGTTCGCATAACCCGCATTGAGATATGAGGGCGATTTGCGTCCCGTCACCTGCAGGCGGAAGCCGAAGAACGGAGCTTCAACGTAAGTGCCATCGAGGTTGTTTTTCGGAACGCCCGGCGAGCCGAAAATGTCGTCAAGGGTCGCAAGCGGAGCTCCGGGAACGTCCGGTACGCCGTTCGGGCCGGGATTTCGGGCCGCGTTGCTGCCAAACACGGTTCGCGGGTCTGAGCCGCCGGTTGCCGGCCTATGACAAGTACCGCACGAGACGGTCTTGGTCGAGGACATCTGCTCATCCCAGAAGAGCGTTTTCCCGAGCGATGCCTTCGTGGCGGTGATCGGGTTGCCGGCCGGAACTGGCGGCGGTTCGAGCGGGCTGTAAAAAATGCTCGGCGCATTCGGAGCAGTGGCCCTCATTCCCTGATCGGAGGCGCTCAGGTTGCTGACCGTTCCGCCGTTCTCAGCACGCACCCAGTAGAAATATTGCTGGCCCGCGACCGCCGTCGGGTCAAAGAAAAGGTTCGAAGCCGATGTGCCGACCTCGGTCGCCGAACCCGGATTATCTGCCGTGCTGCGATAGACGCGGTAAAGCGTCGCCCCGCGCATCGTGTCCCAATTGATACCGACCTTGCTCGTATAGTCTCCATCCGAGGCCGAAACGCCCGTCGGCGGCTGCAGCGAGCCCGAAATTCCCTGCCCCGAAACGGGCGAGATAGTGCTCCGCAATGCAAAAACGAACACAGCAAGGATGGCGAACGCAAAAACCGCGAGAAGCTTTAATCGATTCATTAAGAACGGGTCCTCAAGTTATACAAAATACGGCGAGGCCGAGGCGTGCCGGAACGTACTAATGGATTGCAAGGATTTCCGACCGAAATTATAACATCTAACCCTGCAAGCCTCAATTAATTGTTGTTGGGAGCAGATCGGCGAGAAATGACCTGAAACGCATTTCCGCATCAAGGTATCCGGTATGCCGGAACCGGTTCGTCACCGTCGACGCCGAAAGTGAAGATACCGATGCCTGCCTGACTTCGGTTGATATACCAGATACCCGTCGAAGGGCGAAAAACCGCAAGATCCGCCTTCCCGTCGCCGTCGTAATCTCCGGGAACGGGAATGTCGCCCTCCGCTCCCCAAGGAGCAGCATAAAAGCTCAGATCTTCACTGCGGAGAACATACCAAACACCTGTTTCCGGCCGGTAGAAAGCTGCATCCGCTTTCCCGTCACCGGTAAAGTCCGCGGCCGTCGGCTTATCGGTCGCGAGCCCGAATGGTGTTGCAAAAACTCCGGCCGAACTGCCATCTATCCACCATTCGGCTCCATTCACGCCGTTGGGCCGGAAAACCGCAAGGTCATCAATGCCGTCGCCGTCGTAATCGCCGATCTGGGGAACATCCCCGGCGGCGCCGAACTGTTTGAAGATCGCTCCTCCCGAAGATCGGAGGTTATACCAGGTCGCATTGGCCGGCCGAAAGATGCCGTGGTCGTGGATGCCGTCGCCGTCAAAGTCGCCAACGGCCGGAACGTCGCCCGCCTGGCCCCATCCGAAGGCGTAATATGTCAGATCGTCGCTCCTTAGCACGCTCCAAACGCCTGCACTCGCATCCCACGTCGCGAGGTCCGTTTTCCCGTCGCCGGTGAAATCGCCCGGAACGAGTTTCACATTTTCGGAGCCGAACTCGAAGGCACGATTCTGGTCGTCCGAACTTCGCAAGTACCACCATTGCGAGGCCGACCGCCGATAGATCGAGATATCTGTCCGCCGGTCGCCGTCCATGTCTACGAACGCCGCGGCCCGCCTGAGCGGCTGATCACCGAAAATGCGAAAGGTGATCCGTCGCGAGACTGAAAATCCATGCTGTGCGTTCGGGTCCGTCACATACCATCGGCCGTAGAAAACGCGGTTCACGAGCGATTGGTCGTTCGGGATGGGAAAACTGATCGAGCCTCGGCCGTTGGCGTTCAGCGTCGTGATCTCGCTTCCGAGCGAACCCGAAACCGGCATGCTCAAAGCTATTCCGGGGTCGCGATCATCAAGAACGAGCCTCGCCTGAGCTCCCGGGTTTCCGTCCTCGACCGCCACGGTAAAACTGCCGTTACCGAGGAATGGCGGCTCAACGGCAATGGCCCTTGGGACCTTTCCGCCAAACCCTTGCCGCCCCTCGCCAACGACCGTCGGCACCCGGTTCGATTCGGTATAGAGCTTTGGCCGGTCAAAGGGCGGCAGTTCGTCACGCACACGGATGTCGGTCATCGGCCGCTTCATAAATGCCACCAGGTTCGCCTTTTCCTGACTGGTCATCTGCAGATTGCGGATGAGCTGGCGATCGATATTCGGCGCATCGTGGTCGCCGCCGCGGTTGTAAAATTCGACGACCTCCTCAAGTGTTTGGAACTGCCCATTGCGCATGTAAGGCCCGCGAAGTTCAACGTTTCTGAGCGTCGGCGTCTTGAAGGTCCCATCGTCAACAGGGTTATTCGTTATCGCACCTCTTCCGCGATCCTCAAGCTGTGGCCGGACGCCGATGTTGTGAAACTCATTATCGGCAAGAAGCGATCCCGTGTGGCAATCGATACAGCGTCTGTTAACGAACAGCGAAAGGCCGTTCATCTCTTGCGGGGTCAATTGCTCGATGCTCGCGCCCCATCTGTCAAGAGGCGTTTGATCCGAAAAAAGCTGCCGCTCATGGCTGGCAATAGCCATTGCGATCCTGGCCGGGGTAACTTCGGGTGTTCCGAAAGCCTCTTCAAAAAGCTCTGGATAGCTTCGATTCCCGATCCAGTTTCGGAGCGAAGGCGGAACATCCTCGGCCAGAACAAGCGGGCGCGCGGCGGCGACGCGGCTAGCGACCTGGACCCAGTCCCTTCCGCCGTGGGCCATTTCGACATCCGATACCGGCGGGCCAAGTACCTGGCTCTCAAGGCTCGCCCCTGCGGCGATCAAGACCTCATTTGTCAGCGGGTCGCGAAACTCACCCGTGGCTCGACCGTCCCAAAACAGGCCGTTCGGAGTGTAACCGGCGTTGAGATAGCTTGGGGCTCTCCGCTTCGTTACCTGCGGGCGAAAGGCAAAAAGCGGCGAATCGAAATATGTGCCATCGGCGTTGTTCTTTGGCACTCCAGGCGAGCCGAAAACGTCATCGAAAGTGTTCGGTGTCCCGTCTGCACCGGGATTTCGAGAAGGGTCGTCGCCAAAGATCGTTCGCGGGTCGCGGCCGCCGGCCTCCGGGCGGTGACACGTGCCGCAAGCGACCGTATTGGTCGAGGAGAGTTGCTCATCCCAAAACAATGCTTTTCCGAGAGACGCCTTTGCAGCGGTCACCGAGTTTCCTGAAGGAGCCGGCGGCGGATCAAGCGGTGGAAATGGGCCGGGAAAGACGTTCCCATTTGCCCGGCGACCGGAAACCGATCCGCTAAACGAACTTGAAACCGTCGAGTTTTCGGCACGGACCCAATAGAAGTAGGCCTGTCCGGCGACCGCGGTCAGGTCAAAGTAGTAGTTACCCGCCGAGGTTCCGACATCGGCCGCCGTATTCGCGTCATTGGCTGTATTGCGATAGACCCGGTAAAGCGTGGCCCCGCGGACAGTGTCCCAATAAATGCCGACCTTTGTCGCGTAAAGGTTGACGGTTGCCCGGACACCCGTAGGAGCGTCAAGCGGCCCCTTCGCGAAACGCTCTGTTGCCTTCGAGACCTCGGATCGGCCCGAAAAAAAAGCGACAGCAATTGCGGCAAACGCAATAAGTACAAGGATCTTCAAAGCTCGGGGGTTCAGCATGGTTCAACGAGTTATCGTGCCCGCAAGATGCCGGCGTGAACACTAAATGGGCAATCGTCGTTAACTACCAAGACAATAGCACTTGATCTGCAAATGCTCAATCTTTTTTTGCGGCAGAAAGAGTGCTGAATTGGTTCACTAAATCTGTGTGGGTTAATATAGGCCGAGATGATGAAACCGCGAAGATTCCGAAATATCCTTTTCCCGGCAGTTCTTTTTCTGGCGATCTCGGCCGGCTTCGAGCACGCGACCGGGCAAACTCCGGTCACCAAGACCGTGTCGTCGGCTCCGGCGAGGTCGGCCGAACTTGCGGCCCTTGAAAGCTCGATCCGCACCGTGCTTTCGCGGCCCGAATATCGACGCGGGCAGATCGGTTTCAAGGCCGTTTCGGCAAAAGACGGGCGGGTGATATTCGAACACAATCCGGAAAAGTACTTCATGCCGGCCTCGAACATGAAGAACTTTACCGTTGCTGCGGCGCTTGAAAAGCTGACGCCCGATTACCGGTTCGCAACCTCCATTTACACTCGCGAGGCGGTCCGCGAAGGGACGATCGCAGGGCCGCTCCGGATCTTTGGCCGCGGTGACGTTTCGCTTTCTTACACCTCAAACAACGGCGACTATTTCAAGGGGATTGACCGCGTCGCCGATGCGATCATCGCGGCCGGTGTCAAGAAGATCGAAGGCGACATCATCGGCGACGAGACATACTTTTCGGGCAGCCCGCTTCCGACCGGATGGGAATGGGACGACCTGCAGTTCTATTACGGAGCGGAGGTCTCGGCCCTGCCGGTCAACGACAACGCGGTCGCACTAAGCGTAAAGCCCGGCCCGGTCGGTTACTCATGCAGCGCACAATTGACGCCGGTCAATATGATCGTCCGGGTCGTCAATAGCTGTATTACGGCACCTGCGGGGTCGCCGCGGACGCTTCGCATCCACAAAAAGCTCGACCAGAACATCATCGAGATCAGCGGCGAACTGCCGGTTGGAAATGCGGGATACTCAGGCAACGTCGCCGTCTCGCGTCCGGCGGAGATGTTCGTTTCATTGCTCAAGCAGCGGCTTCAGGAGAAGGGCGTCGAGGTGACCGGCCGCACTTACGCGATGAACGACAAGGCTCGGATGCCGACCGATATCACGTTCGAGCTTGCAAAGGTCGAATCGCCGCCGCTGTCTGTGATCGCGGCGATGACGATGAAGCCGAGCCAGAATATGTACACGGAAATCCTTCTCTGGACGCTCGGTGAAGAGGTCGGCCGAAAGATGCCGCAGCCGAACGGCAACCAGAATCGGACGAGCAGCGAGCTCGGGATAATGGTCGTCCGCGACTTTATGAAGCAGGCCGGTGCTGCCGAGGATAGCTTTGTTCAATACGATGGAAGCGGGCTCTCGCGTCACAATATCGTATCGCCGGATGCCGTCATCGCCATTTACGATTACATGGGCAGCCGCAGCAGGTTTGCCAAAGCTTGGCGGGACAGCCTGACCATCGGCGGTGTGGACGGTACACTCCGCAATCGCTTTAAGGGAACCCGCGGCGAGGGCAACGTCCGCGGAAAGACCGGCACCATCAATCAGGTCTCGGCACTCTCGGGATACCTTACGACCGCCGCCGGCGAAGAGGTCATATTTTCGGCCTTGGTCAACGGCATTAGCGAAACCCGGACGCGGGTAGCTTTGATCGATGAGCTTGTGATGCTGCTCGTAAACTTCAACGGCCGCGTCATCGAATAATGCCATCCGGAAAGCGAAAAGAGACGCTGGGCGAACATCAGAGTTCGCCTCGCGTCCCTTTTTTATTTGCTTCGGCTGATCGGCCGATCAATAACCGCCGCCGCCAAAATTCCCACGGCCGCCGCGATTTCCGCCGCCGCCACGATTTCCGCCACCGCCCCCATCTTCACGCGGGCGTGCCTCGCTGACGACCAGGTTGCGGCCGTCATAATCAGTGCCGTTGAATTGAGCGATCGCGTTCGTCGCCCCGTCCTCCGTCGCCATTTCGACAAAGCCAAATCCACGCGAGCGGCCTGTGTCGCGGTCGGTTATGACGTTCGCAGATGCTACCTCACCGGCAGCCGCAAAATGATCCCGAAGGTCGTCGCTCGTAATGTTAAAAGAAAGGTTTCCGACGTAAAGTTTTGTACCCATTTTCCTAGAAAAGTATCCGAGAAGCAGAAAAGCCGGGCAAGGCGAGCTGGCCGATATTCGGCGGCCGACTCAAGGCAGCGACGCACCCGTGCCGAAAGTTTCAGAAGCTTCAATTTGCAATTACCAAACTCTCAAGACCGAACCGAAAAGCGTCGCTTTCTAACTGACCGGACGGACGTATCTGCCAAGACACAAAACGAGAGCAAAACAGTATGAAGAATATAGGTTTTACACAATTTCCGCAAGGTTTTTCTTTGAGCCGACGAGTGTTTACTATCACTTGCTCGCCGAACATCTTGAACGAAATCGATGGCAATTGGGCACAACGTCATCGTGGCCGACGATTAGGCCGTGATTCAATTTCCATCGAGTTCATTTGACGAGAATGCGAAGCTCATGTTTGGCGGGTTCTTTTCCAGAAAACGGGCTGAGCGTTTGAAGTAGGCCTTTACGTTCGTTTTTAGGTACTTCGACCACGCGGGCTTTCGCTCCGACCGAAAATGGGCGAAGAGGGCGAGCGCGTAGCCATACGCTTCCTCAGTGAGATATCCGGCACCGCCAGCCCGCCAGCCTTGAAACTGAGAATTCGTCCATTGCTCGAAGACAAAACTCGAATTCGCACTAAAGACCCCGAGTCCATACAAGACGGTCACTAGGTCGGTCATCGGCTCGTGGGCCTCATAGTCCTCATCAAGACGGCCTTCGCCGAGGAGTATCACGTGGCCAAGTTCATGAGCGATCGTTGCGACCATCATTTCCGGGTCGCCGGCCTGGTCCATGTTTAGCGAGATGGCGTGCTTGCCGCTCGGCTTCATCCGATAAGTGCCGAGCGGATGAGCCTGACCGGACTCCGGCGATGCAAGGGGATGAATCCGCCCGGTCGATTCGCCTTCAAAGAACCGTACCTCGATGGTTTCGTGATCCACGTCCATGTACTCGCAAACGCGGTCGACCATCTTTCTAACGGCGCGGCGGCTTCCGTCGTAAGCGTCAGGGAAGAAGTGCGGTTCGGGGAGAACGACCGGGACATCGCGGACAACTTCGGGGCTCAACTCAGCGACTAGCCATCTAAAAGAATCATCGACCCATTGCCGCGATTCATCGTCGAGCGGGCATGAGGCTGACGACCAAAACATACTTAACCACGGGCCTCCAATGTTGATAGCAATTTTTCGTGGATGCCGCCGAAGCCGCCGTTGGACATAATGGCGATGACGTCGCCGGCCTTCATTTCGGGGGTGAGGTGCTCGACGATGGCGTCGGCGTCCGGGAATGCGAACGCTTGCTTGCCTTGAAGCTCGATATCCTTGACGAGTTCATCGACATCGAGCACCTTGCCGAGCTCGCTCGCCTTTGAGGTGTTATAAACGCTGGCGATGATAATGTGATCGGCGTACGAGAAGGCCTTCGTATAGGGTTCCTGAAACACCGCCAGCCGCGAGGACCACGAACGCGGCTCGAAAACGGCGATCAAGCGGCGGCCGTCGTACTTCATCCGCAGTGCTTTTAGCGTTTCTTCGACCGCGGTCGGGTGATGGGCAAAATCGTCGATGACCGTAACGCCCGCGACCGTTCCGCGGACCTCCATTCGGCGTTTGACGGATTTGAAAGTGTCGAGAGCCTCTTGGATCTTCTCTTTCGAAATCCCCCAGGCATCGGCGGCGATGATGACGGCAAGGCAATTCCTTACGTTAAATTCGCCGATCAGGTGCATCTCAAATTCGCCCCAACGGTGGCCCTCTTTGAATACGGTGAAACGCGTCACATCGCCCGCAAAGTCGATGTAGCGTGCCTGCCATTTGGCATCATCCGAAAGCCCAAAGGTCTCTATTTGGGTGAAGAGCCGCCCGTGCATTTCGTCGAGCACTTCCCTTACGACGGGCGAATCAATGCCGCAGATCAGCCTGCCGTTCCCCGGCACCAGGTTCATCAGCCGCGAGAATTGGAAATTGATCTCCTGCAGGTCGCGGTAGATATCGGCGTGGTCAAACTCGATATTGTTGACGATGGCAATCTCCGGCAGGTAGTGCATGAACTTCGGCTTCTTGTCGAAGTATGCCGTGTCATACTCGTCGCCTTCAATGACGAAAAAGTCGCTGTCCGTGACCCGAAAGCTCGCTCCGAAATTCTGCACCACGCCGCCGACCAGAAAGCTCGGGTCAAGCCCGCCAACCTCTGCGATCCACGTCGCGATGCTCGTCGTCGTCGTCTTGCCGTGCGTCCCCGCAACCACCAGCGAACGCCGCCCGCGGATGAAAAGTTCCTTGACGATCTCCGCCTGCGACCGATAGACGAGCCTGCGGGCAAGCACCTCTTCGAGCTCCGGATTGCCACGTGAGATCGCATTGCCGACCACCACGCAGTCCGCACCGATATCCGCATTTTCCGCGCGATAGCCGTTCAAGATCTCGATGCCGAGAGCCTCAAGCTGTGTGGACATCGGCGGGTAAACATTCTGGTCCGAACCCGTAACCCGATGCCCGCCCGCCTGCAGCATCCCCGCCAGCGAAGCCATCGCCGTCCCGCAAATTCCAATTAGGTGGTAGTGCATAAATGCAGTCAAGCGATGTCGAACTGCCTGATCGCTGTGAGTGACAAGGTGTGTATCCACTTTGATTCAAGAAATTTAGCTAGTCTTCGAAGTCGGTCGCCGATCACGTCGTTCTCGACCTTGTCCTTCAACCCCCGAATTCGTGCGAGTAACTCATCGATCTCGATCATGTCACCTGTGAGGGCGGACTCAATAAAGATCAGGTCCTTTTCTCGCCCCGCAACAAGTTTCGCTGCGCACACATCGTAAGCATCAGCGCATAGAGCGACCGGCGTTCCTTCGTCATCGAGAAATGGGACTAGACGCTCCTGCCAGCCATCTGGCAGCACTACCGTCGCAAGGCCAAGAACATCAGCAAAGAAACCATTCGCGACTTGATAATCGCTCAACGCTCCTAAACGCTCATCAAGTTCTTTCCGCTTAGAGAAGTTCGCACTGCTAAGCAGAAAATCGCACTCGACCGACCGCTTTGCGATCTCCGGAACAAATTCCAACGAGGCATGAAACGCTTGTGAACCGACAATGACCGGAATTTCTTCCCCAGAAATTTCTCGGTAATCCGCGATCAATTTATGCAAGTCCGGTTTCCGCACATTCACTCCAAATAGCAGACCGTTCTTCACTGCTAAGCACACCGGCGAAGGGCGTGGAGGACCGCAGTCTCTGACATTCATCGGAGTCCTCCGTCAGTATCTTGATGATCTGATCGAAAGTTCGGGTTTCCAGAATATCGACCCACTCCAAAAGTGCCTGCCGTTCCGGGCCTTCACCAAAAGCCTCGCTTGAAAGCCAACGTTTGAGATTCGCCCGAGCGACCCCGATCACTTCTTCGGGTTCTTTTAACAGCTTTTCCGCCACAAGCCGATGAAGCGAGAGCAAATAAAGATCCGAGAAATTCATTACGTGTAGTTTACCAAAAATTCTGGTCGAAGGGTTCGTCCCCTAAACCTCAAAAATCAAGTAGCTCTTCGATAGGCGAAAGTGCCGGAAAGCCATATTATAGCAGAGACAAAAATGACCCTTTGATTGAATTTTGCACAGAATCCTTGCACGTATGTCATCCAGTATAAACAAGTCATTATCGGCCGAAACGATCATCATCGGCGGTGGGGTGGTTGGGGCTAGTGTTGCTTATCACCTGGCGGAGCGGGGCGCGGCGGATGTGCTGATCCTCGAACGCGAGGCCGAGCAGGGCCGCGGTTCCACCGGAGCGGCGACCGGCGGCGTCCGGGCGCAGTTTGAGACGGAGATCAACATCCGGATGTCCGTTTATTCGATCGATTTTTTCGAGAATTGGGATCACGATTGCGGCTATGAGCCCCGCGGGTATCTCTTCTTTGCCACCGAACCCAAGCATTTTGCGTACCTTGAGCGGAACGTCGAGCTTCAGCGTCGGCTCGGTGTCAAAGGCGTGGAGACAGTCGGCCCGGAAGCGATCCGCGAAATGATCCCGGGAATGAACTGCGGCGACATCCTCGGCGGGAGCTTTGGCCGGCAGGATGGCTTCATCGATCCGCTCGCCGTGATGCGCGGCTTTACCGAGCGTGCTCTCAGCCGCGGAGCGAGGCTCGAAACGGGAACGCGGGTTTTTAAAATTCTCACCAATAACGGCCGCGTCACTGGGGTCGAAACCGATACCGGCCGGATCGAGTGCGGCCGCGTCGTAGTGTGTACAGGTGCCTGGGCCTCCGAGCTTGCCGCCACCGCGGGCATCTCGCTCCCGGTCGAGCCTCTCCGTCGTCAGATCGTCTGGGCACGCTCGGCCGAGCCGCTGCCGCCGGGGCTGCCGATGGTCATCGACCTCGGAACCGGCTTCCACTTCCGCCCGGCGAAGAACTCCGACCGCGAACTGATGTTCGCCTACCCTGACCCCGACGAGCGGCCGTCCTTTAGCCGCGATCTCGACGATGCTTTTGTCGAGAAGATCCGCGAACGTGCCCGCCATCGCGCACCGTGGCTTTATGAGACCGAGGTCGTCCGCGAAAAATGCCGCGTCGGGCTTTACGAGAATACGCCCGACCACCACGCCATCCTTGGCGGCTGCGAGGTCAAAGGACTCTATTTCGCCAATGGCTTCTCGGGCCACGGCGTGATGCACTCGCCCGCGACCGGCCGTGCCCTTTCCGAGATAATTCTGGATGGCAAGGCGAGCTTTCTCGATGTCTCGATGCTCTCGCTCGCCCGCTTCGCCCGCGGCGAATTGCTCCACGAAACAGCTTTCATCTAGAGAGTGTGAAGGTGAAAGAGTGAAAAGGTGGAAATGTGGAACAGTTCAAATGACGGAACGCTCCGCGTCTCCCCTTCTCCCTTTCTCATCTCCACTGCGGTAAAGTATCTCTATGACAACGGCGATCGTTCATCACCCTATTTATGAAAAACACGAGACCGGCCCCGGCCATCCCGAGATGCCGGAGCGGTACCGCGTCGCCGTCGATGCTTTGCAGGCCGACGAGAATCTTTGGAATTCGCTCAAAGAGATAACGCCTGAAAAGGCGTCGCAGGGCTTGATCCAGGCGGCTCACTCCAAGGAACATTTCAAGCGGGTCGAGGGAGCCTTCGCCAACGGGCTCCAGCGGCTCGATGCCGATACGACCATCTCGATGCAGTCCTTTGACGCCTCGCTTTTTGCCGCGGGCGGTGCCATCGCCGCGGTCGATGCCGTAATGCAGGGCGAGGCCCGCAATGCCTTTGTCGCCGTTCGCCCGCCGGGCCACCATGCGACCGCCGAGCACGCGATGGGCTTTTGCATCTTCAACAACGTCGCCGTCGCCGCCCGCTATGCCCAAAATCGTTATAAGGAGATCGACCGCGTTGCCATCGTCGATTGGGATGTCCACCACGGTAATGGAACTCAGGGCATTTTCTACACCGACCCGACCGTCTTCTTTTTCTCGATGCACCAATATCCGTGGTATCCCGGAACTGGTGCCCGCGGTGAAACCGGTCACGGTAAGGGCCTAGGCTCCACCTTAAACGTTCCGGTCAAGGCATTCACAAAAGCAATGGACCAGCGGTCAGGCTTCGACGCGGCGATCGGCGAGATCGCTTCAAAGATGAAGCCCGATCTGATCTTTCTCTCCGCCGGATTTGACGCTCACCGGACCGATCCGCTCGGCCAGCTCCAGCTTGAGGATCCGGATTTCGCGGCGATGACGCGGACGATGATGGAGTGGGCAGATGAGGCCTGCGGCGGCCGCCTCGTCTCCTGCCTTGAGGGCGGCTACAACCTTGAAACGCTCGGGCCGACCGTCCGCGAACACGTCGCAACACTTTCCCGTTCCAATTGATTAACGCCGCGAATAGATGTGTGATAGTATTCCTCAATCCCAGAGAGATTTTCCCCGGAGCAGTGACTTTTATGCCGGATGTTGAAACGATTTGCGTCCAATGTAAAGAGACCTTTCTTTTCACCGAAAAAGAACAGGAGATCTTTTATCAGCGGAATTTGATGTCGCCTCAGCGATGCCCACGCTGCCGGTCAAAAAAGGCCGCCATTAGCGAGGACGCACCGAAGCGTTTTGAAATTGTCTGCGACAACTGCGGAAAGCACGATCAGGTGCCTTTCCAACCAAAGGTCGGCCGGACCGTTTTCTGCCGCGAGTGCCACGAGGCGAGCCGCTCGCGGGGACGCCATGCCTAACGCTTGAACCAATCTTACCCGAAAGAGGTGATACGCAATCCTTATGAGCTTTGAAAACGTTATCTACGAATTGAACGGCCATGTTGCCACCATTAAATTGAACCGTCCCGATGCTCTCAATGCCCTATCATCGGGACTCGGACGCGATCTTAAGGCCGCGATAATCCAGGCGTCCAACGAGGGCGCACGGTGCATTGTTTTGACCGGTGAGGGCCGCTCGTTTTGTGCCGGCGGCGACCTTCGCGAGATGCAGCAGGTCGGGCAGGCCGAGGGCCGCATTGAGGCATTTCTCGATGCCCCGCTGAAGACCTTGCACGAGCTTATCAAGCTCATCCGCAATACGCCCGTGCCATTCGTAGCTGCGGTCAACGGCGTTTGCGCCGGAGCGGGAGTTAATCTTGCTCTAGCCTGCGACATCGTCTTCGCGGCCGATGACGCCGCCTTTCGCCAGGCATTTGTCCGCATCGGGCTTTCGCCGGACTGCGGCGGTACCTTCTTTCTCCCGCGGGCGGTTGGCGAAAAGATCGCGACCGAGCTTTTCATGACCGGCGATTCGCTCTCGGCCGAACGAGCAGCCCAACTCGGAATGGTCAATCGGCTTGTCCCGGCCGCCGAACTCGTCCAGCAGACCCAGGAATTCGGTGCAAAACTCGCCGCCGGCCCGACAGGTTCTCTTGGCCGCATCAAGCGGATGATGAACGCCACTTTCTCAAACAGCCTCTTCCAGCAGCTTTCGCTCGAAGCGGAATGCCAGCTCGAATCGGGCCAGTCCGCCGACTTCCGCGAGGGCGTCACCGCATTTTTCGAAAAGCGGCCGCCGCACTTCACCGGACACTGAGACTTTTTGTAACTTACTATTTTGTCAACACATAAAGCCGGGCCCATGCCTGGCTTTTTCTTTTTGACTGAGGTTAATTCAGAAAACCGGAGGCATAATTCCCTCTCCAGGGTTGACACCGGCCGGGCCATAAAATATCGTTCTTGCAATTGAAACTCATTTTCAATAGATATTTTCATGAATATGATATCAAACGATTTTTATCCAAGTCCGGACTCGAAGCTCCGGAGTCTCACGGCCCGCATTCTGACTGTCGCACTGATCGTTGTCTCGCTTGCCGCCGCCGCTTTCGGGCAGATGGCCGCAAATTCCGATTCAATTCGCGTTGCTGACGCGAACGGCTCACCGATCGCCGGAGCCGTTGTCTCGGCGACCAACTCCGCCGGGAGCACTCGGATAAACGCAGTCACGGGCACCGATGGCCGCTTCTCTTTTTCCGGGCTTCGCGGCGAAGTGATCCTCGTTGTCGCTGCCGATGGCTTTGCCCGCACCGAGCGGCGAATCGAACTTCCGGCCCAGTCCGCGATCGATATCGTTCTCTATCCGCAGCCGGTCGCGGCCGAGGTGATGGTCTCGTCAACGTATCTCGCCGGCACGGCCGCCAGCCTCGACGAGGTTCCCGGTGCGGTCGAACGCCTTGACCGCCAGATGCTCGAGTCGGCGCGTGTTTTCGATTTCTCCGAGGCTCTGAGAAAGATCTCCGGCGTCAACGTTCGCGATGAAGAGGGCTTCGGGCTCCGGCCAAATATCGGCATCCGCGGGACAAATCCGACCCGCTCGACCAAAGTGCTCTTGCTTGAGGATGGCCTCCCGCTCGCCTATGCGCCCTATGGTGACAACGCCTCTTACTATCATCCGCCGATCGAGCGTTACGCCGAGGTCGAGGTGCTCAAAGGTTCAAGCCAGATCGTTTACGGGCCGCAGACGATCGCCGGTGTGATCAATTACATCACGCCCAGCCCGACCGAAAAGCCGAGCTTCGGCATTAAATTATTGGGCGGCAACCGCAATTATTTCAACGGGAGCGTTTTCGGAAGCGGAACGATCAAGAGCACCGGCATCTTTGCCAACTACGCCCGCAGGCAGGGCGACGGAGCGAGAGAGAATATAAATTCCCGCCTCGATGACACGTCCGTCAAGATCGTCCAGACGATCAACGACCGTAATGCGCTGACGTTCAAATTCAGCCACTACGGCGAGGATTCGAACGTTACCTATTCGGGCCTGACCGAGGCAGAATACGCCGCCGATCCGCGGCAGAACCCCTTCCGCAACGACTTTTTCTACGGCGATCGCTTTGGGACGTCGCTCTCGCACTCGGCCGTTATTTCTCCGTCGGTTACGCTGACGACGAACGCCTATTACAACTTCTTTCGCCGTCATTGGTGGCGGCAATCCTCGAACTCAGGTCAACGGCCGAACCGGCTTAACGTTGATCCGGACTGCCTTTCGATGGCCGATCTGAAGACGACCTGCGGCAACGAAGGCCGGCTGCGAAAGTTTGACACCTATGGCGTCGCCCCGCAGTTGGCTTATCAATACAGCTCGGGAACGGGCTTCCGCGGTGAACTACAGATCGGCGGCCGGCTCCACTGGGAAGAGCAGAACCGCCGCCAGCTCAACGGCGACACTCCGAACAACCGTGCGGGCGTTCCCTCGGAGATAAACATTCGCCGCAACTTCGCGTCGTCTGCATTCGTTCAGAACCGCTTCATTTTCGGCAAGTTTTCCGTAACTCCGGGCGTCCGTTTCGAACGGATCGAGATCGAGCGGCGAAACCTGCTGACGAATCCGATCTCCGAAGGACGAACTACCGTCACCGAGGCAATCCCGGGCATCGGATTCGCCTATTCGGGCCTGCCGCGGACGACCATTTTCGCCGGCGTTCACCGCGGATTTTCGCCGCCTCGGGCCGAGGACATAGTCACCAACTCGGGCGGCGTTGTTGAGCTCGACCCTGAGCGAAGCTGGAACTACGAGGCGGGAATTCGTACCAATCCGGTTCGCGGGATTCGGCTTGAGGGCACATTCTTCCGGCTCGATTACCAGAATCAGATCGTGCCGGCAAGCATCGCGGGCGGCATCGGTGCCGCGCTGACGAACGGCGGCGAAACGCTCCAGCAGGGCATGGAGTTCAGCGGCAGGCTCGACACCGACGCATTCTTTGCTTCGCGTCATAACCTTTTTGTCCGAACGGCTTTTACTTGGCTTCCGATCTCAGAGTTTCGCGGCACGCGTCTGAGTTCGATCACAAACTCCGGCACTTTGAACTCGTTCTGCCCGGCATCGCAACGAATCAGCCCGACGCGGTGTTCGATCAACGGCAACCGGCTTCCCTACACGCCGGAAACAACCGCGACGACCAGCCTCGGCTATTCACACGCCAAAGGCTTTCAGGCATTCATCGAGAATGTTTTTGTCAGCCGTCAGTTTGGCGACGACCTAAATGCATTCTCACCGACGGCCAACGGCCAGATCGGCCCCATTGGTTCGCAAACCTATTGGAACGCTACCGCCAACTACAAGGTTGAGCGATGGAAAACGACGTTCTTCGTAACGGCGAAAAACCTCGGCGACAAAACGCTCATCGTTGACCGATCGCGCGGCATTCTGCCCTCGAGCCCACGGCTCGTTCAGGCTGGTATCAATATCAATTTCTAGAGCTATCGGAGGAGATATCATCTGATGATGGAGAATGGAAGAACGAGCCTTGAGATCTGGAATTGCCGCGGCTGCGGTGTCGTGCACATCGCAGCCGGCAATGTCCGGCTTGACCTGAACCGCGAGGAATTCGAATCGTTTGCGGAGGCGGTGGTCGGCATCTATTGCGGCCAACTGGCGAACGAAGCCGTCCCGCTCGGCCATTCGAAGGATGGCGGAATGGAGATCTTCCGCGGAGCCCTCACCAGCACCGAGGTGCACTGAGTGCGATGGAATTCGGCTTTCGGAAAATGTTAGATTTGAAGAATATTATGTTTACAAAGATCCTGCTATTTTTTACGGCGGCCGCCGTGGCCGCGATTTCGATCGGATGCGGCGGAGCGACACAGTCGCCCTCGAACACGGCAAACAGCAACGCGGCAACCGGGCAGAAACTCGTCGTCGCGCTCAAGCCGGACAAAAACCCTGACCAGATGATCGCCGAACGCGATGCGGCGGCGAAGTTCCTCTCGGAAAAGCTCGGCCGGCCGGTCGAGGTCATCATCCCGCTTTCGGCTGCCGTGATTAACGAGGGCTTCTCGAACGGCACCATCGATCTCGGCTACCTGAGCGGCACCGACATGATCAACGCTAAGGACGCCGAGCTTCTTCTCGTCGGCGAGATCAACGGCAAAACGACCTACAAAAGCTACTGGCTTTCGCTAAAAGAAAAGCCGTATGCGAGCATCGCCGACCTGAAAGACAAGCCGATCGCCTTCGCCAGCCGGACGAGCACTTCGGGCTATGTGATGCCGCTTTGGGACCTTCGCCAGAAAGGGCTCATCTCCGAGAAGGCCGACCCGGAAGAGTTCTTCGGTACGGGTAATGTCTTTTTCGGAACCGGCTACGTCTCTGCCGTCGAACGTGTCCTGAATGGCCAGGCCGAGGCGGCGGCGGTCAGCTACTACGTCCTCGATGAGAACAAACACCTCACCGAAGAGCAGCGTGCGAAGCTCAAAAAAGTGGCCGAGCAGGGCGACGTGCCGACGCACATCATCGCCATCCGCAAGAATCTCACTGGCGCGGAACGCGACAAGCTCAAGGCCGCATTGCTCGCGATGAACGAAGGTGCAAACACCGAGCTTCGCGATAAGCTCTTCACCTCGAAACTGGTAGAGGCCGATCAGGAAGCGCACCTCAAGCCGCTCCGCGAGGCACTAGCAACGCTTCCGAAATAGATGTCGGAAACCGCACCGAATGCAAGCCGAACGGCCGTCCGAGTCGAGGGGTTAACCCTTGACCGCGACGGCCGAAGGCTTTTCTCCGGGATGTCCTGGTCGCTCGCTCCGGGCGAACTCCTTGCCGTTACGGGCCCATCGGGCGTTGGTAAATCGAGCCTCGTTTCGGCCCTTGCCGGAATGCTCGAACCCGCCGCCGGAAGCATTGAGCGGCCCGCCGCCGTTAGTTCCGCGGGCATCGTCTTCCAGGACCTTCGGCTGACAAAAGAGCTGAGCGTTTTGACCAACGTGCTCTGCGGAAAGCTCGGGCAGTTCCCTTGGTGGCGGACGCTTTTCGGCTTCCCTGCCGGCGAAAAACGGGCGGCTTTTCAGAAACTCGAAGAGCTTGAGATCGCCCATCTTTGCCACAAACCGGTACGCAACATATCCGGCGGCGAGCAGCAGCGGACGGCCATTGCCCGCGTTCTCTTTCAGGAACCGGATGTGATCTTTGCCGATGAGCCAACGTCGAACCTCGACCTTGCACTCTCCGAACGCGTAATGGCAATGCTCCGCCGCGAATGCAAGACCGGCGGCCGCTCCGCCATTTGCATATTGCACGATACGGAATTCGTCGGCCGCTACGCCGACCTCGAGCTTCGGCTCGGCCGTGAGTTTCCAAATGGCTGGGAATTGAGGAGGGTCGCGGATACCGCAGCATGACCGCCGTGCCTCCAAAACTCTCGTGGCGTGAACGCTTTACGGCCTTCCGAGCGACGCTGCTGCTCTTTGCCGTGGCGGTCGTGATCTCGCTTCCGGCGCTTCGCGGTTCGGGCCGCGACCTCGGTTATATTGAGAACCTTCGCCGCTTCGCATCGCAATTTTTCCCGCCCGATCTCTCCGTAACGCCGCAAGTCCTTTCCGCGCTCGGTGAGACCATTCAGATCGCCGTTATGGCGACCGTCATCGCCGTGCTTGTCGCCTTGCCGCTTGCCGCCGCGGGTTCGCAGACCGTCGCGCCGAAGTGGCTCAACATCGGCACGCGAATGGTGCTCAATGTTATCCGCACGCTGCCTTCGCTCATCTGGGCACTGGTTGCGGTCGCGGTGGTCGGGCCGAACCCGCTCGCGGGCGTTATCGGCTTGACCTTCTACAGCATCGGCTATCTCGGCAAGTTCTTTAGCGACGCCTTCGAATCGGTCGATACTTCCGTCACCAACGGGCTCAAGATGCTCGGTGCAAATCCCGTCCAGGCATTTCAATACGGCATGCTCCCGCAGCTCAAGCCGCTCGTGATGAGCCACGCACTCTGGATGCTCGAATACAACATCCGCTCGGCGGCGATCATCGGCTATGTCGGTGCCGGCGGCATCGGGCTTTTGCTTCACAGCTATCAGGAATTTGGGCAATGGGACCGCTTTGCGACCGTGCTTCTTTTCATCCTGATACTCGTCACAACGCTCGACTTTTTCGGTGAGTGGCTCCGCGGAAAGATCGTCCGCACCGATCAGAAGATCACTTAGCCGACCCGCCTTCGAGGAACAATTTCACTCCATCGCTGATTCCTTAAACGCTGCCGTTTCGCGTCTATATCAGAGGCATTGGAAATTTAGGCTCCGTTGCCCCAATATAGCGTTTTATGCAGCCGCTCACTTACGGACAACTCATCCGCGGCAAACGTGATTTTCGCCATCTGCTGGCCGGGCAATTCGTCTCGGAACTCGGCAGTTGGTTCAATTTTATCGCGGTGCTCGGGCTTGTCCGTGTGATGTCTGATGCTTCGCCGATGGCGGCCGGGATCATCTTCGTCTGTCGGCTTGTGCCGATGGCGCTCCTCGCCCCGATCGCCGGCGGCCTTGCTGATCGCTTCTCGCGGCGGCAGATAATGCTTTGGACCGACCTCGCCCGTGCCGGGGTCGCTTTGCTTCCGCTCTTTATCGTAAGCCGCGATGACCTCTGGATCGCGTATATCGCGACTGCTCTGTTATCTGCGTTCAGCAGTTTCTTTGACGGCGCCAAGAACGCCGCGACACCGAACCTGACCGGCAAAGACGGGCTGCTCGCCGGCATGGCTTTGATGTTCTCGACCCGCTTTCTGCTGATGGCGGTCGGCTCGGCACTCGGCGGTTGGGCGGCGGCGGTCTTTGGCTACGAGATCTCGTTCATCATCAACGCCATCTCGTTTCTCCTTTCGGCATACACGGTCTGGCTCATCCCGGAAGAAGCCGTCCGCGAGACCGCGACCGCCGAACCGCGGCCCGAGACGACCTTCATTGGCGAGATCCGCGAAGGTTTGGTCTATACCGTCAAGAATCACTTCGCATTGACCATCCTGCTGCTCAACGTCATTTGGGCGACCGGCGGCGGGGCTATCAACATTGTCTTTGAGCGGATGGGCGGAGTTTATTTTGCCGAAAAGGACGCGTGGAATCCGGATATGGCTGTCGGCCTGCTCTGGACAGCGGCCGGGCTCGGGCTATTTCTCGGGATGATGCTGGCCCGCCGGGCAAGTGTTTATTTTGACCGCAAGGGCACGAACCGCCAGTTCATCGGCTGGGCATTGATCATCCACGGTGTGCTCTTCGCTATCGGCGGATTGATGCCCGCATTCTGGCTTCTGCTCTTTTTCACCTTCATTTCGCGGGCGATAATCGGCGTGGAATATGCGGTGCAGGAGACGATGTTTCAGCGCAGCCTCCCGGACTATATACGCGGCCGCATCTCGACGCTCGACCGCGGTGCCGAGTTGACCATGTACGGCCTTACGACCTATCTCGCGAGCCTCGCCGTCTATGCAATCTCGCCGCAAACGCTGACGGTCATTTCCGGATTGCTTGCCGGATCCGCGGGCATCGTATGGTTTCTGCGGACGCGGCCAAATGCCGGCGGCCCCGAGATCGAAATGCTCACCGCCTCGCCCCCGCCCGTCAGGCCGTGATGATGACGGCTTTTGTGCCGGTGAGTTCGGAAAAGTCTTTGGTGTAAACTGCCTCGACCTTGCGGATCGGATTGAGCGTATCGACGAGGTCCTGTGCGGTGACGAAGCCGGTCTCGACGTGGGCGATGGCCACCTTGCGAATGTGGCCCGCCGTGCCGAGAAGATCGGCAACGAGCTGAAGGTATTGCGACTTGGTCTCGACCGGCATCCCGAGCGTCCCGGCCCGCATTGCGTCGAGCTCCGGCCAAAAATCACTGCCCTCGCGAAGCCACTCTTCCTTCCACATTAGCTGCTCCGGATAGCCGGTTCTCGAAGCGGTCCGTGACGGCGGCAGGCGAAGAAAAAGAAGGTCGGTGCGGCTCTCGGCGATGAATTCCTTTACCCGCTGATTTTGGCAGGTGTTCGTCTGGCCGTTATTGACCGGCGCCGGGAGAGCATTCCAGAAACGGCGGAATGCGTTCGAGAGCGGTTGCCGCAGATCGCCGTTATCGTCATTAAATGAGCGGGCGTAGTCGCCGACCGCCATAACGAGGCTCGAAACGATCGCGAAGGCAAACGGCGATTCGAGCCGGTCGATATTTCTCCGGGCATTGTCGAACCACCACGAATCCGTCTCGCTGAACCAGGTGCGAAGTGCGGGGTTGCGAAGCCGATGGCCGGGGATATAAATGTCCTCGAGGACCGTGTTCAGATCCTCGTCGGAAAGCCGTTCGTTGTTGTTCTGAATCGCAGCGACAGAACGCGTCCATGCCGAGCGGAGCACATCATTTGAAAGCACCCGAACGCCGTGGCGTTTCATATAGGTGCCAAGCAAAGGATCGGGGGCAAAAGGCATCGCCACCGAACCGAACTTGAGCCGCCGAAGGACATTCAGGTCAAAGCCAAGCCATCCGGCCGGAAGGGTCTTTGTGTGGAGCATCATACCGCCTATCGGAGCATCCGAACACCGAAAAGACTACTATAACAGCCGCCGCGACTATTTCGCGAAGACCTGCGAGAGGTCGTTGAACCCTTTGAACTCAAGCGCGTTCCCGCTCGGGTCCATAAAGAACATCGTCGCCTGTTCGCCGACCTCGCCCTCGAACCTGATCTTCGGCTCGATGACGAATTCGACGCCTTTTGACCGCAGCCTTTCGGCGAGTTCGCGCCACTCTGCCATCGGCAAAACTATCCCAAAGTGCGGAACCGGGACGTGGTCTGCATCGACCTCATTACGCACCGCAACCCCGCCGCCCGCGGGCGAAAGATGCGTCACTATCTGATGCCCATAGAGGTCGAAATCGATCCACGTCTCCGAACTTCTGCCCTCAGGACAGCCGAGCACGCCGCCGTAAAACTCGCGTGCGGCCGCTAAATCATCGACCGGAAATGCAAGGTGAAAAATGGTTGCCATATGCTTCTTAATCCGGCATTATGCCGGCAAAACTCTCTTCGTCATTTGCCTGATCGCACCAAAGTGATAAGCCGAATGGGCGATGATCGCCATCGCCTCGCCGATGCGGTCCGGCTTCCATTCTTCGACCGCCGCAAGTCTTTCCACCGCCGAGCGATACGAACGCTCGACGCTTGAACGAAGAGCCGCCCATTCGTCCTCGTTGACCGTCTCGATCAGCCAACTGTCTTCCCAATTGACCGGTGCCGTCCGCCCCTCGATGAACTCGATCAGGCGATCGACGTAGAATTTCAGGTGCTCGGTGTGAGCCGCGATCGTCGAGCCCTCAAACGCAAATGACGCATGATCGGCGCTTACGGAGCCGAGCGTCGAGAGCACCCCGACGCCGCGATCGAGATAGATACTGCCCTCGTCGCCGGGGGAGCCTTCAAAGGTTTCGCGAAGCACCAAGAGAAGGTCGCGGACAAGGTCCTCACCGCTGATATTGTATTTTGCCTCGTTCATCTATACTTATTTGTTCAACCATCGTGAACGAAAGGATAACAGAATTTACCGAAGCCTTTGCCGAAGCACTCGAGGCAGGCACCTTCGTCAAGCTTACACTTGGGAATTATAAGGGCACGGACGAACATCTGCAAAAGATCTTCCTCCGCCGTATAACGACCCGCAAGGGCGAGCGAATGCTCTTCCAGTATCGCTTCGATATGCGCGACGTCGTAAAGAACTATGACCTCACCGCAGCCCGCGAGCGGCTCGAGAAATATCTCGGCTCGGGTTTTCGAAACGCTCACCTATTTACTACCGAGGCCGATCTGCAGCTCGACATCGGCAAGCGGAACGCAAGGCTGAACAAAGGCAAGCCGACCTTCCGTACGCTCCCGCAAAGGCGGCACGACCGCGAGAAAGATCACCTTATTGACCCGGGCTCCGAATACCTGAGAGCACTTGGCATCTCAACCGAAGACGGAAAAATACGCTCCGATCAACGTGATAAATGGAAGCAGATCAACAAGTTCGTTGAGGTGGTTGACGGCCTGATCGAGCGCTCGGGCCTAAAAGGAAAAAGCGAGATATCGGCGGTCGATATGGGCTGCGGCAAGGGTTATCTGACCTTTGCACTCTACGATCATCTTGTAAACAACCGCGGCATCGTGGCGTCGATCACGGGCATCGACCGCCGGGCTGACCTAATGGAAACCTGCGATGGGGTCGCGAAAGCCTGCGATTTTGAGGGGCTCGCGTTCCGCGTCGGCGACATTGCGGGGGCCGAGATCGGGCGGCCAGACATCGTCATCGCACTTCACGCCTGCGATACGGCGACCGACGATGCACTCGCTAAGGGAGTCGCGGCCGAGGCGAGTATTATCGTCGCTGCCCCTTGTTGTCACCAACAGGTGCGGAAGCAACTCCGCCCGCCGGACGAACTTGCCGACATATTGAAGCATCCGGTCCTTCTCGAGCGAACGGCCGAAACCCTGACCGACGGCCTCCGCTCGATGCTGCTTGAAAGCCGCGGCTATGCGACAAAGCTTTTCGAGTTCGTCGCCACCGAACACACGCCGAAAAACAATATGCTTGTCGCCGTAAAAGAACGCGAGCCCTCGCCCCATATGGCCGAGGCCGCCCGCGACCTGATGCGCCGCTACGGCATCGAGCAGCAAAGCTTAGCGGCCGCACTCGGGACCGAGAGCCAGCCCTCTATTTAATGAGCTTGAAAGAGGGAAAAACGATCTCGTCGATCGGCCGTCCTGTCCCGGCAAGCGTGATGCAGAAGATCGCATAGACCTCACGGCCGCTGTTCGCGATCCAAAACCGGCCACGGACGTCGCCCGCCGTGAACGACTGGTCATAACCGGGCAAGCCGGCATAGGTCATTTTCTTTTCTTCACCCATTTTGAACTTCGTCGGGTCTAAGAGGCCGGATTTGTCGATTTTCAGTTCTTCGACGATCCCGTCGCGAAATCCGCGGAAGAAGATCAGCAGGTCCGCCTCGGCGTCCTTCTCGCTGATCGCGACGTCCGACTGACGGGTAAAGACGACGACACCTGCGGTCGAAGCTGCGGTATACAAGGGATAGCCCTCGGACGTGTCAAGCTCGGGCTCCGCCGGCATCGCGAGCGAAACCTTACCGTCGAGAACGGTATAGACCTTCCAGCCTTCGGGCAGTTTGGCCTGTGCATTGAGCGAAACGGCGATTCCGAGCAGAAGCGCCAGTGCTGCGAAAAGTTTTGTTGCTTTCATTTGGGTGGCGTCGAGCATGGTGCCCGGCCGTAAGCGGATGATAGCCGAAACCACACTCGCACGCAATAGAAAAGGCCCGGGCTTTCGACCGGGCCGTTACGGTTTTTTATGGGATGCGAGTCTTAGAACGAAAAGCCGAAAACGTTGGCATTGCCGATGTTAAATCCTTCGACAAACGCATCCGTTTCAAACACGGCGTTCAATGCACCCGCTGCTTCCTGCCGAAGCGTTACGCCAACGCCGGCGATCGAGATAAACTGCCCGCTCGCCGAGACCTGTGCATTGCTTAGATCCAGGTTAAAAAGTGGAATACGACCGACTACCGACCCATTGGCCGAAGCGAGACCGGTGATGATGGGCTGTGCACCGGTCGTGTCGATCGCAAACCTTTCGATCTTCACTGCCGCGGAGCCTCGTTCAAAAATAAGGCCGCTCGAGTGAAGGATCTCGCCCCGGAGCGTTGTACCGTCGATGGTCGCTCCCGTGATCGGAAATGAAGCGACGCCGCGGCGGATACGGATCCGCGAGGACGACATCACCTCGATATTCAAAGACTGGGCCGCGAGGATGAACCCGTTGCTCAGGCGGACGTTCGTCAAACCGGTCGCAAGATTGATCTGTCCGTCGAAATTACCGACGGCTTCATGCTTGGTGGTCGAGTTTGGGTCGAAGCCCTCTTCGGATTTCTGTGCGTTTACTGCCGAAATGGCAAGCACAATTGAAAAAACGGCAAGAGATGTTTTTTTGATCATAGTTCCCCCTTGAAGGTTTGGTATTTACTGTTCTTGACCTTTTTCGCCGAGGCGTCGTGACCGGATTCACTCTCTCGGGACTGTTTCATCTGATTTCGCAGCGAATTCTGCCGCACTTCGGACGATGCCCGGTTTTCGTTGACAAATCGGCCCATCGGCGGGTATCCTTAATGTTTGTCTTTATTAATAGGCAGGAAACCGCAATGAAACCTGAAATACATCCGAAATACGACGAGATAACGGTCGCGTGTGCCTGTGGGCATTCTTTCAAAACGCGGTCCACGATGGGCGAGGAACTCCACATAGAAATTTGCTCGGAGTGCCACCCGTTCTTTACCGGCAAGCAGAAGCTTGTTGATACGGCCGGACGCGTTGACCGCTTTAACAAGCGTTACGCCCGCGGGGCAGCACCGGCCGCGAGCTAAAAGGCGAAGGTAAAGCTCTGGAGAACCCGAGAAAACACCTTTACTAGAATATCATCGACCGACGCCCGTTCGCGCCGAGAGCTTTTCGTGTGGCCACCCGCACCTAAAGCAGGCATAAAAGAACCGGGCGTCGTTTTCGTTTGCGGCCGGCTCAACGTCCGGAGGAGAGCAGTATGAAAAGCAAGAAAGCGTTCGCTCGCAGGCTGACCCGTTTCATCCATACCGTTTTTGCGGTGGAGCGAGACCTGATCGTTGGCGGCCAGGCCGTTATGGAAGGCGTGATGATGCGTACGCCCTCGGCCTATGCGATCGCGTGCCGCAAGCAGGACGGCACCATAATCACGACCGCCGAGAGTTTGCCAAAGTGGAGCGACAAGTACAAGTGGCTCAACATTCCGGTGCTCCGCGGCGGTGCGACGCTTATCCAGACGATGGCTCTCGGCATCAAGGCGTTGAACTTCTCGGCGAAGGTCTTTGAAGATGACGAGCGGGCGCAGGAAGAGCTGACGAAAGAAAAGGCGTTTGAGCTTGAGGCGGCATTGGCCGAGGGAACGACCGACGAGAACTTCACAAAATCCGGTGCCAAGGTCGTAATGCCGAAAAAGCAAGCGAAAGAAAGCGGAGGAAGTTCCGCCAGCACGATCGGTTCGCTCATCTTCGCCCTCGGCTTCAACATCCTTCTTTTCGTCGTCGCACCGCTGCTGCTTACGAACGTAGCGTTCATCGCCTTCGGCTGGGCCGAAGCTCCGGTCATTCCGCCGGATGCAGGTTGGTGGACGAATATTTACGCCTACATTTGGGAAACGAAGCCGCACTCCTGGATCGCCTTCAACCTGGTAGATGGCATTGTCCGCATGGTCTTTTTTGTTGCGATGATCTGGTCGATGTCTTACATGCGAGACATCCGCCGCGTCTTCGAGTACCACGGAGCCGAACACAAGACAGTCTATGCCTGGGAGAAAGGGCTTGACCTTACGCCGGCGAACGCAACCGTGCAACGGCGTCAGCATCCCCGCTGCGGAACGTCGTTCCTGATGGTCGTAATGCTCGTCTCGATCGTGCTTTTCTCGGTGATCGCCTTTGAGCAGACGTGGCTGAACCTGGTCGTCAGGATCGCTCTGATGCCGCTCGTCGCCGGGCTTTCATATGAGGTGATCCGTTACGCAGCGAAGAAAGAATCGGGCCCGATCTTTAAGTTCATGACGCTGCCGGGCATTTGGCTGCAGAACATCACGACGCAGGAACCGGACGATGAACAGCTCGAGGTCGCAATTACTGCGCTCAACGAATCGCTGAAGCTCGAACCCGCTACTTGAAATTAGCCTCTGAGGCCACCGAGTAGATACACCGAGTAGATAACCAGTGCATTCGTCTAGTATCTTCTCTGCGAACTCTGTGACCTCTGTGGCAGAAATCTTATGCTTGAAAAGCTTGTACAGATCGAAAAGAGCTACGAAGAGCTGACCGAACAGATCTCGTCGCCCGAGTTCATGTCGGATATGCAGCAGTATGCGAAGCTGATGAAACAGCACCGCATGCTCGGCGAGATCGTAGAGAAATACCGCGAGGTAAAGAAGCTGAGCGAAGGCCTCGCCGGGGCCAAAGAGCTTGCCGAGACCGCCGATGACGAAGAGATGCGGGCAATGGCCGAGCTCGAGATCGCCGAGATCGAAGAAAAACTCCCGCCCGCCGAGGAAGAATTGAAGTTTCTCCTTCTCCCGAAAGATCCGAACGACGAAAAGAACGTAATTCTAGAGATCCGTGCCGGGACGGGCGGCGACGAAGCCACGCTTTTCGCCGCGGAAATGCTCCGAATGTATGCACGCTATGCCGAGCGGCAGGGCTGGCGGATGGAGATCATGGGAACTGCTGATACAGGCGTTGGCGGCGTAAAGGAAGCCATCGCAATGATCGAGGGCGACAACGTTTATTCAAAGCTCAAATACGAATCCGGCGTCCACCGCGTCCAGCGCGTCCCGCAGACCGAGACCCAAGGCCGCATCCACACCTCGGCCGTGACGGTTGCCGTTCTTCCCGAGGCAGAGGAAGTTGATATTCAGGTGAACCCGAACGACCTTCGGGTCGATACGTTCTGTTCCTCGGGCCCGGGCGGGCAATCGGTAAATACGACCTATTCCGCCGTCCGGCTTACGCACTTGCCGACCGGCCTCGTCGTTTCGATGCAGGACGAAAAATCGCAGATAAAGAATCGCGAAAAAGCGATGCGTGTGCTGCGGGCACGGCTTCAGGAGATGGAGGAGCAAAAGCAGCAGGCCCTGCTCTCCGCCGAACGCAAATCGATGGTCGGCAGCGGCGACCGCTCGGAGAAGATCCGAACTTACAATTTCAAAGAGAATCGCGTTTCGGATCACCGCATCGGGTTGACCGTTTACCAGCTCGATCTTGTGATGGAAGGGCAGATCGACGAATTTGTCGAGGCTCTCAGAACTCACTATCAAACGGAAAAATTGAAGGCCGAAGCAACTGGATAGAGCAAAGTGGCAACCACCAGGCTATACCTGATAAGACATGGGCAATCTGCCGGAAATGCCGAAGGGCGTTTCGGCGGGCATGGCCCAACTCCGCTCTCCGATCTTGGAAAGCGGCAGGCCGAGGCGACCGCCCGGCACTTGGCTGATGAAGGTGTTTCGGCGATCTATTCGAGCGATCTTCACCGTGCGATAGAGACGGCATCGGAACTGGCACGTATCACCGATCTTGAAGTACGGCCGACCGAAGCATTTCGCGAGCGGCACGTCGGGGTCCTCGAAGGGCTGACCTTTGATGAGTCGCGCGAACATCACCCGCGGGATTACTATGCGCTCGTAAACCGCGAGGTCCATCACGTTATCACCAAAGGCGAGAGCTATTCGCAGCTCCTCGACCGTACAAAGAAAAAGCTCTGGGACATAGTTCGCCAGCACGAAGGCGAGCGGGTCGCTATCTTTTCCCACACCGGTGCGATCTGTTTCATGACGCTACACCTGATGGGTGCGATCAATCGCCGAACGCAGCGGACGCCATGGATCGTTACCTCAAATTGCGGCATCAACCGTTTTGAGATCCGCCCGCGGCGTAACATCCGCGTCCTCGCCATCAACGACACCCGCCACCTCCTCGACATCACCGGCAACGATTCCTTCGCCGCCCGCTGATGGCCCGCCTGTTGACTCACTGGCGAAATCATCACACAATTAGGCAATTCCACTCATTGAGGTATTCCTATGAAAGTTAACAGTTTTTACGCCGCGGTTTTCCTGATCGCATTTTTCTTCGTCTCGGGCGCATCGGCTCAGGACGTACGATCTGTTACCGGACTTCCGATCCCGATCGGCCAGCCGGTCATTTGGGGCCAGATCGAATTAAAGGGGCTGAAGCCGGGCGAGCGAAAGCCCATCGTCAACGTTCTGCTGATGATCGATGGGGCCGAGCGTGCCCGGACGCAGATAAACGACGAAGGTTATTATTATTTCCTGCAACGCGCTCGGGACGGCCAGTTCCTCGTCGTAAGCATCGGCGGCAACGAGATCGGCCGGCAAATGGTTTCGGTCGGCGGCGGCGAGCGATACGACATGGCGATCAATTGGGGCGACGGCCAACGCAGCGACTCTGCCCCCGGCGTTGTTTCGGTAAAAGATGCATACACGGGCCGGAGCGAGGCTAACAACAAGCTATTCGATCAGGCAACCGCTGCAGCAAAGGCAAAGAAAACGGGCGAGGCGATCAAACTATTCGATCAGATCGTCGCGAAAGACCCGAAAGATTTCGTAGCCTGGACAGAGATCGGCACGCTTCATTTCGGCAACAATAAGCTCAGCGATGCCGAAAAGGCTTACACGAAAGCTCTTGAGCAGAAGCCCGATTTTGCCATCGCCTTGGTCAATCTCGGCAAGGTTCAGTTCTCACAGAACAAGAACGACGAAGCCATCGCTACGTTGACCAAGGCCGTCGAGGCCGAGCCGAACTCACCTGAGGCGAACCACTTTCTCGGCGAGGCATATCTTAAAGCTCGCAAGGGCTCGCTCGCGGTTGGTTATCTGAACAAGGCCATCGAGCTTGCCCCGATCGAAAAGGCGGAGGTTCATCTTCGGCTTGCTGCTCTTTATAATGCTGCGAATATGAAAGACCGTGCCCTCGCGGAATACAAGGCGTTTCTTGAAAAGGTAAAGGAGCATCCAGAGCGAAGTAAGATCGAACAGTTCGTAAAGGACAATTCGTAAGCATTCGCATCAACAAACAAAAAAAGAGCCGGCCCGAAAGCCGGCTCTAATTTTTTGCCTACTGCCTCGAATTAGAATTCGAAGCGGAAGGCGAACTGCATTACTCGAGGCGATCCTTGGGTACCTGTGTAGTTACCGAAGGAGTTGCCCGGAGCACCAAGAAGGTCCGGATCGAGACCGAAGGTCGTATCAGCGTTGCCCGTAAACCTTGCGGTGTTGGTAACGTTGAAGACATCCCAGCGGATCTTGATCTTATGGTTCTCATTCCACGGCATGTTGAAGGCCTTCTGCAAACCAGCATCCAGAACTACGTAGTTCGGATAGCGGGTTATGTTTCGGTCGCCTGACTCGCCGGGGCCGGGACTGCGGAAACCGCGATACGTCGCCAGCCTGTTCGAGAACGCATTCGGACGGTCGTTGTTCACACCACCGAGCCTGGTCGGCGTCGGTGAGATCTGCCGAAGCTGGACGACCGCACTGCGGACGTTCCAGTTGGTCGGCCAACCTGCCACGTCAACGAAGAAGCCATTCGGATAACCGGTGTTCCAACGATAGATCGTTGAAAGCTGCCAGCCGCCGAAAATGGCATCCGCAACTTTGTTCATTCCACTAAAGAACGTCCTGTTACGGCCGATCGGGATATCCCAGATCGCGTTGGCGTTAACAATGTGCCGAAGGTCAAAGTCCGAGACAGAGTAGTTGTCCTTCGGACGCAGAGCATTCAGGATGAAAGCCCCGCCAAAGACACCGCTCGTCTGAAGACCCGAAGTGTCATCCATCGAACGGGACATCGTGTAGTTGAGGTCCCAGGTAAGGCCCTTGAACCGCTGACGGATCGAAAGCGTTCCACCATGGTAGTTGGAATCCGCGATCGTGCCGTAAGCCGAAAGAGCACCGTACTGCCGGTTGTAGTAAAGCTTCGGACCGACGAACCGGTCGAAGATGTCCTGCAAGTATGTCCAGTCGTTTCCGCTATCGTAACAACCGAAGAGCGGAGCACCGGCACAACCCGGCGTAACAGCCGTCACGGCCATAAAGCCGTAAGCCGCGCGCGTGTTCGAAAGGCCGGCACCGAAGAGCACGGCATCAACCGAACCCGGAGCATACATGTTCTCAAAGAACGGCTGATTCGGGACGCTGTTGACTGGAGTGCGGTTACGGCGGTGCCATTCAAGAATACCAGCCGCCTCATTGTAGGTCTGTCCGGAAACAGGGTCACGAATATCGTTCGGCTGCATTACGTCGCGGGAAGCGAGCAGTCCTTTTGCAAGGCGGCCGACGTACGACGCTTCCGCATAGATACCCCAGCCGAACTTTCGGCCGTAGCTGATGTTCCACTGATAGTGGGTCGGCGACGTCAGGTTATCGTCGAGCGAACCCTCGATACGACGTGCGTCGTTGAGCGGCTGCTGGAGCGGGAACGTGATGCTCGGCGGAATGGTAATTCCCGGGAGCGTACGGATCGACATTGACGAGCCCGTATAAAGCGGAGCCGGGTTCGTCGTGATGTTGTACGTATTGGCCGAGATCGTCTGGTTAGACGCAAAGCCAAGACGATTGTTGGCGTCAAAGTTGACTGCGAGAGCCTGGCCGAAATAGTCATTCAGGATGGACACGCCACCGCGGATGACCGATTCATCATTTGTACCAAAGATCTTCGAGAGCCAACCGGATTCGAACTTCGGCGACCACGCAAATGAAACACGCGGCTGCCAGTTGTTCCAGTCCATCGAGTAGAAACCCGGAGCGTCGTTTGCCTTTCCGGCACGGATGATCTGCAGAGGTTCTGTGTAGTTCTGTCCCTGTGCAGCAGCCGCGACGCGACGGTCGAAGTAGGTCTGGAGCGTGATGTTCGGTTTGGCCATGTAGCCTTCCTGCTCATACACCGGAGTGCTGAGGCCATACCGAAGGCCGAGGTTCAGCGTGAAGTTCGGACGGATCTTCCAAGAATCCTGTACGTAGAAGTCGTACTCTTCAGCCGCCCATTTGCGAACGACCGGAACTCCGCCGCCAAGCGGCTGTCCATCGAGTCCGAAGTTGAAATTTGCACCGTACTGCGAAAGGCGGCCGATCATTCCGGCGAGTGCACGTTGCACTGCGAGGCTGAATGCGGGACCGACCTCAAAGCCGGGTCCGAGATTGTTAACAGCCTGCGTCAACTGCGAACCGGCTCCAAGATAGAATGAGGAGTTGGTAACACCGTTATCATAAGCGAGACCAAAGTCCGTTCGCGTGTTGCGAATGATACGGAAGTTGATACCGAACTGCAGCGAGTGATCGCCGATGGTCCAGTTAACATCGTTCGTAAAGTTCTGCGTCGGCTGCACGCGGTTAAAGCTGTATGCAAAGTTTGCCGGCGTGAAGACATCACGGAACGTGATGGTGTTCTCATTCGAGTCACCCTGGTTGCTGAACGCATTTCGCGTCAAGCCATAGGTGAAGCGATTGACAATGTTGCTTTTGATCAGCCAGGTGTACGAGGCCGCAACGCCAAGCGGGTGGCTCCAGGTATCCGGGCTGGGGGTATCCGGGAATGCCGAGGCATTCGTGAAGATGTCCTGCTGGTAGTTTCCGCGGAGCGAAAGCGTGTGCTTATCGTCGTTGGTGATTTTCCAGTCGAACTTCGCCGTATGGGTGTTCTGCTCAACCGGAAGCGGTGCGTTGAAACGGTATCCGCCGGTGTTCAAGCCATCGCCCAAACCAGTGTCGTTAGCAGGATAGCGGGCCGCGGCTGCCGCAAAAACAGCGATCGCTGCCGGGTTCATATCCACGACCGGACCAGGAGCCGAGCCGCCCGGAACTACGAGGCTATTAAGCTGAGCAAGCGAAAGCGTTACCAGATTGCCGTCGAGGTTGCGATATCGCAATTGGCCCTGGCCCATGCTGGCGAGCGGAACGAGCCGGAGAACGGAAACGCCCTTGGCCTCGCGCATGCCTTCATAGTTGTAAAAGAAGAAGAGTCTGTCTTTTACGATCGGTCCACCGATCGAACCGCCAAAGAGATTGCGGATCAGAGCCGGCCTTTCAACATTTGAAAGATTGTTGAAGTAGCTATTCGCGGTCGTGATCGTGTTGCGATGATACTCGAACAGATTTCCGCGGAACTGATTTGACCCGCTCTTGGTGACAAGTGCGATCTGGGCTCCCGAGGAGCGACCGCGGCTGGCATCGGGGTTCGACGTCGTAACACGAAACTCTTCGATCGAGTCAGGCGTAACGCGAAGAACCGGCGTAAAGGCCGGGCCGTTCTGCTGGTCGTTAACGTCCACGCCGTCAAGCGTGATGTTCGCTTGGTCGCTGCGTCCGCCGGAAACTGAGCCGTCCGGGGTCACTGCGGCCTGAAGACTGAGCAGGTTACCTACGTTGCGTCCCTGAAGCGGAAGCTGCGTGATCTGCTCCGAAACAAAGTTGTTTCCGAGACTGGCGTCCTGCGTGTTTATATTAAGGTTCTCAATGCCTCCGGCATCGACCGTAACGGTGACATCGACCCCGCCGACTTCCAATGTGATCGGAAGCTGTGCGGTCCTGTCAACCTGGGCCTGAAACTCGGAAGTCACCGCTCGCTTGAAACCTTGAGCCTCAACCTCAATACGGTAAGGGCCGGGGTTCACTAGCGAGAACGAATAGTTTCCTTGTGAGTTTGTGACTGCGGTGCGTCGGGTGTTTTGAGCCACGCTTACAAGCGTGACAGTAGCTCCGGGGACGACCTCGTTCTGCTCATTGAAAATCGTACCGGTCACGGATGAGGTGCCGGCCTGAGCAAAACCTTGGACGCCCAACAAAGTTACTAGCACAAAGCTCAAAACAGCAAACGAAAGTCCGCTTTTGAACGTCACTTTGTTGTTCATAGGTTCCTCCTAGCTAAAAAATTGAAAAGGACTGTCCAATCTTCAGAACAAGTCAGGAGCTTTTGTTTTCGGATTGGAAGGCAATTCGACACCTTATAATTACGCACGAACCGTGCCACCGGGCGGTTAACTTCAGGAAAGGGTGTGTTTCCCTATGAAATAAGCCTAACCATTTGTTTTGCAATAAGTTAACGGCCTTCGGCTAATTTCATGCCATGCGTACGTTTGGTCGCGAACTTGAGCGATTTAATCAGAAATTCATTTTTTATTCAAATTTTCGGACGTTTCATTATTAGGAGAGTCGAGCCGCGATGGCCTTGGCTGCGGTTGATCCCATGCCGGTCGCAGTCGAAATTGTCGGGGAAATGGCGTTCGCAACGTCGCCGCAAGTAAAGATCATCGGCACCGATGTCGCACAGGTCACATCGACCTGAACAAAGCCCGAAACGTCGAGCTCCACAAGGCCTCGGAGCAACTCAGAGTTGGGCTTGAATCCGATACGAATAAGCAGAAGATCTGCCACGATCGAGCGCGAGCCTTCCGGGCCCGAAGCCTCAATTCCCTCAAACCTCTTTTCGCCGAGGATCTTCGACACGTGAGTTTCTGTGATCATCTCGACGTTCGCCGCTGCTTTCGCCCGTTCGAGAAACTCCGCCCTCGCCCGAAACTCGCGGCTCCGATGGACGACCGTCACTCGTTCGGCAAACTCGCTAAGCAAAACCGCGTTCTCGATAGCCGCGTCGCCGCCGCCGACTATGACGACATGTTTCCCCTTTGCTTCCTCCCGCTGCCCCGCACCCGACCGCAAAACGCCCTTGCCGACGAATTCATCCTCGCCAGCAAGCCCGAGCCGCCGTCGGCTAAGCCCTGTGGCGAGTATCACAGCCCGCGGGCGAAACTCCTCTCCGCCCGCGGTTCTTACGACCAGCGGTTCGGCGGAGATTGACTCGACACGCGTTCCGACCAGCCGGCGGAATGCGAATTGCTTTTCCCACTCCAGAAGTTTCGCGGCGAATTCGCGTCCGTTCGCCGCCGCGAGGCCCGCGTAATTCGCGATGGGGTTGTTTATCGAGTGGAGCTGTCCGCCGGGCCGCTCGCTTGCCTCGATCAAAACTGCCGTAAGGCCAAGGTCCGAGCACCACGCTGCGGCCGAAAGGCCCGCAGGCCCGCCGCCGATAACGACAACATCGGTTTTGGTTTCCATAGTTTGCTCGGGTCGTTCCACTGACTTCGCGAGAGCTGCTTTGCCGGTTTATGTCATCCGGCCATTGACAGATTTTGTCACTTTAATGGCCTGCGAGGCTTCCCGAAACTCCCCGCAGATTTCGCAAAGCCCTTTAATGACTACATTCTAGGCTCGCACCGGCCCGAATCAAAACCGAGACGCCCCGCTTGCGGGCTGGCACTGTAATTGCTTTTGAATCTCCTTCGCCAGTGGGTTTACCATCTCCGGTACCCGGCCTCCCAAGACCGCACCGCTCAAAATTCTGCTTCAAAATTTGGCACAAGAGGCTTATGATCTTAGAACAAGAATCCGCAGTCGCACCCAACGCTCTGACCGAACAATCGCCTTTCGTTAGCTCGCCGGGCGACCTGTTTTCCGAGGCCGAAGACTACCTACGGCAAGGCATTCGGAACGCACAGGCCGGCCACCGCAACGAGGCCCGAGTCGCTCTTCTCCGCTCGGTCGAACTCAATCCCGGCTCTGAGAATGCCTGGCTCTGGCTCGCTTCGATAAGCGAGTATCCAGAAGAACTCCTCGGCTTTCTCAACCATGTGCTTGAGATAAATCCGGCCAACCAGCGTGCAATCGAATGGCTCTCGGCGACTAACGCCTTGCTCGCGAAGACATTTCTACAGCGAGGACAAGAGGCGGTCGAACAGGGTATGAGCGACCAAGCCTCGGACATGTTCTCAAAGGCCCTTGAGCACGACCAAAACTGTGCGACAGCCTGGCTCGGCCTTGCCGGCCTTGCCGATTCGAACGAAGGCAAGCTGCTTTACCTCGAAAAAGCTATCGCGATCGAACCTGACAACGTCGAGGCACGTGCCGCCTTTGCTGATGTCCGAAGGGCGATGACGTCCGGCTATCTTGAAGAGGCAAAGGCCGCGGCCGTCGCCGGCCGAATCGCCGATGCCAATGAACTCCTCGACGCGGTGCTCGAAGAAATGCCGGATTCGGAAGATGCCTGGATGCTCCGCTCGCATTTCGCGGCGGGCTTTGAAGATAAGATCGCGGCATTCCAACGCATACTTGAGATCAACCCCGATAACGTCGCCGCCAGCACTGGTCTTGCGTCGCTCCGCTCGTTCCTTCCCAGCGTTCCCGTAGCAGAACCGGCCGTGACCGAAGCACCGGTTGAAGAAGCTCCTGTAGCTGAAGCCGAACACGAAGTAGCGCCGGAAATGTCCGTCTCGCTACAAAGCGGTTTGCTCGAATCTCCGGTCGTCGGAGATAAGAGCCCGACCGAAGAACTTGAAATGCCCGCCGGTGTCGAAGAAGCCTTCGAGACCCGCGAAGAAACCGTTGAGGTCGCCGAAAGCGTAACCGAAGAACCGGCATTTGAATACTCAGAGCCAACCGAAGAGGCAGCCGAACCGCAGGCCTATCTTGAAGATAGCCTTGAAGAAGTTTCCGAACCGCAGGCGTTATTTGAGGCACCTGAGGAAGCACTCGCTCCGGTTGAAGATGTTGTGACCGAGGAAGTTCCTTATTACGAGGCGCTGGAAGAAGCCGTCGCCGAAGCATCTTTCGGAGAGCCCGAAGCTTTGCCCGAAAACGAGCCGGTCGAGGAATTCATCGAACAGCCGCCGGTCGCGTCTGAACTTTCATTCGTAGATGCCAGCGATGACGAATCGATCGACGAGGTCCGCTACGACGCTCCGATCGCTCCGCCGGCCGAGGAACACGTCTTCGAGCCGCAGGCCGAAGAATACAATCCATTTGCGACCCGCGTCGAACCGCAGTCGTCCTTTGATCCATTCTCGACCATAGCGGCGATGCCGAATGAGGTCTTTGACGCAGCCCGTGGCTTCATCGCCCCGGAACCTGCAACGGACGAACCGATCGTCCCGGTCAGCGAAATACAGGCCGAGCCCTTTGTAAATGAACAGCCCGAACCGATGCCGGACTTTGGTTCGTCGACGATGTTCTCCACGGCGGCCGATCCCTTCGCATCCGAGGCTCCGAGCTTCGGCGATGAGATCCCGCGGCCCGAGAACTCACCGGCCGAACACCAAAGCGAACCGGTCGCAGCGGTTCCTGCCTCAAATGGCCACCAGGCAGCCGAAACCAATCGGCCGTGCCCGTTCTGCACGACCGAAAACGATATCTTCTCCGTTGTTTGCGGCAACTGCTTCGCAGTGCTGTCGCTCTCGGATATCGAGATGCTGCTAGCGAACCAGAGCGCAGAGCAATGGGTGATCCGCCAAGCACTCAACTCGCTCGAGGCGGCCCGCAGCCAGCATCCGCTTACTGAGGTCGAGCTAACAAATCTCGGTATCGGCTACATCAACCTTCGCGAATACGATAAGGGCTACTTTTACCTTGTCGAAGCCGCCCAGACGAACCCGAACAACGTCGTCCTCTCCAGCTACGTAAACGCTCTTCACATCCGCATCGAAGAGATCAAGCAGAAACAGGGAGCTAACGGCACACAGGTCAGCGGCAAGACGATCCTCGTTGTTGACGACAGCCCGACCATCCGCAAGCTGATCAGCGGCAAGCTCGAAAAGAGCGGCCACGAGGTCTTCTGTGCCTCAGATGGCGTCGAGGCTCTCGAAATGCTCAAGGCCCTCCAGCCGCATCTTGTTCTGCTCGACATCACCATGCCGCGAATGGACGGCTACCAGGTCTGCAAGGCCATCAAGAGTGCCCCGGAGACAAAGGACGTTCCCGTCGTAATGATCTCCGGCAAAGACGGATTTTTTGACAAGGTCCGAGGCCGAATGGCCGGCTCCTCGGGCTATATAACAAAACCGTTCGGCCCCGAAACACTTATGAAGGTGGTCGAAGGCTATCTTACCGACGGTGCTGCGGCACCTGAAATGGAAGAGTATGCACAATGAACCTCGAAACCGTTTCAAATTCCCCCGAACGGCCTGAGGCGACCTCAAATCAAGCAAGTGACCTGACCGAGCCCGCGGCCAATTCGCACTCCAGATTTCTTTCCTTCACCATCGGCGGCGGCAAGTATTGCTTGCCGGCAGATGCCGTGGTCGAGGTCTCGCATCCGCTCGATCTCGCCCGCCTGCCAAAGTCGCCGGCGAATGTGCTCGGCGTTGCTTCGTTCACCGGGGAGATAGCTCTTGTCGTCGATCTACGTTCGCTCTTGAGCGAATCGCGGCCCGCCGCGGACACGAAGGCAAAAATGCTTCGGCTTGCTGTGATCGGCGATGAAACAAATATCGCCTTTCCGGTCGATGCGGTCGGAGAGGTCTTTTCATCCGAACCTTCGTCGTTTATAACTGCGGGCGGTGCTCCCTTGGTCGAAGGCACGCAACACGGCGCTCTGCCTCATCCGGTTTCCCTTCTAAGCCCTACCGCGATCCGTGCGATATCGGATCCGCGTTCTGCCTAGTTTGCTTGAAAAGATGAACCGCCCGGCAACAGACTCAGGTGTATCAAAGCTCCGCAACCGCATTTGGCTCGCAGTGTGTGTGCTCGCGGTGCTCAATGCCGTGGTCGGGTTGATCGGCATTGCCGCCGCAACGTATATCTTCTCTTCATTCGAGATCCCATTCATCGGCACCATTATCGTAGCGGCCGCGATCACGGCGGCCTACGGAAGATGGCTCGCCGATGACGCCGTTCAGCCGATCGAAAAGACCCTGCTGGCTGCAAAAAGCCTCGAGCGCACCCCGAACGCAGACATTCCCGGCGCGACCGGTGCCGCCGAGACCGATGAGATCTTGGAAAGCATTAAGCGGAACGGCCGCCAGCTCCGCAATCTGCTTAAACTGATGGAGGACGTCGCCAGCGGCAATACGAACGCCGCTCTCGAACCCTTTGAATATTCCGACCGCGTGACCGCTTCGGCACAGAAGCTGATCGCCAAAGTGACCGGCTCGGTCGATGCCGGCGGCGAACTCGAGCAATTGCGAGCGGCCATTGAACGCCTATCGAAAGACCTTGCTCCCGCAAACAGCGGTTCGCCTGTCCAGGAAATTGTAGCCGCAGGCCCGCTTACCGAACTGGCCCGCCCGGTCAATGCTCTCCGCACTCACCTTGAAGAAAGCCGCCGCGAACTCGCCGGTGCCATCGCCGCATCCGAGCACCTCGCTTCTCAGCTTGCCGAAAGAACAGCAACTGCCCGCGGAAAATCCGCAACCGGCAAAGGCGTACTTGATGAAAGCATCGCCCGCCTTCGGTCTCCGCTCGCCCCGAGGCCGGAGCTCGACGATTCACTCGCGATGCTTCGGGCAATGTCCTGTGATCCGAAGGTCCTCGAGCTTGGCCGCAATTCAACTAATGGCCTAAAGGCTGGTGTCGATGGCCTCAGCCTCCACGTCGGCGAATTGCATCGTACCATCCGCGAGCTCCGCGAGAACTCCCTCTCGATACAGAACCTCGCGCGCCAAAGCGACGAATTTGCACGCAAGCTCAAGCTGATAGCACTTAATGCTAGCGTCGGCGGAAGCCGGGCCAATGGCCAGGCCGTCGCCGATGAGCTTATCGAAATGGCGGAGAAGATCGGCCGCTTCTCGATCGAAAGCGGCAACTCGCTTCGCGTCCATTCCGAACGTATTACCGAGAGCGATTCGCTTCTCCAGCGGATCGAGACCGGCGCCGCAACGCTCGGCGAAGAGGCCCGCGAATTCTCTGAGGTCGCTGCCTCGGTCGTTCCGCTTCTTTCCGTCACATCAAAGCTGCCCGAGATGATCGGCTCGCTCGTTGCCGAGCGTTCGGCCGAACGCAGCGATCTGCTCAAGCGGCTTACGGCAATGCACTTCGAGCTCGCAGGGCTGGTCGGCGAGCTCGACTCGCTCGATTCAAACATCCGCGAAAGCCGAACTGCCGTGCTCCGCTCGCGGCTGCGTCCGAGCGAGACGGCCGCTCCTCTACCCTTGCCCGCACCGCTGCCCTCCGCCCCGGCCGAAACAGGCGAAGCAGCAATGGAACCTGCCGAATACAACGGCCCGCACCGCGAAAGCCTCCCGACCGCAAGCTTTGAGGAAACGCTCTCGCCGGCCGATATGCTCGAGCTGCCGCAAGAAAACGCATTGATCCAATGAATTCTTCATTCGGAAAACTGATCGTCAGGTCGCTCGCCTTTATCGGCGGTGGCCTTTTGCTGCTCGGTATCGTCCTCCTTATTCTCGCCAAGGCCGGTGTCGTCGCCGATGGCCCGGTCGTGCTGATGTCTCTCATTCTCGGCTCGGCGATCGCCATAGCCGCGATCGTGATGTTGATGATGCAGGACCGCGAGAACGCCCGACGCTTTGCCTCGGCCGCAGCCGCCGCGTCCGATATAGCTGAAGGCCGGCCTGCAGGATTTGAAGCCGACGATGAACTCAAGTCTTCGCTCCGCTCCATCGGTAACTATCTCTCTCAGAACGCCAAAGCCCTCGAAGCACTCGCCCGCGATGGCCGCCTCAGCGGCTTCTCGCCCGCCGGTCCCGAAGATCGCCTCGGCAATGCCATCGCATCGCTTGCCACGCGGTTTTCCGCAAACGACCAAAGCGACGAAGCGTTTGCCCAACTTGAGCGTTCGCTCCTTCGCCTTTCGGCCGATCTTTCAGGTGTCGCTTCCGGTGACCTTTCGCTCCGCTCGGAAAGCCGCGTGGAAGCGATGGAAGAGGTGACGGCCGCTTTCAATCTCTTGACCGGAAATCTTTCCGCGACCGTCGGTCGGCTCCGAAAGGCGTCCGACGCCGCAGCGTCCGTTTCGGGCTCGATCACCGAGGCCGCCGAACAGGTCGCCCGCGGCAGCAATGCTCAAGCATCGCAGTCCGCTCGGACCCGCACGGCTCTCGATTCGCTCGCCGCCGAGATGCGTCGCATCGCCGAGGCAGCCGAACGCTCGGCCGGTATCGCCAACACGGTCTTCGGCAATTCTCGCTCCGGCGCCGCCTCCGCAGCCAACAATATCTCGGCGACCGAAGCCATCCGAAAACAAGTTCAGGAAACGGCAAAGCGCGTCAAACGGCTCGGCGAACGCTCGCAGGAGATCGGCCAGATCGTCTCGCAGATCGATGACCTCAGCGACCGCACAAGCGTGCTCGCCCTCAACGCCTCCCTGCAGAGCGGAATGCAAAACTCCGGAAGCGGCAGCATATCGACCGTCGCCGAAGAGATCGAACGGCTTGCCGACCGCTCAACAAGGATGACCCAGCAGATCGCCTCGATGACACAGGCGATAAATCTCGAAACGAAAGAACTTGTCACCTCGATGGAAGAGACCGTCCGGCAGGTCTCGCTCGGATCGGTTTCCGCCGAACGCTCGGCACGCTCACTTTTTGAGATAGAAAAGAGCACGCAGGAACTCACTTCTCTTCTCACCGAGTTGCTCAACTCGACCCGCGGGCAATCGTCGAACGCCGAAGCCGCAGCCGCCTCTGTAAAAGAGATCTGCGAGGTCGCCGACCTTGTCCGGATGAGCTCGGCCCAGTTTTCCGAGCACCTCGGCCACCTTGCCCGTTCGGTCTCAGACGTCCAGCTCGCCGTTTCGCCATTCAAGCTTCCCGTCCCAGAGCTTCGCCGCGAAACGCCGCAAACTCCGCAGGATAATCGCTTTGTGAATTGAAGATGAACGACCGCGAACTACAAACTTTCCTTGAAGAGGCCGAGATCATTCTCCACGGCATCCGCGGCGGCATACTTCTCTTTGCCCAGGCTCCGCAAAACTTGTCGAGCCTTGACGTGCCCGCTCGCCGGATCAACGAACTTCGCCACCGCTCCGAACCGCTCGGCCGACGCGAAGTTGCCGACGCCTGCGCAAAGGTGAGCGGTAACTTGTCCATGCTTCATAACGCCGCACGCGAGGGCCGCGATGTCCAAAGTGCGATCCGCGAAACGCTCGATGCGGTTGCCGATGTCGAGCTCGCCTTTGCGGGGATTCGCCTTGCCGTTGATGGGCCCGAGCCTGATTTTGATTTTTTGGTCGATGCAAGCTTCAGCCCGAGCTCTCCAGTTGGGGCACCTCCGCTTCCCTCTTATCAGCCGCCGCAGGTTCCGGTGATGCCGCCCGCACCTGCTGCCCAACCTGCTCCGGCCGAAAGCGACTTTTCACAGTTCGAGATAGACGCAGAGCTTCTCGAGGTTTTTGCTGAAGAAGCCGCCGATCTGCTCGGCAATATTTCCGCCAGCCTCGACGAACTCCAGACAAATCCCGACAACAAGAACGCACTTTGGGAGATCCGCCGCAATGCCCACACCTTTAAGGGCTCGGCCGGGATCGTCGGGCTCAAGCCGCTCAGCCAGTTCGCCCATCGCATCGAGGACCTTCTCGATAAGCTTGCCGAATCCGGCGGCAAGCCGCGTTCGGGCCTGATCCCGCTTCTTATCGAGTCGAACACCTGTCTCCAGGCATTGGTCTCCGGCGAACGCCGCGAAGAGACCGCCGCACTTTCGCTAAAGCTATCCGCCGATTTCGACGCGATGATGGCCGCGATCGAGAACAACGAACCCGACGTGATCGATGTGGTCGACGTGCCGGTAACCGCCATTGTTCCCGAACTCCGACCGACCACCGAGCTCCCGGCACACAAGCTCTCGGAGCCCGTCCCGGTCTATGCCGCACAGCCCGAAGCCGAAGCGCCCAATCGCAATCGCTCGATCGTCCGCGTTTCGCTCGACAAGCTCGACGAACTCGTCGGTATCGTCCGCGATATGGTCATCAATCGCTCCGCCGTCGAACAGCGTCTATCGGAACTCGACCGCCAGATCGACGACCTGCAAAATGCGACCCGCCGGCTGCAGGCGATGAACGGAAAGCTCGAGGTCGATTTCGAGGCCTCAATGCTCGGCAATGGCCTTACTTCGAGAGTTTCGGCCGATCGCTCAGCGATCCCCGCACCACGGTCCGTGCATGGCGACTTTGATGAACTCGAATACGATCGCTATACGGAATTTCACCAAGCTATTCGAGAGCTCGGCGAAACCTCGAACGACACATTTTCGATCAACACTGCGCTCGAACAACTAAAGGGCGACCTCGACGTGCTCTTCGAATCGCAGCGTCGGCTGATTGATAGCGTTCAGGAACGCGTGATGCGCATTCGCCTCGTCGAGTTCGGCGCACTCCGGACCCGGCTCGAACGCGCCGTCCGCGTTACCTGCGACGAAGAAGGCAAGCGTGCCGAGATCACACTTGAGAACCCGCATCTTGAGATCGACACGAAGATCCTCGATTCGCTCATCGAGCCGATGCTCCATTTGCTCAAGAATGCCGTCGTCCACGGCATCGAGTATCCCGAACTTCGCCGCCTGCTCGGCAAACCCGAGTCCGGCCGCATCACGGTAAAGCTCTCGCTCGACGAGACCCATGTCGTGCTCACCGTAGCCGACGACGGCGGCGGCATTTCCACCGGTTCACTCAAAGAAAAGGCCGTCATCGATGGGCTGATCACACGCGAACAGGCCGAGCGGATGTTTGACGATGAGGCTCAGATGCTGATCTTCCGCCCAGGCCTCACGACCTCGCAGAAGCTCAACCTCAATGCCGGCCGCGGCGTCGGGATGAGCATCGTAAAGGAAAGCGTCGAATCGAAAAAAGGCACCATCTCGATGCGATCGACGCCGCACACCGGAACCGTCTTCACCATCCGGATGCTGCTTCCGCTCGCGGTCACTGAGGCACTTATCGTTACCTCGGGCCAGGACGTTTTCGCCGTGCCGCTCAACGCCATTCGGCACATCGTCGAGATCGGCAAGGACTCAGGCTACACAGCCGAAGGCGAAGGCTTCATCGACCATGCCAGCGAACGCTTCAGGCCCTATTCGCTCGCGCATCTTACCGGCTTGCCAAGCCGCGATGCACTCGCAAAGTCGGCGAACGCACTGCTCATTGAATGCGGCGACGAGTTCTTCGCCGTCGCGGTCGATTCGGTCGTCCGCACCGAGGAGCTTGTCGTCAAACCGCTCGGCCGCCCGCTCGACCAGATGCCCGGCGTGCTCGGCGTCTCGACCCTCGCGAGCGGCGAAGCCATCACCATCCTCGACCTCGATCATCTTCTCCGCGACCGCCCGGCCGGCAACGAACCCATCGCCGAACCGCCGCCGGTCGAAAAGCAGCTCGCCGTGCTGATCGTTGACGACAGCCCGAGCGTCCGCCTGCTGACCTCAAAGGTCGTCAAAAACGCCGGCTGGCTCGCGCTGACCGCCAAAGACGGCATCGACGCGCTCGAGACGCTCCGCGAACTTGAAGACCTTCCCTCAATAATTCTTAGCGATATTGAAATGCCGCGAATGGGCGGCTACGACATGGTCGCCGCTCTCAAAGCAGACGAAAGACTTCGCGAGATCCCCGTCATCGTCATAACCTCGCGTGCCGGCGAAAAACACCGAGCAAAAGCCGAGGAACAAGGCGTCGCCGACTACCTAGTAAAACCCTACAGCGAATGGGAACTCATCCAAAAGATCCAAACCCTCGCCACCCCAAACTAACAACCCAACTCGTAGTTCTGAGTCCCGGCTTCAGCCCGTTGTTCAGAGTCCCGGCTTTATCCGGCCTGCGGCTCCGCCGCCCGTGTCCGAGGCCCAAACGTAAGTGAGGGCTCCAATGCGGTAGCCCGCACGTAAGTAAGGGCGTATCATCCAATGCGAATCCAACGGCAGAAACCCGACCGGTAGGAAGGGTGTCCCTTAGAGCACCAAGGACGAAGGATAAAGGATGAACCCGGGATCCATTTTCTTCTTTTCTTTTTCCGTGGTAAATCAATTCCTGACCGATCGGGCAACCATCAGATCAACAACGAAAGCGGAAAAAGAGAAACCGAAAGTTCACTTTGTCCATTCTCCTTTACCGCTCTTCCTTTCCACACAACACCTTCCCTACCGGTCGGGTTTCCGCCTGTGCTTTGTAATCACACAAAACGAAAACCGGAGGCACGGACCAACCCGCACCTCCGGCTTCTTATTTCTCGCTAATAGCTACTAGCTACCAGCTAATGGCTTCTATCTAACAAATGCATTCGGCAGCGGCTTATCGCCGGTGATGCCGAATTGGAGGATAAGCGGACCCGCGGTCGAACGCAGTGCGAACCAGTTTGAGTTCGAGGGGCGGAAGACCGCCGCGTCGATCTTGCCGTCGCCGTCGTAGTCGCCCGGTGCAGGGACGTCGCCCGCGGCACCCCACGGGAACGCGAAGAAGCTCGAGTCCTCTGATCTGAGGATGAACCACTCGCCCGTCGATGGCCTGAAGTACGCGATGTCAGCCTTGCCGTCTCCGGTGTAATCGCCCGGCACGGTCAGGTCGGTTGAGGTGCCAAAGGCAAACGCCCGATTGGCTCCATCCGAACTTCGCAGGTACCACCACTCGCCGCCGCCCGAGCCGCCGGTCGGCCGAAAGATCGCAACGTCGGCCTTGCCGTCGCCGTCGTAATCCGCCGGAACCGGCTTGTCACCAGCGATGCCGAACGGCGTCGTCGCTACTTGCCCGTCCGACGAACGGAGCGTGAACCACGTGTTCGTCGAAGGCCTGTAAACCGTTGCGTCCGACTTTCCGTCCCCGTCAAAATCCGCCGGCGAGGGCACATCGCCCGCCGCCCCGAACGGGAACGCGAAGAACGTCGAATCCTCGCTCCTCAATACGAACCATTCGCCACTTGCGGGCCGCCAGAACGCCAGATCCGTCTTCCCGTCACCGGTAAAGTCCGCCGGCACGATCGTATCCGTCGGCGAACCGAAGGCGAACGCCCGATTCCCACCATCCGACGACCTCAAATACCACCACTGCCCCGGATTCGGCCGGAAAACTGAGATGTCCGTCTTTCCATCGCCATCCAGATCGAACGGAGCGTCAAGCACGGGCAACGTGTTCGTGATGGTGAAATCCAGCTCGGAAACTCCCGCCGGCGAGGCATAGTTCACCTCGCGAATGCGGATCCTTCCCTGCTGCGTCGGAGTGTTCGGAACGGCGAATGAAAAGCTTCCAGTATTCGCGACGTTTGCCGCGAGCGTCTGCGTATAGGTCGCACCGCCGTTGAGCGAAAGCTCGATCGCGACATTCTGGTTGAACCCGCCGTTGTTGTTCCAATTGATGTTGGCCTGTGAGCCGATCAGCAGGAATCCACCGCTCGGCGTCACGCCCGTGATCGTGTCCGGCGTCCCGTTACCATCTGAGTCGCGATACCAACCGATGTCGCGCATCTGCTGCCGCGTCAGGTCAAGCGTTAGCGGAACGCCCGACGTGATGAAAGGCTCCATGAGAACGTTCGGCGTAACTCGCGTGTTCCAGTGGGCGACGGACGAGCCGCCGTCGTAAGGAGCGGGCGTATAGACCTCGACCCTGCCGGTCGCGGCGTCGCGTCCCTGACTTAGTCCGCCCGAGGCAAGCCGGACGCTGGCTCCGTCCCAGAGCACGTTGTTGTTATTGATCGCTGAAATGGCACGCTGGCCGTCGGTCATATCGCGCCAGAGCACCGAAGTAGAACGGTCGAAAAGGAAACGGGCATAGACATCAGGAAAACCGTTGAACCACGCTCCGGTCGTGCCGTTGACGAAATCCGCAAATCCGAGTCCGTGGCCGATCTCGTGCAGGACGACGATGAGCAGATTCAGCGTTCCCGGGGGCTGGGAATTATCAAGGCCGAGATAAAATCGAGTGCCCTGGAGGCAGTCGGGCCGGCCGTCGAGGTTGCTATTGAAAGTGGCAGCGAGGTCGGGGTTTGGCGAGAGGTCAACACCGGCCTGCTTATTTGCGAGGGCCTGATGATGCCAGGTTCCGGAGAATCCGGCATTCGCGTGCTCACGATGCACCGTCGTCGTTGACGCCGATCCGAGAACGGCTGAGGTCAAGGTACAAGTTTGCGGATCGAATCGCGCACTGACCTCGATCGGGACGGTCGAGTCAAGAAACGCTCCCCAGATCGCCGCCGCTGCACCGAAAACATTTAGCCGCTGCTGGCCGCGTGTTGCTCCGGTATTTCCGCCTTCGGCCGCAACCGGTGTCGGGTCGTTAAAGCCCTCGTTCGGGCCGTCGCCGTTAACTATCGAGATATTTGCCGCCAAAGGGCTTAACTCCGCCGCTTCAATGTAGCGGGCAATCATTTCGCGGTAAAAGAGCATTTCCTCGTCCGACATCCCGTAGTCGGCGGAATCGATGGCAAAGGGGTCAAAGCTCCGCGGGCTGTTCGGTATAAGGTTGCCGGTCTCAAGGTCGCGACCGAGGAAAGCATTTGCTTCCTTGAGGCTTGAGACGCAGCTCGCCGTCGGGCGGCCGTCCCGCCCGAGATTTGCCAACGCGACATGTTGAAACCGCCCGCGAAGATCGACCTTGACGCTGCCATCCGCAAGGCGTTCCTCGACCAACCCTTCGGTCGAACGGCTTGTTCGTTCTTTAAGATCGGCCGCCAGCTTCATCTCCTCCGCTCGTTGGTCAAAGGTTAAGACCTGCCCGACCGTGGCGGCCGGAACGATCAATGCAAACGAAAAAACAAACGACAAAAGCGTCCGAAAACCCTTAGATCTCATAAAATCTCTCCAAACAAACCGGTAGGTACAAAAAATAAAAGTGAACTAGAAGCTTTTTACGTGTAATGGGAAAGCTCAGATTCAAGTATGCAAAATCCAAGCCCCAAATGCCACAAGATCTTTCAATTGCCACTAGCTTTAGCTAGTGGAATTGGGCAATAAAAACACTCCGGGCTTTAGCCCGATATGGGGCTAAAGCAACTAATGAATGCGGCTTGTTGATCGGGTTCGGCTAAAGCCGGTGTGATGTCCAATGCCCGTCCACTATCTAAAGCTAGTGGCAATTTACAAGCGAGCGAACTGGCCGCCCGCTTACGCAGGCGGTTCTTACATATTAATCAACGAATTCGATATCGACATTGTGCGGGATGATGCCGGCTTCTACGCCTTCGGTGAGCAGGCGGCGGACGCCTTCCCTGCCCCGTTCGCCGTAGTCGAGCGTCAGGTCATTGACCCACATCGCGACAAAGCGGTCGGCAAGCTCCGGCGACATATCGCGGGCAAACTGCATTGCGTAGGCGAGTGCGTCCTCGCGGTTCTCCATCGAGTAAAGAATGCTGCGGTGGAGGTGCTTCGAGACCCGCCGCATCAGCTCCGGCCCGAGGTCGCGGCGGATCGCGTTGCCTCCCATCGGCAGCGGCAGGCCAGTGCGTTCGTACCACCATTCACCGAGGTCAAGCACCTTGTCGAGCCCCATCTGCTTATAGAAAAGCTGGCCTTCGTGAATCAGCAAACCGGCGTCGGCATCGCCACGCTGGACCGCCTCGATGATCTTGTCAAACGGCACGACTATGTGCTCAAAATCGCGATTATAAAGCCGCAAAGCGAGATATGCGCTAGTCAGCTCGCCCGGAACGGCGATCTTCATTTTGCCGATCTCGGCCGGGTCGCGGGGTTCCTTTGTGACGACAATCGGGCCATATTTGTCGCCGATGCTCGCACCGTGGGGCAGCAAGGCGTACTTGTCCGAGACGTAAGCATATGCGTGGAACGAGATGGCCGTTACGTCATAAACGCCGATCCGCGCGTCCTCGTTAAGCGTCTGGATGTCCTTAAGGACATGCTCAAACTTGAGCCCTTCGGTCTCAAGCTTATTGGTCGCCAGGCCGTAGAACATAAATGCATCGTCCGAATCGGGCGAGTGAGCAACGCTGATGGTCCTGGTTTCGGGAGATTTTTCGGGTTGTGAACTCATATATCAAAGCCTTGAGTAAAAGACATTCGTGTCGTAGAAAACTGTTATTCTACCGCTTTCGTGGTGTTTGGCAAAAAGCGTTTCGAGCTCTTTTTCGAGCAGCGAAAATGCCGGGTCATTTTCGTCCGGCATATAGGAGGAAGATAGCAGTCGGCCGCGAAGCCCGGCGAGGTCAAATACCTGTCGATTCGCGAATGTCGCCCTGCCAAATTCGACCCGGAAAAAGCCGCCGAGCACTTCCTCATTTATCAGTTCGTGCCGCACCTCGGCGTAGTCGCGGCCGTATTTCATCACGACCTTTTCGTACTCTCGCAGGAACTCGGTCGTATCAAGCTGCCGCTCGTTCCAGATCAATGCGACAGAGCCGCCGGGCTTCAATATCCGCCGAAATTCCGCCCGCGTCGCCTCGGGTTCGAACCAATGAAACGCCTGCGCCGCGATAACGAAGTCGCACGAAGCATCGCCGAGCGTGGTCGCGGCCGAGGTGCCGTCGGTGCTTTTGAAGCCGGGAAACTCCGCCAGAAATTCCTCCGCCGCCTCGCGCATCGCCGCATTCGGCTCGACGCCGTAAACCGTGCAGCCCGCTTCAAGAAAAGGCCGTGCCGAAAGCCCCGTGCCCGAGCCGATATCTGCGACCGTGGCTCCCGCCGCCAGTCCAAGCTCCTCGCAGAAAAAGCCCATCATCTCCGGTGGATAACCCGGCCGATACCGCACATAATTTGCCACGCGGTTCGAGAACCGCTCGACCGTATCCGACATCTAATCTCCCGAGATGAAGTAGATCATCGTCCATTTGCCCCGCTTCTTTTCAAAGCCGGCCCGAAGGTCGATCGGGCTGCGGACATACTCGGCCTTGACCCAGCCCTTCACACCGCCAAGCGATTCGATCTTGTACCAGTCGGCCTTCAGGTCCCATTCGCCCGGTCCGGTTTTTCGATTGATGGTCGCTTCCCTGTCGGTCTTCACTATGTTGTATGAAAGCTGCGCGACCACCTTCGCATTCGTATTGGGCTGTTCGCGAACATTAACGTTGCTGCCAAAGATGACGTGGTGTTCAAAGGCGTCGAGGTCATCAGGAAAAGCGCTGAATGTATACGGCGCCGAAAAGATCTTCGGCGAGCCCGGCTCGCTAAGCCACTTTCCGCCGCGTGTGATCACCGGAAGGAACGCCTCCCAAAACTCCTCCTCCTTAGGATAAAGCTCGCGAAATCCCTTCAGCCCCTCGTGTCCGCCAAAGCTAAGCTTGATCTTCGGGTCCATCACACCCATCACGTACTTCAGATCTTTACGCTCGGCCGCCGCGATCAGCTTGGTGCGAAACGCGAGGAACGAAGCATCCTTCGAAGCCTCATCCACCGGCCGCACGAACCGCTCCTGCCCAAACGCCGCCAAGGCAAACACTAACACCCAAAAACCCGCCAATGCCTTCTTCATCGTTTCTACCGTTCCCAATTAACAATTAACCGATTTACAATTCACAATTCCCGACCTCATCAATTACTAATTTCTAATTTCTAATCATTAATTAAGATCGAAGGGGTCCGACTCCCTCATTTCTCATCTATCATTTATCAATTCCGAAACCATTCACCATTAACTCTCCACCTCTTCCCCCGTCCACACTGACTTCTTTGAGTGCGGGATGTCGAATTGATCGAGTATCCGGAAGCACAGATGTTCGACTAGCTCGTTTATAGATTTAGGACGGTGATAGAAGCCCGGACTTGCGGGCATTATGCGGGCACCGGCGTGCGAGAGCCGCAGCATATTCTCGAGATGGATTGCGTTGAAGGGCGTTTCCCGCGGGACGATGACGAGCTTTCTGCCCTCTTTTAGGCAGACGTCCGCCGCACGATGGATGAGGTTCGCACCCGCTCCGCTGGCGATCGCCCCGAGCGTCCCCATCGAGCACGGGACGATGATCATCCCACCCTGCTTGTGCGAGCCCGACGACGGCTTTGCCGCCAGATTATCGAGCCGCCAAAAGCGTATCAGCCGCGACTCCGCCGCCAGCCCGAGCCATTCATTTATCTTCGGCACCGTCGGGTCCTTGAGATTTATGCCCATCTCGACCTGGGCGACCGTTGCCGCCGTGCCGGACATGATCAGATTGATTTTCTCCACGACGCCGCTCGCCGCAAGCAACTGCAGCGTCTTGTGCGCATAGATCGTGCCCGAAGCACCGGTTATCCCAACGGTCAATTCCATAATTCTATACCCCGCATCTTAACCAAGTTAGCGGTTCATTTGCTAATCTAATAGTTCGCTAATGGATAAAACAGAGATTCTAAAAATTCTTGCAGAGGTCCGCGATGGCTCGCTTGACCAAGACGCGGCCGCCGAGCAGATTCGCGGCCTTGGGTTTGAAGACATCGGCTATGCCCGCGTCGATCATGGCCGGGCGGCGCGGCAGGGCTTTCCCGAGGTGATCTTCGGGCTCGGCAAACGGCCGGAGCAGATCGCCGGCATCTTTGAGCGGATCGTCGCCCGCTCGCCGAACGTCCTCATCACCCGGGCGACGCCCGAGGTTTTCGGCCTCATCCGCAATATCCACACCGAGGCCGAGTGGCACGAGGAGGCTCGGCTCATTCGCGTCTTCCGCGACCGCACCGACCTCGGCACCGGCGAGATCACCGTCTGCACCGCCGGCACCAGCGACATCCCCGTCGCCGAAGAGGCCGCGCTTACCGCCGAGACGATGGGCAACCGTGTCCAGCGCATCTGGGATGCGGGCGTCGCCGGAGTTCACCGCATACTCGCCGAACGCGAACGGCTCCAGGCCTCGCGCGTCGTCATCGTCTGTGCCGGGATGGAGGGCGCTCTGCCTTCGGTCGTCGGCGGGCTGGTGAGCGTCCCGGTCATCGCCGTCCCGACCTCGATCGGCTACGGCGCCTCATTCGGCGGCGTCACCGCACTCCTCGGTATGCTCAATTCCTGCTCATCAAATGTCACCGTCGTCAACATCGACAACGGCTTCGGCGCCGGCTTCTCCGCCAGCCTGATCAACAGAAGTCAGAATTCAGAAGTCAGTAGTCAGTAGTGCAAATGCAGAGGCCCGCGCGTAAGCAAGGGCTTATCTCCGAATGCGGAATGCGGAATTCGGAATTTGGAATCTGGAATTCGGAATCCCGTTAGCGTCCGCAGAGGCGGAAACCCGACCGGTAGGGAGGGTGTCCTGCGTAAAGGCTGAAGGATAATGGATAAAGGATGAAATCGGAATCTGGAATCTGGAATCTGGAATCTGGAATTCACCCCTCGTCACTCCAAACAATGCTACTAATTGTCTGTTGATCGCCGCATACAATGCGTATAGCCTTTGACGGAACGCAGACGCCCGCGTCCGGCAACTCGTGCAGGTATCGGGGCTGTCCTCGGTGCTCTTATCGGTGCAATTGCCGGCGGCGGCAGCGGTGCCGCGATCGGTGCGGGAATCGGTGCAGGTACCGGTGCAGGTACGGTTCTTATCCAGGGACGTGACAACCTTCGGCTCGAAGCCGGAAGCCAATTCATGATCACCTCGACCGGACCGAACTCAACGGCTATTCGTTAATTAACTTTGAATACTAAGGGAAACCATTAGACGTTGGATCGTTACTAGATCCTAACCCGATCATCCCAGAGGCAAGCCCCCACAGCTTGCCTCTTTTTTTGTGTTCGGAGTCCCAGCTTTAGCTGGCCCAAACGTCAGCACAATGCCGCTCGTAGAACTAACCGACTTCGATTCTAGACTAGTCGTATCCGTTTTATTCCATCAGATGGGAATGTCTCGATTCGATTGTCTTTGGGATTTCTCAGAAAACTTAAGGTCGTATATAGGTATGGGTTTGGAGCGGCCATGGGCCGAACTGGTTGGGGAAGTCTAATACGGTTGCCGAGAACGATGACCATTCGTTCAGAATCTTCCTCGTTAGCCGTCGTGGGTGGTAGTCCTTCAATCGAATTACGACTGGCAAACGAGATTTCAAGAATCTCAAAGTATTCAGTTATTCCAATGCCTTTTTGGTACGGGGCGAAATATCGGAGATCTTGCCGACCTACGTGTCTAGGCTTCCCCTTGCCCGTATAATAAAAGGGAGTCGCGCTCAAGAAACAAGGTTCGTAACTGTCGGGCTTTACGAATCCGATTAATATGAATGGGTTGGTCACCTCGTACGACATAAGTTTCTGGGGCGACACTCCGTTAAGCACATCATTAGAATCGACTCTTAGAATCTGTTCCAGATGACGTTCCAAGAAAATTCGGTTTACACGATCATTCGGACGTAGGGGGAAGGCACCGATGTTCACTTGCTCGATGGATCGGTAGTAATCCGAATGCACAATCGTATCCGCAGAGCCGGCTCCCGGAAAGAGAATGTATGCCCCGATCACTTCCTTTTCTGGTTTATTCTTTTCTTTATTCAGGTAATAAATTGCGTCCCGATACCGATGCATCTGATTGATCGCATCGTCCGGTGGACTGTCGGGCGAATTCGGGTCGTCGTCAGACTGCAAACGATATTTCGCGTCATAAAGATACGTGAAAACGTAATCGTCTTTGAGGTCGTTTCGCGTGATTCTCAAGACAATATCTGGTCGCTGGGCAACCGTAAATGAACGAACCTGCTGATTTCGATCCTTAGCGTAAGAATAATCATGAAAAAGGTCGACGATACCGCCGTTTGGCTGCCTAAACGAAACTCGCGACTTGACCCCTCTCTCAATCTTGAACACAAAATCTTTTATTTGGATTTCCGCCAATTCGATTTCATCGGGGCTCTCCTTTTGAAGTAGGCTCTGCAACATCCCTTTGATCTCTAGAAAGCACCAAATTTGGTAGAGGTCGGCAATGTTTTTGAGCTCAATCTTTTGAATGCCCTCCAAGAATTCAAGACCGCGATTCAGCACAACCCAGCAACGATATATATTGCTATAACCCGATCCCTTACTTAAAACAAGAGATTCTTGTCGAATGCCCTTGAAGGGTGATATGGACTTAAAGAATGAGTGATTCGAGATGACCTCCAGCCGTTTTCCAATCTCAGCCATTTCCCCCCGAAACCCATCGGAGATTTGATTCGCAAAATTGTCTGAAATAAATGATCTGACTTTTTTGTAGCGCCGAAGGGTTTGTGTCACCGCATGCTTAAAGAAACGATTTTCCGGAGTATCCGTACTTAGAGTTTTGTATTCGGCAAAATAGCGATGCTCGGGAACACGCTTGAATTGACAGAATTCCTCTTCGAGTGTGGAAGTCCATCTGACCAAACGGTCGGCCGGAACATACCGAGACCTTTTTACAATCCGATTATGAGGCTTATTTAGGATGAAGTGCGCGGAACCTAAGAAGTCTTCATAAAGACCCCCAAACACCTGCCACCAGATAAGATCGGTATTCGGCGAACTTCCTGTTTTAAAACCCGAGTATGTCTTACGGAGAAAGTCGAGAACCAAATATGGGTATTCGCGCTCGATGTCAGAAACAATGCAGTTGAAGTCACTCCTGTAATCTAGCTTCGTCGGGAAAACCTCAAAGTGCAAAGCGAACTCACGCACAGAATTGTCGATTTCATACCTTAGGATCAGATCGCTTTGACCGAGGTCGTTTCCGTAATTGATTGTTCCAGAAAGAAAAGCGATGTCCGGCCGGAAATAAAACTTATCCTCAACCTCTCTCAGTCTCGAATGGAATGATGCTCGAGAAACCGATCTTCCCTTCTTAAAGGTGACCCCGATAAAATAGTCTTTGTTCTCGAAAAAGACCGGACTCGTTGGTTGTCCGCTTTCTTCTATGTCGATTTTAGAAAGAGGATTGGAAACCCACAGTCGAGCATTCTCAGCTCTATATGAGGTAGCGATTTGGATATCAGGTTGTTTGGAGAGAGCTTTGTTGAACGTGGAAATGAAGTTGTTGCAATCCACCGTGAGGTCAAAGTCGTCGTGTGTAACTTTAAGAACGTTCATTTAGGACCAGAAAGAGGTGTAACCATTATTTTCTAAACGTCTACGCATTTCCGTCAGTTTCGATGTTGTTCTTGTGTAATTGTCGTTTAAAACACTATCCAGATCCCTTAAAACTCTTGCCGTTTTAGCTTCATCACCTTCGATTCGCGAGAGGACCTTCATCGCCGTCATTTCATCGAGCGCAACGTCAAGCCAGTTCGTTGACGTCGTTTTGTATTGGCTCGAATAGTAACAATAGATCAAAAACTCGTCTCTCACCCGATACGCTATCTTAAATGGTGTTTCCTCTAAGATTTTGTTTAGACGTTCCAAATATTCGACTACTTTTCGAGACTCAGGGTACAGGTCTGCAACTTCGAAACCTGCGTTAAACATTCCAATCACTGACTGCGGATCGAGAAATGTTTCGGGGTAGGACCAGTCCGTTTGTTCTCGGCTAAGCCCAGCACTCAAGTCAACCTCATTCATTTCGAAAGTCATTGCCCGATCCAAAACCTTCCTACTGAAAGAATGTGTCGTTTCATCCATATTTACGGTACCAATAACAATGAAATTGTTTGGGATTGAAAGTCCCTCCGAAAATCCTGGCCTGTCTGCCAATCCCAAATTGTTGATTAGATCGTCATACAGTGCCGAGTCCTCAAACTGAGATCGTGAGATTAAATTGTCGGACCGAATATGTTCCCCTTTTCTTATTCTCGTCTCCGAAATACTCAAATACTCCGCAAAGTACTGTTCAACGGGTGCTAAATTCATTTCATCTAAACACAAAAAAAACGGCACGTGTTGAAAACGCCAAGCCTTAGCGACGAATTGTAGGAACGTCGTCGTTAAATACTTCTCACCATTGATACGGCTGATATATCCAATCAACTCCGTTGAGTCGTGCCAATTTGGCTTGACCGTTATCAATTCGAAGTTCCCCGGTTTACCCGAATCTTTTTGAAGCCTCGAGTCAAAACAAGTCAGAAACGCCAAACTTCGAACAAGCCTAGACTTTCCAGTTCCGGAAAGGCCCGCCAAAAGAACGAAAGGTTTTGTTTTAATTGCGGTGATGACCGTCCGCATGTCGTCCTCAAATCCGATAGATTCGAAGGCCATTGCACTGAAATCGATCTCCACTTCTTCACCGTCATCGACAGGTTCTAACAGATCATCTTGGCTTTCCTCGTACCAACGTGTTTTCACCTCTGGAACTAAATAGAGAATCTTACTCACTATACGCGTGAGATTATCGGCATTCTTCGGAACTATTGAGAACTGACTAAAATAGTCGAGTACTTGCTCAACGAATAGCTCCTTGTTATATGTTTCCTGTTCGAGAAGATTTTTCGAAACCATTTGCCGATGCTTCTCACTCAACATCGTCAGTTCTGAAGTCGGGTTCTTTAGATACGTAAGAGCATTTCCTATGCTGTCTGGAATGTTGACATTGCGGTTGCCATTTGTTTTGTAGGTGATCAGATTACGTATCCAGTTTCCTTGGCGGATTCCAGCCCTTGCAAGCGTTCGACTGTCTTCATATTCGTTTAAAGTCTTTTTATTCGCAGCGTTTGCGTCGCAATAACTGATTACCTTACTCATCAGCACGACGAAATCGTAGGCATCGGCTTGGCCTTTAAACGATGAAAGCTTTGCGTTGAAATCACCGAGAGCAGAGTCATAGTCGAGCCATAATTTACCTAGGAATTCGGGTGTTGTCGGAAATGATTCAAAATCAATGAGAGCTCGTTGCCCTTTAGCAAAGTGAAAATCAGGGTCATCAAGGAGAAACTTAATCTCTGGGCTCGCAAGAGCGGCCGCGACTGACGAACTAACTAAGTCGGCGTCCTTGTTGTCATTAGCGAACAGTTGATGGAATTCCGATATCACTGCATCCAGATCCCGTTCTATCTCTACGTCGTTTAGTTCGAAGGCGTTGTAGACGTTACATACATAGGAACTTCCATATCTTGCGGGAGATCCGAGTTCTTTCTCCGCGAAGTACGCTCGGATAGTACTCTTCGTTTCCAGATTTACCCATTGGCGTTCTGGCGGGTTCGTTTCGCTCACACCAAATGCAAGCACCAGCTTTTTCTGTTCCTTGAAATAAAGGAAAACGGGGTAGCTTCCCTTTTCAGTTTTCTGTCCATAACCAAAAAAGCCAAGCCACGGCACTGCTGTAGCACGACCCATGCCAAACGAACCTTTAACATTAAGGCCCTTATAAGTCGTACTTCCAAGCGCATCGATAATGATCTGTTGGGACGATCCGTACGGAGGTTCACCAACCACATGGGTCTCCGCTTTTTCAATAAATCTGTTAAGTAGTTCCGTAATCATTGGTTAACAATCTGAGGCTCGATGATTTTATCCCAATCATAAAAAAAAACATACTTGATTTTCTTTTCACACGAGCGGCCACCTTCATGATGTCGTCGCTATGCGACGGATGAACCTTCTTCGTAAGTTAACCCACGGGTTCATTCACCGGGTCGCTACGCGACGGACGTGGTTTAGGCCGGCGGCGGATCTTGAAGTACTCGATGTCTTTGGTGTCGAGGATGAGGATGCCTTCGGCGTCTATCTCGAGGCGTGGGAAGCGGACGGTGCCGTCGATCTTTATTGCGTGCCGCTGACAGAACCGATAGGCACGGATGCGGCGGCCGCCGTAGCTGCCGCGTGGGCGGACGGGGAACGCGTCCTTTTGTGTTTCGCGGGCGGGCTTGAGCCCGATGACGCGCTCATCGCTATCAAACAAGAGCAGTACGCACTCCGGCGAGCCGAGGGCTTCGTGTGTGAACCGGCTGATCATGATATCGCCGTCGCGGTTGAGCGTCGCGTAAAGCTTGCACCAGCGGCCGAGCCGGTCGTCGTTTGGAAAGATCTGCCAGTTTCGACGGATATGCTTTTTCGTTGTAGATATCATACGGTCGTAGTATGATATGAAACGAATGGCGTGTCAAGAGCGGCACGCTGTTTCAAGGCGAATTCAGGCTAGTTATTGCCCGTAGGCTGTTTGGTAAGTGGCTCGCCGTCTGGCTCGTTGAAATGTTCGTTTGATGTGCTCGTGGGTCGGCTTGGTCACCGTTTGGCCCGTCGCGACCGCCGGATAGCTGGTTTGTCGGCGCCAACCAAGTCTCGCGAGCCCGCTAACCGCCCCGCTAACAACCGCCATCGGCGACTGCAAGCTGCCACAACCCGATCCCGCCCCGAGCACCAGCGACCACAACCCGACCTCGCCCAACGACACCCCGACCATCCCCCACAAACCGGAATTTTCCCGAATTTTATGCTAGATACCGAACTGATCAGACCCTCGTTCTACGCTTCTTGAGTTCGTTTCTCACCCGCCGTCCGATGACCCCAACTCCGCAACTCTGAAACTCCGAAACTCCGAAACTCCGCAACTCTGCAACTCTGCAACTCTGAAACTCTGCAACTAATCACGGGTTGATGAGAATGTACAGCCGATCGGCCCAGTCGGAGCGGGCATTTTTGAGTATTTCGTATTGGACCATGGCCATGCCGCGGTCGCCCATTTTGACGTAGGTGCGGCCGAGATTGAAGCGGGCCTTGTCAAAATCGGGGTCGTAGCCGACCGCGCTGTTGAAGGCCATCAGGCTGTCGTCGAGCTTCTCGAGTTCATAGAGCGCCTCGCCGAGCGAGTTGAAGGTTTTGGCCTCGGGCTTGTACGACTTTAGCTGCTCAAACATCGCGGCCGCATCCGCCCAACGTTTTGTCTTCAGGTAGGACTCGCCGAGCTTCTCGATGGCCCCAACGTGGTCCGGCTTTAGCTGCAGCGTCCGGCGATATGCGAGCATTTCCTCCTCGGGCTGATCAAGCCGCCCAAGGCTTAGGCCCAGGGCGAATTGCGTCTCGGGGCTTGTGTCGTTAAGCCGAATCGCGGTCCGGTAAGCCTCGGCGGCTTCCTTGAATTGCCCGACCGCATAGCTCGAAACCCCAATGTTTACATGGGCCGGAGCCCAATCCGGCCGGAGCTTCGCCGCCTGCCGCGAAGCTCGAAGCGCCTCGTCGTGCCGGCCAAGCACGCCATAGCAATAGCCGGCCTGATACCACGCCTCGGCGTAGCTCGGATCGGCCTCCGCCGCATTAACGAAGAACGGCAACGCCCGCGCATATTCATCCCGCGAAAGCTGCACAACCCCTTGCGAATAAAAGCGTTCGGCCGACGCCCGCTTGTTCCGCTCGGTCTCGGCGGTCAAGTTGGCAAAGCTGCGGGCCTCGGTTATCCGCATCTGCAGAATGCGCTCCGACGGCACAGCGAAGTTGAGGCTCTGGCCCTCGGCGGCCTGCAGCGTCGCGACCCCAACCACCTGCCCATACATATTCACCACCGGCGAACCGCTCGAACCCGGGCTGATCGGCGCCGTTATCTGGATGATGCGGCCATAGCCCGCGATCTCGCGAACCGCGGAGACAATGCCGTTCGAAACCGAGCCCTCAAGCCCAAATGGATTGCCGACGACGACGATCGATTCGCCCTCCTGCGGCACAAACCGCGTCACCGGCAGCGGCACCGCAACTCCCGCCGGTATCTCGACCTGCAGCATCGCCAGGTCGCCCTCGCCATCGATCGCAAGCACGCCGCGGACGCGAAACTTGCGGCCGTCTACCGTCTGTATCTCCGCCCGCGTTGACCGCTCGATGACGTGCCGATTTGTAATAACGCGGTCCGCTGCGACGAAGAAGCCGCTCCCGCGGGAGACGATCTGGCCGCGTTGGTCAAAGGTCTCGATCGCAACCGCCGAAGGCTTCACCCGCCGCACAAGCGCCGGCAAGAGGTCCTGCCCGTAAGCAAGCGCAGGCAACCCGGCCGCTGCCGCAGCGAGTGTAATAAAGATGGTGAGAAAACGCCTTCGCATCCTTTCGGTGACCGCCGTCGGTTTGTCTGGATTATAGGCGATTGCACCGCCGCTAACAACCATTTTCCGCCAGCGGGTCTCAATTGCAACCGCCGTTCGTTTGGTGATATAACGCTAGGACAATGACAAAGCGAATTGCCATCGGGGCCGACCACGCCGGGTTTGAGGAAAAAGAGAAGATGAAACGGACGCTCGATGAGCTTGGGATCGAGTATGACGACATGGGCACGGATTCGCCGGAGTCGGTCGATTATCCGGACTTTGCCCGCCGGGTCGCTGAACGCGTCTCGAGCGGCGAGGCCGAACAAGGCCTGCTATTCTGTGGCTCCGGCACCGGAATGGCGATCTCTGCGAATAAGGTGAAAGGCGTCCGCGCCGCCGTCGCCTGGTCGCCGGATATCGCCCGGCTCGCCCGCGAACATAACAACGCGAACGTGCTAGCTCTGCCCGCTCGCTTTGTATCAGAAGAAGAGGCGACCGCGATCGTTAAGGCATGGTTTGCCGCCGACTTCGAAGGCGGCCGCCACGAACGCCGCGTCGAGAAGATCGAACCCGATGCTTAGTCTTCACGGTCGGAGCATTAAGACCCTGTGTATAATTACGTCATAGAAACCACAATTTGAGCGAGGGCAAAAAACGTGAACTTTTTTCCGGAGATACCGCTCGAGGCTTGGCGGCCGACCAAGAACACACTTCATCTCTATTGCCAGATAGTTGGCAAGATCCGGCTGGCGATGCACCCGCGGCTCAACCATTGGTGGCACGTGCCGCTTTATGTCTCGTCACGCGGTTTGACGACGCGGCGAATTCCCTATTCAGGCGGCAGCTTTGAGATCGAGTTTGACCTCATCGATCACCGCCTGGCCATCACGACCAGCCGCGGAGGCCGCGAGGATTTTGCTCTCTATGACGGGCTTTCGGTCGCCGATTTCTACAGCAGCGTTTTCGCCAATCTCGCAAAGCTCGGCATCGAACCAAAGATCAAACCGATCCCGTACGAAGCACCGTCCACGACCCCATTTCCCGAAGACACCGAGAACGCCGCCTACGACAAGAAATACGTAGGCCGGTTTCATCAAACGCTGGTTGCGGTCGATGATGTGCTCGAGGAATTTCGCGGCCGCTTTGTCGGAAAATCGACGCCGGTGCATCTTTTCTGGCACAGCTTCGATCTTGCCCTGACGCGATTTTCGGGCAAGCGCGTTCCGGTCCGCGAAGGGGCGAACCGCGTCGAAAGCGAGGCCTATTCGCACGAGGTTATCAGCTTCGGTTTCTGGTTCGGCGACGACCGCGTGCCCGCTCCGGCGTTTTACGCCTACGTCGCGCCCGAGCCCGCCGGACTCGCTGATGAACCACTAACACCTCCAACCGCCAAATGGGCCGAGTCGAATGGAGCCCATCTTGCATTGCTTATGCTCGACGACGCCCGAAGCTCCTCAGACCCGCGAGCCGCGGTTCTCGATTTTCTCGAAAGCGCGTATCAGGCCGGAGCAAGAACGGCTGGCTGGGACACGGCCGAACTAACCGCGATCTAAAGTCCAATGATAGATCTAAGAAGCGACACAGTTACAAAACCGACCGATGCGATGCGGCGGGCGATGGCGGCGGCCGAGGTTGGGGACGATGTTTATGGCGAGGACCCGACGGTCAATCGCCTGCAGGAACGCGCGGCTGAGATCTTCGAAAAAGAGGCGGCTCTTTTTGTCCCGACCGGCTCGATGGGTAACCAGATCGCGGTCAAGCTCCATACCCGGCCCGGCGACGAGGTGATCATCGAAGAACGCGGCCACATCTACAATTACGAGATGGGCACGCCCGCGATCGCCTCGGGCGTCATGATGCGGACCGTGAAAAGCCACGACGGCAGCGGCCATCTGACCTGGGACGAGATCGCCGGTGCACTGCATATCGACCAGCCGTACTACTCCTGCCCGACCGGCCTGATCTGCCTTGAGAACACGCACAACTTCGCAGGCGGCAGCGTTATGACCGCCGAGCATTGCGCCGAGATCTGCGAAAAAGCACACGCCCTCGGCCTGCCGGTCCACATGGACGGGGCGAGAATTTTCAACGCCGCGGCGGCATTGAATGCGTCGGTCGCTGATCTCATACGCCAGTGCGACTCTGTTCAGTTCTGCCTTTCAAAAGGGCTTGGAGCACCGGTCGGCTCGATGCTTGTAGGATCGGCGGACTTTATCAAAGAAGCCCGCGTCTGGCGGAAGCGTTTCGGCGGTGGAATGCGACAGGCCGGGATTATCGCCGCCGCGGGCCTCGTCGCTCTCGAAGAATCGCCAAAACGTCTCCAAGACGACCACGCCAATGCTCGCCGATTGGCCGGGGGCCTCGCAGAAATTCCCGGCATCTCAATTGCGGTCGAACGCGTTGTCACAAACATAGTCATTTTCGATATCACCGGCACCGGCAAAACCTCCGCCGAGATCTGCTCCGATCTCAAAGACAACGGCATACTCGCCATCGGCTTCGGCAACGCCATTCGCATGGTTACGCACTGCGACGTATCAGCCGCCGATGTCGATACCACCATTGAACGAATTGCAACATTGCTTTAGCTCCCGCCGAGTTCAGTTAACCCGAAAGCCACACTAATTTAACCAAGATTAAATGCGGCGATAATTCGCCGTTCACATCGCGGTCCTATCCTCTCTTCTTACTCACACGAACTCTATAACCATTTTTGCCACGGGGCCCGCATTCATTGATTTAGCATTACGGCGGTTCCTTACAGGCGAGGTGTTTGTTCGAAATCTGTGTTGATAAAAAACGAGGAGACAATGAGATCAACAGAATACTCTGCTAGGTACTTTCTGATCGGCTTTTTGCTGATCGGCTTAACGGCATTTATGCCATTTTCCGTGTCGGCGCAGTCCGAAACGGCGACAGTTTTGGGCACCGTACGCGACGCAAATGGCGGCGCGGTAACGGGTGCGAGCGTTTCGCTGCGTAACATCAGCACCGGAAACGTGGTTTCGACCGCTACGGATACGAGCGGCAACTTCATCTTCAGTAATGCCCGGATCGGCAATTATCAGATCACGGTCGAAGCTCCGGGTTTCGACAGAACGATCGCTGATAGCATCAATCTGGCGATCAATGCACGTCAGCGCGTCGACATTACACTCCAAGTGGCATCGGCCGCCGAAACCGTAACGGTCACCGACGCCGCCGACCTGCTCCAAACCGAATCGAGCACCGTCGGACAGGTCGTCCAACGCCAACAGATCGTCGCGTTGCCGCTTAACGGACGCTCTTACGCTAATCTCGCTTTGCTCTCTCCGGGCGTTCGCGAGTCGCACACCAATAGCGCAATCGGCGGCGGCGGTCGCGAAGCCGCATTCAACGTCAACGGCCTTCGGGCGACGATGAACAATTTCCTGCTTGACGGCGTCGACAACAACGCCTACGGCACAAGTAACCAGAGCTTTTCGAGCCAGGTCGTCCAGGTCTCGCCGGACGCGATCGCTGAGTTCAAGGTTCAAACGAATACTTATAGTGCAGAATTTGGCCGTTCGGGCGGAGCCGTCATCAACGCGACCTACCGAAGCGGTACAAACAAATTTCACGGAACGCTTTGGGAATTTCACCGCAACACGGTGCTCAACGCTACCGGCTTTTTCAAACCGGTCGGCGGCAAACCGCCTCTGATCCGAAACCAGTTCGGCTTTACATTCGGCGGGCCGATCATCAAGGACCGCACGTTTTTCTTCGGTGATTACGAAGGATTTCGGCAGATCCAGAAGAACCTTGTCTTTTCAACTCTTCCGACACTCGCTCAACGCCAAGGCATCTTGAGCGTGTCGGTCCGCAACCCGATCACGGGAGTCGTTTACGCTGCCGGTACGCCGCTGCCGATGACCGCATTCGCGACCCGGGTTCTCGCCGAACTCCCGCAGCCTTTCACCTCGGGAGCTTCGAACAACTATCAGGAACTGGTTGAGAACAAGCAGTTCAATGATAAGTACAACTTCCGCATCGATCACCGGATCAACGAACGTCTTAACATCTTCGGACGCTGGAGCTACAGAAATTCTGAGGCGTTTGAAGGCCCGAATATTCCGGGACCATCGGGCAGCAACCAGAATGGTTTTGTCGATATCGTTAACAAGCAGCTTTCACTAGGCGGCACCTATGTTCTCGGCAACTCCTCGATCCTCGATCTGCGGTTCTCGTGGTCGGATATCAAGGCCGGCAAGCGTCCTCCGCTGACCGGCGGCCCGAGCATGTTCGAGCTTTACGGCATCACCGGCCTGCCGACCGATCCGACCATAACCGGCGGACTGACGACCCAGACCATCGGCGGCTTTGCCCAGCTAGGCCGACAGGCGACCAACCCGCAGTATCAGGATCCGCGTAACATCAACATCCGCCCGAGCTACACTTTCACCGCCGGGCGTCACAACATAAAGGTCGGCTACGAATATCTGGCAGTGGATACCGATGTTCAGGACACGAACCCGCTGATGGGTATCGACACCTATTCGGGACAGTACAGCCGGCCCGTCGGCTCGGCGGCAAACAATCTTTACAACCTCGCCGATTTCATGTTCGGAGCCCGCAGCCAGTACGAACTCGCCGACCTGACGGTCGCAGAAATGCAGCAGCGTTTTCACTTTGCTTACATTCAGGATGACTTTAAGGTCAACCGAAAGTTGACGCTCAACCTCGGCCTGCGATACGAATTCGGCACGCCGTATTTTGAAAAGAACAACCGGCTTTCGAATTATGATCCGGTTACCAACTCGATCATCCTTGCGTCGGACGGTTCATTCTATAACCGCGGCCTTGTTGAGCCGGACTATAACAACTTCGGCCCGCGGCTCGGTTTTGCTTACAACGTCTTTGATAGGACGGTTATCCGCGGCGGTTATGGCCTTGGATATTCGTACCTGAATCGGCTTGGAAGTGCCGACATTTTAGGAACGAATTTCCCGATCATCACCCGAGCGGCGGTCGCCCAAACGGCTCCGGATCCGGTTCTCAATCCGCTTTGCGTAGGCGATGTTTTTGCATCGAACTGCTTCCGGGCAACACAGCAGGGGTATCCGACCACTGGACTACCGAACAATGTGACGCTCTATATCCCTCGTGATAACAAGACGGCCAGCATCCAAAACTGGCAGCTTTCGATCCAGCAAGAACTGCCGGGCAATTTGGTGCTCGATGTGGCTTATGTTGGAAACAGGGCGAACGATCTTGTCCTTCTGGCTGACTTTAACCAGGCCCGGCCGCTGACTCCGGCCGAGGCATCTTTGCCCGCCGCCCAGCAGCCATCGCTTCAGGCACGTCGACCGATCGCGAACTTCGGTTCGATCTCGGCGGTCCTGCCCGAAGGTTTCTCGACCTACAATGCGATGCAGGTGAAGCTTGAGAAACGGTTCAGCAGCGGACTGTATTTCCTCAATTCGTTCACATGGTCAAAAGCGATCGATAACGGCTCGCAGGTTCTCGAAGAGCCGAACGGAAACACCGGCAATCCGCAGAATGTTTATGACATCGATGCGGACAAGGGGATCGGCGCCTACGATCAGCCGTTCAACAATACGACGGCTTTCGTTTGGGAAATACCGATCGGTCGCGGGCGAGCGTTTGGAAACAATATGAACGGGTTCCTGGATGCCTTCATCGGCGGTTGGCAACTGAACGGCATCAACACAATGCTCAGCGGTCAGCCGATCACCTTCAGGTACGGCCCGTCGCCTGTAACGAACAACCTTCCGTCATTCCTTGGCGGAACGTCACTCAGGCCGAATATCATTTGCGACCCGACCAATCGCGATGACCGTCCGAACCCGATCCTCGGTTACTTCAATTCTAACTGCTTCCGGCGGCCGCCCGTAACGGCACCTTTCGGCAATGCGGGCCGCAACATCGCCCGAAGCAATAGCTACTTCAATCTGGATCTTTCTGTTCAAAAGAACTTCCGGATCCCGATCACCGAACTTACGCAGTTGCAGTTCAAAGCGGAGTTCTTCAATGTATTCAATAAGACGAACTTCCAGGCGGCAAACTCGAACGCAGGACTACTAACGTTCAATGCCGCAGGTGATGTGGTCGGAACTGGAGCTTTCGGAACGATAAGCAGTGCTTTCGCTGCCCGGCAGATCCAATTTGGCCTTAAGTTCACGTTCTAGCATTCGATAGGTGGGGCGGCGAAAAGCTGCCCCACCTCCGACACATTTTTGATCCATCATGACAACAAAAAATAGACTCACCAATTTCGCATTCATTCTTTTACTAGCCGCGGCCGCTCTCGGGCAGACCGCCAAGGTGGTCAGCATCGAAGGCCATCGCGGTTCACGCGGGCATCTGCCTGAAAATACGATCCCGTCGTTTATCCTCGCGATCGAACAGGGCTCTGACACCCTCGAGCTCGACGTTGTGATCACCAAGGACAAGAAAGTGCTTGTCTCGCACGAGCCGTGGTTTTCGCACGTGATCTCGACCGCCCCGAATGGTAAGCCGATCGCAAAAGAGAACGAACGCGAGCACAACATCTATCAGATGACCTTTGCCGAGACCAAGAAGTATGACGTCGGCAACATCGGCAACGTCGGCTTTCCTGATCAAAAGCCGTTGAAGGTTCACAAGCCGCTGATGATTGACCTCTTCAAGGCGGTAGAGAAATTTGTAAAGGATAAAAAGCTCGCCCCGGTCCGCTATAACATCGAGATCAAATCCGCTCCGCAGGGCGATGGAACTTTTCATCCGGCTCCGGATGAATTCGCCCGGCTCGTTCTCGCTGATGTGAAGAAATTCGGCCTGGAAAAACGCGTCATCATCCAATCCTTTGACCTACGCCCGCTTCAGGAACTGAAACGAACGGCACCGGCAATTCCGCTCGCCCTGCTCGTCGGCCCGACGGAAGACCTGACTGGCAAGCTCGAAAAGCTGACCTTTGTTCCGGACACGCTCAGTCCTCACTTCTCGCTTGTAAACGAAAAACTCGTAGCTTTATGCCGCGAAAAGGGGATGAAACTTGTGCCGTGGACCGTCAACGAGGTCGCCGATCTAGAGCGGATGAGCAAGTTCGATCTGGACGGTATAATCACCGATTATCCCGACCGAGCGGTTCAAGTCTTCCGCAAGCGTTAAAGGCAAAATGACATTCCCGGCGATTTCGGTAGAATTATCTCGATGATAATCGCTATCGATGGCCCATCGGGCGCTGGTAAATCAACTCTTGGCAAAATGCTCGCCCGCGAGCTTGACCTCTTGTATCTCGATACCGGTGCGATGTACCGTGCGGGAGCTCTTGCGGTCCTCCGGGCGGGCATTTCGTTTGAGGATGAGACGGGTGTCGCCGAGGCGATTACGGCCGCATCGATCCATCTCACCGGCAATTCCGAAAACCTGACCGTCTTGCTCGATGGAGAGGACATCACCGCCGAGATCCGGACGCTTGAGGTCGCCCAGGCAGCCTCTCGCGTTTCGACAAACTCCGCCGTCCGCCGCCGCATGGTCGAGCTTCAACGGGAGATGGGCGAGCGGGCCGAGCGGGGATGCGTTCTCGAGGGCCGCGACATTGGTAGCGTCGTTTTCCCAAATGCTGACGTGAAATTCTTTCTCACCGCCGAGCCCGCCGCACGTGCCCGCAGACGCTTTGAAGAAGATAAGGGGAAAGGCCGGACCTCGACCTTCGAACAAACTCTCGCCGAGATAAACGAACGCGATGAACGCGACGTTTCTCGCGACGACTCGCCGCTGCAGATACCGGAAGGCTCCGAGGTGATCGACACCTCGGAACTCGATCTGGATGAAGTTTTCGAACAAATGCTCGCCGTGATTCGTGAAAGAAAGAGTGCGGCGGCCTAGTGGACATTTTACCCGAGAAGCGTGGCTGATGGCCGCTCTCACCTTGTATCCAATGCTCGTCGGCCTGCTGGTCTTTCTCATTTACCGAATCCTAAAATAATTTGACTAATCCCGCCGCAGTCGATAAGATTTCGGTTTGCTGTTTGATATGCTCCCGTAGCTCAGCCGGATAGAGCAACAGCCTTCTAAGCTGTGGGCCGCAGGTTCGAGTCCTGCCGGGGGCGAAAAGTCGAGATTTCAGATCCGCAGATCTGAGATTCTCATATGGCGGCTATAGTTCAGGGGTTAGAACGCCAGATTGTGGTTCTGGATGTCGTGGGTTCGATTCCCACTAGCCGCCCCATCATTTACCTTTCATAGTCAATCTATTTCCGATAAATCCCAACCCGATCGCCGATTTTTCTTTAGTTTCGGGACACGGGTGGTTTATCATTGCCCTTGAGGTTTTTCATCTTGAAAAAAGGGTTTTTCGTCTTACAACTATTTCTACTCGTCTTTGCCGTTAACATTACGGCACAGGTTCCCGCGCGTTCGGATAGGTTCGTCAAGGACGAGGTTTTGGTCAAGTTCGGTCCCTCGCTTGAGAGTGAAGCGATCGCTTCGGTCCACAGTCGGCTCGGTTCAAATATTTTAGAAAGCCTCGGCCCGACCGGTTGGCAGCGTATCCGCATCTCCGCGGGGCAGAGCGTCGAGACGGCCATCGCACAATACAAAAAGTTCCCTGCCGTTTTCGCGGCCCAGCCGAACTTCTATTACGAACTCACCGCTCTTCCCGATGACCCGCAGTATTCGAACGCCGGCCTCTGGGGCCTGCCGAAGATCTCGGCACCGGCCGCCTGGGATATCACAACAGGCTCGAACACGGTGATCGTCGCGGTCATTGATACCGGAATGCGGCTCGGCCACGAGGACCTTGCGGCGAACCTCTGGGTAAATCCGGGCGAGATTGCCGGAAACGGGATCGACGACGACGGGAATGGATTTATTGACGATGTTCACGGCTGGGACTTTCGTTTTGATGCCAGCAACCCCGCCGACCAACACGGCCATGGCACGCACGTCGCCGGCACCATCGGGGCGGTCGGGAATAATGCAATAGGCATTGTTGGAGTCAACTGGAACGTCCGCCTAATGCCGATCAAGATCTATAGCCAGGCGGCAAACGACACGACCTCGGCGATGCTGGTCAACGCGTATAACTACGTCCGAATGATGAAGCTCGCCGGGCATAATATCCGCATCACCAATAACTCCTACGGCGGATGTGCCGAAGCATGCGGGTACGATCAGGCGACCAAGGACGCGATCGACGCTCTCGGCGATGCCGGCGTCCTCAATGTCTTTGCCGCCGGGAACAATAACCGCAACACGGACAATTTGCCGTTCTATCCGGGCAGCTACGATTCGCCGAGCATTATCAACGTCGCCGCCTCGACCAGCATCGATTCACGTGCAAGTTTTTCCAACTTTGGCACCGCAACGGTCGATCTTGCCGCTCCCGGTGCTGGAATTTACAGTACGACGAACGGATCCAATTCGAGCTACGGCGGCATGAGCGGAACTTCAATGGCTGCTCCGCACGTCGCCGGTGTCGCGGCTTTGCTCGTGGCACAGCACCCGACGCTTGATGCCCGTTCGCTCAAGGCAACGCTGATGAATAGCGTCGATGTGTTGCCAGATTGGGCAAGCCTCGTGAAGACCTCCGGAAGGCTCAATGCCGCGGCCGCATTGCAAAGCCCGACGAATTGCACGGCCGACGTCGGCCCGCTCGAAAGGCAGGTCCCGACCAAAGGCGGGCTCATTAGCTTTTCGATAAAGACATCGCCGAACTGCGATTTTCCGATCCGGACGGACAGCCGCTGGATCCGCGTCCTTGACCGCGATCAGACCTCCGGACCGGCAGCGGTGGAAGTTTTTATTAGTGTAAATCCGGTCATTAGCCGCAGCTCGACCCTTGAGATCGGAGGCCGGACGGTGACCATTGTTCAGGACCGCGGCACAGCGAAATAATTTCGGCCGCGTCCAACTTTTTGGCTTGCTGAGGCGTCAAAAAGTAGAATTAATTGAAAACAGGTCCGAAATGCTTGTTTGATTGTCTTCGGGAGCAAGATTTCTGTCTTGCAACGCCTGCTAGCGAGACTGTATAGTATTAGATTCGGACGAAAGCCATATCAAGAATTCAATAGGCATTCGGATTTTTAGGAATTGATGATGAAAAATTACCATTTCGCCGGTCGGGTCGCGTGCACGATGCTGGCTGTTTTTGTTCTGACAACCGCATCGATCGCACAGCTAACGCTTCGCGAGGCAACGGACTTTGATGGCGACGGCAAAGCTGACTACACGGTCTTTAGGCCGAGCAATAATGCTTGGTATTCGCTGCTTAGCAATGGCGGCTTTTCTATCCAAACCTTCGGCCTTGCGATCGAAGACTTCGTGACGCCCGGCGATTTTGATGGCGACGGAAGGGGCGATATCGCCGTTTGGCGTGACACCACAGGTGTCTGGTACTGGCTTAATAGTTCCAACAACACTTTCAACGCCATAACCTTTGGCATCAGCGGCGATGAACCCGTCGCCCGCGATTACGACGGCGACGGCAAGACCGACGTTGCGGTCGTCCGCCGAACGAACGGCAACATGATCTGGTACGTTTACCGGTCATCCGACCAAGGCTTTACCGCTTTCCAATTCGGCCTTTCGACCGACTTTACCGCTCCCGGCGATTATGACGGCGACGGCAAGTTCGACTTTGCCATCCAGCGGCCGGGCGCAACCCCGACCTCGCAGGCCACTTTTTATGCCGCCCTCAGCAACGGCGGTGTCGAGATCATTCCGTGGGGCATCAGCAACGACCTCGTCGTTCCGGGTGATTACGACGGCGATGGCAAGACCGACTATGCGGTCGTCCGCGAAGGCTCAACTCCTGATGCAAATCTTGTTTGGTATATTCGCCGGAGTTCGGATGGCGGCTTTAACGCTTATTCGTTCGGCCTTACAGGTTCTGACCTTCTTGTTCAGGGCGACTACGACGGCGACGGCAAAACGGACATTGCTGTCTGGAGAAACACCGATGGCCAGTTCTTCGTGCTGAATAGTTCGAACCTTTCGTTGACCGTAAATCAGTGGGGTTCGCCCAACGATTTCCCGGTTGCGAGCTACGACACTCACTAGGCAGCGGCAATTCATCAAACCTCGGGCCGGGTTCCTTTTGGTACCCGGCTCTTTATTTTTGCTCCGTTTGCGGTAGTATTTTCTTGGCTGGGTGATGAACGAAACGGAACACGAAAATCTTAACGGCTTTGCCGGCCTTCGCATCGCGGTTGTCGGCGATGTGGTAGCTGATCGCTATCTTCGCGGCACCATTGACCGAGTCTCGCGCGAGGCTCCGGTCCTGATCGTAAAGCACGAACTGACCGAGACCTTTCCCGGCGGCGCGGCAAATGCCGCTGCGAACATTGCCTCGCTCGGCGGCGCTGCGTTGGCGGTCGGCGTCGTAGGCGAAGACCCGGTCGGCAAAGAACTTCTCGGTGAGCTTGCTTCCCTCGGTATCGAGACCACGACAGTTCTCGCTTCCCCCAGTTTCAAAACAACGACAAAGACTCGCGTGCTTGCCGGGCGGAGCACTTCATCACGCCAGCAGGTGTTGAGGATCGACCACGAAGACCGCAGCGGGCTCTCGGGTGGCGATCGAGCCGCACTTCGGAGCCACGCGATCGCTGCCGCTGAGCGGGCAGATGCCGTCATCGTGTCGGACTACGGCTATGGAGCGGTCGATAGCGAGCTTTTCGCCGAGCTGCTTGTTGCGGCGGGCAAGCGTGATATCCCGCTCGTGGTTGATTCGCGTTATCGGCTCGCTGAGTTTCGCGGTGCGACAGCCGCAACGCCCAATCTTGAAGAGGCCGAGGCGATCATCGGGAGCGGCTTTGATCCGGAATCTGCCGATGAGCTTCGCAAGCGACTCGACTGCCGTGCTTTGCTCATCACCCGAGGCGGAAACGGAATGCTGCTCTCGGTCGAGGGCAGGCCGCTTGAACAGATTCCGGTCGTCGGCTCGACCGAGCCTGTTGACGTGACCGGAGCGGGCGATACGGTGATTGCTGTATTTACTATGGCGCTTGCATCAGGCTTCGACTTCAGACGGGCGGCCGAGGTCGCGAACCACGCCGGGGGAATTGTTGTAATGAAACGCGGAACCGCGACCGTTTCGCTTGCTGAATTGACCGCCTCGCTTTCCGCCGAGGAGCCCGTGCTCTCGGTCGCCGCGAACGACGAACTATGACCGCTTCCGCACCAATTCTCGACCGCGAAGAGTTAACCCGGTTTGTTGCCGATCAAAGGGCCGCGGGAAGGACGATCGTGCTTGCGAATGGCTGCTTTGATTTGCTCCACGTCGGCCACACTCGTTATCTAGCGGGAGCGAAAGCACTCGGCGATCTGTTGGTCGTCGGTATCAACAGTGACCGGCAAGTGGCGATGCTCAAAGGCCCGGGGCGTCCCGCAGTTCCAGCCGAGGAACGAGCAGAGATGATCGCATCGCTCCGTTCGGTTAATGCCGTTACGATCTTTGACGAGCCGACCGTCACCGAACTCATCCTCGCGATCCGCCCCGATATTCACACAAAAGGAACCGACTATACCGAAGAGAATGTGCCCGAGCGTGATGTCGTGCTCTCGATCGGCGGCCGAGTCGCCATCGTCGGTGACCCGAAGGACCATTCCTCATCCGAGATGATCGAAACGCTTTTGCGGTAGCGCAGATGGAGACCGCTCGAAACAAGACCGATCTGATCATCGACGTCTGGGAACGGCTCGATTGCGAAAGCATCGGCCGGCCCGAACTCGAGGCTATCGAAACCGCCGTTCGCGATCGCTTCGGCCCGCAGGCGGTCGATCCCGTAATGGTCATCGCCCGGCTGCTTGCCGATGAAGGTGCCGAGCTTCGCCATGCAGAGTTGATGGACCTGCATATCGATCGCGACGAGGATCGGCCCTACGATGCGGCCTTTCGCGACCTTTTCGATTTTACCGGGCTTGAAAGCTCACGCTCGTCGCTGCGGCGGATGGAGAATCTCCGCAAAAAGTTTACCGAACGCAAAGACCGCGATGGACTCCGATTGCTGCGTCAGCTCGCCATCGAGGAAAAGGACGAACTTCTCGGGGCCGAAAGCTCGCGGCTTCGGCCGCTGCCGGTGAGCGTGCGGAAAGAGCTTGCCGAATGGCTTACGATCTGGCTCGGTTCGCCCGAGGTCTTCGAGCATTGGATCGAAATGCGGCAGGCCTCGGCCGACTACGCCGCGAAGTTTTTGACCACAAAGGAATCATGACAAAGCATCGATTCTATTCGCCGCCCGAAAACTTCGGCGAAGGGCAAGCCCGGCTAGATGCCGGCGAAACACATCATCTCCGCGATGTGCTGCGGCTCGGCGTTGGCGATGCGGTAAATGTTTTCGATGGCGAAGGCCAAGAATACGAGGCCGCGATCGCCTCGGTCACAAAGCGTGAAGCGATGCTGCGGATCGGTAGAAGTGTCGAGCCGTCTGCTCCGGAGTCGCCGCTTGACCTCACCATTGCCGCCGCGGTTACGCCCGCCGAAAAGTTCGACCTTGCCATCGAAAAGGCGGTTGAGCTCGGCGTCCGGCGGCTGATCCCACTGATTACTAGTCGCACCGAAGTGAAAGCCTCGGCCGCCGCTCGCCGGCTCGAACGCTGGCGTCGGATCGCGTTTGAGGCCGCAAAGCAATGCGGCCGCGCAGTGCTGATGAAAGTGGATGAGCCGATAGCCTTTGTCGAGGTATTTGCCCAAGCGGAGGGCGGCCGCGTTATTTTATTTAGCGAGCGTGGCGGCGAGAAGATCGAGGATATTCCGTCGGGTGTGCCGCTTACGCTGATCTATGGACCAAAGGGTGGATGGACCGATGCGGAGCTTGAGCTTGCGGAAACGAAAAAAGCCGCCGTTGTCACACTCGGCGGCAGAATACTTCGTGCGGAAACGGCCGCGATCGCTCTCACCGCGATCATCCAGCACCGCTTCGGCGATATTAATTAGATCTCTGTCCTCACCGTTCGTGGCCGGTAAAACGCATCGCCCCGCTGCGTCATTTTCGCCTTTTCGCCGAGCGTCTGAATGACGGACTCGAGTAGTTTCAGGTTGTCGAGCTTAAAGCTTACGGTTCCGCTGACGTCCGCGTCTCGGTCAGCAAACTGAACGATCAAATAACGCTTCTTTTCCTTGATCAACCCGCCGAGCACCGAACCCGGAAGCGGTATATTGCGGACCACATTGCCGGTCGTCGAAGTTACGGAACGCGACTGCGGGGAAATGACGCTGATCTGCTGAAAGCCGATCGAGAACTTCTCTTTTCCATCCTTGCCGTGAAAAACGATCCGTTCGTTGACGTCATCAAACTTCAGCGTTCCCGTCTCTTTCTTGCCATAGCCGAACATTCCGCCTTCGTACTTTGCTTCGAACGACTGGGGAGCCGCCGGTTTGCGGTCTGGCTGAGTAGCATCCGCCGGCCTGACCTGTGCCGCGGTACCGATAGCGGCCGCGAACAGAAGGGCGACTGTGAACAAACTCTTCATACATTTACCTCAAGTTGATCGTACCGGCTATCAGACGCGCGAGCCGACTAAATGGTTGTCACGCCCCGCCGCTTAATGCCTTTGCATCCTTTCGATGGATCTCGAGCCTTTGTTCCGCAATCGCCACGTATTCGGCCGAGATCTCTGAGCCGACCCATTTCCGGTCGAGCAGCCCGGCGACCTTGGCGGTCGTCCCGCTGCCCATAAAGGGATCGTAAACCGTATCGCCCTCGTTGGTCCACGTCCGGATCTGGTCCTCTACCAGTTGCTCGGGAAAGATCGCCGGATGCTCAAAAGCGATCTTGTCCTTAGAAGAAGACGTGCCGACGTTATAGAAAAAAATATTGTTGACCTTCCGCTCTTTCGGGGCGACGTGGTCGTGGGCAAGGTCGTTGCGGCCGACCTTCGTTATGCGAAACGACTTGAACGCCTTCTCCTGCTTGATCGGAACCGTCAGCGGATTGAACGTCCCGGGCTGGCCCTTCGAAAAGCAAAACATATATTCGAACGCCTGCCGATATCGCTTGCCGCAATCGCTAGGAATGGGATTATTCTTCGCATAGATCATCGTGTCGTGGACGCGAAAACCTGCCTCGCGAAATGCGAACGCGTGTTGAAAGCTGCTCAAGCTCTCGCTGCCGTTATACGTCCGGTCGCCGACGACCCAGATCACAACGCCGCCTTCCTTCGTCTTGGCAAAGAGCCCCGCCGCGATCTCCTCGACCGGAAAGTGATAGCCGTTGTAGTCGCGAAGATCGTCATAGGGCGGGCTCGTTATCGTCATATCGATGAACGAATCCGGCATCCGGCCGAGCGTTTCAAGGCAGTTCTCGTTGTAGATCGTTGCGAATTCGATCATGGTTGGGTGATGGGCGTTGGTCAGATGCCGGCCTCGCGCCAAGCAATTGAGCGATCGATCAATGAAAGTGCCGGAGCCTGCCGCTCGCCGAATGCGGCTCCGAGCCGTTGCAGGATCGCCTGCATCAGCGGCTGGCCGAGCATTCCGGCGTGCTTCAAGACCTTACCGGTGTAGGTGACCCGAACGCCGCCTTCGCCGGCCGCGTGAAACTCGCGGAACCGCTCTTCCGCCATTAGCCGGACGTCGCTTCCATGCGGCAGCACGAATTTCGGCGGCTGCTGTTCGTAAACCCCACTTTCTTCGGGCCGATAGCCGACGACAAGAATCCCAAGCAGATGGCCCGTTTCTCCCGTAGCTTCTCCGACGCTTGCGGCAAAAGCCGGTTGAGCCCCGATCCTTTGTCCGGTTCCGGCGATCTCCGGGTTAAAGATTCGGGTATCAAAGACCACGCCGACCGCCAAGATCCCCGCCGAAGCGATCTCGACAAAATCACCAAAGCCCGGCAAGCGGCCGCCTTCGGTCTCTTTCTGTTTTTTCAGCCGGGCGATGTACTCGAGATGAGAATTCGACCCGATAACTGTTGCTACAGATGTCATTTTTACATCGAAGGGCCGTGGCCAAGCTGCGGGATAAGGTAAAGCAGCCACCAAAGTAGAATCTGTACCGCAAGCACCGGAATGCTTCCCGCGACCATTCCAAAGCCGAGCCGCGTTCCGCTCTTGTCCGCATGCCGGATAGATGAAATGCCCGCCACAGTGCCAAGGAGCAGAGTAACCGGCACAAAAATAATCCCGAGATAAGGCACAAGCGAGTAAACAAAACACGCCCAAGAAAACTCGGCGAGATTGTTCTCTGGCCTGCGGGCAAAAAGTTCATCTGCCGATATAACCCCCGCCTCGCCCATTTGCAAAGCCTGCCGCTGCAGCCCATACGAAGAACGAAGCGAATCGAGCGGCTGATAGTCCTCGGAAAGGAGCTTGTTGCAGACAAGGCAAAACTTCTCGCCCCCCGCCGATGCGGCAGTCCCGCACGCCGTGCAAACGGTTGCTGTCATCACCTGATTTGGTCTGTCGCTGCTCAAATCGATACTCTCGCTGTCAATTCAAATAATGTGGTGCAGAAATCCAGGCTTCCGTTGCCAAAGCAAAATGCGTTTCACCTAGGCTCACGGCTCCCACATCTCAAGAAACTTTGTGATATGCGCTCCGCCTTCCTTGGCTGCTTCCGCAGCGAGAAATTCGCGAAATTGGTCCTGTTCAGCGAAATAGCTTTCTTCGCTGATCTTTCCGGAAAAATAAGCGACCCTCAGCCAAACCAGATATGTGTTCATCACGTCCGTCTGATTATATTCGACGATGCGGTTCACGTCGCCCGCAAGCCAGAGGTCAACTACCTGATCGCCGGCAACGTCGATCTTTCCCGGATAGCCGCACAAAACCGCAAGGTCGTTCAGTTTCGGTGCCATCCCGCCCCGCATCGAGAACCGCTGCATCAGGTCCAAATGCCATTCGCTGTTCTTCGAATCAAAATAGTCGCGGCCCTCCCAGGGCTTAGCCGGGCGTCGCGCGAACGAGGGCACTGAGACCTCGTTTATCAATGCTCGCTGGATGATCACCTGAAGATCGGACTCTAGCGAATTAAAGCCGACGAGCTGCGGCTCCCGCTCACCGATCCAATAAAGGAACTTGCCGATCATGCTCGCCTCGTCGTGCTCCTCTCTTGAGGTCGGCAGCTTCGGCAGAGAGTGAATCCCGAATTCGATCTGCTCCTCGCCATCGCGGAAAACTACATTTCTGGAGAGGAACGCGATCGAAACTATCCGCGAGAAAAGATACTTTACAAAGGGCCGCGGCACCTCCGGCGAATAGCCCGAGGCCGTTTCCCAGAGCTTTTGGATCGCCTCAAGCTCGGTCACCTCATCCGGCAGGTCATAGAGCTTTTTCGCCGCGGCGGCGTCCGGGACCCACTCAAGATCAAAGAACCAGGTCCGCTCGTGTATGTCGCTCTTGAGCATTCGACGGCAAGTTTAGCACACAAAAAAAGGATCGGTGAAACACCGATCCTTCGTAAGGTCGCATAGCCGAACAAGAGACTAATACGCGACAAAGTCGAGCCCCGAGAAGTCCTGTTCAGGTGTGTAGAGCTGATATTTGGTGTTCAACGTGTGCCGCTTGGCAAAACCAGAAAAAATATATGATTCGCCGACAGATACGTCCTCGAACTGATAGTAGCCAAAGGAATTGGTTAATGCCGTTCGCACATTGCCGTCAATGTCCATCATCGTGATCCGTGCACCGTAAACCGGAAGGCCTTCCTGCGTCAGCACGCGTCCTCCGATCGTGACGCCGGCCGACGACGGCGCCAGGGCGGTGACGACAACGTTGTTGACGCCGATCCACTCATCGGGAGCACTACTGCCGCTTGTGTTGGCGGCATTTGTCGTGATCAGGCGGACCTGAACCTGCGGCTGATTGAGGGCGGCGAACGGCAGGGCGACTATCCGCGATGTAACTCGGCCGGCAATGTTCGGCCCATCGGTCGCATCGGCAACGAAACCGTTTGGCAAGTTTGTAAACAGCCCGCTCTCACCGACCCGGTACTGCAAGGCTACCGGCGAAACGGCGTTGTTGCTGCCGCCGTCGATATCGATGATGTTGTAGCTGATCGTCGCGGAAGACATCCCCGTGGTATTCAAATAGAAGACCACATACGGATTGGCCTGAACATTTCCTTGGAGGCCGATCGCGATGTACGTACCAGAGTCGGACTCGGTAACGCCACCGGCATTGAAAGCATTCGGATTGCCTTTGTTCGCATTGACTTGCGACGAACTTGTGACCGGCAATGCATTATTTGTGAACTCCGTCCCGAGAACGGTCTGTGGGTCTACTCCGTGCGTTGGGGTAAGCCCGGTGCCGGCATAGCCTTCCATACTTGGAACCGATGACCAATTGTCGTTTGAGCTGATCTGGTTTGCGGTCGCCAGTGACAATGTATATGAAAATGGTCCCTGCGAGAGGTTCGCATAGGTGTTCCCGGCACTCACCGGCCGCAGTAATCCGAAACCGGGACCGGCGTTGGGCGAGCCCGTATTCTTCGTTTGCGAAATTGGGATCATCAGCGAAATGACGATCGCAAAGGTGAGGGCGACAAAGATGATGGGCGGACGCATGCGTAGCTCCACGCGGCTGAGGATGGTTGTTTTAATTTTAGGTAGGTTCGGTCAGCGAGATTCGTTCGTTTAAGCAAGACTGCATACGAGCGTCATTCGGTCGAGGCGTAACGGAGGTCGCCGACGTTCATCGCGAATTAGATTGCAGAAAGTTTAGGAGGGTGGGATAAACATAATTTAACAACGTTTACCTCATAAGTCAGCATGATTCCCTGTTCATTTACGCGGGCTGCCGCCGCATACCAAAGCGTTTGCCTCGGTCTTATTTCGTATTGGGAACGTGTCTGGTCAACGTGGTGGTTAACGAGCTAAATGTTGCAATACTACAATTTATGATATTTGGCACGGCCTTTGCACTATGGAATAGGGCAGGGAGGGCAATTCCTCCTTAGCCAAGTTTTTAGGGGGAAACAGTTATGAAAAGATTTCTTACAGCAATTTCGATGATGGCAATGTTGGCAGTGATGGTTCCGTTTTTCGCCTCGTCTGCAGACGCACAGACGCGTCGTTATCGCGACAACGATCGTTATGAACGAACGTACGGAAAAAAGAAGAATGTTTACCAGCGTCACCGCAATCTCATTAACGTTGGTATCGGCGCGGGTGCCGGAGCGATCGTCGGTGGCCTACTTGGCGGCAAGAAAGGAGCTGCCTGGGGAGCGTTAGCCGGAGGCGGTGCGGGAGCGGTCTACACTTACAAGATCAACCCGAAGACTAAGAAGTACGAACGCGTTTATCGTCGGAACTAAACCGATGACAATTTCGAGCCGGGGAGGAAGAGCGGCGGGCTTAACGGCCTGCCGCTCTTTTGTTGCTCAGACCTTTTCACCAATGAGGTAGATGACCGGGACATCGCCGATTACGCGCGCCGTGTGCTCCGTGCCCGAGGGCATGAAGTCGCGGTCGCCCGCAGCCAAAACATTTTTTCCCGCTCCCGCAACCTCAAGTTCTATCTCACCGGAAACGACCCAGTGCGTTTGGTCGTTAGCGTGGGCGTGTTGCGGATATTCTGCTCCCGGAAGATCGGTCCACTGAAAGACAGAATAGCCTTCCGCGGTGAGACGAGACCTCAGGGAAGCCACGTCGGGAGCATAGGGCTCGTTCCATCGTTCAACTCGGTACTGCAATGTCATACGGCAAGTTTATCGAACCGTACCCGCTCAAGCTAGCGTTTGGTCGTTATCTTTGCGGTGAACGGCCCTTTGATGCTGTTCCCGCCTTCGGTGATATCAACCTCGCCCGATATCGTGTCTTCGGTCACGGACGTTATCCGCACTTCGCCCTCAGCCTTCCGTGCATCGACCGATATTTTCTCTTCCTTTCCGTTCGCGAACCGCGAGAGGTTCACAAAATCGACGCAGTTATACTTTTCGCATTTCGTCTTGTAGGTGCCCGTTTTCATTACCGCCTTTTCATCGGTTCCCTCTTCGCCGACGATCTGGAAAATGACGCGCGTTTCGCCATCGGCAGCCAGTGTTCGACCCATGGTCACCGGCCCCCGCGTTTCCATCTCAAAACTCGCGAGTGCAATGTAGTGGTTAACGGCCTTGGTCATCGTCGTTTGCCCGTCTGCGGTAAACGAAAAGGTTTTTGTTGAGGGATAGACGCCGGTGGATTTTACCTCGAATGGCACATCGGCACCGTTCATTTTAAGTGCGAGACCTCCGCCCGCTCCGGTTCCCGCACCGCCGCCGCAGGCGATCAGGGACGAGACGATCATCACCGCCAGTATTAATTTTCGAATTTGCATAATTTTTTGTCAGACTAAAGGCCCACCGCCACAGTTGCGGAGCGGCCGCGATGAGCGTAGCACAAGACCAAAGGCCGCGTAAACCGTTTCAGGTCAACGCGGCCAATCGCCATTCTATTGAAGCACAAAGCTTTAGTAGGTGTAAGTATTCGCCGCGATCATCACATCGGCGATCCGCTGGCGGGCGGCGATGGTGTTGATCGGCGAGTTGTTTTTCGTGAACCGCTTGAGTGCGACCAGAAGCGTTCGACCTTCGTCACCCTCGGCTATGGCGGCGATGGTGTTTTTCGCCTTCGCCTCGATCCGCTGGATGGCGTCGTTGCAATAGACGCCTGCCATGTCTATGTAGCGTCCGGCGGCGTCCTCGCCGTTCTTTTCAGCGTATTTCTTTGCACGCAGAATCGCCGTCTCCATCTGGTAGGCGTCCATAATGATGTCGGCGCAATTGATCAGCACTTCCTGTTGTTCGGCGAGAGCCATCATGTATTTCTGGGCCGCCGTGCCGAGCACCATCAGGGCGATCTTCTTTGCGTTTGCCGCGAGCTTCATTTCCGCCGCGAGCAGGCTTGTGTCTTCATCAAACGACATCTGCGGGTTGAGTATCTCGTCCTGCAGAGCCTTTGCCGCCTGCAGCAAACCGATCTTGCCCTTCATCGCTCGCTTCATCAACTGGCCGGGAATCAGCATCCGGTTGATCTCATTCGTGCCTTCAAAGATGCGGTTGATGCGCGAATCGCGATAGGCCTTCTCCGCCGGGTAATCGGCCGAATAGCCGTAACCGCCGTAGATCTGCACCATCTCATCGACGACGAAGTCGAGCGACTCGGAACATGCGACCTTGTTGATCGACGATTCAACGGCGTATTCCTCGATCGACTGCAGCTTCTTCGCATTATCAGCACCATCGCCGATCAAGGCATCGATCATCCCGACCGTCCGGTAGGTGATCGACTCCGCGACCCATGTTCGGATCGCCATCTCGGCGAGCTTGTGCTTGATCGCACCAAACGAAGAGATCGGCTTATTGAACTGATGCCGCTCATTGGCATAACGAACTGATTCGTGAATCGCGAGCTTTGCTCCGCCGGTGACCGAAGCTCCGAGTTTGAAGCGGCCGACGTTGAGTACATTGAACGCGATCTTCGCACCGTCGCCGACCTCGCCGATCAGGTTGCCCTTCGGGATCTTCGCATCGGAGAGAATAACGGCGGTCGTTGAGGACGACTTGATGCCGAGCTTGTGCTCTTCATTGCCCGGGCGGCAGTTTTCCGACCGCGGCACGAGGAAGCACGAAAACTTTTCCTTCTCGCCATCGACCTTGGCAAAGACGAGATAGACATCGGCAAAGCCGCCGTTGGTGATCCACATCTTCTCGCCGTTCAAGATCCAGTGTTCGCCGTCATCGGAAAGCTTTGCGACGCACTTGGCCCCGAGAGCGTCCGAGCCCGAGCCCGATTCGGTCAGGCAGTACGCCGAAACGATCTCGCCCGAGATGATGCCCGGGATCCACTCTTTCTTCAGCTCTTCCGAGCCCCAGTAAAGTATCGGCAGGAGCCCGATCGAGGTCTGAGCTCCATAGGTCGAGCCAAAACCGCTGCCGCGGCCGACCATTTCTGCGATGATCGCACCGGTCGTCTGGTCGAGCTCCATTCCGCCGTATTCCTCAGGGATATTTGCCCCGAGAAGGCCAAGCTCGCCGGCCTTTTTCAGCAGGTCGCGGGCGATCTCCCAAGTGTGATTCTCAAGTGCCGGCAGATTCGGCACGACCTCGTTGTCAATATATTCGCGGCACGTCTCTCCGATCATCCGATGCTCGTCAGAAAAATCCTCCGGCGTAAAGACCTCCGCCGTCGTCTGCTCCGCGATCAAGAACTCGCCGCCCTTAACATACTCTTTTGCCATTTGTGTATCCACGCTCATAACCTCCAAAAGTGCCAAAAGTATAACACAAAAACGTGACTGAATGAATACTCATTCATTTTATTTTTCAAGGACCTTCCCGCCGTGCCCGCCGCATCATAGGCCCCGCCGTGTCAGAGGCCCGACCGTCAGGGAGGGCTACATTGCAGAAGCCCGCCGTGTCCGTAGCCCGACCGTTAGGGAGGGCTCCAATGCAGAAGCCTGCCGTGTCAGTAGCCCGACCGTGAGTGAGCGCTCAATTCCAATGCGGAATGAGGATTTCGGAATGCGGAATCTGTCGCGGAAACTCCCCTCCTTGTTTAGGAGGGGTGGCCGCCGCTTCGGCGGACGGGGTGATAGAAGGTTTTGAGTCCCGGCTTCAGCCGGCCAACGTTGCAGAAGCCCGCACGTTAGTAAGGGCTTAACGGAATGCTGAATGATGAATGATGAATGATCGATTCGGGATCTTCTGTTTCTTCTTTTCCGCTTTCGTGGTTTGTCAGATCGATCTTCGATAAGTCATCAGCAGTAGATCAACCACGAAATAAGAAAAGAAGAAAACGGGTTCCGGGTTCATCATTCCTACCTTTCGGGTTTCCGTCTGTGCTTGCTCTGTGTCTTATTTCTGTGGATTCTGTGTTCTTGCTTCCTGTTCCCCAAACAACAAAAACCGGAGACACGGACGAATCCGCACCTCCGGCTTCATTATTCCGACTTCTGACTACTGACTTCTGACTTCTGACTTCTGACTTCTTTATCTCACAAACGCATTCGGCAGCGGCCTATCACCAGTGATTCCAAACTGCAGAATCAGCGGGCCCGCCGTTGACTGAAGTGCAAACCAGTTCGAGTTCGATGGCCGGAAAACAGCGGCGTCTATCTTGCCGTCGCCGTCGTAATCGCCCGGTGCCGGGATGTCGCCGCTTGCTCCCCACGGGAACGCGTAGAAGCTCGAATCTTCAGATCGCAGAATGAACCATTCTGACGTCGATGGCCGCCAGAAAGCGATGTCCGCTTTGCCGTCGCCGGTGTAATCGCCCGGGACTGCTAGGTCTGTCGAGGTTCCGAAAGCGAATGCACGATTAGCTCCGTCGCTCGACCGCAGATACCACCACTCGCCGCCGCCGGAACCACCCGTCGGCCGGAAGATCGCAACATCGGCTTTGCCATCGCCGTCATAATCGGCCGGTACAGGCTTGTCGCCTGCTTGCCCAAACGGCGTGGTCGCAACCTGATCGTCGCTCGACCGCTGCACAAACCACGTCGATGTCGAAGGCCTAAACACCGCCGCATCCGCCTTTCCGTCGCCGTCAAAATCCGCCGGCGAAGGCACGTCGCCCGCCGCCCCAAACGGGAACGCAAAGAACGTCGAATCCTCGCTCCTAATCACGTACCATTCACCCGTCGAGGGCCGCCAAAAAGCAATATCCGTCTTCCCGTCGCCCGTGAAATCCGCTGGCACAATAGTGTCCGCAACCGCACCAAACGCACGCGCATGGCTACCGCCATCGCTCGATCGCAGATACCACCACTCAGCTCCACCCCAACTCAACGGCCTAAAAATAGAAATATCCGTCTTCCCATCCCCATCAAAATCAAACGGAGCGACACTGGACGGGCTGGCAGGTTCCTCAACGATCAACAAAACATCGTCGATCACGAAATTATCACTGGGCACGCCTGAAGGACGGACATACTCGAAAGTCAGGTTGTGAACTTGACCATTCGCGTATTCCGAAAGGTCGACGAGACGTTCCGTGAACGCCGTCTCAGCAGTTTCGGGCTCGTTTATGGTTTGTACGGTCGAGCCATTTATCTTGACCCGCAGGATCGAAAGGGCGGGAGCCCGGGCCGCTCCAATTTTTAGATGATAACTTAGGATCGCCGTCCCGCTTGGCGGGAACTGCACCTGCTGCGAAACGGTCGCAAATTCAGCTACGGTCGTATCCGAACCATCAAACCACACCCATCCGTCGCCATTTCGCGGAGCCGCGGTGCCACCCCCAGTGCCACAAAATGAGGTTCTACACAGGGCAGTACCGAACCTTGTCGAAGAGGACGTCCAATGTGGGTTAAAGCCATTTGACGCCGTAGCTTCAAATCCGCCATCCCTAATGGGGTTCAGTACGGTTACTGTGTTATCAGAGCTTGTCGATGAAAGACTTGCGTTCCCGGTAAAATCCCTCGCAGCCCCCTCGTTGAGCGAGACCCGTAAAATCCCTCCGTTCGGAACAAAATTGCCGATTGCGAGATTGTATTTTGACCCCGAGCCGGAAATAGAAGCGGTTGCTCCGGAAGTGTCGATTGTGGAGCCCGTAAGTCGTACCGAGGAAACATCAAAATTCGTGACGGGTTCGCTGAACTGAACCGTGAAGTTGATCGGCAAAGTGGAGGCTGGGTCGGGCTGGCCCGCTGCCTGATTAACCGTTACACTCGGCCTGACCGTGTCGATGACCACCGTATTGTCCTCGCTTGTGGACGCAAAGTTCGCGTTTCCTGCAAGGTCCAATGCTGAACCAGCTGGGACAGTCACTAGGAGTTGTCCGCCGTCCGAGGTGACGCCGTTCACACGAATCTCGAAGACGTTTCCGGAACCAGTAATAATTGCCCACGCACCATTCACATTAGCAGTAGACCCCGCAAACGATACTGCATTGAACTGTGACGCGGGCTCACTGAAAACAACCGTGAAGCGTACCGGCATACTTGCGGTTGGGGACGACTGGTCGATTGCTCGATTAATCGTAACACTCGGACCGTTCGTATCGAATGTGACCGAGTCATCCGTCGAAACTGCAAACAAATTCGGATTGCCGGCAATGTCAACAACCGAATTCGGTCTGACCGACAATCGCACAAGGCCATCAGAAAGAATATTGCTCACGTTTGCCGTGACGCTTCCATTTCCAGCGATGGTTTCAACGATGGCATTCGAAACATTTGCGGTTGATCCGGCGAGCGAGATATCGGACGGATCTAACCCTCCGTAGACGCTCTCATTGAAATAGCAGGAGAACAATATCGGTTGCATATTAGTGGGATCACTCTGTCCGGGGGCCTGCACCACGAGGGAAAGCGGGCCAAGCGTATCAACAGTTACCTCGGTCACGGTGCGAGAAGCAGTCTCGCCTTGGCTTGTATGGAACGAAATGTACGTGGAGGTCATGTTCTCGGGCACATTTGAGTCCGTGAAGCTTAACACTTCATCTTCGGAAATAGTGGAAAAAATCGGTATCCCGTTGCGATAGACTTCAATCAATGCACCTGGAATAACGCCTCGAATTGTGAATCGAAGCGTGTGCTTATTCGTTATGTTATCGGAGTCCAATAATCCAGAGTCGTCCTCACTCCACAAATCGATCGGCGGAATTTGACTATTAAAAGCATAGCTGACGCCATGACCAGCATCGCTCGAGGGCAATCTTTCGGGTGCCGTGATCCAAAGCAAATTTCCGTCCATCGCTAATGCCGAACCAAAACGCTGATTCGATACGGCATCGGATGCCCTCAGTTGTGTACGGATTGACCAGGTCGAATCAAATCGCTCGTAAAGGATCGCCCTTCCGGTTCCATTGACGTATCCAACATGACCAACCAACAAAACATCTCCCCTTAACACGGCAGGGGAACCGAAATTCCCTGTTACAGTTTTGTCTGGATCCGCCAACATTTGTCGGTGAATCCAAACACTTTTCACCCTTTCAAATAAATGAAGTGATCCTGACCGGAATACACCTTGTACCGTATCCGAACTCGCGGATATGGCTAGCGAAGTACCGTCAATCGTAACGCTTCCGCCAAAATTGTCACCTGCACTGCCGTCTGGAGCAAGCAGCCTATTTGTAAACGTCCAAATCCCGTTTTCAGAAGTGAAAATAGACGCAGATCCTTGTCGTTGGTTCCCATTCACGTTATCGTTCGGTGCCCCAACTAATACCGTACCATCCGACCCATTTATCGCCACACTCCGGCCAAAGTCGCTCTGTGATGTGCTGCCGCTTGCTCCAAGGCGTTGGATGGAAGTCCATTGTCCTTCGAGCAACGAATAGAGGAAAACGGCCCCACGGCAGCAGAGTGTTCCCTCACTTTGATTTGGGGCACCAACGGCAATAATTCCGTTTTTTATGTCGACCGAGGTTCCGTAGCCGCATCCTGTCGGCGAAGTGCATGAATCGGCTGTTAACTTCGCTTCTTGATGCCAAACGCCGTTTGTTCTCCGAAAAACGTATACAGCTCCTTGTCGAGCATGTAACGGCCCTGGCATATTACTTGCTCCAACTACAACCGTATCCCCGTCAATCGCGAGCGAATTCCCAAAACCGGCATCAAGAACGCCGTCAGAAGCGAACAATCGCACTTGCAAAACCCAACCACTTGGAGTCCGTTCGTAAACCGAGACGGACCCGAGGCTTGAACCTCCGTTAGAGGTTCCGGCAGGATCACCAATTACGCTCGTATTCCCACTGAGTGCGACGGATTTAGAGAATCCCGGCTGGGTTTGACCTGCGGGAGCCGTGATCTTCTGAGTCTCAAGTGTAAACTCGGAAGCGCTCATCTCAACAGTTGGAGTCAGTATGCGAGGAAAAGCTTTCGTCGAAGACGCTACGACGTCGACCGACGAGCCGGCTACTACCGGCTGCGAGTTGTGAACGCCCCATATCGCCAAACATCCCAGACTGACCAAGCAAACGAGTATTGCGGAAAACGGTAATTCTCTAGTGGAAATATTATGTGGCCTCATAAGGGGAAGTAACGCTACACTGAGGATTTTTTGGTGATGATACAGAATTTCTTGGCGTTTGTCACGATTTTTTGCCGACCCTCATAGCACAAAACTTCGCCATACAATTCATCCAGATCATCCGTATCTTTCATATCTCACGGATCGCGATTCTCTTTCTGCAGCAGAGCAAAGAAAATCGATAGCGGAGGGGAGGACTGTTGACAGCTGTCGGTCGTCGGTCGCCATCCGTCGGAAAAAGATCAAAGACCAAAGCCTCGTCAATTACCAATTAAGAATTAGTCAATTAACAATTAACAATGGAGAGAAATGCTGAGATCGGACGAAGACATGGACTTAGGACGCAATGTGTCAATTCTTTTCGGGGCGAAACAGTTGTACGCGACGTTCGCGACGTTCGCGATGTTCGCGGTGTTCGTGGTGTTCGTGGTGTTCGTGGCGTTCGTGGCGTTCACGGTGTTTTCGCGAACGCGCGATGCCCACAGAAAAACAGATCAATACGAGATGTCGATTTCAGAAAGCGCATTCCCGTCCAACGAACTGGCCGCCCGCTTACGCAGGCGGTTCCGACCGCACACTGCGTTTCAGGCGTTTCAAGTGTTTCAGACATTTCATTTCTTTCATTCGTTTCAATCGTTTCAGAAACGCGCGGTCTGCTTTTAGAAATGAAACGCTCCGGATGCGGAATTCGGAATACGGAATGCGGAATATTGGATCGCCGGCTAAAGCCGGGACTCAAAACTTCGAAACGTCGCAACTTCGCAACTCTGGATCTCCCCAACTCTGGAATCTATTTTCCGTTTCGGCTACACTTCGGATATATGCGAGAGCAACTAAAGCGGTTCATTGACCAGATGGAAGAAAATTCGGTGGCGGTCATTCCGGCGGCCCATGAGGTTACGCGGAGCTACGACACGGAGTTCAAGTTTCAGCAGGACCCGGACTTTTATTACCTGACCGGATTTCCGGAGCCGGACGCGATCGCGGTGATCGACCCGAAGAACAAGAAGTCGCCTTACACGCTTTACGTAAGGCCGCGTGATCCGCTGATGGAAACGTGGTACGGCAGGCGGCAGGGCGTCGAGGGTGCGGTCAAAAATCACGGCGCAGACCGGGCGTTTTCGATCGAAAAATTCGAAGCCGACCTGCCGAAGCTGCTCGATGGCCACGACAAGTTGTATTACCGCTTCTCGGTTGATAAGGCTCTTGACCAACAGATCTTGCAATATCTTTCGGGCCAGCGCGTCCGGCGGCTGAAGACGGCATACCCGCCGCACACCATCATCGACCCGACCATCATTACCGGCGAGATGCGGCTCCACAAAACCCCCGAAGAGGTCGAGCTGATGCAGGTCTCAGCCGATATCGCCGCCGAGGCCCACATCCTGGCGATGAAGAAGGTAAAGCCGGGGATGAACGAAGGCCAGGTCGAGGCCCTGATGGAAGCTTACATGAAGGACAAAGGCGCGAGCGGCGTCGCCTATAACTCGATCGTCGGCGGCGGCGACAACGCGACCATTCTCCACTACGTCGAGAACAATATGCCGCTCAAGGACGGCGACCTGATCCTGATCGACGCCGGTGCGCAGTATAAGGGCTATGCCTCAGACATCACGCGGACCTTCCCGGTCAACGGCAAATTCACGCCGGCACAGCGAGAGGTTTACGACGTCGTGCTCGATGTGCAGCTAAAATGCATCGAGGCGACCAAGACCGGCAACACGGTTAAGAAGCGGCAGGAATACTCGATCGAGCTTTTGACGGAAGGAATGGTCAAGCTCGGGCTGCTCAAGGGCAAGACCTCGGAGCTCGTAAAGAAGAAGGCGTACCTTAAATATTACATGCACGGAGTCGGGCACTACCTCGGGCTTGACGTCCACGACGCCGGCCGCTATTTCAGCGACCAGGAGGCAAAGCATTCGCGGCCGTTCGCTCCGGGAATGGTGCTGACGGTCGAGCCCGGGATTTATGTTCCGCCGGACGATAAGACCGCCCCGGCAAAATACCGCGGCATCGGCATCCGCATCGAGGACGACGTGCTCGTCACCGAGGACGGCAACCGCAACCTCACTTCAAAGGTGACAAAAGACCCGGACGAGATCGAGGCGATAATGGCAAGGAATAGGAGGTAGTTGTGCGTTGCGTATTTCAAACGATTCTTATCTTGGCCGGCATTTTCGTTGGAATAATGATTGGCATTTCTATTAATTCGCGTGTCCAGGCGCGATCGGAACCTGAAAGCCCAATCGTAACTGAAAAGCAGTTTGTCACAGGGGAAGGGAGAGCATTCACAAGCTGGGAACATTCGGAAATTGAAAACATTAAGTTCTCCTTGAAGAATGACCCCCATCGGCCCTTTTCCACTGTACCCAAAGGAAAAAAGCTGATCATTACCGATGTCGTTTACCATCCACAACGAAGTGCGATTGAAACCATTACCGTAAATTTAGCTGAATCAGATCGCGGCAAGCGTATAATGTTTCAGATAGCTGTAAACCCGCGTGAATCGGAAGTTGTAAATTTTTGCACGGGTTACGTTATTGATGCAGGTAAAAGCGTCAAGGCTTATACAGACGCGAATGCGAAAGACGGACAATGGGTGAGCCTCTCCGTTTCGGGCTATCTTACCGAGGAGTAAAGAACTTGACGTTAGTAAGTGTGGATTTTGTTCACAATCTTCCCTCCCTTTTCGCCGCGCTTTTTGTCGCGATCCTTTTTCTTCAGTCGGGGCTCGACAAGGTCTTTGATTGGAAGGGCAATCTCGAGTGGCTGACGGGCCATTTCTCGAAGACATTTCTTGCCGGGATGGTGCCGATGATGCTCGGTACGATCACCTTGATGGAGCTTGTGACCGGCCTCGCGGCGGCGGTTGGCATCGTCTATTTCCTGGCAACCGGCTCGCTCGTTGTGATCTTCGCCGCCGGAGTGCTCGGCGCGGCGTCGCTCACGGCCCTCTTCTTCGGCCAGCGTATCGCAAAGGACTACGCCGGAGCAGCCGTCCTAGTGCCATATTTTCTCTTGTTGATCGTGGTGCTCCTACTCTCGACACCTAATCGATTTCCTTGATCAGATCTTTGGAAATCTACCGAAAATAGGTGTTTACAACGAACGATTATTGGTATAAGATGCCAATCACCCTGTAATCTCGGGAGCTTTGCTCCATTCGATCATTGTTGTTTTACGGGCTGCCCCCAGCCTGCGGAGTTGATATGAGTTTCTTTCGTTGCCCACCAGCGCTTTGCAGGTTTTCGTGCGCCTTTCTGGCTCTTCTTTCTTTGGTTTTTCCCGCCTTCCCGCATGAGGGCCATTCCGGTAGTCGATCTGCTAAAGACGAGGTCGAAAAACACAGACAAACTGATTTCGGCTTCAAAGGTTTCGATCAGCTTAATCTCGAGCTTCAACAGCATTTCCAACAGTTTACGAACTGGGGAAATCTCGCAAAGTCGGGCGAAGCTGCCCAAAGGCAGTTCAACCCGGACGGACACCTGTTCGGTACGTGGTCGCCCGTTTTCGACCTGCCGCTTGTGCCGATTCATGTAATGCTTCTTCCTAATGGGAAGGTGCTGATGTGGGATTCGGTAGGCGACCGCCCAACCGAAGACTATCCAACACACGACTTCACAAGGGCTTCTGTGTGGGATCCGGTCACGAACCTGGTTGCAAACGTCGACAACTCACAGACCGGGCATAATCTGTTCTGTGCAGGGTTCGCGCATTTGCCCGATGGTACACCCTTTTTTGCCGGCGGAAATAAGAATTCCGGGCTTGAAGGCATCAAGAAAACTCACTTTTTCGATCAAGCCGCAAACACTTGGTCCCTCGGCCCGGATATGCAGTTTGAACGCTGGTATCCGTCGGTTACACCGCTCGCAAATGGCGAGATGCTGATCACCTCAGGAGGCCCGTCGAACCATGAGGTCTATGCGACCGACGGCACTATCCGAACGCTTAGCAATTTCACGCTTTCGATGCCCATCTACCCGTGGATCCAAGCGGCACCGAACGGAAAAGCATTCCTTTTGGGCCCGAACCCGGATATGTACTTCATCGATCCTGCCGGTACCGGTTCCTACCAAGGCGCAGGTTGGCGAGCCGACAGCCTTTGGCGTTTTTACGGTTCATATGCGATGTACGACATCGGCCGGGTTGTCGCCAGCGGCGGCTGGCTTTCTCAGCGAGAGACGGTCGATCTGAATTTTCGCGATCCCAACGTTCCCCCGGTCTCAGCCGAGGTAGAAGACATGGCCTTTGGTCGACGGCAGCATAATCTTACTGCTCTTCCCGATGGGTCGGTGCTGGCCACTGGCGGGCTGAGCAGCGGAGCCGACCTCGTCGATCTTAACGCCAGTGTTTTCGCTGCTGAGCTTTGGGACCCGGCAACCGGAGAGTGGAGCACTCTTAGCGATGCTACGCGAAAACGTCAATATCATTCGATCGCCATGCTCTTGCCAGATGGCCGGGTGCTTACGGGCGGCGGCGGTATATGTAGTGACTGCCACACACTTGGATACCTGGAAAAGAACATGGAGATCTTTACTCCGCCCTATCTTTATGATTCGGATGGCTCCGGGAATTTGGCCCCGCGGCCGACAATAACCGACGCCCCGGGCTCTGTCGTATTCGATGAAGATTTCGATGTTGACACTCCGAACTCCGAATCGATCGAGCAAGTGGTCATGATGCGCGTCTCTTCGGTGACGCACTCGGTTGACTTCGAGCAGAGACGCATTCCGCTCGAGTTTTCGGTAACGACAAATGGGCTATCGGTAAAGGCACCGCGGAATGCCAACATTGCTCCACCCGGTTACTACATGCTTTTCCTTGTCGATGACAGCGGCGTTCCGTCTGTCGCTGAAATGGTGAGGGTCGAGTATGGACAGGAAGTGCTTGGTTCGCCGATGATCGTGAAATCCAGCGGCGGGAGCGGGACAGCAAATATCTCATGGATACCGGTTCCTGGCTCAACTGGGTACAACGTCAAATACGGCGTGACGTCCGGAAGCCATACAACAACCCTGAACTATGGGCCCGGGACGACAAGCGCCTCACTAAACGGCCTTACCGCATGGCGTTATTATTTCGTTGTTTCCGCACTTGGAATGAACGGAGAGAACGGCGACTCGAACGAACAGATCGTGGTTACAAACATAGCACCGACAGCCGCTCCGGTCAGTATCGCCGGCCGCATAACAGATGCGGAAGGGCGGGGGATCCATGGGGTAAGGGTTACGATAACCGGGCTTGGTAGCGGCATAAATTACGTCGCCTTATCAAATTCGTTCGGGTACTACTCGGTTCCTGACGTTCCCAGCGGCCGCAGTTATCTGGTTTCCGTTTCCGGAAAAGGCGTCCATTTCCCAACATCGTCGCGGCTAGTCTCAGCCGATGACAATGTGCTCGACGTCAATTTCATAGGTAACCCGGGCAATTAAAGATTGGGGCAACTTCAATTAGAAAGAGGCTGAGGTCGCCCCTCAGCCTCATTCCCGTTTTCGCTGCTATGCGGAGGCGGTTTCGGCTGCCCGGAGCTTCTCGATGATCGCCGAGGCGAAGTCGGCCGTATTGGTGGTCCCGCCGAGGTCGCGGGTCAAGTATTTGCCCTCGGCAAAGACCGCGAACATTGCTTTCTCGGCCCGTTCCGCGGCCTCTGTCTCGCCAATGTGGCGGAGCATCATCAACCCGGACATCAGAATCGCGGTCGGATTGGCAATTCCCTGCCCCGCGATGTCGGGTGCCGAACCGTGGACAGCCTCAAAGACCGCTCCCTGCTCACCGATGTTCGCTCCCGGTGCGAGCCCGAGCCCGCCGATCAGCCCGGCGCAAAGGTCCGAGAGAATGTCGCCATAAAGGTTTTCCATCACGAGCACATCGAACTGCTCCGGCCGCATAACAAGCTGCATACAGCAGTTGTCGACGATCTTGTCGTCTGCCTCGATGTCAGGAAAATCTTTCGCGACGTTATAGAAACACTCGAGGAAAAGCCCGTCCGAGAGCTTCATGATATTCGCCTTGTGGACGGCGGTTACCTTTTTTCGGCCGTTATCGCGGGCAAATTCAAAGGCGTATTTCGCGATCCGCGTCGAAGCCTTCTCGGTGATCACCTTCAGGCTTTCGACGACGCCCGGAACAACAACGTGCTCGATGCCCGAGTAAAGCCCCTCGGTATTTTCACGGACGATGACAAGGTCAAGTTCCGGGTAACGGCACGGGACGTTCGGGAGCGCCTTTATCGGGCGGACGTTTGCGTAGAGGTCGAGAGCTTTTCTCAAACCCACGTTGACCGACGTAAATCCTTTGCCGACCGGCGTCATTATCGGGCCCTTGAGGGCGACACGGTTCGTGCGGATCGAGCTGATGGCGTCGTCCGGAAGCGTCGTGCCGTATTTCTCCTGAGCCTGAGCGCCAAGGATGTGCGTTGACCACTCGACCTCCACGCCTGCCGCTTCAATGATACGAACCGTGGCCGAGGTTATCTCCGGCCCAATGCCGTCTCCCGGGATCAATGTGATGTTGTGTTTCATACGAGTTTAGCTCTCCATATCTTATAATATTTCTTTGCTTTATGAACGTCCTCATCATCGGCGGTGGTGTTATCGGCCTGGCGGCAGCTCGTGAGCTTCGCGTCGCCGGCGCCGGCCGCATCACCGTGCTCGAAAAAGGCCGGGCCGGAATGGAGTCATCGTGGGCCGCGGCGGGAATGCTTGCTCCGGACGCCGAAACCGAGACGGTCGATGCAATGTACCGGCTATGCCGGCGGTCAAATGAGTTGTATCCCGAATTCGCGGCGGCACTTCTCGATGAGACCGGCATAGACATCGAACTCGACCGGACGGGCACGATCTGTGCGGCGTTCTCTGACGATGAGGCCGATCAGCTTCGAGAACGTCATTCGGCTCAGCAAAACGCCGGAATTCAGGCTGATTTCCTCTCCGCCGAAGATATGCGAAAGCTCGAGCCGTCGCTTTCGGGGGATATCGTTGCCGGTGCGCTTTATCGGGACAACGGTCAGGTTGAGAATCGCAAGCTCGTACAGGGACTTTCGGAATTTGCGCAAAGAAACGCGATTGAGGTGATCGAGCGTTCGCCGGTCGATGAGTTGATCATAAAGAATGGCGAGGCTATCGGGGCGCGATGCAATGGACGCATTTTTGAAGCGGATGCAGTTTTGGTTGCGGCAGGGGCCTGGTCTTCCGTTCTGCTTGAGACCCGCTGCCCGAGAGTGACTCCTGTTAAAGGTCAGGTCATCGCATTCGAGAACTATTCTTCCCTGCGGCACGTCGTCTACGGTGCGGGCGGTTATCTGGTGCCGCGACGAGACGGACGGCTACTGGTCGGAGCGACGGTCGAGGACGCAGGTTTTAACACCGACGTTACGGCCGATGGTGTACTATCGTTGCGGGGCTCGGCGGAGCGGCTTTTGCCAGGGCTTGCGGGCCGCGAACCTGTTGATAAATGGGCAGGGCTCAGGCCTTTTGCGGTTGGCGGCGAGCCGTTGATCGGCGCCATTCCGGGAGTTCGCGGGCTCTTTGTGGCGACCGGACATTACCGAAACGGCATCTTGCTCGCTCCGGTAACGGCGAAACTGATCACCGAAGCGGTGCTTGCGGGCTCGGTACCCGATTTCGCCCGGCCGTTTCTTCCTGCATCGGGCAAGGAGGCCGCGGCATCGTAATCCCTTATGAGAACGGCAGTTATATTTTTGATCCTTCTTTCACTGGCCATCGCAGATGTGGCCGCCCAATCGCGGCGCGCAAGGACTGTGGCGAGCACAGTTTCAGAAGTGGAGCGAAGCGAGCGACCTGTTCGGGAACTTTACGAAGAAGCGAATGGCTTTCGTCGAAAAAAGTTCGAGGAGTTTGCTCAGAAAAAGATCGCATATTCTGACGAGCTTAGGCTCGTGACCGAGCGTGAGCAGAAGCAGCTCGCCGCGAAGTATGCGATGGCGGCTGAGGAGCGGACCGACCTCACGACCGAGGACGTTTACTACAAGGCCCTGCTCCACTGGATCTCAGAAAATCTCGACCGGACCGCCGCTTCGCTTACGGAATATCTTGCCCGGAAAGATACCGTCGGCGAGAAGGCCCAGACGGCACGTTCGCTCCTCGTCGTGATCCATGCAAAACAGAAGAACTTCGAGGACGCCACTCGTTTTCTAGCAGAATATGACGGAAACGAACCGCGGCGAGCTTCCGAAGTCTCGCGGATGAACAATGAACTTGCGAAGGCATACGTTGCCGCTCAAAGCCCAGCGAAGGCGGTCCAATTCGCCGACCGTGCCTATCGGACCTCGAAGTCGATGCTCGCCGACCCGAGCATGAAGGCCCGCGGGCTCGACGAACTCCTCGACAACGGAATGCTGCTTTTTGAGAGCTATCGCGACTCCGACAAGGCCCCCGAGGCGGAAGTCGCGCTTACCGATCTTAGAAACGTCGCGGCCGGCGTTGGAGCTTCAGACCTATTCTATTACGCCGCCGATAAGTTGCTCGTTTACCGCATCGACCAGGGCCGAAAGTCCGCCGCGATGGAAGGCTATATGTCCGCACTCATTGAGGCGGGCAAGGTGTTTTCGAACAAGGCCGTCGCTAACGACGCGATCCGCCGACTCAAAGCAAGAGAAAAGCATTACAAGCTGATGGCCGAGCCGGCGTTTGAGCTTACGGGCGTTGACCGCTGGTTTCCGGGTGAACCGCAGACGATGGCGTCGCTTCGCGGCAAGGTCGTCATGCTCGATTTTTGGGCGACTTGGTGCGGGCCGTGCTTTGACGCTTTTCCGCACCTGACCGAGTGGCAGCGTGACTACGGCGATAAGGGTCTGGTGGTTCTCGGCGTCACGCGTTACTACGGGCGGGCCGAAGGATTTAGCGTTGATAATCCGAACGAGATCGAGTTCCTTAAGCGCTTTCGTGAAAAGTATCGCCTGCCTTATGATTTCGTCGTGACGCGTGACCAACAGGCCCAGATTCAGTATGGAGCAACGGCACTCCCGACCGCCGTCCTGATCGACCGAAAAGGGATCATAAGATTTATCGAGTCGGGTTCGAGTCCGAGCCGAATGGAGGAAATGCATCGCCGGATAAAGGCGTTGCTGGACGAAAAATGACCGCCCCTAAGCCCGCAGACAAACGTTCAAAAAGCAAGACCGAAAGCTTTTACGATAGCATCGCGGAAGTACATAACATCGCTCTGCGGGTCAATGGCTATCGAGCTTCTGTGTCAAAATACCTTCGCTCGCTCGACCTCGGCCTGACGGAAGAATCAATGGTGCTTGACGCCGGGAGCGGCACCGGCATTATCACACTTGGGCTGGAAGATTCCGGCATCCCGCATCGCGGCACGATTGCGCTCGATCTTTCGCTCCATTCGCTCGATATCGCCCGGAGCGAGTTTCGCCGCGATAAAAAGACCGATGACAAACGCATCGAGGTAGTACAAGGAAACGTGCTTGAGCTTCCGTTTGAGGATGAGACTTTCGACCTTGTGATAACCTGCGGAGTGCTCGAGTACGTCTCGCTCGAAGCGGGCCTTGCCGAGATGGCTAGGGTTCTCCGCCCCGGGGCAAAGCTTGTCTTTATCCCGGTCAAGCCTTCGCTCGTCGGTTCGATGCTCGAATTTCTTTACAAATTCAAGATACATCCGATCAAAGATGTAAGACGGATTTCACAAAAGTATTTTAGGATAGTGGGCAATCATAGGTTCCCGTTAAACGAACCTATCTCGTGGTCAAAGACGATCTTTTTGCTTGAAAGGATCTGACCCGCAAAAAAACCGATGAAGATCTTCGACCTCACCGGCCCTTCGCATCCTCTTCCTCTGATAATCGCGCACCGCGGTGCAAGCGCCGTCGCACCGGAAAACACGCTCGCCGCCTTTCAGCGAGCGATCGATTGCCCGGCCGACGGGATCGAATTTGACGTCCGGCTCGCGGCGGACGGCGTTCCCGTCGTCATTCACGATTCGTCGCTCAAGCGCACGGCCGGAAGGCCGGGCAAGGTCGCGGCATATAGCTCCGAAGAACTTTCGCACATCGATGTTGGAAGCTGGTTCTCTCAAAGCAATAAGAAAGGGAAAAGGGCCGTATTTTCTGAGGAGCGGATCATTACACTCGCGGCTGCCTTGAACTTTTTGAAGGACTTTCGCGGTGAGATCTACGTTGAGCTAAAGTGCAAAAACGATGACCTCTATCCGCTTGCCCGTGCGGTCGCCGCGGACATCGAACGCGCCGACCTAGCCGGCAGGTTGATCGTAAAGAGCTTTCGGCTCCCGGTCATCACCTTCTTTCGCGAGAATCTCCCCGAAGTTCGAACCGCGGCCCTCTTCGCACCAAAGATAAAGACGATACTTAGAAAGGAGAAATACCTTGTCCGGCTTGCGGAAGAGCTTGGAGCCCACGAACTTTCGATCCACTATTCGCTTGCCACACGAAAGCTGATGAAAAAGGCCACGAAAGCCGGGCTGCCGGTCGCAATTTGGACCGCAGATCACTCTCATTGGCTAAAGCGGTCCGCACTGCTCGGAGTAAAGGCCGTAATAACAAATGACCCCGCGAAGCTCCTCAAAAAGCGTGAGGAGTTTCTCGGGGTCAAAGAGTTAAAGGCCGCGGCTACTTCGGCCTAGCAAATTTCTCGTCGCTGACGGTGACGTCGTGCTCGACCTTTTCAACCGTCAGGTGTATTTCTACATTCGGGATAACAGATCTGATCTTGAACGGGATCTTGATGCCGTCCACCTCACGGTAATCGCTCGGAAATGACTGCGTTTTGATCTCGCCCTGCGGAGAGATCGAGATCGAATCCGTCCGGACGATCAGTCCGCTCGCTACGTCAAAATAGATGGTGTCATCCGGCAGGCCGGTTTGCTTTGCGATGACGACATACGCATCGCTGCCGCCCACTTTCTCAATTCCCTTGACCTCAAAAGAGGTGTAAGCGGCGTTCAGGTCATAGGTCCGTGCAAAGAGAGCAGTGTTCTTTTGCTGGTCAAGCTCCTTGCCCGCGCGTTGGCGAAAACCCTGTATCGGGTCGTTTGCCCACGACGTTCCGCCATCGGTCACATCCAGGAACTGTCCGACACCGGCGAGTTCCATTCTGAGGGCCGAGCGGTTCGGTGAGACCGCTGCCTGTTCGAAGGTTCCGCTTATGCCGAGCGGCGAGAGCGCGGCCTTGCCGGTTGTGACACGCGACTTGAATTTCGCGTTCGCCTCGCGGCCGCCGATGGCGGTCACGTATTTGGCAATGATCTCCGAGGCCGCCGGGAGGCTCGGTTTTGCCCCGCCTTCGCCGGCCTTCTGAGCCACGGCGGAACCGGAAAAGACAAGTGCAAGAAGCATCAAAAGATATTTGTTCAGTTTCATTTATTTCCCCTTTTTTAGTAGTACCTCGACCGCCCGCTGAAGCTGCGAATCGATCCCTTTGGCGAGGCTTTCCCCATCAAGCTCGGCCTTTATATCGGGCTCAACGCCGCGGCCCTCGACGAGCACATCTTTTGGCGACCGGTAATCTGAGACCGCATATTGAAACGTCGCACCGGTCGGCAATTTCTCAAAGAATGACGGCAAAACCGCTCCCGCTGTGCGTTCGCCGATCAGTGTGATTCGGCCTGCATCCTGAAGCCCGGCGGCGAATATTTCGCTGGTCGAGCCCGAGCCGTGATCGATCAAGACCGCGACCGGCCCGCTAAACGCCCCTGGCTGCGGGAAGACCGAAAACTTCATCACGCTTTCCCGCGAACGCATCGAGCCAAGCGAAAGCTCTTCTTTCAGCATCATACCGGCAAGCCCGCTGGCCATGCCGCCGACGCCGCCCGGATTTCCGCGAAGGTCGATTATTATCCCTGCCGCGTCCGCGTGTTCGCGCATAGCGGCCCGCAGCTTCGGCATCTGGGCGATCACCCACATATTGAAGCTGATATAGCCGATGTTGCCCTCAAGCCGCCGCGACTCAAACTTCATCGGCTGTGCCGGAAAGTTGCCGAGCGGTTGCGAATACTCGCCCGAGAATTTCTCGCGAACGACCGTTAGCGTTCGCGGCTCCTTTCCGGGTTCGGTAATGCCGATCTTCACTTCGCTCCCCGGCTCGCCGCCAAGTGCCGCTTCAAACATACGCTCACGGTAAATTCGCCGCGAACCCTCGGTCAGGTCGCGGCCGGCGATAGCAGATTCGAGCTTTTCTATTATGTCGGCAGATGATTTGCCCTCGATCGAAGTTATGACCATTCCGGGCTTTAGGCCTGACTTCGCGGCTGCCGAACTCGGGTCGACGCGAAAGATGGTCATTCCCGACCGGAGCGATTTGAGCTCAACGCCGACCTCGCCGCTCCCCGAACCGAACTCCGGATTCCCGGAGTGAATGCCGAAATGCGATAGCTTAAGCTCTGCCAGCATCCGGCGAAGCACGCCGTGCAGTTCGTCGTCGGTTTTCGCCGCTCGGGCAAGCGGCTCGTATTTTACCTTCACGGATGCCCAATCGACACCGCCAAAAGTCGGGTCATAATGCTTATCGTTGACGGTTGACCAGACCTTTTCAAAACTATCGAGCCGCCGCTTTGCCGCGTCCGTATTGGGATTGGCAACGTCGGCTGCGATCTGAGCCTCGGCTGCAAAGACAAGAACGCCGAGCGAAATTATCAGCCCGGCCGCGTATTTTAGTTCGAAAACCCACCTTTTTCTCATAAATCCTGAACATCTATACGACGGATCGGTTTAGTTCGTTTCAGGTTTACAGGAATTTAAACTGGGTTTAAGATTAGGGCATCGCACTTTCAATTAGTTTAATTTATCCTCTAATAAATGAAATATTACGAAAACGTTCTTGAGATCATCGGCAACACACCGCTCGTCAAGGTCAACAATCTGGCCCGTCAGTTCAACGTCAAGTCAACGATCCTCGCAAAGATGGAGAGCCTTAATCCGGGTTATTCGGTGAAGGATAGGATCGGCGTCTCGATGGTCGATTGGGCGGAAAAGGAAGGCGTCCTCAAGCCGGGCGGAACGCTGATCGAAGCGACCTCGGGAAATACCGGTATCGGAATGGCTCTTGTTGCCGCAGTTCGCGGATACAAATGCATTTTTGTTTTGACCGATAAGGTCTCGGTCGAGAAGATGCGATACCTGAAGTCGCTCGGGGCCGACATCGTCGTTTGCCCTTCGGCGGCCAAGCACGGCACGCCCGACCATTACGTTGAGACGGCAAAGCGGATATCGCAGGAAACACCAAACTCGTTTTATCCCGACCAATACAACCATCCGGCAAACCCTGCGGCCCATTACCGGACAACCGGCCCGGAGCTTTGGCGGGATACTGACGGCAAGATAACGCACTTCATCTCGGGCATCGGGACGGGCGGAACCATCAGCGGAACGGGTAGATACCTCAAAGAACAGAATCCGAATATTAAGATCATAGGTGCCGATCCTTATGGCTCGATCTTTAAATCCTATAAGGACTCAGGCCGCTTTCCGGAGGCTACGCCATATTTGGTTGAAGGGATCGGCCAGAGCTTACCCGTCGGCAACGCGGATATGAGCGTGATCGACGAGGTGATCAACATAACCGACCGCGAGTCCTTTGACCTTGCCCGCCAGCTCTCGCGAAAGGAAGGCATATTTTGCGGCGGCTCGACGGGAACGAACTTTGCCGCGGCCCTTAAGGTCGCTAAAGAATCTGACGAGAACGCCGTGATCGTTTTCATCGTATGCGATACGGGCGAGCATTATTTGTCCAAGTTCCATTCCGACGAGTGGATGAAGGAAAAGCTCCTGCTTGAGCCGCAGAAGATAACGGCCGGGCTGATCATTGAAACAAAGAACGGGACCGCTCCGCGTCAACTGGTCTTTGCCGGGCCCGATGAAACGGTCGCGGCGGCTCTTGCTAGAATGTCCGAAAATGGCATCACGCAGATACCCGTGATCGATGATAACCGCTCGATCGGGAGTTTCCGCGAAAGCCGTGTTTTGGCCAAGCTGCTTGTCGATCATTCCTTGCTCGAATCGAAGGTCAGCGACGTCATGGAGCCGAGCTTCCCGGTCGTGCAAGTTGATTCGAGCATCAACGAAATAAAGGCGAAGCTTTTGGAATCGCCCGCGGTTGTGATAGAAGACTTTAAGCGAATTACAGGGATCATTACGCGTTCGGATGTTTTGGATCTTTCAAGTTGATCTAAACACCGTGCCCAACGCTTCAGAACGGAGGTGGTCCGAATGAACGACGGAATCGCAGAAATGCAAGGACTCGACAACTCTTCCCCCGACGAGGCCCCGACCGAGAGGCCTGAACCACGACCCGACGCCGAAAAGCCTGCGGGTGGCTGGTCGATGCCGCCGCCGGTATTTCGTCAAACTAGCGGGCATACGCCGCAACGCAGCCAAATGCCGGCAACAACTGAGCCGGTTACCGCAGCGGCGGCTGCGCCCGATGCTCTAGATATAGAGCCGCAGCCCGACCTCAATGAGGCGGTTCCGGACGCACCGGAAACTGGCGTTCCGGCTTCCTCGGCCATCGAGGAAAAAGGCGGCCGCGGCGCCGTTTGGGCCATCTTTACTTTGTTCATTATCGTGGTCTTTGTGATCGCCTTCTCCATCGGTGTGTATTTCTTGTTTTTCAGAACCGGGAGCGACAGCGTTTTCTGAGAACGCAAAACGCCGGAGTCCCGAGCGTCAAAATCTAGGATAGTGCTGCGGCCGCTGCCCTTACGACGGAGCTTGCGGCCGATTTTTGATGAAGAATGTGCTTTTAGGTAAATGCGAGAAGCAAAGCTGAAATTTGATGACCGCGAGTTTTTTCTCGGATCTGGCCTTGTGACCATCGGCCGGACGCCGGACAACTCTATCTCGTTCGCCGGAGACAGCAACGTTTCGCGTTACCACATTGAAATAGAGCTTCGCGGCGAAGAATATTGCCTGATCGACCTTAACAGCAGCAACGGCACGACGGTCAACGGAGTGCCGATCAAAGGCGAAGTTTACCTTTTCGATGGGGACGAGATCCTGCTTGGCGGCTCGGCAAAGCTGACGCTTGAGTTCATCAAAGAGAAGGGAGCCGAAACTTCAGTTTCCGGCGTTCCGGGCTCCGAAAATACAGAAGCAACCGAAGCAGAACCGGCCGAGACCGCCGAAACAGCAGAGGCCGTTCCGGCCGGCCCGGAAGGTGGTTCAAGTTCAAAGGGCCTCTTTCTTGCTGCGGGCGGTTTCCTGGCACTTTCTCTCGTGATCGGCGCAGGAGCAACCGGCTACTATTTCTTGCGCGATACGAGTTGCAACGCCCGGGCCGTGATCATATCGCCCGAGCCCGGCGATACTATAGCCAAGCCGACCGAGATCGAGGTCGAGATCGAGAATTCCGAGTGCGTCTCTCGCGTTGCCTTTACGGTTGATGGGTTTGAGTTCGCCAGCGTTTCGGGTTCGCCGTATAGAGTAGAGATCAATCCCGCGGACTTCCCCGACCTCGCTGATGGCTTCGACCATCCGCTCGGCATCGTGCTCGAGGACGAAAAAGGCGTAAAATTCACGACCAGCCCGCCCGTTCTGCTCGCCTTTGAAACGCGGGCCGTTCGTCGCGAAGGCGATGAAGTTGCCGGAACACAGACCACGCAACCCGACGAGCCGCAGCGGCCGGGGAAAACGTCCGGCCCGAGCCTCGTTGAGGTCCACGATCTTACGCGAAAGATGCTTTCGCAGTTCAACGGAGGCGATAAGTACAACATTTCGAACCGGCAATTGCTGCAGGAGATACAGCGAAAGACCGCCGATTACGCACAACCCGGATATTCGGCAAAAGCATCGCAGTTCAGAGATGAAATTAATGTGGCGTTCGTCCGCGAACAAAACCTCGATGCACCGCTAGGGTTTGTCCTCGCAATGAGCCGCAGCCGCTTCGACCCCGCTCGTCAGGGCACCGAAGAGGGCCTTTGGCGAATGTCGCCGGATTTCGTCAAAACAAACGCCTATGACGGCATGTGCGGTGGGCAAACGATCGCCGACCCAAAACAGCAATGTGCAGCTCTTGCCGCGGCTCTTTATATGAAGGCGATGGTGCTCGGCGCGTTCGAGGGCGACGTCCTCTTCGCCGTGGCTGCATTCGGTAAGTCGCCGCAGGAAGCCGGTGAGTGGAAGGCGACGCTTCCCGCTATCCGAACGGACGTTTGGAACTCAATAAAGACGCCCGCCGAACGCGAGCAGCTTGTTCGCTTCTTGGCGGCAGGGATCGTAGCCGAGAATCCGCAAAGATTCGGGCTCGCAAGTGAGCGGCCGCTCTCGGAGCTATACCCGGTCGCGATGTAAGATAAAGGAAAGATGTTGGAGGTTCGACTCAATTGTAAGGGCCCGGACGGCAACCGAACGGTGAAAGTCGCCGAAGGCCGGATCTCGTTCGGACGCGGCAGCGATGCCGATGAGCGGTTTGAGGATAACGGCCTCTCGCGGCTGCACGCAACGGTTTATCGCGAAGGGGATCGCGTCTGGATCGTCGATGACAACTCGGCGAACGGCACATTTGTGAATGGCGAGGCTGTGCCGCCGGTCGGCAAGCCGCTCGCGAACGGTGACCGCATCAAGATCGGTAACGAAACTCAGCTTAGCGTCGAGATCCACGCCGCATCAAAGGCTGCCGAACCCGCTCGGGCGGCGGCCGCTTCGGGTGGAGGAATCACCGCAGCTTCGGACGTCCCGTCGGGCATTGGCATCTTGCCGATCGCGATGATCGGATTCGCGTTCATGATCGTGACCGTGTCATTCGCACTTATCGCCTACAAAATGCTCGGCTTCGGCGAACCCTCAGTTGTAAGGGCCGATGATGACATTGAATTTTCCGATCCTGAGCCGCGAAGCACCCGCGACAGCGAGCCGAAGAATACTGGTGATAGGCCTGTAAATTCCGGAAGCTCATCGACGAATTCGAGTTCGACCTCGTCCGCCGACCCGGGCTCGAACGAACCGCTTAATATCAAAACGCCCGAGCCTTCAAAACCTGAGGCGAACATAATACCGCCCGGAAAGCGTTACCTTGACCTTACCGACGCCGAAAAGCGCAAATATGTGGCCGAACGCTCGATGCGGATCGCAACGGCTATCGGAAACAGCTCGAGCGATCAGATACCGTCCGAAGCCGTCGAGCGGATCAAGGTCTTTACCGATGCCTTCGCCAAGCGGATCAACGTCAAGCCGCTCGGCGGGTGCCGATTCGGCGATAATTTGCAGGCGACCTATGAACGTGCGAGTAAGAACGCACCGTTCATCGTCCGAGCGTTCAACGCCCGCGGAATCGATCCGAGGATCGGGCTTTACCTTGCGATGATTGAGTCGGAACACTGCGTCTGCCTGCAGAGCCCGACCGGCCCGCTCGGGATGTTCCAGTTCACAAAAGCGACCGGTGAAAATCACGGACTGAAGACGATCAGCGGTGCTTCGCCTTCGAATCCCGATGAACGCTGCGAACCGGAACCTTCGGCACGAGCGGCCGCTTCATACATGAAATCATTGACGGGACGATATGGCACAGGGCCGGCAAGCGTGCCCCTCGCGATCGGCTCGTATAACAGCGGCGAAGGCGGCTTGAGCTCGAACCTTGTTAAGGCGCTCGAATCGGGTTCGGGCCTGCCGCGTGATTTCTGGACCCTTATTTCAAAAGGCGACATGCTTTCCAAGCAGTTTCAATCGGAGAATTTCAAATACGTGCCCAAGTTCTTTGCCGCCGCTATCGTTGGCGAGTACCCGCAGGACTTCGGCCTAAAGCTTCAGCCGCTTTCGACCTATTCGAAATAGGCCAGCATGAACGATGAGCGACCTTCGGCTCGAATACAAGGACCATGACGGCAAGGACCGCACTGCAACGGTCGAGGTTGACAAGTTCACTCTCGGCCGGCATTCGTCGTGCGACCTTGTTTTGACGACGCCGGGTATCTCACGCGAGCATGCCCGGATCGAACGCTTCGGTACGGTTTACGTTATTCAAGATCTCGGTTCAAAGTTCGGGACAAAGGTCAATGGGGTTCTGCTCACCGAACCGACCGGTCTTAAGAATGGCGATGTTATCGGCCTTGGTGATTCACTTGAGATCAAGGCCGAATTGCCAACTGCCGCTCCAAAGGAAGAGCCAAAACCGGCGGAGCCCGTTGCCGCTTCGGCCGCAGCCGCGGGCTCTTCCCCTTCCGGCGGCAGCAATTTGGTCTGGCTCGCTGTCCTTGCACCGCTAACGGCCGTTTTCCTGCTCGCCTTTGTTGGCGGCGGATTGTATCTCTGGAGCACTAGCGGGCAGGCGAGCAGCGAAGTTTCCCACGACACGGATGACCCTTTTGCGGACGATATCGGCGATGATTCGCCATCGAGCTCAAACGACGACGACATCAGCGGACCGAGTTCGAGTTCATCGCCAACAACGCGCCCGACCAGCAGTAACCCCGGGACAACCTCGACTCCCGGCAGCGGGCCGGCGACAATGCCGACCGGAACGACCGTGACCCCGCCGGACTCCGAACTCGGTAAGGTCGAACGAAACGCGGCTCTCTTCATGCGAAAGGCGGCCAAGAATGATCCGCGAGCCTTCATCACCGCCGAGCATGCACAGCGGGTCTCGGCAAAGATCCGCGAGGTCGCCGGCTCACCGGCATTGGCCGCAAATCTCGACTCTGCCCGGAAGAATTCATCGGGCATCGCATCGCTCGCAAATGCGAATGGACTGAAACCGCATTTCCTTGCGGCGGCCGCGGTCAATAAGCTCGGCAACACGCGTGGGGACGTTCTGCAATCTGCTCAAAGTTTGGTTGATGTGCTTACGAAGCTGAACGCCCAGATCGGCTCCGAACGCGGCGACGACGCTGTCCTGCTGATCGCCGCTTACGACCAGGGCGTCGCGGGCGAGTTCTTGAAGATGAGAAATATGCTTCAGAAACTCGCGACCGAGTTTCCCGAGAGTTCGCGTGAGATAAGGTCGATCTGGTTCCTCGAAGAAAAGCAGAGGATCACAAAAGCAGAATTCGATAGGGCCCTGCGGTTCCTCGCTGTTGGTACCGTGATGCAAAACCCGAAGGATTTTGGCGTCAGTTCAGAACCGCTCGGCGATTAGGCCAAAGCCACGCTCAGCAACCGGAGGTTTCGAAATATGCAGGAAAACGAATGGGTCACCGGCAATGTAACACTTTCGATCAACGGGCAGCCGCTGTCGATGTCCATGACCGTGCCCGCCGGCCGGGTCAAACCGCACCGAATGCTCCCGATCTTTCAGCAAATGTCCAATACGTTTGTTGATATGGGTGTTTCGGAGGTCGAACGCGCGGGAAAAAGCATCTCCTGCAAGGCCGGATGCGGCGCCTGCTGCCGTCAGGCGGTTCCGATCTCTGAGATCGAGGCATATCACATCGCCGAGGTTGTCGAGGAACTTCCAGAACCCCGGAGGAGCGAGATCAAACAGCGCTTCAGCGATGCTGTCGAGCATTTTCGCTCGAACGGATGGTTCGACCGCATTCAGGAAGTTCGCGAAATAGCCGAAGACGGGCGAAAAGAGGATGCAATTGAGCACCTGGCGGAGCTTACCGCCGAGTATCTTCGCGAGGGCATTGCTTGCCCATTCCTTTACGACGAAAGCTGTTCGATCCATAAAGACAGGCCTGTTGCCTGTCGCGAATATCTCGTTACGAGCCCCGCGGAGAACTGTTCCGCTCCGACTGCCGAAACCATCGATATGGTCCCGATCGGCATTTCGCCCTCGAAAACGTTGGTGAACGTAGGCAACACCGGCCGGCTCGCTCATATCGCTCTTCTGCCTTTGATCAGGTCGCTTGAACTCGCCGAACAATTCCCGGAGAAGTTCGTAGAGAAAACAGGCGAGAAATGGATGGCAGACTTCTTTACGATGCTGACGCAGAGCGATATACCAGACTCTGCAAGAAAGAAGCCATCGGCGATTTCCGGCAGCAATGGGCGCAAGCGATGATGTAAACACATTTAGTCACAATCGCTTGCCGCTGTTTACTATTTTTCGAAGTCGTTCTACTATTTAGGTCGATTCACTTTATGAGCAGATACCGCAAAGTCGTCTGGAACGAGGGGATGCTTCTGACCCCGCACCATTTCCAGCAGTGGGATAACTACTTCGAGGGCTTGCTCAACTCGCGTGTCGACGCCGTTAAGCAATATGATTACGGCGTTCTCGAGCTCCAGGTCAGCAATGAAGCGATCGCCAACGGCAACTTTCAAGTGATAAATTGCCGGGCGGTTATGCCGGACGGGCTTTTCGTCAATGTCCCCGATTCTGAAGCGGTGCCGGACATGCGTCCGATCGGCGACCACTTCCGCGTTGAGCAGGAAAAGCTCGGGGTTCACCTCGCGATCCCGGCCCGAAAAGCCGGCGAGGCAAATTTCCAGGCAAATGGCGCAAAGGCGAGCACAACGCTCCGATTTCTGCAGGAAGGAGCGATGGTCAAGGATGAAACGACCGGCTCCGGCGAACAGCCGATCGCCTATGCCAAGAGCAACCTGCGGATAATCTTCGACGACGAACTTCGCGACGGCTTTACCTCGATGAAGATCGCCGAGCTTGAGCGAACGCCAACCGGGCAGCTTAAGATCTCGGACGACTACATTCCGCCGATCCTCAAAGTTACCGCCTCGACCTGGCTCGTCAATATGCTTCGCCAGATGGTCGAGATCCTGATCACGAAAAGCGGAAGCCTCGGCGAACAGCGACGGCACCGCAACGCCTCGCTTGCAGATTTCACGACCTCAGAGGTCGCCGTTTTCTGGCTGCTGCACACGATCAATTCGTCGATCCCGACAATGTCGCATTTCTTCCGGTCGCCGCTCATTCATCCGGAGCAGCTATATATGACCATGGGCGAGCTCGCCGGAAAGCTGATGACCTTTTCGATCGAGCATCACCCGAAAGACATCGTCAAATACGACCACGACGACCTCTATTTCACGTTCTATAGCCTGTCGCTTCAGCTCAAGGACCTGCTTGAAACCGTTATCCCGAGCCGCTGTGTCCAAATTCCGCTGGAGAAGACGCGCGATACGCTATACGTCGGCCGTATCGAGGACGAACGCCTGATCAAAGAAGCGGGATTCTATCTCGCCGTTCGGGCGCAGATGCCGGAATCGAAACTTATCGAGGGCGTTCCACGCGTTGTTAAGATAGCGTCTCGTGATGTCATTGATTCGGTCATCGGTTCGGCCTTGCCGGGCGTAGTGCTGACCTATTCGAATCCGCCGCCAGCCCCGATACCGGCTCGCGTCGGCTTCAAATATTTCCAGCTCGATTCGATCGGGCCGTATTGGAACGGAATCGCCGGTTCGAAAGTGATCGCTCTTTATGTCCCGAACGAAATACCGGACGAGAAACTTGAGCTCTACGCTGTAAAACCATAGGCGTTTGAAAAATGGCAGAAGCTGCACTAAAAAAAGACCTGATAACGTTTGCCGGGCCGGTTTTTGACCTGATACTCCGGCTCAAGGCCGGCATCGTCGCGCCGTCAAATGACCTTCGGCCGAAGATCGCCGGTATGCTCGAGGAGTTTGAAAAGCGTGCCGAGCGTTATCGTTTCAATCATAAGATCGTACAGGTCTCAAAGTTTGCGCTCGCCGCATTTGTCGATGAAACGGTCCTGACAAATGATTTTCACCTCAAGAACGAGTGGGAAAAAAACCCACTTCAACTTGAGTATTTCGGCGAGCAACTCGCGGGAAACAAATTTTTTGAGAAGCTCGAATCGATGATCAAGCAGATCGAGGCAACTCAGGATGCCGTCGAGGTCTATTATTTTTGCATGCTCCTTGGCTTTAAGGGCCGCTATGCGATCTATGAGCACGAAAAGCTCCTGGCGACGATGGAGCAGACCGCAAAAGCACTCGTAAAGGTAGGCAGGATCAGGCCGGTCGACCTCTCACCACACTGGCTTTCAAGCGACCAGCCAAAGCCGCCCGAGAAACGCGGAATGCCCGTTTGGGCAAAAATCGGTGCCGTTGGCGGTCTAGGTTTAGGCATTATTGTTTATCTTGTGATGTTCGTTATGTCATCGCAGTTCATGCAGCAGGCGATAAATCGCCTCGCGATGTGACCCGTTATCGGTTCTTTTCTCGTTTTCTTATGCTGTAGGCAACAAGGACGTGCCTTGCGCACGCATTCGTTCATCGGCTTAAGTTTAGGCAGACCATTAGTGTCCTCTCTATGTCCAATTGGCACGTCGGACAACTTAAATTCGCCCTCGGGCTCGGCTCGATAATGTCGTTTTACGGCGTCGTCACTTTCATTGTGATGATGATGCCGGAGGGCAGTGTTGGACGCAATCAAAAGATAGTCGTCATTGTTCTAATTCTCATCACGCTTCCCTTTACGCTCCTGGGCGGCTACCTTGCTGCCCGGCGCTCGAAAAAGAAAGAAGAAAAAGCGAAGGCTGAAGCTGCCGGGGCGGCCGAAGCCAAGCAAGCCGACCAACCTGCCGCAGCAACTGCGACTCATGCCGTTGCAGCTGATGCCACCGCACTTGCGGGCCTTGAAGAGGTCGTTCAGTTCATTAAAACCTCAAATCTTGGCAGCGGCGGCAAGGACGCGATCTATTCGCTCCCGTGGTATCTGGTCGCCGGAGCACCAAAATCGGGCAAGAGTTCGTTGGTCATCGGCTCCGACCTTAACTTCCAAAACCTCCCGAGCCAACGGCAGTCCGAGCTTAAGATCGTCCGGCCGACACCTAATGTTGATTGGCGCGTAACAAGCGAAGGCGTCTTTATCGACACCGCAGGCCGCTATGGCAGCGAAGGCATCGATGGCGAAGAATGGGCCGCATTGCTCGAGGCCATCCGCAAGTATCGCCCAAATCGGCCGATCGACGGGCTGATCCTTACGGTTGACGTAAACACCATAACCAAAGGCGATGAGCGGCAAAACGAAGAGCACGCGAAGGTGCTAAGGGCTCGGCTTGACGACACACTCCAGCGGTTGAAGGTCAAGTACCCTGTCTATCTTGTCTTTACACAGGCGGATTCGATCGAAGGCTTCCGCGACTCCTTCTCAACCTCGAAAAAAGAGGACAAGACGCTCGTTTGGGGTGCGACCATCCCGATCGAAAAGAGCGAAAATGCCCAGGCATCGTTCGATGGCGAGTTTGAGGTCTTGCAGGATGCCGTTATGCGGCGGCGGCTTTCGCGGCTCTCGGCCCCGTTCCCTGCGGTTCGCCAGCTTCGGATATTTAACTTCCCTCTCCATTTCGGCGCCGCTCGCAGAAAGTTTGGCTCGTTCGTAAACGCACTTTTCCGCCCGAACCCGTTCAGCGAGAATCCGTTCTTCCGCGGCTTTTATTTCACCTCGGCACCGGGCACAAAAGGCAGCGGTAATGTTCCGGTCACCGTTGGCAACACTTACTTCACCGAGCGGCTTTTCAAAGACGTTATCCTCCGCGACCGCGACGTCGTAAGGACGTTTCAGGCACAGCGGCAGCGGGCCCCGATCTTTGGCTGGGTGCTGACCTTCATCGGAGCGATGATCGTGCTCGGCCTGCTTGGGTTGACCGCCGTCTCGCTTGTAACGAACAAGCAGATGCTTGACGAAGCGGCAAGCGTCGGCGACAAGGGCCTTGCCTTAAGGCGTGCCGACCTCAATCGCGACATCCTAACAAAAAAAGAGGACGAGGTCCGCGAAGAATTACGCGTACTTGAAGGTATGCGGCCGATGCTCGTCACGCTCGACGATGCCAATCGAAACGGTGCCCCGCTCCATATGCGAATGGGGATGTATTCCGGAAACGGCATTTATCTCCAGAGCCTTTTGCCGCTCTATATGAACCTCGTCGAAAAGAGGTTCAAACAGCCGGCCATCCGCAAGCTTGAGGCCGAGCTAAAGCTGTTTGCCGAGAGCGGCCAACTCGCGGGGGCGGATGACATCGAACGCGAAGCGAGCCTCAATAAGAATTACAATTTGCTCAAGGCCTATCTGATGCTCTCGGATGGCTCGCAGCAGATCGACGGCAAGACCCTGCGTTATCGCGAGAAGGCCGAAGCAACGCATATCGCGGCCACGCTTCGCGACTACTGGTTAACAGAGTCGAAGATCCCGAATGACATGAAGGCAACGGCCGAGATGCACCTCGACTTTTGGTCACGGCAGATCGACCGTGCAGAAGGGCTTGGTGAGTTCCCGCGGATACAACTCAACGCAAAGCTGGTTGATGAGGCCCGCCGAAAGCTGCAGGCATTTCCGGCAGTCAATCGTTATTACAGCAATCAGGTAAGCCGCATCTCACGCGAGATCGACGACAAGGTCGGGCCGACAAATGTAGAGTCGTTGGTCGCCCGCGGAGGTGCGGATACAAGCCTCTTGACGGGTACCTACCGCGTTCCGGGAGCATTTACCCGCCCCGGGTTCGAGCTAATGAAAACGGCCATCGCCGAGGCGGATTCGAAACTCGCCGAGGACGATTGGGTGATGGGTGAGCTGGGCAAACGCCAACTCGTTCAGGCACAGGCGACCGATGCCGCCAAGCTCGAAGACCTTTACTATCGCGATTACACTGACCACTGGAGAAAGTTCGTCCGCGGCACACAGATACGCGGTTTTGAAAAGCGATCCGATGCGGTCGATGCCTTTCAAGTGCTGGCCTCCGCAAATTCGCCGCTCAAGCGGCTCGTGATCGAGGTCGAGAACAACACAAATCTCTCGAAGAAGGTCGAAGGCGGCGGTTGGTTCGACTGGATCTTTAGCTTTTTCACGAAAAAGGCAACGGACGAACCGGGCAACACACAGCCCGAGAAGGAATTCCGGCCGGTGACGACCTTTGTCGGCAAGATCGAGCAGGGCGAGAACGCCCCGATCGAAAAGTATCAATCCGAGTTGCAACGCGTGTATACCAGGCTGAGCACCGTCAATGACGACCAGTTCCGCCGTGCGATCGACGAAATGGCGAATGAAAAGGACCCGCTCGACGTTAATAAGCGCGAGCAGGCCGTCAACGGGCTCGTCTCCGCCTTTAACGAAACACCGGCCGGCCAGGAGGTTGCTGCACTTCTTCAGCAGCCGATCATGAATCTTAAGAACCTGCTTGGTGCCGGCGTCAAGCAGCAGATCGAGCGAACTTGGCGTGAAACCATACTAACTGACGCAAAGGTACTTGAGGGACTTTATCCATTTGCTGCCGGCCAACAGGAGGCGGACTTTGAAGCGATCTCTCGCTTCCTAAGCCCAACGGACGGCAAGCTTTCGAAGTTCTATGACGAACGTTTGAAGAACTACTTTGAGGAGAGCGGCGGTCAGCTAAAGCCGCGTGAATCGGCCGAGATCCAGTTTACGGACGAATTTGTAGCCTATCTCAACAATGCCTTTGCACTTCGGCGGGCGCTTTTCGGCTCGAGCCCGACGCCGAAGTTCGACTACGAATTCACCCTCAAGCCTTCTCCTGATGCGGTCATCGAAGTATCGATCGACGGGCAGAAGATCACGTCCGAAGGAACGGGCTCGATCCGCGGCACATTCCCTGCGGCCCAATCAAGCGAGACCGGCGTTGCGATAAACCTCGTTTCGACTGCCTCAACGGCCGAATCAACGACCGGCACGACGACAACCACAACGCCGCCTTTTGCCGGCAAATGGGGATTGTTCAGATTCGTCGAGGCCTCGAAGCCGCAGAAACAGGCGACCGGCGAGTACTTGCTGAGTATCTCTGCCGGCGGAAAGTCTATCGGAGCGGCCATCAAATCGAGCAGTGGCGACCTCTTCGGTAAGGAGATCTTCGAGAAGGTCCGAGCACCCGAAAAGGCTTTGAAATAGCAAAAAAAGGCCGGTAGACCGAACTCATCGGCCGGAGGACAAAGATGAACGACGCAAAATTAGCATTGGATAAGGGCGACCTTAAGTCTGCCGTAGAATCGGCGATCAACCTCGTCCGAACTAACCCAACGGACTCAGCGGCCCGGATCTTCCTTTTCGAGCTATCGTGCTTTTCCGGCGATTGGGAGCGTGCCGAAAAGCAGCTCGATTTCATTGGCCACCAGGACACGGCCGCAATGATCGGGTCAAAGATCTACCAACAGAATTTCAAGGCGGAACGCGATCGGCTCAAGTATTTTTCGGATGGCCTCAAGCCCGAGACGATGACCGCCATCCCGTCATACGTGACGGAGCTGATGGACGCGAACAATCGTGTCCGCGAGGGCAACGTCGCCGAAGCCAGGACGATACTCGACCGCGTCGAGGAGATCCGGCCCGCTTATAAGTGCTCGGTAAACGGCGAGGGTTTTTCGGATTTTCGAGATTACAACGACCTAACGATGTGCGTCTTAGAGGTCATTCATAAGGACGCGTATATCTGGCTTCCGTTCGAGCAGATCGTCAAGATCGAGATACCAAAGCCCGGCACGCTACGTGACCTTTATTGGATCCAGGCAAATATCGAGCTAAAAAATGGAACAGGCGGCGAGATGTTCATTCCGGCCCTATATTCGGGCACTTGGAAAAGCGAGAACGACCAGGTCCGGCTCGGCCGAATGACCGACTGGCGCGACCTCGGCGATGACCTGTTCATCGGCGAAGGCACGAAACTTTTTTGGATGGACGGACGCGATAAGGCCATCCTCGATATCCAAACGATCGAGTTCCATCACGAAGCCGCGGCCGAAGCTTGAGCTTTTTTCCGTTTTTGTTTTTGGAATTTAACGATTTCGTATATGATGGGTGCGTTAACGCACCCACCAAGACCAAATTCGAATGACGCGGCATCAGCGTCAAGGGATAATTTTCGATGAGCGAAGAGCTGCGAAAACCTAGTGTTATCGACCTCGAGGCGTTACTTTCGCCTATTTCCGAGGAAGCCCCGTCGGGCGAAAGCCTGCGGTATTCCGGGCTTTATGACGAGGTCTCCGAGGCACGCCGGGCCGACGACAACCTCAATTTGGGCGATTGGCAGACCGAACTCAAGGTCGCCGATTATCGCAAGGTAAAGGACCTTGTGATCCCGGCTCTTTCCACGCAAACAAAGGATCTTCAGCTTGCCGTCTGGCTCTGCGAAGCCCTTGTAAAGCAGGATGGATTCGTTGGATTGCGAGACAGCCTCGACCTGCTTCGCCTTCTGACCGAGCGTTTTTGGGACTCAATTCACCCCGAGATCGACGAAGGCGATATGGAAGGCCGGGCAAATGCGATTTCGTGGTTCGAATCGACCTGCGGTCTCGCCATAAAGGCGGCGAGGATCACCGGCAGTGCCGGCTATAGTCACAACGACTGGGAAGATTCGAAGGTCTTTGATATTCCCGAAGGGCTCGAAAGCCTCAGCACAGACGACCAGGTCAAGTACAACGCTCTCCGCGAACAGGCTGAGCGCGAACGCCGGGTCACGGCGGATATGTGGCGCAAGGAATGGGCCGCAACGCGAAGGGCCTTTGCCGAAGAGCTTGGTTTCGTTCTAAAGGAATGCTTCGATGGGCTTGCCGCCCTGAACGCGGTCATCGAGGAGAAGTACGACCGCAATCAAACGCCTAGCCTGACCAATCTTAAGAAGTCGCTCGACGACATCGATCTGCAGGTCAAAAAGCTGCTCGAGGAAAAGCGTGCCGAGGAACCGGATGAGAACGACCAACCCGAAGGCGAAGAGGTTGTAAATGCCGACGGCACGGTAACCGTCGTCGCCGGGACCGGAGCTGCAACGGGTGCGATCCAGAGCCGCCGCGACGCACTTAAACGCCTTGACGAGATCGCCGAGTTCTTTCGCAAGACCGAGCCGCACAGCCCAGTCGCCTATCTCGTCCAAAGGGCCGTCAAATGGGGCCATATGCCGCTTGAGAACTGGCTGCAGGACGTCATTAAGGATGAAACGATCCTTTATCAGCTTCGGCAAACACTCGGCTTTAACACCGGCCAAGCGGGCTCGGAGGATCAGACCTCTGTCTAGCCGAGGCCGTCGCTAACAAATTTGATCAATGCTCCCAGGTTATTTTATTCGATAAGGAGAAACGCCAATGCCAACAAAAGAAAGTCTGCAACATAAGATCGACCGCGTCCGACCGCCGCGTGTACAGATCACTTACGATGTCGAGGTCGGCGGAGCGATCGAACTTAAGGAGCTTCCGTTCGTCATCGGCGTAATGGGTGATTTTACCGGTAAACCGGAAGAGCCGCTTCCGGCCTTCAAGAACCGGAAATTCGTTGAGGTGGACCCGGACAACTTCAATCAGGTTCTCGCCGGAATGAAGCCGCGGCTTGCCTATACGGTGGACAATAAGCTGCAGGATGACGGAAGCAAGATGGGAATCGAGCTGAAATTCAACAGCATCGAAGACTTCGAACCCGACAATGTCGTCCAACAGGTCGAGCCGCTCCGCAAGCTCGTCGAGGCCCGCCAAAAGCTTGCCGACCTTCGCTCAAAGATGGACGGCAACGAGAAACTCGAGACAATGCTAGAAGACATTATCTCGGATGCGGGTAAGCAAAAGGAACTGAGCGACCAGCTCGGACTTGGGTCGAAGGAGGAATAGTAGATTATGGCAGCCAAGAAACAAGAAGAAGCCGCCGTTCAAACGGTGGAAACCGCCGAGGAAGGCGGACTGCTTGACAAGATCTTGACAGAAGGCCGCATGGCCCGCGACGAGTTCCAAAAAGAGCGTGCAAAAGACATGATCTCGGAATTCGTCAATCAAGTGATGTCCGGTGAATTGACGATGACCAAGAACATGGACGTCGCTATCAATTCGCGTATCGCTGAGATCGACCGCCTGATCTCGGCACAGATGAACGAGATCATGCACCAAGAGGACTTCCAGAAACTGGAAGGCTCATGGCGCGGACTTCATCACCTGCTCAAGAATACGCTCACCGGCCCGCAGCTCAAGATCCGCGTAATGAGCGTAACAAAAAAGGAACTGCTCAAGGACTTCGAAAGGGCACTTGAGTTTGACCAATCGACGCTCTTCCGCAAGATCTACGAAGAAGAATACGGAACCTTCGGCGGTGCCCCTTACGGGGCATTGATCGGAGACTTTGAGTTCGGCAACCATCCGCAGGATATGGCCCTTCTCGAAAAGCTTTCAGAGGTCGCCGCGGCAGCCCACGCCCCGTTCCTGAGCGCGGCCTCGGCCGACATGTTCGGCTGGGACACCTTCTCGGAAATGAGCGAGGTCCGCGACATCACGAAGATCTTCGACCGGGCTGAATATATGAAGTGGCGCAGCTTCCGTGACTCGGAAGATTCACGTTACGTAGGCCTTACGCTTCCGCACGTTCTGATGCGTGAGCCTTACGGCGCGGCCACCAAGCCGACCGAAAGCTTCCGCTTTGAAGAGGACGTGGACGGCAAGGACCACAAAAAATACCTCTGGGGCAATGCTGCTTATGCTCTCGGTACGCGGCTTACTGAGGCCTTCTCAATGCACGGCTGGTGCGTCGCTATCCGCGGCGTAGAGGGCGGCGGCCTCGTTCAGGGCCTTCCGACCCACACCTTCGAGACCGACGAGGGCGAAGTAGCGATGAAGTGCCCGACCGAAGTTGCGATCACGGACCGCCGCGAGAAGGAATTCTCGGACAACGGCTTCATTCCGCTGGTCCACTGCAAAGGCACAGACTATGCGGCGTTCTTTGCCACTCAGTCGGCCAATAAATCAAAGAAGTACGATACCGATGCTGCCAATGCCAATGCTCGGCTTTCCTCACAGCTTCAGTACATCTTCGCCGTTTCGCGTTTCGCTCATTACCTGAAATCGATGATGCGAGACAAGATCGGATCGTTCATGTCGCGGCAGGAGGCCGAACGCTTCCTCAACCGTTGGATCACGAAGTACGTGCTCGAGAACGACGTAGCACCGGCCGATCAGAAAGCGAAATATCCGCTCCGTGAGGCTCGTGTTGACGTTGCGGAGATACCGGGCAAGCCGGGCTGCTATCGCGCCGTCGCATTCCTGCGGCCGCACTTCCAGCTTGACGAACTCTCGGTCAGCCTCCGTCTGGTCGCGGATCTTCCGCCGCCAGCGAAGTAGAAATGAAATCACGCTCCCACATGTTTTTCTCCCGCGTTCGGCAAAAGCCGATTGGAAGTCCGTCAATCCTCTGTAAGCCGGTAAGACAGCGAGGAACGCGGTACGAAAGCTACAAGCCCTAATAGATGAGGGTCATAAACAAACGATAAGGAGCGAAAGAAAACTCAATGGCAAGTGCAGATTATTACTTGAACATCAATACGATCGAAGGCGAATCAGAAGCCGTCGGTTTTGAAAAGCAGATGCAGATCGAATCATGGTCGTTCGGAGCATCAAACTCAGGATCCTCGGGAATCGGTACCGGTCTCGGAACCGGCAAGGTATCCCTTCAGGATTTCCACTTCGTCATCCAGAATGGTAAGGCCTCGGCCCAACTCTTCCTGGCATGTGCAAAGGGCAACCACATTCCGCAGGCGATCCTTTCTTGCCGAAAGACGGGCGGCGACGGCACCCCGTACACCTACTACAAGGTGACCTTCGGCGACGTGGTTCTCTCGAGCTTCCAGACCGGCGGTTCGAACGGATCAGGAGCCCTTCCGATGGAGCAGGTCTCGTTCAACTTCACGAAGATCACTTTCGAGTACTTCCAGCAGAAGGCGGACGGTTCGGTGGCACTCACCAACACGACCAGCTACGACATCAAGAAGGTCGAAGGCAGCGGAGCGTAAAAGTTCCACGATCAATCGGAAGCGGCCGGTCGCAATATCGGCCGCTTCCGAATCTTACTTTCAAGCAAATCGTTCCCGCCCTCATCGGCGGGAGCGTATTTTTCTCTTAAGGCACTTATGTCGCGATTCGGTAATGAGATCAGGGTCACACCGTCGGTTTTTGACCGGCTGATCGACCTCGACCCGCGGATCAGTGAGGAGCCGCCAAAGTCGCACACCGCTTCGGTCAATGAACTGAAGCAGTCCGTCCGCCGCGACCTTGAGTGGCTGCTTAATACGCGTTGTCACACCGAGACCCTCGACGACAGGCTCGAAGAAGCACCTCGGTCTGTCGCTTTTTATGGCTTACCAGACTTCACAGGCGTAAGCGTCAAGAACCACAACGAACAAAAACGGATGGTCCGCGAAATAGAAGAGGCACTCAAGATCTTCGAACCGCGGTTCAAGAACCTGAAAGTGACGATGGAACCCGTAAACCACATCGACCGACAGATCCGGTTTCGCATTGAGGCTATTCTCGACATTGAGCCAACGCCTGAACCGGTCGTTTTCGATTCGGTCCTGCAATCGGGCTCGGGAACTTTCTCGGTCGCCGAGGGCTAAGAGGCTGCTCAGATTGAGCGGTCTTTCTTTTATAGATGAGAGACGAACTACTTGGATACTATGAACGCGAGCTGGTCTTTCTGCGCCGGATGGGTGCGGAATTTGCGCGTAAATATCCGAAGATCGCCGCTCGCCTTCTGCTCGATGAAGAAAAGATCGAAGACCCGCACGTCGAGCGGATCATCGAATCCTTTGCATTTCTGACCGGCCGCGTCGGCCTCAAGCTCGATGATGAACTCCCGGAAATAACCGAGTCTTTCATCAACCTGCTTTACCCGCATTATCTTGCCCCGATCCCGTCGATGGCCGTCACGCAGTTCTCATTCGGATCGCAGAGCGACAAGATAACATCGGTCCAGGTGGTCGAGCGCGGTTCGCGGCTCAATTCGCGCCCCGTCGAGGGCACTCCGTGTCAGTTTCGAACGGCCTATGACGTTCAACTGCTGCCGATCGAACTCGAATCCGCGGCACTCGAATCGCCGGCCCCGAAAAATTCTCAGGGCAAATATGCCGATTGCTTTATCCGCCTGAGCATGGCCTGCTACGGCGGGGCGAATCTTCACGAAATGAAGGTCGCCACCGATGATTCGAAGCTTTCGTCATTCCGTTTTTACCTTGACGGCGACCCGCAGCTCGTCTTCCCGCTCTACGAGATCATTATGAACCATGCGGTCTCGGTCGAATTTCGGCCGAAAGATCCGCCGCTTGGTGCCGGGACAATGAAGACCCTGACGAACATCCAGCTCAAGTTGCCGGATCCGGTCGTCATCCCCGCCTCAGATGCGATCCGCCAGGTCGGCTTTGCAGATGACGAGGCACTGCTGCCTGCCTCCAAACGATCGTTCAAGGGCTACCGGCTGCTTACCGAATATTTTTCATTCCCTTACAAGTTTCTGTTCTTCGATATCCTCGGCGGTGATCGGGCGATAGATGCAAAATTCGGCAGCCACTTTGACGTTTTCATCCACCTTCGCGATGTCACGCCGCCTATCGCTCCGGTAGTTACCGAGACCTTCCGGCTCGGTTGCACTCCGGTGATAAATCTTTTCAACCGGCTCGCCGACCCGATCTACATCTCGCAGCAAAAGTACGAGTACCAGATCATCCCGGACATCCACCGCCAGTCGGCGACCGAGATCTATTCGATCGACGAGGTCTATGCCGCCGATCCGCGGTCGGGCGAGACGCGCGAATTTGCGCCATTCTATTCGCTCCGCCACGCTTATGGCGATGAGATGGAGAAATCATATTGGTACGCTTCCCGCCGCCAGTCGCAGCGCGAGAACGATCAGGGCAGCGAGATGTTTCTCTCGTTTGTTGACGCAAAGTTCGACCCGTATGCTCCGAATGTAGAGGTGCTCAATGTCCGTGCGACGTGTACCAACCGCGACCTTCCGGCTAGGCTCCCCTTCGGCGGTAAGGAAAGCGACTTTGACGTCGAGGGCACGGCTCTAGTTTCACGCGTCCGCTGCCTGACCAAACCGACCGAGACCGTTCGCCCGCCGCAAAGGCGTGCACTTCAATGGCGGCTGATCTCGCATTTGAATTTGAATTATCTTTCGATCGTCGCTGACCGGAACGGAACACCCGAGGCCCTGCAAGAGATATTGCATCTCTATAATTTTGACGATTCGTCGGTTACCCGAAAGCAGATACTCGGAATTACCGGCGTCGAGACCCGGAAGGCCGTGCGGCAGGTTGGCGGCAAGATCGGCGCCGGGTTCGTCCGCGGGCTCGAGACAACGCTCACGTTTGATGAGGAGCAATTCGTCGGGAGCGGACTTTTTCTTTTTGCCTGCGTGCTTGAGCGTTTTCTCGCACTGTACTCGTCGATCAATTCGTTCAATCAATTGATCATCCGCTCCGAACAACGTGAAGCGGATATTAAGGTCTTTCCGCCGCGAACCGGTGAGCAGGTTTTGCTTTAATTGATCGCCGTCGTTGGCGGGGAAAATTTTTGTGGCTGACAAGAGCGTAAGAGAACAACTCTTTGACGAACCGTATCGCTTTGATTTCTTTCAGGCGGTACGCCTCCTTGAGCGCATGGCCGTCGATAAAAAGCCGGTCGGCGGCAAGGCTCTGCCAAAGGAAGAACCCGTTCGCATTCGAACGCGGCCGTCGCTCGATTTTCCGCCGAGCGAGATCCAGGAGATCCGCGAGGTCGAGGACGAGGCGACCGGCGAACGCCGGCTTGAGATGCTGATCAACTTCATGGGCATGATCGGCCCTTCGGGAACCTTGCCCGTGCATTATACCGAGCAGGTAATGGACCGCATTCGCCAGCGAGATACGGCAATGTGGTCGTTCCTTGACATCTTTACGCACCGCTCGGCTTCGCTCTTTTACAGAGCATGGGCGAAGTATCGCTTCCCTATCGCCTATGAGCGCGGGAACGATGAATTTACGTCGTATCTTTACGACTTTGCCGGACTCGGAACCGCCGGCCTTCGCGGCCGGATGGGGCTCGAAGATGAAGCTCTGCTGCCCTATGTCGGCCTTATTTCGCAGAAACCGCATTCGGCCTCGGCTCTGGAGAATATTCTCGGCGATTACTTTGGCGTTGCGGCAAAGCTGACGCAGTTCTTTGGGCAGTGGCTTTCGCTGACCGCCCGCGATATAACGTTCCTCGGCCAACGCAATAGTGTGCTCGGCCGCTCGGCCTTGATCGGTGACCGCGTTTGGGATCAGCAATCGAAGTTCCGTGTAGCTCTTGGGCCGATGAAGTTCGATCAGTTTCGGGCGATGCTTCCGAATGGGTCGGGCAATACGCCGCTGCGGTCGATCATTCGATTCCTTGCCGGGCTTGAAACGGATTTTGACGTGCAGCTAGTTCTAGAAGCGAAGCAGGTTCCGGGACTTGTGTTAACGACGCGTGCCGTCCGGCGGCCCATGCTCGGCTGGACAACGTGGCTCAAATCAGTGCCGTTCACCGAGGATGACGGCCAGGTCGTTCTGGCGATGGACCAGGACGCAGAAACTTTTTAGTGCATTTTTGTGAGAAAACGAAGCAGGAGAAACCCCTATGAACGTAAATTTGAAATCACTGGTCGGAAGGCTTAATGACGTCTCCCGCAACGCGCTCGAGGGTGCCGCGGGCCTCTGCCTTTCGCGGACCAATTACGACGTTGAGATCGAGCATATGCTCGTCAAGCTCCTCGAACAGGACAATACCGACATCCACCGCATCTGCTCGCATTTTGAGATAAACATCGATCGGCTCTCGAAGGATGTGAACGCCGCTCTCGACCGGTTCAAGTCAGGCAACTCGCGAACGCCGGGCCTGAGCGACCGCATCCCTGAGTGGATACAGGACGCCTGGCTTCTTGCTTCGGTCGATCATGGAGCGGCACGCATACGTTCGGGCCATCTCCTGCTGGCTCTGCTTACGAATGACCGCACGGCTCGCATCGCCCGCGATATTTCTAAGGAGTTTGACCATATCTCGCTCGAGGCATTTTCGTCCGGCTTTGCCGATATCACAGCCGAATCGGCCGAGGCTCGCGACGCCGTTGCTCTTGGCGAGGCTCCTGGTGTTTCCGGCGGCAATGCGGTCGCCTCCGGCATTCCCGGTAAGACAAAAGCACTCGATCAGTACACCGAAGACCTGACGGCAAAGGCTCGTTCCGGAAAGATCGATCCCGTACTCGGCCGCGATTTCGAGATCCGTCAGATCATCGATATCCTCACCCGCCGGCGGCAGAATAACCCGATCCTGACCGGTGAGGCCGGCGTTGGTAAAACGGCGGTAGTCGAAGGCTTCGCGCTTCGCATCGTCGAGGGCGATGTTCCCGATCCGCTCAAGAATGTGGCGGTCCGCACACTCGACCTCGGGCTTCTCCAGGCCGGTGCCGGCGTCAAAGGTGAATTTGAAAATCGGCTGAAGTCGGTCATCGACGAAGTGAAAGCCTCGCCGCAGCCGATCATTATGTTCATCGACGAAGCCCACACCATGATCGGTGCCGGCGGCGCCGCAGGACAGAACGACGCTGCGAATCTTCTCAAGCCGGCACTTGCCCGCGGCGAACTTCGCACGATCGCGGCGACCACCTGGGCCGAGTATAAAAAGTATTTCGAGAAAGACGCGGCACTCGCCCGCCGCTTCCAGGTCGTCAAGGTCGATGAGCCCGATGAGATCAAGGCCATCGCGATGATGCGCGGAATCGCGGACAAGATGGAAACTCATCACAACGTTCGCATCCTCGACGAAGCGATCGTCGAGTGCGTCAAGCTCTCGCATCGTTACATCACGGGCCGCCAGCTTCCCGATAAATCCGTGTCGGTACTCGATACCGCGTGTGCAAAGGTCGCCATCGGCCAGGGCTCGATCCCGGCCCCGATCGATGACGCAAAACGCCGGATCCAGTTTCTTGATTCCGAGATCGAATCGCTCGAACGCGAACAGGTGACCGGAACTGACCACGACGAACGTCTGGAAAAGCTGATAGCAGAACGGGCGAAGGTCGAGGAAGAACTTGCGGTCTTCAATGAGCAGTTCGAGAAGGAAAAGGTTCTCGTTGACCAGATCAAGAAGATCCGCACCAAGCTCGAGATGTCGCGGCTCGATGGCAAGCTTTCTGATGCGATCGCGGCAACAAACACCAATGGGGGCGGCGAAGCGATGGCCGCGGCCGCGACCGCCGAAGCAGACGGAACGCCCGCGGGCGACGACTCGGGAACCGCCGCAGCAACCGCACCCGAAGCAGCAACCCCTGCCGATCTTGAGACGGCAAAAGCGGAACTTAAAAAGCTCACCGACGAGCTAAAAGCTCTCCAAGGCGAGAACCCGCTCATCCAGCCGGTCGTAAACGGACAGGCTATCGCCGAGATCATCTCCGGCTGGACCGGCATCCCGATCGGCAAAATGGTCGCTGACGAGATCAATGCCGTCCTCAATCTGCACGAAACGCTCAGGGAACGTGTCCTCGGACAGGATCACGCCCTTGAAGCCATTGCCCAACGCATTCGCACATCGCGTGCCGGGCTTACAGATCCGAAACGCCCGATCGGCGTCTTTATGCTCGTCGGAACCTCTGGCGTAGGTAAAACGGAAACCGCTCTCGCACTTGCCGAAGCTCTCTACGGCGGCGAGCGGAACCTGATCTCGATCAACATGAGCGAGTATCAGGAAGCTCACACGGTCTCGAGCCTCAAGGGCTCGCCTCCCGGCTACGTCGGATACGGCGAAGGCGGCGTGTTGACCGAAGCTGTGAGAAGAAAGCCGTACTCGGTCGTCCTTCTCGATGAGGTTGAAAAGGCCCACCCCGACGTGATGGAGCTCTTCTTTCAGGTCTTCGATAAGGGCGTGCTCGAAGATGGCGAAGGCCGCGAGATCGACTTCAAGAACTGCGTCATCATCCTGACGTCGAACGTCGGGACCGACACGATCATGAAGCTTTGTGCCGATCCGGACACGAAGCCGCTTCCCGAGGGAATTATCGAGGCCGTTAAGCCCGAGCTCAACAAGGCGTTCAAGCCCGCTCTGCTCGGCCGTATGGTCACGGTTCCCTTCTATCCGATCTCCGATGATATCCTGCGTCTGATCATCAAGCTCCAGCTCGGCAAGATCCGCGACCGGATAGCGGACAACCACGGTGCGCAATTTTCCTACGACGATTCCGTCATAGAAACGGTAGCATCTCGGTGTACCGATGTTGATAGCGGTGCTCGGAATGTTTATAACATCCTGACGGGGACGATGCTTCCGGACATGAGCGGCGAGGTCCTTTCGCGTATGGCGGCGGGTGAATCCCTTAAGAAGGTTCACGTCGGCGTGGGTGATGATGGAAACTTTGCCTATCAGATAACGTAGGCCGCAAGTGCCGGATCGCCGGGAGGAGCAAACCTCCCGGCATCCAGTTAGTGGCCGGAAAGTTTGAAGGAAAAGATGGGAACGAAACAAGACAGCAGGCTGATCAAAATAGCGACCCCGCTCGGTGAGGATATGATCCTCGTCGAAGCAATGAGCGTCTCCGAAGAGATGTCAAAGCTCTATTCGATAGAGCTTGACCTGGTCCATGCCGAAGAAGAGATGGACTACAAACCGACGACCGTTCCGCCGGCAAATATACTTGGGAAGCCGGTTGCGATCTCCGTAAAGCAATCTGACGAAGTGGAACGCTTTTTCCACGGCATCGTCAAATACTTTCAACAGGGCGTTCGCCATTCACGATTCACGTTTTACAAGGCCGTTGTCGTGCCGCAGGTCTGGATGCTCACGCAGAGGCAACAAACGAAGATCTATCAGCAGATGAGCGTTCCTGATATCCTTAGAGAGATCCTCTCGGGATTCACGAATTCGTTCGAGCTTCAGGGGACTTACGAAAAGCGCAACTACTGCGTTCAATATCAGGAGACCGATTGGGATTTCGCCTCGCGTTTAATGGAAGAGGAAGGCATCTTCTATTTCTTCGAGCATTCGCAAAACGAACACAAGATCGTGATCGCCGATACTCCGCAGTCGAACAAAGAATGCCCCGGAAAAAGCACGATCCCCTATGCCCTTAAGGTTGGAGGCGAGGAGGAACTGATCTCGTCGATATTCAGCCTGCACACGGATTACCGTCTGCTGCCGGGGAAGGTTTCCATTTGGGACCACAACTTCCAACTGCCGCGAAAGAACCTCGAAGTGACAAAGCCTTCGCGCTTCAGCGTTGGCGGTAATGATCAGCTTGAGGTTTATGAACATCCCGGCGGTTACGCTAAAAAATACGATGGCATCGATAAAGGCGGCGGCGAGCAGGCGAGCGACCTGCAAAAGATCTTTAATGATAACCAGAAGACCGCATCAAACTTGAGCGATGCTATCGATGCAGGTTATGCCACTATGGTTGGAAGCAGCGACTGCCCTTCATTGACGCCGGGGCATCGCTTTACGCTCAAGGATCATCCCGATTCGAACACGAACGGCGTTTACGTGATCACTGAGGCGAGGCACACGATCCTCCAGGCGCCGTCTTATGTTTCCGACGAAAGTCCGGCTGAGGCTTATCAGAACACCTTTAAAGCGATTGCCCACGGCGCCGGGGAACCGCCTTTCCGTCCGCTTCCGGTCACCCCGAAACCGAGGGTCTATGGCTCGCAGACGGCTTATGTCGTCGGGCCTTCGGGCGAAGAGATATACACGGATAAGTTCGGCCGCGTTAAGGTGCAGTTCCATTGGGACCGTTTCGGCAAAAGCGACGCAAGCAGCTCATGCTGGGTCCGCGTCGCTCAAGGTTGGGCAGGCAATAAATGGGGTATGGTCTTCATTCCGCGCGTCGGGATGGAGGTCGTCGTCCATTTTGTCGAGGGCGACCTTGACCAGCCGATCATCACCGGGTGCGTTTACAATCCGGAGACGATGCCGCCTTATACATTGCCCGACGAGAAGACCAAATCGACGATAAAGACCGATTCTTCGAAAGGCGGCGGCGGGTTCAATGAACTCCGTTTCGAAGATAAGAAAGGAAGCGAACAGATCTTCATCCACGCAGAAAAGAACCAGGATATTCGGGTTAAGAACGACTGCATGGAGTACATCGGCAATGACCGCCACCTGATGGTCAAGAATGATCAGCTCGAAAAGGTCGATAAGGACGTCCATTTGACCGTCGGCGGCAATGTCAACCAAAAGATCGGCGATACGCTTTCGATCAACGCTCAGTCAGATATACACGAGAAGGCAGGGATGAACTTCGCCGCTGAGGCCGGGATGGCCGTCCACATCAAGGCAGGAGTGTCAGCCGTCATCGAAGCCGGCACAAGCTTGACGCTGAAGGTCGGCGGCAATTTCATAAACATCAATCCGAGCGGTGTCTATATCTCCGGAACACTGGTGATGCTCAACAGCGGCGGCGCGGCGGGCTCCGGCGGCGGATGCAGCCCCGAAGCACCGAAGGACCCGAAGGAAGCCGACAAGGCCGACCCCGGGGCACGAACGCCAAGTCCGAAGCCAGCACCACCGGAGCCTGCTAAAAGCTTCAGTCCGCTGGCGATCTCGCTCCAGAGAGCCGCCGAGGACGGAACTCCATTTTGCGCTATTTGTGCACAGTCCAATGCGTAAGTGTTTTAGATCGGTACCGATAAGGGAGAATGAAGAAGGAACAGCTCGAAAAATTACTCTTTAGCGAAAGGGCCCTTGTCTTCGCGGTGCTCGATGGGGCCTCGATCCCCGGACTTCGCGATAAGTTCTACGAGATGCGGCCGCCGCACCATTGCCTTTTCCGCGGCGAGCTAGAGCCCGATATGCAGGAGGTCGCTCCGTATGTCGTCGGGCTTGTGCCCGGAACTCCTTTCGTCGATTGGGTTCTGGCAGAGTGCTTTGGTAAACACTGGGGCATCTTTGCCCAGAGCCGCCGTTCCTTGAAGGAAATGCGTTTCCAGTTCCGGAAGCTTTTGACCGTAATGAACGAGGCGGGCGACCCAATGATCTTCCGGTTCTACGATCCGCGGGTTTTGAACCGCTTTTTGCCGACCTGCACCCCGGAAGAAATGGAGGCGTTCTTTGGAAGCGTTGACACCTTTTTCTCGGAAGATGCAAGCGCCAATAAAATGCTTCGCTTTCGCATAAAAGATGGAGCACTTGAAACGGTTGAATTCGATAAGTGAGATCTTATGCCTACAGGACCAGCAGCAAGAATAACAGATAACGTCGTGCACCCGTTGCCGCCGATACTCACTCCGGGCCCTGGCAGTATGAATGTAATGATCGGCTTCCTGCCCGCCTGGCGCGGAATGCCCCTGGCAGCAGTCGCCGCGGTTCAGGCAGCCAAATCCGTTGCCGACACGGCTATCCAGACCGCGATGGCCGCAACGGTCGCGGCCGCAGGAACACCCGGTGCACCGGCGGCAAAGACAGCGGAAGAGCTGGCAAAATCCACGGCGGCCGCCTCAATGGCCAGTACGATCGCGGCGGCCTCGGGCGGAGCCGACATTCATGCTTGTGTAACACCTTTTCCAATCCCGCCACATGGCCCCGGTGTTGTAATAACGGGTTCCGCGACGGTGATGATAAATAATCTTCCCGCGTGTCGGATGGGCGATACGATCCTTGAACCGATCGGTCCGCCAAACACCATCGCGAAGGGAGAAATGACTGTTATCATTGGCGGTTAGGACATTAATCTTTCAAATTTGGTTTTCAGATCTACGATGATCATACGTGACGCACAGATCAAAATTCTTGAGTCGGCCTCAGTCGATGCCTTCGTCGCCGAGCTCTGCGAACACTGCCGCGAGTATGCTCCCGATCTGCTCGAGGCTTTGTCCGATGAACAGCTCGATGCGGCCGTTCGGCAAGGGATCAAGGCCGCCGAGACGCACGGGTTCGATAAGCGCGGGCCGGTCAGGTTCTACGTGGACCTGATGATCGCCTTCGGCTCGGGCTTCGATACTGACCCGCAATACCCTTGGGCTGCTGAGATCCTGGCCAATCCCGACGGGCTCGGGCAGATGGAGCTGGCAGATGCTCTCCACGTTAAATCGAACGAGGCCTTCAACATCGTATTCGGCCCGGATAGCTCGCACAGTAACAGCGCTCTCGAGCAGACGCTCGGCAAGGTCAAGGAAGGCATCGAATTCAAACGTGACAACTTCCGGCAGGGCATGCTCACACTCCTAAAAGAGATCCATCCGATGAAATACGACCTCGTCGGTGCTGAGGGTTTAAGGTCTCTCGTTGACTTCGCGATTTCCCGCGGCGACGAAAGGTATGGCTTTAAGGCCCCGCGGTCGATGGCCCTGATGACAATGATGATGTTTGCTCTTGGACACAAATTTGACCTCGACCCATTTCATCCTTGGGTCTCTAACTCGCTCAAGGAAGATACTGGTGAAACTCCGGACAAGACCGCAGAGAAACTCGAGAAACGCGTCCGTATCTGGTTCGATGCCGTTCTGAAAAAAGCAAAGGAGGCGAAATAGATGGGTTCAAAAAAAGCACCTTCCTCACCCTCATCCGGCGCCGGGGCATCGGATCCAGTAGCTCAACCGAAAAAAGAATGTCCCGAACAGTGCAAGAAAAAGGTCTTTCCTCCGAAAGAGGTCAACAACAGCGTATCTGAAACTATTAGCAACGCGCCGGCTCCATATCAGGCCTGGAACGGAACCTATAGTTGGCGTTCGAAATTCACCGTCGAGGTAAGCCGATCACCTTGCATCATAAAGGTGGTGATGAAGCTGAAGGTTTCCGGCACCGTAACCGATGCTCAAAAATCCGCCTGGAAATCTGCGATCGAAGGCAAGTGGAGCAATAAGGTGATAATGAAGTGCCCCGACCCGAAGTGCGAGGAGGCTTGTCCGGGCGGCTACTCTGTCACCGTGCAGATCCAGTGGGTCGATTCGGGTGAGCACTATACGATCACGGCAAACCAGCCGGCAGCGACGGAAGGTGGTCGAGCCGGTATCGGCGGAACGACAAGCATGACCGGTTGGGGAGTAGACGATACCACCGATATCGCTCATGAATTCGGACACATGCTTGGTTGCCCGGAAGAGTATTTTACAACTGACGGGGTAGACTATACGGCAGGCGGTACAAAGGCGGGATTTCGCGACGCAGACGGTGGGATAATGAACAATCCGTCGAATAACCCAAAGCCGAAAAACTTTGACGCGATAAAGAAGGCCGCGGAATCTGTAATGGGTGTTACGTGCACCACAGAATAAAGAGCTTAGTTAATGATGAAAGTGGGTCTCATCGTATTGGCATGTTTTGCCGCCCTGTTGTTCCAGGACTGCGGCAGAACGGGAATAACGACGACATCGCAAGGGAGAGAGACGAAAGTGAAAGCCACATCGAACCATCTTGAAATAGAACTGATACTCGAAAAGCAGAAGTTCAGGACTGCCAACGACTTCCTCACTTCGGCAAAGTTCACAAACCGAGGAAAGGAGAGGATGCGTCTGAATACGCTTTTTCTCGGTTTCGCTCCGATTCTGCTAAAGGTCCAACATGCTGACGGAACGCCGGTCACGCCAACCTCCCCTCCCTTTCCGCCTGAAGATGACGGCCACGAAGGACGCGTGTTTCTCAAACCGAATGAGTCGGTCACCTTCACTTATCGCGGAGTGGACCTCTTTGGTGATGACCTTGAAGACGGCAAGTATCAATTTAAGTTTGTTCACGAGAACACAGATGCGTCAAAGGGAGACTGGATCGGTTCCCTCAAGACAGATTGGCTTGCCTTTGAAGTAGATAGCAAGCACAAGGACGAGGTTCCGCCCTCGAACGAAGTTCAGGCGACCCCGTCAAGTTAGTCAGACGTGCTCTTCGTGCTTTGCGAAATGATCCGGTTTCTCGGATGGGAGCGACAGCCACAAATTTTCCGGCCGGCCAGTTACCGCAAGAACGCTATCCGACCATCTTCCCAGGCTACGGTCTGGTCATCGCTTCGGGGACGACGAGCTCGTCAAATTTCTCCGGTGAAAGCAGATCGAGTTCGGCTGCTGCTTCCTTTAGCGAGATGCCTTTTTTGTGTGCGTGCTTCGCGAGCTTCGCCGCGTTGTCGTAGCCGATGTGCTGGTTTAGCGCCGTAACGAGCATCAGCGAATCGTTGAGGTAGCGGTCGATCTGCTCGCGGTTAAGCTCAATGCCAGCGATGCAGTAATCGACAAAGCCGTGGCAAGCGTCGTGGATGAGCCGCACCGAGTGCAAAAAGTTGTGGATCATCACCGGCTTGAAAACATTCAGCTCAAAGTTCCCTTGGGAACCCGCAAACCCGATAGCCGCATCATTGCCCATCACCTGCACGGCAACCATCGTCATCGCCTCGCTCTGCGTCGGATTTACCTTGCCCGGCATTATCGATGAGCCAGGCTCGTTTTCTGGAAGAGTCAACTCGCCGATGCCGCATCGCGGCCCCGAAGCCAGCCAGCGGATGTCATTCGCGATCTTCATCAGCGAACCGGCGAGCGTTTTTAGTGCTCCCGAGGCGAACACGACCTCGTCGTGGGCCGAAAGTGCCGCAAATTTATCCGGATGAGACTTGAACGGCAGCCCCGTCAGCTCGGCGATCTTCGCCGCTGCCCGCTCGGCAAACTCGGGGTGCGAATTCAGCCCCGTTCCGACCGCCGTGCCGCCGATGGCAAGGTCCATCAGGCCCGGCAGCACCATCTCAAGCCGGTCAATATCTCGGTCGATAAGATTCGCCCAACCGTTGAACTCCTGCGAGACCGTCACCGGCGTCGCATCCTGCAGATGTGTCCGTCCGATCTTGACCACGCCTTCAAATTCCCGAGCCTTCGCCTTTATCGCGTCCGAGACCTTTCGAACTTCGGGGATCAACGCGGTCATGCGTTCGGCGGCGGCGATGTACATCGCGGTCGGGAAGGTGTCGTTCGAGGACTGCGACTTGTTCACATCGTCATTCGGGTGGATCGGCCTCTTCGAGCCCATCTCGCCGCCGGTCATCTCGATAGCACGATTTGATATCACCTCGTTGGCATTCATGTTCGTCTGCGTACCCGAACCGGTCTGCCAAACCCGCAACGGAAAATGAGCATCGAGCTTGCCTTCGATCACCTCATCGGCCGCCTGAACGATAAGGTCCCGCTTTTCCGCCGGCAGTTTGCCGAGGTCACAATTGACCATCGCCGCCGCTTTTTTCAGGATGCCAAGCGCCCGGATCACCTCCCGCGGCATCACATCAAAGCCGATATTAAAATGCTTCAGCGAACGCTCCGTCTGCGCCCCCCAATAGACATCCGCCGCAACCGCGATCTCACCCATCGAATCGGTCTCGACCCGTGTTTTAACTGCTTTTTCTGCTGATTCGCTCATATGATTTAGTATTGAAGACCTTGATTTTACTTCAACCCGGACCTAAAATCACCTTGACCTCGCATTGCTTTCACAATAAAGTTCACCGACGCTCTAGCCTATGGAAACGCTGAAGCTTCTCTTCCTCATCTACGTCAAACCCGGGTTCGCTTTTAGCGAGATAATGGATCGCGGAAGTTGGCTGATCGCGGCGGCCGTCACAATTGTGGTCGGTATTCTTTTTTTCTTCACCGTCAACGCAAAGCTTAACGCGGCGTACCAATTGCCGGTGCTGAGCACTTATTACAACGAGGTCTTCTATTCCGAGATCGGCATCGATGAAGCAGAACGCTATCAAGCAAACGCCCTTCGGCAGTATCAGGACGCGGTTCGAAACAAGCAGCAGATCCCAATTGTTGGCGATAGCTTTTTCACCTTCTTTTCGTTTGAGCCGATGGCTTTCTATCGCCCGCTGATCGCGATCTCACTTTTCTATGTTCCGACGGTGATCCTTTGCGTTTCGCTTTTCGGCGGCATCGCGAGCTTTGGCCTGCTGCTCCGCCGCGACTATGCGGTCATTGCGACTTGTACACTGCTGGCTTGGTCGGCGGCGCACCTCCCGTTTGCCGTCGCTGGCGTTGCTCTCTTCGGAAGCTCGATCGATCCGTCCTTTTGGTTGTCGCTTTGGGTTGCAAGCGGCGCTCTCTTCGGCATTTTGATGCTCTTCGCTATCCGCACGGTGTTCGGCACAACTTACGCAGTCGCCTTAATTGCGGTCGGACTCTCATGGCCCGCCTTCCCGCTTGCGATGTACGTCGTCCAGTTCATTGGTCCGTGGCTCTTGTCACCGTTCCTTCTCCTTCTCGTTATCTTCTATTTTGGTGGATTTCTCGGTGGCCAGGTGCAAGGGTTCGGCAGTGCGTTCCGCCAGCGGCAGAGTATGAAGCGCTTCCTTCAGAACGCAACGATCAATCCGCGCGATGCTGATGCCCACGTCCAGCTCGGCATTATCTATCTTGAACGGCGACAGGAAGCTCGGGCCGTTGAACACTTCACAAAAGCGATCGAGATCGATAGCGAAGAGATCGACGCCAACTACGAGCTTGGCCGGATCGCCCGCCGGAATAAGGAACTCCAGAAGGCACTCGACCACTTTGCCGTGGTCGTTGAGCAGAACGACAAGTTCCGCCTCAGCGAGATCTGGCGTGAGATCGGCGCCACCTATCTCGATGCCGGTATGCTCAACGAGGCATATGAGCCGCTCGAAAGATTCGTCGAACGCCGCCCCGTAGACCCCGAGGGGTTGTACTATTTCGGAAGACTCTTGAAAGCAAAAGGTGAGGATGCCCGAGCCCGCGAGATGTTCGAATCGGCCATCGAAAACGCCCGCACATCACCCTATTTCCGCAGCCGTAACCTCGGCCAGTGGGCAAAACTCGCAGCAAAAGAACTGTAGCTTCTGCCTCTTAGCTTTGCTTCATTCCGCAAGCAGCATTGCCGTGTCAGACCTCAGCGTCGATTCCAAGACGTACCCGGTGTATCGCTTGGCAAGCCTGCCTTGCTTGTCATAAAGGAACGTCATCGGCAGAGACATCTCGTTCGGCGGCAGGTTCGGGTCGTATGCCGCGAGTAGTATCGGATAATCGACCCCATAGCTTTCAATAAATGGCCCGACGAGCGAGAGGTCCTCGTCGACCGTAACTCCGACGACCTCAACGCCCTTATCACGATGTTCTTTTGCAAAGCTGACGAGCCCCGGCGTCTCAAGCCGGCACGGACCGCACCACGTTGCCCAATAATTTACGACCAGAACCTTGCCGCGTTTTTCGCTGAAGTCCCAATCCGGCCCGCCGTCGAATGCCTTTAGGGTAAACGCCAAGCCCGGCTTCCGCTCGGAGACATCGATAACGCCAAATTGAAACCACGACTCGGGAGCAAAAAAGAAAAGGAACAGGCCGACCGCCAAAAAATAGCCGCCCCATTCCATCAATCGCCGTTTGAGCCCCGGTTTCGTGGGCTGCACCTCTGTCGCATTCTCCATAAGAGATTTTGATTCGCCCCGGCAGCCCGGCGTTGGCAGTGATCAATTCGCCGCCGCCTTGGCCATCGGTAGCTTCTCGGCCCGCCAGGCCGTCATCCCGCCCTCAATGTTATAGACCATCGGATACCCTTTACTGACCAGTATTTCCGCCGCTTCCCGCGACCGACGGCTGGTTTCGCAGATGATGTAAACGGGCTCGTTCCTTTCGATGCGGTCGAGATTCGCCTCGAGTTCCTCGAGTGGGATGCTGATCGCCCGGTCGGCGTGCTCGGCCTTGTATTCGAAAGCCGTCCGCACATCCACGAACTGCGCGTATGCCTCCTGCGTTTTCGGGGCAGCCACCGCAGGTGCAATATCCATCACCGCGGCCGAAGGCTTGGTCGGAGGCGGCGTGTCCATAGTCGTCCGCGACGTCTCACATCCGGAAATGAACAAGATCACAATACTAAAAACCAATAAAGCTCGCATATATTCCCTCCGACAGCCGGGCGACGCAAGTTTTTCGCGCAATGCCACGTTTTCCATGTCATTTCTCGCGAAAGATCGCTAACCACCGCTGACCATCGGTAACCGCAATCGCTGTGCCTTGTTCGATCGTTACTTTTTGTACGTAACGACGAATCTCGGCTGCGGCGTTTCGTCATCGCCCGGCATCACCTCGAAAAATTTCTGAACCAAGCCGTGCGTTTCGAACCGGCTGAGTTCCTGCCGCGACATTGGCCACGGAAGTTCGTCCGGTTCCTCGTCGTCCTCCCTGCCACGGGTAACGACCGCCAGTTCCCCGCCCGGCGCCAAGAACGACGCGACCGCATCGATCGTCCGTTCGCGCATCTCGAGCGGCAGCGGCTGTATCGTATAGACCTCGAGCACAAGATCGAACGCCCCGAGCCAACCGCGAAAAGGCTCAAAAAGGTCCATCACCTCAAACGTGATTTCGCGATCGCTGTGCAGCCGCCGGGCCCATTCGATCGCCGTCGGCGAGATGTCGAACGCCGTTACCTTAAAGCCTAAGTCGTCGAGATAGCGGGCGTCATCGCCGAGCCCGCAGCCGATGACCAATGCACTTTGCCCGTCTCCCTTAAGCCCAACCTTTTTGGCATAAGCGACCAGATACCGGTTCGGCTCGAGGTCAGCCCAAGGTATTTTCTCATTGTCGCCGGCCGCTTCCTGATAGAGCGCGTCAAACCAACCGAGCGCGTCGCCGCGTGCGGCAAACTCCGCCTGTATCTCGCGGGTACGCGCCCGCCGGTCAAACTCCTGTTCCGCTTCGCCCATTAGAAGGGTATCTCCATTTCCCACGGTGCGTCCGCATCCCGCCATGCCTTCCAGCCGCCGGCCATCGAGAAAACGTTGGTGTAGCCCATTCTCTGCAGCATATCCGCCGCGAGCGCCGAGCGGTATCCGCCGCCGCAATAGAGGATGATCTCCTTGTCCTTGTTCGGTATCTGCCCGACTATGTCGCGCTCTATTACCCCGCGGCCAAGGTGGATCGCATCGGTCGCGTGGCCCATTTGCCATTCGTTGTCCTCGCGGACGTCGATCAGCACAGCTCCAGCTTCCCGCCGCTCAAGAGCTTCCTCGACCGTGACCTCGCTGACCCGAGACACCGCGTCGTTCACTATCGTCAGAAATTCATCTGAATGTTCCATTTTTCCTCCACCACATCGATCCGCTTTAATTCTGTTGCAAGACTCCATCTTACAGCTTGGCGAAGTTAAGGATAAATGTCATCTTCGTTGTTCCCTTCAACGGCCGCAAGACCACCTAACTTTTACTGCTTTGACGTACCGCTATTCTCGGTCGGGGCTGAGCACTGAATGCCCTTTGTTCCTTTGGTTCTTGCATAGGCCGTTACTGCCTTGCTGATCTCTTTGACCGCAACGTCCGCCGCGAGCAGGCCGCGAACTTCTACCACCTTTCGTCCGGCAGGAAGTGCTTTGTATCTCTTGAAAAAGAACTCCAGCCTTTCCCGTTCTATCTTCGGAAGGTCTTCGATCGACCTCACCTCGGCATAGGTCGGGTCAACGTCATCGGTCGGGACTGCGATCACCTTATCGTCCTCTTCGCCACCGTCGATCATCTTCAGAATGCCGATCGGCCGAACGGCGATCAGACCTCCGGACTGGATCGGTATTCGTGTATATACCAACACATCAAGGTTATCCCCGTCGCCCGCCAGCGTCTGCGTGATGACCCCATAGTTTGCCGGATAGAACATCGGGACCGACTGGAACCGGTCAACCACAACGTGTCCGGTCGCCTTGTCCAGTTCATATTTGATGTAGCTTCCGGCCGGAATCTCGATGACCGCCATCACCTCTTGGGGGCATTTCTTGCTTTGCGGAAATTCGAAAGGATGAACCCATTTCTGCCCGAAAGCGTTTGAGCCGAGAAGCATGGCGATCAAGATAGCGGCCGGTCCGAACGAACGAATAAATGAATTTTTCATATGATTTAAAGCGAAAAATGAAACGGTCTAGAGGCGGTTGATCGCCGCCCCTAGACCGGTAAAAGTAAACTTCAGATCTCTCGCCTAGAATACAAAGCGAATGCCAAGCTGAAGCTGCCGCGGGCCGCCAAACCTTGCGGTTGACGGAGCGAAAAGCGGAATGCCGGCATTTGCTTCCGAGGGCGATCCATTCGGAAGCGGTGTACCGAAAAAGCTGACCGCGTCGTTGCCGAAGTTCTTGTTCGAAGCCTTGGTCACATTAAAAAGCTCCGCCGAAAGGTCGATCCGACGTGTTTCGCCCAACCGGAAGCCCTTTAGGAGCCGAAGGTCGAGATTGTAAAAGCCCGGCTGCCGGAAGGAGTTGCGGCCGACCACTTGTCCGTTGACGATCGCCCGGTCGTTGTCATCGTTGCCGTCGTTCTGTGTGTCAAAACCAATGACCGCTGTGTACGGGAACCCCGAGCGAACCAGCAGAACGCTGGAAAGTGAGAAACCCGCCCCAAGATCGACAAGGCCGCTAATGTTCATGTTGTGTCGAACGTCCTGCTTTGAGGGCCCTCGCTCGATCGAAAGATCGAACGGATTAAGTGCCGGCTCTTGTGAGAAGTTACGTTCGTTCGAATCGTCGTCCGTGTTCTTCGCGAGCGTATAGTTCGCCTGGAACTGGAACCGGTCCGCAAACCTGCGGGTCAGCGTAACCGTCATTCCGTCGTAGGTCGAACGAGCCGTCGATTCGTTGATCGAAAGCCAACTGATCGCCGGGATCGGGCGTGCCGCCGGGAAGATCGGCATTCCGGTCGCATCGATCGTCGGCGGGAAAAGGTTGCGGTTCAAACGCCGCTGCAGGTTCCAGGTCGAGTTGCGGATGTAGCCAACCGAAAGGACGATGTCGTCCGTCAGCCTCTGCTCGAAGGTCGCCGAAGCCTGGAAGGAACGCGGGTTCTTGAAATCCTCATCAAACCCGAAAACCCGGGGAGCCACCGCGAACGGCTCCAGGTTCGCCGGGATCGACGTTAGCGAGTTCGGAAATGTAAGGATCGCATCCGGCCCGCGGAGCCGGCAGCCCGCACGATTCGGGTCCGCCGAATTTCTGCAGGCGCTCGGTTCTGCGATCTCGATCTCGCGTGTAGTAAATCCATCGTTGGTAAAAACCCTTTGAAAGAGGTTCGCCGGCGTGCGCGCAGTAAAGATACCGGCCGACGCCCGAACGACCGATCGGCCGTCGCCCGTGATGTCGAACGCCATACCTAGCCGCGGTTGAAACTGAGCCAAGTCGTTCGGGATCTTTCCTGTCTCCGGAATTCCCGGATATTCCGAATCCGGCTGTGGGTTGATCTGTGCCTCCCATCGGAACCCGGCATCGACCGTCAACCGGTCAGTAACCTTGATGCGATCCTGTATGAACAATGCATACTCCTGTTGAGTTCCGCGGAATAGAGAAAGTTCCTGATCCGATGTCGCCAGCGTCTGGCGAAACCGTCGCGGGCGTCCGGCAATGTATTGCTCGAGCCCGGTGGTCGGAACTCCGCCCAACGTGCGATTCTCAAAATCCCAACGGCCCTGAATACGCGTTTCTCGTCGCTGGCGAACACGGTTGATGTTCGAGTCGAATCCAAATCGAAGCTGATGCCTTCCGGCGGTTACGCTCACGTTGTTGGCAAGCTGAAAACGCGTAGAATCGAACTGACGCGGGCGGCCGTCGTTGCCGCCGATGTCACCGAAGCCGGCGATGTTGATTCTCGGCATGTTCGAGTTCGGCTCTTCAAGGCGGTTGTCGGTCGCGATCTGCCCCTTCAGTTCATTAACAATGTTCGGGGAAAAGACCGTTACAAGCGACCCCTTGAGCCCGTTGCTTGAACCTTCGCGCGTGTAGTTGCCGCTTTCGGCCGTTGTTTGCCTCGGTGAGTCGAAGTCGAAGTTCTCACCGCGCATCCGCGTATAGGTGTACTGCAGATTGAGCGTGTTGTTCTGGTTCAGGATGAAATCCGTTCGCCCGAAGAGTGCTGTGGGGTTGTTTGTTCCCCGCTTTTCGCCCTCGAGTTCGGCAAGTTCCGCCGGGATCGGAACCCCGGGAACATCCTGAAACTCAACGACAAAGGGCACCCTCAGAAGATTCTGCTCAATGCTAAAGAAGAAGAATGCACGGTCGCGGACGATCGGCCCGCCTACAGAACCGCCGAACTGATTCTGGGCGTTGTCGAGTCTGCGGTCAAATGCATTGTCGGACGTTAGGTATTTGTTCCGATTAAAGTAAAAAGCTTCGCCGCGGATCTCATTCGTACCCGACTTGGTAACTACGTTAACGAATCCTGCGTTCGTGCGGCCAACTTCGGCACTTGCCCCCGAACGGACGACCTGAAATTCCCTTACGGCCGATTGCGGGAAGAAAAATACTGATTCGTTACCGCCCCGTTGGTTGCCCTGAAGGGGATCGTTGAAATCCGTTCCGTCAACCGAGATGTTCGAATTGATCGATCGCTGTCCGGCAACCACAAGTCCGCTGCGGTCTGCTTCCTGAACAACCGCCGGTGTCAGCGTTACGAACTCGGTAAAGTTTCGACCGCGAACCGGAAGATCGGAGACAAGGCGTTCGCCGATCGATGCTCCGGTAGTCGAGGTGTCAGGATCGATAAGGTCAGCGCCGGAGGTTACCTCGACTTCGGCCGTCACTTCCGAAGGACGGAGCGAGATGGCGACCGGGGTTGCCTCACCGACGCGCAGTTGCACGTTTTGCTGACGGCTTTCTGCAAACCCGCTGGCAGAAACGGTTATCTCATACCGGCCAACCGGAAGCACTCGTGCCGAGAACCGCCCGTTGCTGTCAGTAACAACATTGCGTTCGAGGCCAGTCTCCGCGTTGCGAACAGTAACGTTCGCACCGGCAACGATCGCTCCGTTAGCATCCGTGACCGTGCCTTCGACCGCAGCACTTCCCGAATCGGTCTGCCCGAGGACGCCGATAGCCGTGAAGGCCATTATTGCCATCGTGAAAATGACGTGTGTAAATTTGGCGTTCAGGCCGGAAAATGGCCATTTGTAGAACGTCAATTTGGATCTCATTATATTTATCTCCTACCGTATTTGATTAAGGTGAACATCAGCTGTAGCCCGATTAGCTGAATTGCTGAATCTACGAGCAGGCTGATATGAATTCTGGAACTAGATTGGTGAAGCAAAGAGGATAATACGTAACACTCGTTACGGAACTGTGAACACGACCTTAAATCGATGTTAATCCGTGTGCCGACGGTTATTGAGCCAAAGTCAGGCTATTGACGGGCTGTTTGGGCTAAGCTCGCTGAACCGATATAATGAACGTTTTCGAATAAACGTTTATCAAAACGAGGAATAAAGCATTGGCAGAACAATTTGACGTAACTATCATCGGTGCCGGCCCCGGCGGCTACGTAGCGGCGGTCCGCGGAGCACAGCTCGGGCTTAAGGTCGCGATCATCGAGAAGGAAAAAGATGCAAAGCTCGGCGGGACTTGCGGCCTCCGCGGCTGCATCCCGACCAAGGCGCTTCTCAACGCGGCTCATCTTTATCAAAAGGCCCACGAGTTTGAGAAGTTCGGATTGAAGGCAAAAGAGGTCGGCTATGATTGGGCCGGCGTCCAGAACTACAAATCGAGCATCGTCGATAAGAACGCCGCCGGCGTGACCTATCTGATGAAGAAAAATAAGGTCACCGTCTTTAACGGCCACGGTAAGATCACCGGCAAGGGCAAGGTCGAGGTCGCACTTGCCGACGGCAAGAAAGAGACGATCGAGACCAAGAACATCATCATCGCCACCGGCTCGGTCGTCCGGCCGATACCGGGCTTTGAGGTCGATGGCAAGCAGGTCGTCAATTCCGACCAGATCCTCGAGCTTCAGAGCGTGCCGAAGTCGATGATCGTCATGGGCTCGGGCGCCGTCGGTGTTGAGTTCGCGAGCGTTTATCACCGCTTTGGTTGCGAGACGACGGTCATTGAATTGCTCGACCGCATCGTGCCGATCGAAGACGCCGACGTCTCAAAGGAACTCGCACGTGCCTTTAAGAAACAAGGCATCAAATGCGAAACCGGCATCAAGCTCGACAAGCTTGAAAAGAACAAGAAAGGCGTCAAAGTTTCCGGCAAGAACGCCAAAGGCGAGGACGTGACGTTCGAAGCAGAGATGCTGCTCGTCGCCGTCGGCCGTATGCCTTATGTTGACGGGCTCGGGCTTGAGAACACGAAGGTCGTCGTCAATCCCCGCGGAACCATCAAGGTAAACGGCCTTTGCGAGACCGACGAACCGGGCATTTACGCCATCGGCGACGTTATCGACACCGCATGGCTCGCCCACCTCGCATCGAAAGAAGGCATCCTGGTCGTCGAAAAGATCGCTGGCAAAAAGGTCGAACCGATCAAGCCGACGCTCGTGCCGAACTGCACCTATTGCGACCCCGAAGTCGCCAGCGTCGGCCTGACCGAACTCAAGGCGAAAGAGGCCGGCTATGACGTAAAGGTCGGCAAATTCCCGTTCTCCGCAAGCGGTAAGGCACGCATCCTCGGCGAGACGGATGGCTTCGTCAAGGTTGTCGCTGAGAAGAAATACGACGAGGTGCTCGGCGTCCACATCATCGGCCCGCACGCGACCGAGTTGCTCGCCGAATGCGTCGTCGCCATGTCACTCGAGACCACCGCCGACGAACTCGGCCGCGTGATCCACGCCCACCCGACCGTCTCGGAATCAGTAATGGAAGCCGCCGAAGGCGTCCACGACATGACGATCCATATGTAAGCAGTCACAGCATCAGGAAATCGGTCTGACACGATCAAAAGAGAGGCGTTCCGCCTCTTTTTTGTTATACTTGGCGGGTCTAAATTATCCGACCAAAAACTAGTCGTATTGTTGCGTTCGAGCTGGAGAAGAGGCTATGGACAAATACAAAAATATTCATAAGTGGATGATCGTTCCGATGGTCGTCATGCAGCTGGGGATATTTATCGACTACTGGGGAGACTTCTCTGAGAACGCATGGGCGGTACACGTCCATTATTGGACCGGGACCGTGTGGTATCTCTTTCTGATCCTTCAGCCCTACTTCGCGACGCACGGCCAGATCGTCAGGCATAGGACGCTTGGGATCATCGGGATGTTTGTGGCAGGCGGCGTTTGTATTACAGCGCTGAGCATGTTGTACCGCGATCTCGTGAATGCGGAAAATGCCCGTTTGCAGCCTGAACGGTTTGGCCCTTTTGAGCCTTCGTTCTTTTACGGCATCGCCGTAGTCGAGATCGTTATGATAACGGCATTTGGATACGCGGTCATCAAAAGCATAATCCATCGCAAAGAGATCGAGAATCACTCATGGTGGCTGATCTCTACGGTCTTTTTGATAATGACGCCCGCGCTCGGCCGCGGCCTAACAAACGTATGGATCGGGATAAATTTTGCCGACTGGCCGAAAATCGACATAACAGCGCCGGGCTATGTCACGCAGGCTCTGATAATCGGTATGGTCGTGGTGGCAGCATGGAAGTTCGGCACGCTAAGGCACCCGGCAACATATCTCGCAATTGGTGTCAATCTTTTCGTCCTTCTTATCGGACCGCTCGGCCGGTCTGAGACCTTACAGGCGATTTTAAACGCGATGATCAAGGGTTAGGTGCTCCATCCACGCTCACCCGACCATTGCCGAGGCGATATGGAAAGCCGCCGAAGGCGTCCACGATACGACGATACATATGTGATCGTCGAGCATTTGCCGGATCAGTTGGGATAAATATATGGACGTAGGTGCCATAATCTCAATCATCGTTTTTGTTTCGCTGCTCATATGCGGAATTGCGGCGATGCGTGTTGTGTTCAAGGCGGCGAGGGATGCGGGCTCGTCCGTAAAGACCCTCGACATTCCGAATAGCGAACTCGTTTTCGCAACGCTGTCGTATTCTGATGAGGAATGGGCGGACGTATATCAACGCGAGTTTGTTGCCGATACGACAGGCGTCGGAATGCTCGATCATCACTCCGGCGTTATTAAGACCGATTCGCACAAACATGACCTCGCCGCCCCGACCATATTTTTTCTTCCGGACAAGATCTATATCTCCGACGGGAATTCGGGAACGCTTTTCAAGCTTAGCGATGTAAACGATTTTGGATTTGGCGTTTGGCTTTATTCGGTCGAGCGGGCGGAGGTAAAAACCCGCATCGGGTGGAGGGTTCGTGGCGAAGTGATCTCGAGAGCTCCGGGCGCGGGTCCTGTCAACTTTCCGATCGATTACACAATTCTCTTACCCGCCGCGGACGACGCAACGCTTGAGTCGATCCATGCGAGATACGAAGCGCTGATCAAAGCACAGGGAACACCAAAACGATAGATCTCGCAGGCGAATCCTACCGCTCCTGAACTTGAATAACCGCCTGTTTCGGACGACAATTGGGTCTTTTATGCCGGCAAAGAATACTAGCTACCCCCGAACAAAGATCAAGATCCTTTTGCTCGAGAATATCTCTGACGCTGCCGTTCGTGAATTTGGCCTTGGCGGATATACCGAGGTGCACCGGCTTGGCGGGGCGGTCAGCGAAGCGGAGTTGGTCAAGGCAGTGAAAGGCATTCATGTGCTTGGCATCCGGTCAAAGACCCACGTGACCCGCGGCGTTATTGAGGCGGCGGACAAGTTGCTTGCGATCGGAGCTTTCTGCATCGGCGTGAATCAGGTGGACCTCAAGGCAGCCACCGAAAAAGGCGTCGCGGTCTTCAATGCACCGCACGCAAATACACGTTCGGTCGCGGAGCTGATCATCGGCCTCTGCGTGATGCTTATCCGCAAGATCGCCGATAAGAACACGGCGGCTCATCGCGGCGAATGGCTCAAGGATGCGAAGGGCTCGTTCGAGCTCCGCGGCAAGACCATCGGCATCATCGGCTACGGTAACATCGGCTCGCAGGTCTCAAACATGGCCGAGGCTCTCGGGCTCCACGTGATCTATTACGACATCGCGACCAAGCTGCCGCACGGCAACGCAAAGCAGATGCGTGAGCTAAAGGACTTGCTCAAACGCTCGCACATCGTCACGCTCCACGTGCCCTCGGACCCGACGACGCGCAACATGATCGACGCCGAGGCCATCCGTTCGATGCGAAAAGGGGCGATCCTCCTAAACTACAGCCGCGGAGACGTCGTTGACCTCGCGGCCGTTCACAAGGCTCTAAAAAGCGGCAAGCTCGCCGGTGCGGCGGTGGACGTTTTCCCTGAGGAACCCGAGAAGAACGGCGACGCCTTCAACTGTCCGCTGCAAGGAATGCAGAACGTCATCCTGACGCCGCATATCGGCGGCTCGACCGAAGAAGCCCAAGCGAATATCGGGCTCGATGTGACTGGCAAGCTGATCAAATATCTCGACTACGGCACAAGCGAGGGCTCGCACACAGTACCGCCGGTCTCGCTTCCGCCGCAGGCCGGAACGCACCGCATCTTGCACATCCACCGCAATATTCCGGGCGTCCTCGGTGAGATAAACTCGCGGCTCTCCGGACACGGAATAAACATCGTCGGCCAATACCTGAACACGAATCCCGAGATCGGCTACGTTATTCTCGATGTCGAAGCTGGCATCTCAAAAGAAGCCTTCGAGCTATTAAAGGACATCCCCGGAACCGTAAAGGCAAGAATGGTTTATTGATATGAAGATTGTCATTCCCGGTGGTAGCGGGCAGGTCGGCACGGCTCTGGCTAAGACGTTTGTAAACGACGGGCATGAGGTCGTTGTAATTGGTCGGTCGCCAGCGAAAAGTCCGTGGCGGACCGCTGTCTGGGATGGCAAGACGCTCGGGGACTGGGCAGCCGAGATCGACGGGGCTGATGTGGTTATTAACCTCGCCGGCCGCAGCGTCAATTGCCGATACAATGAGGCGAACCGCCGAGAGATAATGGATTCGCGTGTCGACTCAACACGCGTAGTCGGCGAGGCAATTTCGCAGGCGGCGGATCCGCCAAAGGTCTGGCTGCAGTCAAGCACAGCTACGATCTATGCCCATTCGTTTGATCAAGCGAATGACGACGTAACGGGTGTGATCGGCGGCAACGAAGCCGATGCACCCGACACATGGAATTTCAGCATCGACGTCGCAACAAATTGGGAACGCATCACGAACGAAGCGCAAACACCCAATACCAGAAAGGTTCTGATGCGATCGGCAGTGACGATGGGCACGGGTCGCGGCGGCATCTTTGACACCATGCTGGGCATCGTGCGGTTCGGGATGGGCGGAACTGCGGCCAGCGGTAAGCAATTCATTTCGTGGATCCACGAAGACGATTTCATCCGCTCAGTTTATTGGCTGATCGAACATGAAAGCCTGAGCGGCCCCATAAATATTTCATCGCCCAATCCTCTGCCGAACAAAGAAATTATGCGCGTATTCCGCGAGGCCTGGGGCACTCGGATCGGGCTGCCCGCCTTTGAATGGCAGCTCGCGATCGGAGCGATCTTTATGCGGACAGAAACTGAGCTCATCTTGAAAAGCCGTCGCGTCGTACCCAAGCTTCTGACCGATTCGGGCTTCACATTTGAGTTCCCTGATTGGGACATGGCGTGCGCCGATCTTTGCAAACGATGGCGAAGCGAAAACAAATAGTATGAACCGATTAAACATAGCCCTCGCTTTAGTCTTCTTTGCCGTGGCCGCGAATGCTCAATGGGTCAAGCAGCCGGTCGAGACCAAGGCGTCGTTTCGCGGGCTTTCGGTCGTGAGTGAGCGGGTGGTTTGGGCGAGCGGGACCGGCGGGACGGTGATCAAGACGACGGATGGTGGCAAGCTTTGGAGCGTGATGACGGTTCCGGGAGCCGAAAAGCTCGACTTTCGCGATATCGAAGCCTTTGACGCGAACACCGCCTACATTTTGAGCATCGGCAATGGTGACGCCTCTCACATTTATAAGACGACGGACGGTGGCAAGACCTGGAAACTGCAGTTCACCAACAAGGACGAAAAGGCGTTTTACGACGCCATCGCCTGTTGGGACCGCAATAATTGCATTGCGATGAGCGACCCGGTTGGCGAGTTCTATCAAATTATCGTCACCAAGGATGGCGGCAAAACCTGGAAGTTCACCGGGCTCGACAAGATGCCGCGGGCAAAGGCCGGTGAAGCGGCATTTGCTGCGAGCGGCACGTGCCTCATCGTCAATGGCAAGACGGACGTGTTTCTCGTCACCGGCGGCAGCGATGCCCGCGTCTTTCGCTCGAACGACCGCGGGCTCTCGTGGTTCGTCGCCGATTCGCCCATTACCAAGGGCACGCCGGGCAGCGGCATTTTCTCCGTCACGTTTCGCAACGAACTCCACGGAACGGCTGTCGGCGGCAACTACGAAAAGCCGGCCGAAGCTGCGAACAATCTCGCCTTCACCCGCGACGGCGGCAAGACGTGGACTGCCGGCGAAGGGCTCTCCGGCTACCGCTCGGCCGTCGCCTATATCGATAGCAGAACGCTGATCGCGGTCGGCACCAACGGCACCGATATCTCCCGCGACCGCGGTGCAACATGGAAAAAGATCGGCGATGAGAACCTCAATGCCGTCGCTGCCAAGGGCCGCCGTTCGGTCTGGGCCGTCGGCCCCGCCGGAGCCGTTTACCGCTTTTCAGAACGGTAAACAATGGCGTCAAAAAATCGGACTTTCACCAATTCGGCCATCCTCAGTTTGCTGATAAAATAGAGCTGTAAGAGTTACCTGCATTGATTTTAACGCGGCTTCATCGGCGTGTTTACACGCGTCCGGGCCTGTCAGCCGCACGGTTTTTGTTCCAGCCTTGTTAATTAAGACTATGAAAATACTGATTGCCTACGATGGTTCCAATTTTGCTGATGCAGCGATCGATGATCTCACGCGTGCGGGACTTCCGAGCGACGCCGAGGCCATCATTATGTGCATTACGGATGCGTGGGAGATCCCCGAGATCATCGACCGCGTAGCCACCTCGGGCGGCAAGGTTTCGCCTGAAAACGCAGAGCTCCTTCGCCGCCATATTAACGATGCTCTTGAGAACACTCGCCAGCTTGCCGAGACCGCTGCTGCGAAGATTCGGGCTCTTTTTCCTGAGTGGAACGTTTGCACTGAGGTTCGTACCGGCAAGCCCGCCTGGGAACTCATCACCTTTGCCGATGATTGGCAGCCCGACCTCATCGTAGTCGGCTCGCACGGCCGCGGATTTGTCGGTCGTGCCGTTCTCGGAAGCGTCTCGATGAAGGTCCTGCACGAATCGCGTACTTCTGTACGGATCGCCCGCGAGCGTCGGTCGGCCGGCGGCGATCCGCTGCGTGTCCTCATCGCGGTCGATGGCTCCGAGAATGCGGATCTTTGTGTCGAAACCGTCGTCGGGCGAAATTGGCCGGAGAATACTGAGTTCAGGCTGATCACAGCCGACGACGATCCGGCCTCACGGCCCGAGACCTCTGTCCTCGATCTCGTCCCCGGAGGAAAGGAAGATTCGGAAGAAGCAAAGGCCTGGGTCGAGCGGGTTCTCAATTCACCCGCCCGCCGGATGCAGCAAACGGGAAGAACCATCTCGCAGAACTGCCGTTGGGGCGATGCCCGCCGCGTCATACTCGACGAAGCTGCCGATTGGAAAGCCGACTGCATTTTCATCGGAGCTCGCGGGCTGAGCCGCTTTCGCCGCCTATTGATCGGTAGTGTCTCCGCGGCCGTCGCCGCCCGGGCCGAATGCTCGGTCGAGGTCGTGCGGATGGTTCAACCGGAAGGTTAGGGCCGCAATCGCAACGAGAATAGATGGGACTTGAACTCGCTAAATTCGGCGGCCTTGCAAGCGCGGAGGCTAAGGCCCTGCTCGAAAAGTACGGCCCAAATTCCGTCGCGGAAAAGCCGGGGCCTTCCCTGCTTGCGCGGTTCATTCAGCAGTTTCAGAGTCCCCTCATCTACATTCTCCTCTTCGCCCTTATTGTCGATGCCTTCATCTGGTTCTTCGAAGGTGCCGTCGGCGTTCCGTTCGAATCTATCGCCATCGCGGTCATCCTGATCCTGAATGCCGGGCTCGGAATGTATCAGGAAGGAAAGTCCGAGGCCGCCCTTTCGAGGCTGAAGGAAATGGCCGCGCCGCTTTCGTGGGCGATTCGCGATGGCCACCTCATTCATATACCGGCAGCAGACCTTGTGCCCGGTGATGTCGTCCGGCTCGAAGCCGGTGACCGCGTCCCCGCTGATGGAAACCTGCTAGGCCATGGAACGGTCTCGTTGGACGAATCGATACTCACCGGCGAATCCGTCCCGGTCGAAAGCTCCGAGGGCGATGAGATCCAGAGCGGAACGCTGCTCGTCCGCGGAACGGCGTTCTTCCGGGTCTCACGAACCGGCAAAGAGAGTGCGACCGGGCGGCTTGCCGTGATGATCGGCGAGATCGAAGTCGGGAAGACGCCTCTTGAGGAAAGGCTCGATGGCTTTGCCCGGCAGGTCGCGAAGATCGTGCTTCTGCTCGCGGTCGTGATCGTCGTCGGCGGGCTGATGATCGAGGGAACAGCGAGGCTCGGGCATGTCCTGATCTTTGCAGTGGCACTGGCGGTCGCCGCGATCCCTGAGGGCCTTCCGGCTGTTCTTACGCTGACGCTGGCGCTCGGTGTCGAGCGGATGGCCAAGCGAAAGGCGGTCGTCCGCCGGCTGAGCGCTGTCGAGGCTCTCGGCTCAGTTACTGTCATTGCCAGCGACAAGACCGGAACGCTCACCGAGAACAAAATGGTCGTCAAGGGCATCGACGCCCCTGATGCTGAGCTTGTGCTTCGGGCGATGACCCTCGCAAACGACGCGGAAGCCGACGGCGAGATCGGCGACCCGCTCGAGCTTGCATTGCTTTCATACGCTGCCGAACAAGGGCTTGCGATCGACGACGTCCGATCCCGCTTCCCACGCACATCCTCGATCCCCTTTGATAGCGCTTACAAATTCATGCAGGTAAGCGTGCCGGAAGGCGGTCGCACGGTGAACTTCCTGAAAGGTGCTCCCGAAGTCCTGCTCGAGAAAAGCTCGCTTTCCGCCGCCGATAAAGCGGACTGGCAGGCTCGCACGGAGCGATTCGCTGCTGAGGGTTTTCGCGTTCTTGCCTTTGGCCGGGGTTCCGATGACAGTGATGGAACGATCGAATTTCTGGGCGTCGCAAAGCTCTGGGACCCGCCGCGAGCCGAGGTGCCCGGAGCGATCAAGAACGCACTCGACGCCGGGATCCGCGTGATAATGGCGACCGGCGACCACCCCGCGACCGCAAAAGCGATCGCCGAAAATATCGGCATTCCCGTGACCGGCGTGCTGACCGGAGCAGAGATCGAGTCCATTTCCGAGGACGAGCTTCGGAAGGCTGTTGCGGACACCAGCATCTTTGCCCGGGTCAATCCCGAACATAAACTGCGGCTCGTAAGTGCCCTTAAAGCGAACGGCGAGATCGTCGCAATGACCGGCGACGGCGTCAACGACGCTCCCGCTCTCAAGCGTGCCGATGTCGGCGTCGCGATGGGCAACCGCGGCAGCGACGTAACCCGCGAAGTGGCGGACCTGGTCCTGATGGATGACAACTTCGCCACGATCGTCTCCGCGATCGAGGAAGGACGGAACATCTACGAGAATATTCAGAAGTTCATTCGGTTTCTTTTTTCGACCAATTTTGCTTTGGTCCTTTTGGTGGTCGGCGGAGCATTTGGGTCGTTCCTTCTCGGGTTAACTGACGAGATGGGAGGGCTCTTGCTGCCGCTCACCGCCGTTCAGCTACTCTGGATCAACATTATCGCCGATGGCCCGCCGGCACTCGCACTCGGGCTCGACCGCGACCACGGTGTGATGAGGCAGCGGCCTCGCGATCCATCCGAACCGCTCCTCGACCGCGTCTCGGTCCGGTTCATTGTCTGGACAGGATTCTTCAAAGCGCTGATGGGCGGCGTCTTGCTTGTGATGATGCCAAAATGGGGCTACAGCCTGCTAGCAACCCGAACGGGCGTTTTTGTCTTTGAATCGATAGCGCAGCTCGTAATGGCATACCCTTCGCGGAGGATATCGTTCGCCCCCGCGCGGAACAACGTCCTCCATTTAGCCGTCGCGGCTGGCATTGTTCTGCAGGTTGCGACCATTTACCTTCCGCCGCTGCGGCGCATTCTCGGCCTTGAATGGCTTGATCCGACGGCAGTCGGTATCATTGGGGCGGCGATCATTGTCACGTGGTTGGCGGCCGAGCTATTTGTCGTGGCCGACCGGCGGCTTGCACTCAGGGCGAAGTGATCGGCTAGGCGTTCGTGGAAACAAAACTTATGAAGGTCAGGGAATTAATGTCGCAGCCGGTCGTCACAATACCGGCAACCGCCTCGCTTGCCGATGCGGCCGCCGTAATGCTTCAAAAAGGCTTCGGATGTCTTCCGGTGGTCGGCGAATCGGGCGAACTTGTCGGTCTGGTGACCGAGTCGAGCTTCGCCGCAAAAAGCGTCGGCGTCCCGTTCTCGACCTTTCGGGCCCCGCAGGTTCTTGGCCAATGGCTTTCTCCGGATGGTTTGGAAAAGATCTACGAATCGGCCCGAGCAACGCCGGTCGCAGACGTGATGGTGCGTTCCGTAGTTACGATAACAGAAGACGAGCCGGTCGCTTCTGCGGTGGAGCTGATGCTAAAACACGACATCAACCGGCTCCCGGTCGTCCGCGACGGCGTGCCGGTCGGGATCATCGCCCGTCACGACCTCCTGCGGATGATGATCGAACGTCAGGCCGGCAACTGAAACAGTTGTGGGAGATTATCTAATTTTACTTGCCGGACTAGCGGCTGCAGCGATCGGCGGTGAGCTTTTCGTCCGCGGAGCGGTCGGCCTGGCGAAGTGGGCACGCGTACCTGCGGGGATAATCGCCGCGACCATCGCGGCTTTCGCCACCTCAAGCCCGGAACTTGCGGTCTCGGTCGGGTCGGCCCTCGAAGGCACGCCGCAGATCGCTCTCGGCGACGCCCTCGGCAGCAACGTCGTCAACATCGCCGTGATTCTCTCGGTCGCCCTCGCCTTTTCGGCGATCAATGCCCCGAAAGACACGGTAAAGCGTGACTTTCCGGTGGCCCTTCTCGCCCCGATCCTGACCGGCATTTTGCTCATCGATGGCGAGATCTCCCGGCTTGATGGAGCGGTGATGCTCCTCGTCTTTGCCGCCTGGATCGTAGCGGTCGTTCTCGAGGTCCGGAAGCAGCGAGCGAGTTTTGAACATCTTCCGGCGACCAAAGGCAAAGCATTGATCCTCATCTCTGCCTTCGGCGGGTTGGCTTGCTTGGTCCTCGCCGGCCATCTGATCGTCACCGGGGCGAAATCCATCGCGCTTTCCTACGGGCTCGACGCCTTCATTGTCGGAGCGACCGTCGTTGCCGTCGGCACATCGATGCCCGAGCTTGCGACCGTCATCATTTCAAAGCTCCGCGGCCACGAAGAGATCGGGCTCGGTATGATACTCGGGAGCAATATCTTCAATAATCTTTGGATCGTCGCGGTCGCCGCCCTGATCACCCCGATGACCGGTCTCCCGGTCGGCGAGGTCGCCGTAGGCCTTGGCTTTGGCGTCGTTACGGTCGCACTCACATTTCCGGGGCGGGACGGCATCATCGGCCGGACCCGCGGCCTTATTCTCTTTGCCTTGTATATCGCCTATCTGATCACCATCCTCGGCTATCGCTAGAATCGGTAAATGGCAAATTGAGTTTTCGGGGCTTTTGTATAAATCTATATAGTTTGAGCAACGTTCGGGGTTTGACGTAAACATGCGAGGGCGTGACGGCCTCCGCTGTGTATCCGTCAGGCCCGAGAGACCATCGCAATAATACTTTTTAACCGATGAAGCCAATACTTCGTAAAAGAAATGAGCGCCTGACAAAGGCGTTCAAAGAGTTTTTTGATAGCGAGAAATCTAGCGCCGTTGTGCTGGTCGCCTGTACCGTCGTTTCGCTGTTGCTGGCGAACATTATCGGGCAGGCATATCCGGATTTCTATTTGAGAACATACCTCGGTGTCGAGGGGTTCCTTAGGCTCAGCGTTGAACACTGGATCAACGACGCGCTGATGGTCATCTTCTTTCTGTTTATCGGACTCGAGCTTGAACGCGAGCTTTACGCCGGCGAACTTTCGAACGTCAGAAACGCCCTGCTTCCGATCTTTGGCGCCATCGGCGGGCTCGCACTTCCTGCCGTGATCCACTTCGGTTTTAACGCCGGAACGCCGACTCAGGCCGGTATCGGCATTCCGATGGCGACCGACATCGCCTTCGCGATCGGCGTCCTTGCCCTGCTCGGCAGCCGTGTTCCGGCTTCGCTAAAGGTCTTTCTTGTCGCGCTAGCGGTAATGGACGACCTCGGGGCGATCATTATCATCGCTATCTTTTACACCGCCGAGCTCTCCCTGGTCTATCTTGGGCTTGCGCTTGGAGTCTTCGCTTTGTTGATCGCCATCAACCGGCTCGGCGTTATGAGCCTCATCCCGTATGTGATCGGCGGGCTTTTCATGTGGTTCTTCATGCTCAAATCGGGCGTTCACGCAACGATCGCCGGCGTGCTTCTCGCTTTTGCGATTCCCTTCACCCACAAACGTGATGACGAGAAATCACCGTCATATCGCCTCGAGCATCTGATCCATAAGCCGGTCGCGTTCATCATCTTGCCGATCTTCGCCCTCGCAAATACCGGCATCGTCATCGGGGGAGACTGGGCAGCGGACCTCTCAACTACAAACAGCCTCGGCATCATTCTCGGCCTGGTCGTCGGCAAGCCCATCGGCATTACCCTCGTCGCATTCATTGCTGTAATGGTAGGCATTTGCCGCTTGCCGCTCGATCTTAATTGGAAACACGTGCTCGGCGCAGGCTTTCTTGGCGGCATCGGGTTTACAATGTCGATCTTTATCACTAATCTTGCGTTCGTCGGCGGCTCTCCGGACTTCGTCTCGGCCACCGTTAATTCTTCGAAGATGGCCATTCTTGTCGCTTCCGTTACAGCCGGAGCTTTGGGCTTCATTTTTCTCAAGTTGTTCGGCCAGCCGAATGTCGGCGACTTCGATATGGATACCATGGATTACGCGGTCGATGAAGACGGCGAGGAGCAACCCGCCTGAAGTATGGCAAACGGATTCTCAAGCGTTCCTTTCAAGACCGAGACCAACCACGGCCTCACGTCGGTCAATGGGATCGCCAAATTCTCATCCGCCGGCGTAGTGCTTGAGTTTGAGGCGAAGCTCTTCGGCATCATCGGCGGCGGGGTAAAAGAGGTTCGCCTGCCGATGGCCGAGATAATGGACATCCGCTTTCGAAAGGGCTTTTTCAAGCGTGGTGCGAAGATCGTCATTCGAACACAAACAATGGCCGCTCTTGCCGAGCTGCCGAATCAGGACGGAAAACTGACCCTCAAGCTCGCCAAGGATGACTGGGAACGAGGCCGGGCGGCGGTCGAAGAGATCGAGCGGTCGCTCGCCGAGTACCGTGCACAGCTTCCACCCTCACATACGCCGCTAGAGCAGGTCTTTGCCGAATCCGACGGGGACGAGGAAGAAACTCAAAAGTTGGATCGCTAGACCGAGAGGCGAAAATCATGCCGAAATTTGTTATCGAACGCGACATCCCCGGAGCCGGCTCGATGTCTGGTGAGGAGCTGCAGGGGGCTTCGGCCAAGTCTTGCAGTGTGCTCAACGAGCTCGGTGCCGAAATACAGTGGATCCACAGCTACGTCACCGACGACAAGATCTACTGCGTTTACACAGCACCGAACGCCGAACTCATTGAAGAACACGCCCGCGAGAGCGGCTTCCCCGCCAACCGCATTTCTGAGGTCAGGGCGATAATCGACCCGACCCGTGCCGGTTAGTTAAAGACGGTCGAAACCATTTTTTGCAAACGGGCGAATGGAAAGAAAAGTCCATTTCGCAACGAGCAAATTATGGGAAAAAAGCCGATCAGTTTCATCATTGCCGCGTGCGTCCTTTTCGGCGCCGCGGCAATCAGCGTCAGCGGCCAGAGCCGCGTTTCAAACTTCGGTCTTCAGGACCAGAATGACCGCAAGGTCGAGGTCAACTTTCCGAGCGACCGGCCGGTAGTTCTCATCTTCGGCGACCGCGACGGGGCCAAACAGATCGACGGTTGGGCCACGCCTCTCTACAAAAAGTTTGACGGCAAGGTATATATGTTCGGCATCGCCTCGCTAGGCGGCGTGCCGAGCTACGCCCGCGGGCTCGTCCGCCGCCTGATCAAACGGCAAACGCAGTTCCCTGTCCTGCTCGATTGGGGCGGCAAGGTCGCGAAAACCTACGGCTACGAAAAGGACAAGGCAATGGTGCTCGTCGTCGCGAGAAACGGCAATATTCTTTCAACCAAATTTGGGGCCGCGAGCGAGGCGGAACTCAATGCCGTTATCGCCGACATCGAAAAACAGTTGCGGTAAAGCTCTCGCAAACATCATGACATTCACGAACCGGGCCAAAAGTGTCCGGCTTTTTTTTGGCCCAGGATTCTTGTATTCTAGTTATTTGCAATATTTTATATTCAGCACGTTTTTAGACACGGAGATCATATGAGCGTAGAAGTTGTAATGCCCCAGATGGGCGAATCGATCACGGAGGGCACCGTCTCGAAATGGTTAAAGCAGGTTGGCGACGCCATTGAAAAGGACGAAGCGATCCTTGAGATCTCGACCGACAAGGTCGACGCCGAGGTCCCAAGCCCGGCGGCGGGCAAACTTCTCGAAATACGCCATCAGGAAGGCGAGACCGTAGAGGTCGGCACCGTGGTCGCCGTCATCGGAGCCGAAGGCGAAGCTCCGGCACCGAGCGCTCCGAAAAAAGATGAAGCCCCCGCAGCCGCGGCTTCGCCGATCGAAGAAGCTCCCGCTCCGGCGATAATCGCCGACGCCGTTTCGGCAAACTCGACAGCAACTCCGCAGACCGAAAGCACGACAGACAGCGGCGATGCGACCGAGATCGTGATGCCGCAGATGGGCGAATCGATAACCGAAGGCACCGTCTCGAAATGGCTAAAGGCCGTTGGCGACACCATCGAGAAAGACGAGCCGCTGCTCGAGATCTCCACTGACAAGGTTGACGCCGAAGTGCCATCGCCCGCTGCCGGAAAGCTGCTTGAGATCCGCGTCCAGGAAGGTGAAACGGTCGAGGTCGGCGCTGTCGTCGCCCTCGTCGGCACTTCAGTAGGCTCCGCAACGGCCGCACCAAAACCAGCCGCCGAGCCCAAACAAGCAGAGCCCGCTCCGGTCGCCGCTCCAAAAACCGAAGCCGCCACCGCCGGCTTTGCAATGCCAGCCTCGAACGGCCGCTCGGCAGATATCGACGAGCTCCGCCGGACAAAATCGAGCCCGCTCGTCCGCAACATCGCCAAAGAGCACGGCATCGACATCAGCCGCATTTCAGGCTCCGGCATCAGCGGCCGCGTAACGAAACAGGACATTCTTTCTTTCATCGAAACCGGTGCCGCACTTCGTCCCGAAGACCTGCTAACGAAAGGCGCCGCAGCGACTTCCGCGACACCGAAGGCCGATTACAAGCCCACCCCGATCGTTCAATCCGCCGGCGACCGCGTCGAGAAAATGTCCGTGATGCGGAAAAAGATCGCCGAGCACATGACCTTCTCGAAACGCACCTCGGCACACGTCACCAGCGTTTTTGAGATCGACATGACGAACGTCGCCAAGTTCCGCGAGCGGAACAAGGCCGAGTTCCAATCGCGCTACGGCACCAAGCTCAGCTACATGCCGTTCATCTTCCAGGCGGCGACGCACGCCATCCGCAAGCTCCCGATCGTCAACGCTCAGGTCGATGGCGAGAACGTCGTCTATAAAGGCGACATTAATCTCGGCATGGCCGTCGCTCTCGATTGGGGCCTGATCGTCCCGGTCATCAAAAAGGCCGACACGCTCTCGCTCTCCGGCCTCGCCCTCGCGGCAAACGACCTTGCGGACCGTGCCCGAGCCAAAAAGCTCAGCCCCGATGAGGTCACGGGCGGCACCTTCACGATCACCAACCCCGGCGTTTTCGGCGGGCTCTACGGCACACCGATCATCAACCAGCCGCAGGTCGCCATTCTCTGCGTCGGTGCCATCGAGAAACGTGCCAAGGTGCTAACGACGCCCGATGGCGACGACTACATCGCCGTCCGCCAGATGGCGTACTTTGCCCTCACCTACGACCACCGAGTAGTCGACGGCGCCGACGGCGAACGCTTCCTCGCCGCCCTCAAGGAATACCTCGAAACGACCGATTTCAGCATCTAGATCTTTCGTCACTCAACAAAAAGCCGGGCCCAGGGAAACACTCCCCGCCCGGCTTTTTTTGATCAAATAAAGTTCTTGACACTTAGGCGACCGAGTGTACTATCATCAACATAAGTTAGAGACATGAAGCCCCGTTAGAAGCATCAAAACCCGAGTCGGGCGCGTTGTTACCGTAAACAACGAAGGTTCAATCTTTTCTCATGAACAGTAAGTCATTCAGTTACGTTGGCTCAGTGCTTGGCCTGTTCTTTGCTTTTTGCCTGTATGGATCAGTGATGAACAGCTTCGGCCAGAAAGAGAACGAGCTGACACGAAGTGCGGTCGTTATCGATCAAAGAAAGGCCCACGTATATCTCTGCGAAGAAGGGCCATTAGTCAAGAATAGAAACAATTCACGTATTCGATTCGTCAACAATTCAGTTTGGACCCTTAGTTTCTTTGTGGAAGAGGGGTCGCGGTCGCAGACCTTGATCAAACTTTCAAATGGCTCAAATGTCGCCGCCTCGGAATCGGGCTCGCTTGTCTCTCCGGTCTTTGGCTTTGAGGCCAAAACGGAAAAATCCGTGAAGCATCCGAGAACGTGGCCTTCATTAGTTCAAGCTTCGTATTTGCGATCAGGATCGTTCATTCGATTCGACGTACCTCGAGAGATTTTTAAGAAGTTTGACATTTATATTGAGTATGCCTATGAGTGGGAGCTCACTGGCCCGCTTGCAACCGAGTCTCATGGCCCAAAACACCGAGTATTTATTGGGAAGGCAGCCGCAGACTCGCTTATGTTGAATGAGTGTCAGTAGCTCGCATTCATGTTTATTTTGCTTCTTAGGAAGCGATTGGGATACGTCGTGATGGCAGAATACAGAGAATATATTTTGGCTATCATTAACCACTTCGTGGTTCGCGAAAAACAGGAGCGATTTACGGGGTTTATTGAATCAAGGCGCGAAGAGCTCTTAGACGAACTCTTCATTGACGAGCGGAATCTGAATCCGGAGGCTTTGATCAAGATCCCGCGCGGGAAATCGGCCACGTTTGTCATCAATGATTTGAAAAGAATTGGGGCGAATGGCCTTGCGTACGTAATGAGCCACAATGAAGATTTCGATGGAAGGTTGTTAAAGCTCGAGGACGCTATTGAATCTGTGTTTGGCCGACATTCTGGTGCCTTGATTTACTGCGTAAATAGCAAGTTCGGCTATTACGAGGACAGTGAAATGTCGAAATATATTCTCAGAGCAGCGTAGAAAGAACAGTCGTAATTGGAAAGGTTGTTAGTGAGCAAATTAGACGTAGTTCAAGAATGACCGAAGATGAACGAAGCTCCGCCGACGCTGAAAAGATTTTTTACCGAATACAGAGCATCCTGAGCACGCGAAGAACTACACTACCGCACGTATGAACCTGATCTTTATCCCCGGCATAATGGGTAGCAGACTGGCCGAGTTAAGCGGCAATTCTCAGACTGAGCGATGGCCGGGTTTGGGACCAGCGATTTTCACTGGGAGCAACCTTGACCGATTACTCCCCTCAAACAATGCCAATATCATCGCGACAGACGTAATTCGTTACGCCTTACCGGGCGAGCTAAAACCCGTTTACGGTCCGATACTGCAAACGCTGAGTGTGACAGGAGGACTTCGCGAGTATCTGGTCAATGGAATGCCAGATAGGCGGACCGAGCAAGGATGCGACATGAATCAGCGATTCAATGCGCCGACGCTTTTCGTTTTCGCCTATGACTGGAGACTCAGCAACATTCAAAATGCTCAAAAACTTAAGGACTATATTGGCTGCATCCAGAAATTCCATCCCGGAACTGACGTCGATATCGTCGCCCACAGCATGGGCGGACTCCTTGCTCGGCGCCACATAATTTTGCGTCCGGAAGATCACAGTGTCCGAAAAATGATTTCAATTGGTTCTCCTTTTCTTGGGGCACCAGAAGCTCTCCAAGTTCTTGAAACAGGAAAACCGAAGTTTCTGGAAGGAGTTCTCGGCAAAACGGCTTTGCGGTTATCGCCTCCTCGAATCAAGAATCTGGCGATTGAGTCTCAAGCGGTTCACGAACTTCTACCATCTTGGGGGTATTTTGCTCTCGGCGGAAGGCCATTTGTCGAAGAAACATTTGATATTAACGGCAACGGCACAGTCCCGGAGGAGTATGATTACACGCAAATATTTGCGTTTTTCAACGACCGCTATGAGACGGATCCCTACCTCGCAAATGACAACTTTCACGGCACGCCAGGACAAGATGACTGGCGACTTGATACAAGCGGTGTTGAGTATTTTCACATTTTCGGTGAACGGCAAGGTTCCGACACCATTGAACAGTTGGTTGCGAGACCGATAGCTAAGAAACCGATCTCAATTACACGTGTGGATCTGCGGCTTCGAGCCAAGTTCGGGCCCGGTGACAAGACGGTTCCTAGGCGGAGTGCGGAAAGAATAGGCAGCACTCTCAACTTTAATTTTTCGGACGCAACACTGCGAGCGTATGTTTCGGGTAGTCCTTCGGAAGACACTCGTTACGAACACTTGGGTCTTGTCGTGGCCCAAGAGGTGAGAGACCAGATTTTGGTCTATTTGGGTCTAACGTCCCAACCATCAGTCTTCACTCTTGCGAGTGAGAGAGGAGGAAAAGAAATGCCGTCTTATGAGTATAAAGCGAACAGCGGTTTAAGTTTGGATACGTTAGCACCGCCAAAGGCGGAGATGTTCTACGCTACCATCGAAGGGGTTGACCGTTTGGATATTACTGACAATGTAGGCAACACGAACACCCCCCTTGGCGATGACGGTTTCGAACTCTCAGTTCCAGGCATCGGCTACCATGGCGGAATCTACGGCGACGTGGTCAACATTGGATATCATGGCCTCACGATACCTGCTGATGAAGGCGAATACACGATCAAGTTCCAAACTGGGGCGGATTCGATCGATATTGAGCTCTTGAAGGGCGTTGGGAATAGCTCGCCGAACCTTGCGATCCGCTATATAGATCTTGAACTGCCGCCGAATGTCGAGTGCTTGCTAACGTTCAGCCCGTCAGGAGTTCCAGACCTTCGCTATGATTCGAATGGAGATGGGACCTATGATGTTGTGGTTCCGGCGCATGTTCGGGTTACGGGAACGGCGGCACAGGACGTAACGGCTCCGGCGGTTGGGCTCACGTATAGCAAACGAAGCGGTCAGGGACGGACAATTACCATCAATGCAGCAGACAGCGAATCTGGTGTTCAGACGGTTTACTACCGCATCGGCGAAACCGGCCCGTATCAAATATACACCGGCACGTTCTTTCTTCATCTGCCGACGGCAAAGGTCATCGAGGCCTTCGCCGATGACAATGTCGGAAACCGGTCAAGCCCGATCCGCGTCGTCGTCCCGGCCTGGAATGCGGCACCGTAACCGATGGATCCGCGAGACGTTTGATCATTCACTCAACGAATGACAAATATCTTAGCCTCCGTCTGGAGCGGCATAAATCATTGTGGATCAATTTATGCCGCTCCTATTGCTCCGTTCGCACCGTCCGCCTCCCGAACTACAAAAAAATCTCTCGACATTTTCGTATTATTTTCATACACTTTGGTTAATGTTTCGAACGGCCTGTTCTAGGTACTCGAATGCTTCCTCCCTGCGGACATCGCGAAGCCTTTTATTTTCCGATGTTTTACCGCAACCGGCCTCATTTTCTGAGGAATATCGCTACGTGGCACGCTTTTTGACTATTAGACCGGGTAGGAACGCTCGGTGAGCCGTTTTCGTACGGTTTTGATATCAGGGGAATTTGGTCACGGCACCAAAAGTATTGCAACCAATCGGCTTCGCCGGGCGTCTATTTCGGGCAACTTATCGGAACGGTAAGGCCTTTTGAGGAGAAAAGATGATTATGAAAAGAATATCTGTTTTGTTTATGGCACTCGCCATCGGTGTTGTTGGTGCGGTCGCACAGGACGCACAGCTTCGCAATCTTGTTAACGGACAGAAGTATGACATCAAGGGCACGATCGTTTCGAAGGAAGATGACAATACGTTCATCGTCCGCGATACGGTTGGTGTCGATACGCGTGTCGTAGTTGCACCGAACGCAAGCGTCCGGGCAAATGCAACGTTTGGTTCCGGAGACCGCTTTCCGGCCGCTTCGCTCGTTCGCGGGCTGAACCTTTCAGTCGAAGGCCGCGGTGATGCCAATGGCAGCCTTGCCGCCACCAAGATCCGCTTTGATAAGAGCAATCTGCAGACGGCACAGTCGATCGATTCCCGCGTAGCTCCGGCCGAAGAAAGGCTGACGGCTGCGGAGGAAAATGCGAAACGTGTTTCAGGCCAGATCGATGAACTGATGGCCATCTCAAACGCCGCTCGCGGTGGTGCACAGGCCGCACAGGACACTGCCGATGCGGCGGTTGCCGGTGTCAACGCCACCAACGAACGCATCTCGGCTCTTGATGAATATGTCGTCCAGAGCTCCGCGACGATCAACTTCCGCGTCAATAGTGCAGTGCTAAGCCCCGAGGGCAAGCAGCAGCTTGACGAGGTTGCCGCCGCAGCCGCAACGCTCCGCGGTTATGTCATCGAGGTGACCGGTTTTGCTTCGGCCGAGGGTAATGCTCGGGCAAACAAGACCCTCAGTGACCGCCGTGCACAGGCAGTCAAGGACTACCTGATCATGACCCACAACATCCCGCTTCGCCGGATCGGGAATTCGTATGGCTACGGCATCGCCAACCCGGTCGCAGAGAACACGACCCGCGAGGGCCGCGAGGCCAATCGCCGCGTCGAGGTCAAGCTGCTCGTCAGCCGCGGACTCAACCAGAATGTTGAGGTTCGCTCGACCGCTAACGACGGTAACTAATTGCCGCGTTGGTCACGAAAAATGAAGGGCAGCGTTTGCCGAGCAAACATCCGGTACTCGCTGCCCTTTCTTCAAGCTTACTCTCCCAAAAAAGCTCCACCGCTATGCTCTGCAAAAATCTCTTCAAAACCGCATTCTCTCTCTTTATCTTGATCTCGGGCGCCCTTGCCGCGACGGCCCAAACGCCGAGAGCGACGCCGCCGATAGATGATGACGAACCGATCCGCATCGATTCGCGGCTTATCGTCGTGCCTGTTTCGGTCGTCGATGCGAGCGGCCTGCCGGTGACGGGGCTAACGCAAAACGATTTTCAGATCAGCGAAGAGGGACGCCGGCAGGCGATCGAATCGGTCGGTAGCGCGGAGAGCGTTCCGCTCGATATCGCGTTGCTCTTTGACGTTTCGGCAAGCACCGACACGATGTTCCGCTTTCAGCAGGAAACGGCAGTCAAGTTTTTGAAGGATGTTTTGCGGGCCGAAGACCGTGCGGCCATTTTCACCATTGGCGAACGGGCGCTTCTCGTCAGCGGGCTTGCCCAGGCCGGCCCGGCGACCGAGAGCGTGCTCGCCATTCCGGTCGAGCGGGCGAAGCAGCCGACAGCGTTCTTTGATTCCATCCGGGCGGCGGCCGATTACCTTCGCGAAAATTCGCAGTCCGGCCGGCGACGCGTCATCGTCGTGATCTCCGATGGCGAGGACAACTACAGCCTCGGCGTCCAGCGGGCACAGCGGACCGCCGAACGCCGCGTTGTTGAGAACCGGCCCGATCCCGACCTCAAACGGCTCGGCCAGATCATCCAGACCGCACAGCAGACCGCCAAGGTCACCGAGCGGCAGAAGGTGCTCCGTGCGCTTCAGGACGCCGACACCGTCATGTACGCCGTGAACCCGGCGGGCAGTTCCTATCGGCTAAACCAGATCAGCGTCTTCGGCCAGGAGAACATGCAGATCTTTGCCGATGAGACCGGCGGCACCGCGTTTCTGCCAAACTTTGGCCCGATCGACACCAACGACAATTACCTCAACGGCAACAACCGCCGCAAAAACACCGAACTGCTCGAGCAGATATTCCGCCAGCTCGGCAACGAACTCCGCGCCCAATACCTGATCCAGTATTACTCCGACGCGACCTATCCCGACGGCAAGCTCGTAAAACTCTCCGTCGGCCTCACCCGCCCGGCCGCCCGAGTCCGCGCCCGCCAAGGCTACTACGTCCGAAACTAAACCACGCCTCGGCCGCCCGTGTCCGAGGCCCGCGCGTAAGCAAGGGCTCCAATGCGCAAGCCCGCACGTAAGTAAGGGCGGTTCATCCAATGCGGAATTCGGATTCCCATTGCAGAAACCCGCAAGTGTCAGTAGCCCGACCGTAAGGGAGGGCGCAATGCCAACGACAAGCCCGTCCGTGTCCGAGGCCCGCGCGTAAGCAAGGGCTCCAATGCCCAAGCCCGTAAGCAAGTAAGGGCGTTTCATCCAATGCGGAATGCGCCCGTGTCAGTAGCCCGACCGTTAGGGAGGGCTCCCGCCAAATGCGGAATGCCCCAGTCTCACTATGCCTCTCAGAATCTCTTCAATTGCCACTAGCTTTAGCTAGTGGAAAAGGTGCAAAAAAGCTCCGGGCTTTAGCCCAATATTCGGCTAAAGCAAATAATGATTAAGTCTCTTCGATCGGGTTCGGCTAAAGCCGGTGCAAGGGTCAAATGCCCGTCCACTAGCTAAAGCTAGTGGCAATTTAAAACCCGCCGGAACTGACCACCGACCACTGACCACTGACAACTGCAAAAGGCTCCGCCGTCCTATTTGCGGTGAAGCTCAGCTTCACCGTCCTGTCCCAACCCAACACGCGGCTCCGCCGCCCAATTGATTTCAACGGCATGTACCACAGAACTCACAGAAACAGATCCGAAACCTGGAATCTGGAATTCACTGTGGGCACTGTAACACTTGCGAAAAGTTAAACATCGCTTAGAAGCCCTCGGAAAAGGTCGTTATATAATCTAGCGAGTAGCCGTTACAGGCAGACGAACTAAAGGAGAAGGAGGTTCAATGAAGAAGAAGCGCTTCCTCATCGGCATTGCCGTCTTTGGTCTAATTGTGTCTCTTTGCCTTTTCGCTCTATTCGCGATGACGAACCTGTTTGGAGCGGCGAAAGAACAAGTCTTGTTGCAGGCTTGCGGAAATGGACACATTAGCTTGGTCAAGTCCCTGATCGATAGCGGTACCTCAGCAGATGCACGCGACGGGTGGAATACAAGTTGTATGTTCTTGGCGGCGGGAAACGGACATACGGAAGTAGTAGCTTTCTTATTGGCGCAAGGAATAGATATTGATGAGCGATACAGGATGGACAAGACCGCGCTCATAGTTGCGTCGCAAGGTGGGCGGATGGAAACAGTTCGGTTTCTAGTAAGTAAGAATGCAAATGCCAATCTCAAGGATACGGATGGCAAGTCGGCACTCGATCATGCGATTGAGCAGAAACACGAGGACATAGTCGAAATTCTTAAAAGGATCTTCTGATGTTGCTAAAGGTGGACCTATGTTAAAACGCGTGCTAGTAAGCCTATTGGTTCTCGTATTTTCCGCAGTTCATGTTTTTGCTCAATCAGGTGTAAACAAGCCAAATGTGCAAGATCGCCCTTCTATGGTGCGGACGACGGTTGAAAAGGTTGGTGTGAACGGCCGAATAAAGCGGCTCGTGCTAACCGACGGCACAAAGCTCAAAGGGTTTATCAAAGAGATCAATTCAGATAGCTTCATACTGGTTGACGGGTATCGGGTTGTCGGCGGCAGGGTTGAGGCGGTTGATAAAAGCAATAGTGCTCGAGAGATTCGGTTTGATGAGATTCAAGAAATAAGACCATTCAAAGGCAATAAAGGCGGTGCGATTGCCGTCGGTGTCATAGTCGCAGCAGCCGGCGGCGGACTTCTTTACCTTCTAGGACGATCAGTTTCGAATTAATGCTTTATGGACTGTTAAGACGTGTCGCCCGTGAGACTCGCCAATGCCTGTGAGGTAACTAGGCTTCAAAAAAGTTGGTCGTTAGACCCTTAGAGAAGAGTTAATATGCATGCTTTGTGGTTTCTTGTTTTCGTTTCATTCGTTCTTTGGTTCGGCACAGCGGCATATTGTCAGGAGTCCCTGGTTGTTGATTCTGGCGCGGAGCAATTTGTTCTGACCAAGATTCGTTCGATTCAGGTGCCTGCAGACCTCCGACCAAACGGACGGCGACTCCTGGCTGAGAACAGTAACGGACATTTTTCTGTCGTTGGTGTGAAGGGAGGAGTTCAGTACTTCAACCTTGATACAGACGAAAGCAAAATCTGCCGCGGGCCAAAGAATGGCCACTACGCGAGGGTCGCGATGAGCCAAGCTGGAGAAACTATTGCCGGCTACAAGGACGGGACAATCACGATTTGGGACGCTAAAACCTGCCGCACGATCGCGAACATCAACTCGAAGGTCGAGAAAGACATCTTGCTTAGTCCAGAAGGTGATTACCTCTTTTTCAACCAGTCACAGCCAACTGTTTGGGACGTTCGGAGGAACAGAAAAACTCATGAGTTTGGTCTCTTACGGGCCGGAGTTGATCCCCGCACTACGCGTTTATCGAGTAGCCTCTCGAAGCTTGTGACCGCAGATTTTGCAAGTCATGGAGGCGTGATCGCAATCTCCTACTACTACTGGGTCGTCGTCTGGAATCTCAAGACTGGAGAGGCCGAGCAGATATTCAGCGACCCAAATATAGCTCGGGATCGGATCGCCCAAAACGGCATTTACAGAGTTACGTTTAATGCCGACGGGCGGCTTCTTGCGACAAGCGGGCTCGACGGTCAAGTGAAGATCTGGAATGTTTCTTCGGCTGGGCTGATCTCAACCATGGACATCGAGGATAAGGTTTGGGGGCGAACTGTATTTAGTGAGGACAGCAAGCACATCGCGACAACAGGGAGCAAAGGAAGGCTAAGTGTGTGGGATATTCAGACCGGCGAAAAGAAGTGGCTTGCTAGCGCGAACAATCGGATCCCAAATTTCAGCGATACCAAGGTCGCTCTTGTAAGTACCGAAGATGGAAAAGTTCGCGATCTTTCTACAGGACGAGAGATAGAAGGTCTGGTAGGCGAGTTTCTTCCCAATGGGCGATTTATCACAAATGAAAGCGATGGGAATGTGTCTGTTTGGACAATCAGCCGTCGTTGATGACGTAGAACCAAGTTTCTGATGGGTTAAGTAATTCCACATTGGACGGACTACATTTATTAACGCATTTCGGCTTTAGGAAAAAGGACCACTGAAACCGCAGACCAAAGAGTACAGAAAGCACAGACTTGGAATGCAGAACATCTGAACCGAATCCGAACCGGCCCGCTTCGATCATTTTATTATTGACATTTTCGTTGCCTCTCTGCTACAGTCGTTGTGATGATGGGTGAGAGTCAACATTTTGGGATCGGTGGCTCGGGGCTAGGGGTGTTTGCCGTTGTTCAACTATTTACGGGCTCGGGGCGGCCGGCGGCTGCTGCTGCGAACTTTTCCGCACCCCCCGGGCAATTCCGCCGCGTGTTTCAGTTGTTTCATTTGTTTCAGGCGTTTCACTTGTTTCACGTGTTTCATTTGTTTCAGCGTTTCACCTTGTTTCAGAAACGCGCACTCTCCGCAAAAAATGAAACACGCCCAATGCGGAATACGCATGCGGAAGCCCGGACTCGAAGACTTCTACCACCCCGTCCGCCGAACGCGCGTGCGGGTGGGGAAAACTGGCCGCCCGCTTACGCAGGCGGTTCTGACATTGGCCGCCCGCTTACGCAGGCGGTTCTGACATCTGCGGCCCGCTTACACAGTCGGTTCGGACATCGTGCGGCGGTATTTGTGGGTTATGGGGCGGCGGCGGCCGACTCCGATGGCGTTTTTCGAGATGATGAGCGTCGGCGGGAGCTGGCGGCGCTTGAATTCGTTTGCCGGGTGCTCGACCTTGTTGAGTATCGAAAAGACGAGCTCGGCGTCGTTGCCGGCGGCGATGATCTCGGCGGGCGAGGCCTTCTGCTCGAAATACATCCGCAGCACCGGGTCCATCAGCTCGTACGGCGGCAGGCTGTCCTGGTCAAATTGGTTTGGGGCGAGCTCGGCGGAGGGCTTTTTATCGATGATCGCCTGCGGGATCACTTCCCTGCCGGCCGCGGCGTTGATGTGGCGGGCGATCTGCCAGACCTCGGTCTTGAGTACGTCGCCGAGCACGGCAAGCCCGCCGTTCGTATCGCCATACAGCGTGCAGTATCCGACCGCCAGCTCACTCTTGTTGCCGGTCGAGAGCACAAGCCGGCCCTCGGCGTTCGAGATGGCCATCAGGATCACGCCGCGGATCCGCGACTGCATGTTCTCGGCCGCGAGCGAGTCGCCGCCCCGCGTCGGCTTATCAAGCCCCATCTGGCGGAGCAGCACTTCGAAGGTGTCGCTGATCGGTTCGATGCGGCTCGGGCAGCCGAGGTTCGCGACCAACGCTTCGCTGTCCTTGATGCTCCCTTCGGACGAGAACGGCGAGGGCATCATAACGCAAAGCACGTTCTCCGGCCCCATCGCCTCGCACGCCAGAGCCGCAACGAGCCCCGAGTCGATGCCGCCCGAAAGCCCGAGCACGGCGGTCCGGAAGCCGTTCTTTGCCGCGTAGTCGCGAATGCCGAGCACGAGCGCACGGCGGATCGATTCGACCTCGTCGCCCGAGATCCCGCGGGCGTCGGGCTTGCGGATATCGAGCTCGACGGTTTCGACAAACTCTTCGAACGCCGCCGCTTGCAGGATGATGTCGCCCTCGGCATCGGCCACGAGGCTCGCTCCGTCAAAGATGATGCCGTCGTTACCGCCAACCAGATTGACGAAGACGATCGGCACGCGGTTCGCCCTCGCCCGGTGCGAGACCATCTCACACCGAAGCCCGATCTTGCCTTTGTTATACGGCGAGGCGTTGATGGCGACGATCAGCTCGGCACCGCGTTCTATGACGATATCGGTCGGATCTTTCTCATACAGACGCTCCCGCCAGAAGGTCTTGTCGTTCCAGAAGTCCTCGCAAACGACAACGCCGAGCTTACAGACCTCGCCGTCGCGGCACGTGATCTCAACGATGCCGTTCGGGTCGGTTTCGGGCTCAAAATAACGAGGGTCATCGAAGACGTCATACTCCGGCAAAAGGGTCTTATCGACAAAGCGGACCAAGTGGCCATTCGAGATCACCGCCGCCGAGTTAAAAAGCCGCCGGCCGTCGCGTTCGGTGTTCGGGCGGATGGTGCCGACAACGGCGGTTATGCCCTCGGTCGCGGCGATGATTTGCTCAAGCGGTTCGAGCGAGGACGAGATGATGTCGCGGTCCTGGAACCAATCCTGAGAGGTGTAGCCGTGAATCGCGACCTCGGGGAAAACGATGATGTCCGAGCCATCGGCCTTCGCCTGCCCTATGGCCGCCAGCACCTTCGCCACATTCCCCTCAATGTCGCCGTTGGTCGTATTGATCTGCCCGATCGTCACCCGCATAAGGTGATTATATTTTAATCTGGGCAAAAATTCGCTCGCAGCCGCAGGTTCGGGAATATTCTCTGCCGCCGCGAGACTTAGCTATGTAGAAACCGATCACAAAGGAGTAATGATGAACCTCTTAGCAATTCTTTTTGTTACATTCGTGTTTGCATGCTCGGCCGTCGGCACCTGCGGCCAAACGACTGCCACGGAACGCTCGCGGACCGAGCCGGTCGCCGTCGGCCAGGCTGCCCCGAACTTTACGCTCGCAGATCACAATGGCGAACGGGTCAGCCTTGCGGAACTCGGCCGGCCGGCGGTCATCGTCTTTTACCGTGGATATTGGTGCCCCTTTTGTGCAAAGCAGCTTGCCGATCTTCGCGAGCTTCTGAAATCGAGCGACGATGTCGCGATGTTTGCGATCTCGGTCGACCCCGCTGAAAGGAGCCGCGAACTGGCCGCAAAGATCGAAAAGGACGGCAAAGGGAAGATGAACTTCCGGCTGCTCTCCGACCCCGATAGCAAAACCATCGACGCCTACGGAGTTTACGATCCGAGCTACGCCGACAAAGGCGTTGACGGAATTCCGCGGGCTTCGGTTTTTGTGGTTGATAAAGACGGAAAGGTCGTGTGGTCGCGGGTGGAAACCAACTACAAACAGCGGCCGACGTTAGATGAGATAAGAGCCGGGATCGAACTCGCGAAGAAATAAAGCATTAACCGGAAATGATCTAAGTCTCGGTTACGGACTCGCTTTTCTTTACCATCGTCAGTCGGTTGCCGCGGTCGTTGTAGGCGACCTCGTCCATTATGTTGTAGATGAAAAGGACACCGCGGCCGCTAGTTTTGAAAAGATTCTCGGGGTCGAGCGGATCGGGGATGTTTTTGACGTCAAAGCCTTCGCCTTCGTCCTCGATGGTAAAGCGGGCTTCTTTGCTCGAGACCTCGGCCGCGATCCGCACGAGCTTCGCGGCATCGAATTTGTTCCCGTGTTTTACCGCGTTGACGAAGGCTTCATCAAGAGCGATGAAAAGGTTCGACTGCTCGGGTTTGATCACGCCGAGCTTCTCCACGCGTTTCATAAGATAGTCGAGCACGATGTGCATCAGCGAGATGGCGCTCGGGAGCTCAAATTCAATGTATTCGTGAAGGTCTTTTACGCCCTCGATCGTATCCACGTAGCGGATCTTGTAATCGAGTGTGGTCGCGACAAGGTTTTTCAGCTCTTCCTCGTCAAAACCCTCGCGGCGGTAATTTGCGGCACATATCTTAAACGCCTTGATGTGCTCGGCATCGATCACTTCGGAAAGGTGAGGGAGGCAAACCGGTCCGCTACCGTTCTCGCTCACCGCTCCGCGTTGGCTAACGACATCTAGATCGCTGATCACAAGGTCAAACGATTCGATATCACTGCGCTCGATCGCGTCGGCGCGACTCTTCAGGATCTCAACCGTATGCCCAACGTGGGAAAAGACCTCGTACAAGGACGAAGCGAGATCGTCGTGGTCATCGATTATCAGTATCCGACGCTGCATTTAACCCAATTGTTTTAACGAAAAGAAAAGACTCTCAGTTGCAAATAATAACCCAAGTTGTTAGTTATTTTCTAACTGTGGCAGAACTTGCGGAAAATGTTTACCGGTTTGCCGGGCTCGAACGCTACACCTTCGGGCAGCGTCTCGTGATACGCCTTGCCGGCTTGGCCTTCTATCTCGCTATCCGGATCATCGGCTCAACGCTAAGGTTCGAACGTACCGGCTGGGTACATTTCGAAGCAATCGAGAACGCCGGACGGCTCCCGATCTATGCATTCTGGCACGACCGGATCGTCACCGGCACATATTACTTCCGCGACCGCGGCATCATCGTTCTCTCATCCACCAGCTTTGACAGCGAATACACCGCCCGCTGCATTCAACGCTTTGGCTTTGGCATCATCAAGGGCTCCTCGACCCGTGGCGGGATACAAGCCTTGGTTGGAATGATCCGTATGATGAAGCAGGGCTACGCGATGGCTTTCACGCTCGACGGGCCAAAAGGGCCGCGTTACGAGGCGAAATCAGGCCCCATCTTGCTCGCAAAAAAGACGGGCAATCCGCTGATGCCTTTTGTTGTTGAATGCAAAAGCTTCTGGACAATCGGGAGTTGGGATCGGCTGCAGATACCGAAGCCATTCACACGCGCGAACGTCATCATCGGCACGCCGATCTATGTCGATAAAGACGTCCGCGACGAAGAACTCGAAGCAAAACGCCTCGAGCTTCAGGCCTCGCTTGATGAACTCGTCGCTAGAGGTTCGGCCTGGAGAACCGGCTCATGATCGTCCTCTGAGATCGCCGCCGCCGCCATCAAAACGAACGCAAGCCAGATCAGATCCGCCAGCAGCAAATGCCCGAGCTGCAAAATGATCGGCGCCAGCAGAAGCAGCGTCGCCGCTCCCCAGGCGATCTGCACAAGCACAAGGCCGGCCATCCAGTTTCCCCACTTTGCGACCGAAGCCCGCATGCCCGATGCCTTCTTCACAGCGTCCGACAGAAAGACGAGAAACACGGCCGTAAATATCGAGAAGATCGGGTGTAGTATCCGCAGCCGAAGCAAAATGTGCGAATCCGGATTAAAGTCTTTTGCAATTCCCTCGGCAAGTGTCTCAGAAGGAAAGAGCATGGTAGAAAGCGCGGACATCGAACCGGTAATGCCTGTTATAAATATCGCGGCGACGCCGACAAGAAGCAGCACCCAAACCTTTGGCGGAGCAGTAAACTGCAACCGCCGCGGCCCGCTTGCATACCAGGCCGTCAGCGTCAGGAACGCCATCAAGACGAATGTGTTGATCAGGTGACCGGCCGTCCAATATGGCCGCGTTGGCGTCCAGTTCCCGGCCGTGTTTCCGGTGAGCACAAGCCCGCCGCCGATCGCCCCCTCAATGATGATGAAGATCAGTGAAAGCACCGCCAGCCGCCGAACCAAATGCCGCTTCGGGAATCGGCGAAATGCCCAGATCACGAGCGCGATCACAATAAAGCCCGCGAGCATGCTCGTCACCCGGTGCGAAAACTCGATCAGGGTCTTTAGTTCCGGTGCCGACGGGATCGCCTCGCCGTGGCAGGTTATCCAATGCTGGCCGCAGCCATCGCCCGCATGCGAGGCCCGCAGAAATACGCCCCAAAGGATGACCAAAAGGTTGTACGCGACCGCAAACCACGCGAAGCGAGCGAACGCGCTCAATTTTGTTTGCCCGGCTGTTTTGATAGATTCGTCTGTATCGGCCATAGCTTGGGTTTGCAGGATTTGACGAAAGAATAACACCCAAGGCCATCGCAGCGAAATTCGGCCGAGGTAAGTCGCTCTTAATGGAAATAGAACACTTCTTTACCTGCCCGTATTGCTGGCAGGAGATCTCATTCATCCTCGACCCCTCGGTAGCGGATCAGAGCTATGTCGAGGACTGCGAGGTCTGTTGCCGGCCGATACGGGTCGACTACACATCGGACGGCGAGGAAATAATGGACTTCACCCCATCGGCCCTCGACGACTAAGCCGCAAATGGAGAAAAAAGAACGAATCGACAAATTGCTACACGACCGCGGCCTTGCTCCCTCACGGTCAAAGGCTCAAGCGATGGTGATGGCCGGCGTCGTGCTCGTCGGCGAGCGTCGCGTCGAAAAGCCCTCGGAGACGTTTGCCGCGGAAGCTGCCATTCGTATAAAGGGCGACACTCCCGAGGCCCGATACGTCGGCCGCGGCGGACTCAAGCTTGAGCATGCACTTCGCGAATTTGCCATCGACGTTGCCGGAACGGAGTGTATCGATATCGGCTCCTCGACCGGCGGTTTCACCGATTGCCTGCTCCAGCACGGCGCGAAGAGCGTTGTCGCGATCGACGCCGGGACAAACCAGCTCGACTGGAAGCTCCGCAGCGATCCGCGGGTCGATGTCCGGGAGAATACCAACGCCCGCGAGCTGAAGCCGGACGATTTCCGCTCGCCGTTTGACCTCGCCGTAATGGACGTCTCATTCATTTCGGTCACAAAGATCATCCCGGCGATCATTCCGCTTTTGAAACCGGGCGGGCGAATGGTCATCCTTATCAAGCCACAATTCGAGGTCGGCAAAGGCGAGGTCGGAAAGGGCGGCATCGTCCGTGAACCGGAAAAGCACGAGCGCGTTGTCCGCGAAGTTAACGACTTTGTAGAATCTTCCGGGCTCGAGGTACTCGGCGTTGTCGAATCGCCGATAACCGGAGCGGAAGGCAATAAGGAGTTTCTGGGGTGTTATGGGCGAAACTGATCGCGAGCCGGTGTCCAAGCGGGTTTTCGTTGAAGGTGAAGACTATTACTTCGAGAACGGGCTGATGGTGATGACCGCCAAATATTTGCTCGAGCGAGGCTATTGCTGCGGTAACGGCTGCCGCCACTGCCCGTACCCCAAAGAAGATCAGAGCAAGAATTCCTCAAGCTCATTGTGAGCCGGAGCTAGTTCGGCGAAGTTTGGTTCTTCGGTCGGTTTGTGTTCGCTCTTGGTCGTGGTCTGCTGCTTTCCAGCGTCGGCAGTCCCGACCGTATCCAGAAAATCTATCGGCGTGCGGGCTATCTGGACAAGCAACTCCGGCGTACAACAAACCGTCTCGTACTTCTGAAGGTCGAGCCGCAGATCTTCCTTTTCCCCAAGCCAATCAAGCGCAGCTTCGAGCGAACCGCGTTCCCCTTCGTCCTCGGGCCAGACGATACTGTAATGCACCCACTTGCCATCGCGACGGGCCTGCACTATGCCCGCATTTCGCAGGTAGGCCAAATGGCGAGATATCTTTGGCTGGCTATCGCCGAGCACCTCGGTGAAAAAGCAGACACAAACCTCATTCTGTCTCATCAGATTCAGCAGCCGAAGCCGCGTCTTATCGGCCAATGCCATGTAAAACTTTTCCATGCCGTCTAGGCTATCCACGGTCGTCATATGCAAATAATAACATATGTGTCAATTTTTTACTTGACAATGCCGGACACGAGGAATATATTCGCTTATACATATATGTCATAGCGTATATGAATTGAAACTTGGAGAAAACACTATGTCATCAAACAATGTCACATTCTTAAAGCCGCATATATCTTTGAACGTCAAGGATATCGAGAAAAGCGTCGCCTTCTATTCAAAGCTATTCGGGCAGGAACCCGTGAAGCTCGTAACGGGCGACTCGCCAGTACGAACAGAGTCTGAAGAGGAAAGCGGAACCACGCGATTTGGCTATGCCAAGTTCGACGTCGCTGAACCGGCGCTCAATTTTGTACTCAATGAAGTCCCCTATACTGAAGGCGGAGGCCTTTCCCACCTCGGACTTCAGGTCGCATCGACCGAAGACGTTCTAACGATCCGCGAGCGATGGATCGAGGCCGGGCTCATGACCGTTGAAGAGATGAAGGTCGATTGCTGCTTTGCCCTGCAGGACAAGACCTGGGCCCGCGACCCGGACGGCAACGAATGGGAAGCTTTCGTCGTGCTCGAAAACACCGAACCAAAGGCCGAGGCCTGCGGCTGCGGCGAGAAGGTCGAGCACTCCGAGCTTTCTTCGAGTGTCTGTTGCACACCCGACCAAAAGGCGTCTACCATTGGGGCGACATCGGCACCTTGTTGCTGAAAGTTTAATGTAGACTTTTTGAACGCGGACCGGGCGGTAACAACGGATAAAGAACTGATCGGCTGGGTCCGCGTTCAAGCACTCGCCAATATGCAAGAAGAATCTTTCGAAACTCTAGCCGTCCATGCCGGCGAAGACCGCGAGGCCCACTTTGGGGCGCTTTCCGTGCCGATCTATCCGGCCTCAGTCTTCGCCTTTACCGATGCCGACGAAGGCATCGCGATACACAACGACGAGAAGCCCGGCTACTACTACGGCCGGCTCGGCAACCCGACTCAGACGGCGCTCGAGAAAGCGATGGCCGGGCTCGAAGGCGGCGAGGCGGCTCTTGCCCTCGCATCCGGAATGGCGGCGATCTCGGCTGCGGCCTTTAGTCTTTTGAAGGCCGGCGATCACGTCGTTGCACCTGAATCGATGTATTCGACTACGACGAATTTCCTGCGTTATATCGGCGGGCAATTCGGCATCGAGACGACTTTCATTGATGCCGAAAATGCCGAAGCTTACGCGGCGGCGATCCAGCCGAACACGCGGATGTTCTGGATCGAATCGCCCTCGAACCCGCTCGTCCGGATCACCGACATCGCCGAGGTTTCCGCCATCGCGAACGTGGCAGGCATCGCAACTGTGGTCGATAACACATTCGCCACGCCTTACAACCAGCGGCCGCTCAAGCTCGGTGCCGACCTCGTCATCCACAGCGCGACCAAATATCTCGGCGGCCACAGCGACCTGACCGCGGGAATCATCGTCGGCCGTTCTGATCTGGTCGAAGCCGCGCGAAGCGGACCGGCGAAGTACTACGGAGGCAATATCGCTCCGCAGGTCGCCTGGTTAGTGCTCCGCGGAACCAAGACTCTGGCACTCCGGATGGAACGGCATAACAGTAACGCATCTGCTTTAGCACATATGTTACTCGATCATCCTAAGATCGAAGCCGTTCATTACCCGGGGCTCGCGACTCACAGCAACCACGAGATCGCCAAACGCCAGATGTCTGGCTTCGGCGGGATGCTTGGCGTCGATGTCGGCACGGCTGATGCCGCGAAAACGTTGGTAAATCGGTTAAAGGTCTGCACGTTTGCTACATCGCTCGGCGGTGTTGAGACTCTCGTGCAACCTGTAGCCCTGATGACGCACGCGACGTTGACGCCCGAAGAAAGAGAGAAAGCAGGCGTGTCGGAAGGTCTTTTGAGAATTTCTGTGGGGATTGAGCATATTGATGATATATGTCGAGACATATATGACGCGTTAGGTTAGTGGAGGAACTTCTAACATGGAACATCTAATTATACTCGGATTCGTTTTTCTCAACCTTTTCATGGTGCTTGGTGCCGTTGACCTCTTCTATTTCCACATCTGGAAATACAAATTGCACGCGCGTCCTGAAAGCCGCTATGAGCATAAGCTGCATATGGCGTTTGCGTTTCTGATGGTGCCGGTTGGCTACCTTCTCTTTTTCCAGAATTCCGGTGGTTGGGCATTGTGGGCGGGCGGCGCGTTCGTCGCTGCAGCTCTTGGCACCGAACTGCTTGACGTGATGTCTGAGAACGACAGTCGGGCGTCGATCGGCGGCCTCTCGACGGCCGAGTATTCACTTCATGCCGTGCTTACGATCCTCAAAGTCGCGGCATTCGCATTCATATTTGCCTCAAAACCGATCGAAGCATGGAGCCTTTCCTCGCCGGCAGTCCTCGGCAGCTACGGCTGGATGGGTGAAATGATGGCCGCAAAAGTAATGATCGGAAGCTTCGCCGTCGGCATCCTTCACCTCGCGCTTTTGCACCCGGCGGTTGCGTCTCGGGATCTCCGAACGATCTGTAGCGTAACCGTTTGCCGTAGACGAAGTTGCTGCACGGATTAGTGGCTCAAGCATTGGCCCGGTTGGAGCAATATTTTGGAAAGGAACGGCATTTTGAGGGAGTTTTTGCGAAGATCTTAAATATCGTGGCAGACCCCTCGCCATTTGCTTGTTCGCGTGATTCGGCTCACAGACTTCTCTGCGGCTTCACGCTATAATTAGATGAAGATAACGATCAACTTAAGAGTTGTAGCGCTTTAAATGCGGTAAGTGGGGGAACTCGTCGTAATGCCTGCTAATTCGCTGAATCAGAACCGGAACGTCGAAAGATGCAAATCGACCAGAATGAAATCGAACCAAACGACCGAGTAGGATTCTTCGAGAAAAATCAGAAATGGCTGATCAGGATCGGTGTGCTCACGGTCATATTTTTGATCGTGATCGCTGTTGTTTGGTTCGTGCGTAGGCCGAAAACCGTCGATCTGGTGGAGCCAAAAGCCGCAATTATCACCGAGACGATCACCGGTAGCGGAACCGTCGGCGGCGAGACTGAATCGAACGTCGGGGCTCAGTTACAGGGAATTGTCCAGAAGCTCTATGTGAAAGAGGGTGACAGCGTCATTCGCGGCCAGCAGTTAGCCCTCATAAAAAATGACGTCGCCGAGGCACAGATCACGCAGGCCCGGTCCGCTGTCACCACCGCCCGGGCACAGCTCGCCCAGGTATCGCGGGACGCTTTAAGCTCCGATGTAAGTGCTGCCGCGGAGCAGGTCAATCAAGCGATCGCTCAAGTTGAACAGCAGCGTTCCGTCATTACCCAAACACAAAAAAGTGTCGATCAGGGCACTTCAGTTCTTGAGCAGCTTTTATCCGAAACGGAATTGGCGGCAAAGGAGCTCGAGCGAAGTACTTCCCTTTTGGAAAGCGGCGACATTTCCCGCTCCGAGTATGATCGCAATCTAAACATCCAAAAGGTCGCCGAAAATCGGGTTGAAGCCCAGAAAAAGGCGATCGAGATATCGCGTGCCAGCGTCAATTCTGCTCAATCGAACCTTCGCTCACTAGAAGCTAATGTCCGAGTCCTGCAGTCCCGGCTTCGCACGATACAGAGCGGAGCTAGGGCAGAAGATGTCAATGTCGCGCAAAGTCGCGTTGCTGAGACCGAGCGGGCCCTCCGCGTTGCCGAAGAGCAGGCGGCGAATGCCTACGTTACCGCTCCATTTGCCGGAACCGTTACTAAGATCAATGCCGAGACCGGGCAATCCGTTGGCAATCTTGGAGTTCTTACACTGGTCAGCGTTGAGCCCGAAATTCGCATCGATGTGGACGAAAGTAATCTTTCCATTTTGAAGGTAGGCCAAGAGGCGGTCATCTCGTCCGACCCGTTTGCCGAGAGTAGTTTTAGCGGCAGAGTGTCCGAGCTAGGAGCGGCGGTCGACCAGATCCGCGGGACGATAACGGTAATGGTGATCCCCGACGACCCGCCCGATTGGCTGAGGCCCGGCCAGACGATCAACGTCAATATTATTACTGCCAAGAACGTCAGCCGTTTGTTGATTCCTGAAACCGCACCGATCCGGATCGGCGACGAAACGGTGGTTTTTATCATAGTTGACGGTATGGCGGCTCATAAGCCGATCGTTACGCGCTTGCCAACAGCGGACGGTGTGCCGGTGATCTCCGGACTCGAGGCTGATGATCGCATCATCGCGAAACCCACAAATATCAACGTGGGGGATCGAGTACAGGCAAGGTGACCTCTAATGAAACCATTCGGCGATATCGTCATTTCCGCATTGGTCCCAAAGGCCTACCGATTCGAGTTCCGGCTCGCGTTGCGGCACCTGCTTTCAGGTGGCCTGCAGACCGTTTTGACCGTAAGCGCCGTGGCAACAGGTGTAATAATCGTCATATTTATCACTTCGTTGATCTTTGGTCTGCAGAATATGATGTCTGTTCTCTTAACAGAGTCGATCCCCCACGTAACCGTTCAGGTCGAAGACCCTAAACCGAAGACCCTTGACACCGTGGAAAACCCCGTTTCAAGCCGGATCGAGGTTTCTGCGTCCCGGCTCAAATTCATCGATAACTGGAACGAAGTCGTCACCATGCTTCGAGGACTGCCTAACGTTAGCGATGTCGCGGCAGTTGTAAACGGCCAGGGGTTTGCTTCAAAGGGTGCAAACCCGATCGGCGTTTCGGTAGTTGGGGCCGATCCCGAGCTATTGGATGTGATCACGCCCATCACGAGGGATCTTGTTAGTGGAAGATACAAAAGCCTGAACAGTGATGAGATCGTCATTGACACGGAACTGGCAAAGGACCTGAATGTCACGGTCGGCGAACGCATAAGGCTGACGTCTAGCTCGAATCAAGCCGATTCGTTCACAATTGCGGGTATCTACAATCGAGGCCAAGGCCGCGGGAGTGCATATGTAACGCTACGTAATGCACAGAGCCTTTTTGGCCTGGGCACTTCGGTGAATATCATCTACATCAAAGCTAACGATATCTACGCGGTTGATGAACTGGCGAACACCATAATGGCATTGACACGATACGAAGCCCGGCCGTGGACCCGCGACTATTCCAGAAACCTGACAAATATGCAGATGATGGGCGTATCAGCTTATCTGATCTCCGCATTCAGTCTGATCGCCTCCGCGTTTGCGATCGCATCGGTGCTCATTGTTTCGGTACTGCAGAAGTCCACGCAGATAGGAATTCTCAAGAGCATGGGCGCCCGGCAGTCTCAGATCTCAACGGTCTTCGTGTTTCAAGGATTGGGGGTTGCGATCATCGGCAGTTCGGTCGGAGCGGTCGTCGGCACCCTCATAGCTTACCTGATCAGTCTGCCGACCCGGGCGGCCGTGGCCGGTCAGGAACCGCTCGCACTCTTTCCGGTCAAGATCATTCCGCTCTATATCGGCCTCGCTATGCTTGCAGCGATCATTACGACCGTGATCGCCGCCGTAATGCCGGCAAGACGGGCCGCGAAACTCAATCCGGTCGATGTGATGCGTTAGGGCGGGGGAAATGAGCAGCACGGCCAACACACCGACCAACGACCGTCAAACAAATGGCAAACCGCCGATCGTTATCGAAACGCGCGGATTGAAGAAAACATATGTTGGCAAGATCAACGTGCCGGTTCTTTTTGGGCTGGACATTGAGATCCGGGCACGCGAGTTCGTTGCGATCGTCGGCCAATCAGGTAGCGGCAAGTCCACGCTCCTCAATATCTTGGGTGCCCTTGATGTCCCGACCGAGGGAACCGTTCTGGTCAATGGTATTGATATTTCGACCCTCGACGAAGACGGTCTCGCCCGGCTCCGCAGCGACCAGGTCGGCTTCATTTTCCAGGCACACTACCTTCTCGACGAATTTACATGTCTTGAGAACGCGCTGATGCCGATCACCATCCGCCACGGCGAAGCATCCGACGAAGACCGCGAAAGGGTTCTGAAATTGCTCGAACGTGTCGGGTTAGGTGACCAAACCAATAAACATCCCGACGAAATGAGCGGCGGGCAGAATCAGCGTTGCGCAATTGTCCGAGCTCTTGCCAACCAACCCAAAATAGTTCTCGCGGATGAGCCGACCGGAAATCTCGATAGCCGGTCCGGCGCCGAAGTATTCGAGATGATGCGCGAAATGAACCGGCTAAGCGGCGTCGCTTTTGTGATGATCACCCACGATGACCGGCTGGCTCAGGCTGCCGACAGGATCCTTTTGATCGAAGATGGAAAGATCGCCGAGATTACCAAAGATGAACATAAACGGAAGGCTGACCGACCGACCCCGGCAGAGTTAAACGAGCCGTCAATTTGACATATACGTCTGTGCATATTTATTGTTTCAATATATGACGGAAAACGCATCTGAAGCCCACAACCCATTGAAAAAGTTGTCATTTCTTGATCGCTTCTTGACCCTCTGGATCTTTGTCGCAATGGCTTTGGGCGTTGGGCTGGGCTATTTTGTGACCGGGACGGCGGATTTTATCAACCGGTTCCAGCTCGGGACCACTAATATCCCGATCGCCATCGGGCTGATCCTGATGATGTATCCGCCGCTTGCAAAGGTCCGCTATGAGGAACTGCCGTCGGTCTTTCGCAATACCAAGATCCTCGCGCTTTCGCTGGTGCAAAATTGGGTGATCGGGCCGCTGCTGATGTTCTTTCTTGCGGTCGGGCTGCTTTTTGATAAGCCCGAGTATATGATCGGCCTGATCATGATCGGCATCGCCCGCTGCATCGCGATGGTCCTCGTCTGGAACGACCTGGCCAAAGGTGATAACGAGTACGTCGCGGGCCTGGTCGCTTTCAACAGCATCTTCCAGGTGCTCTTTTACAGCGTCTATGCCTATATCTTCGTAACGGTCCTGCCGCCGCTATTCGGTGTTGCGGGTGCGGCGGTCGATATTAGCATTGCCCAGATCGCCGAGAGCGTTTTGATCTACCTCGGCATCCCGTTCTTTGCCGGGATGATCACCCGTTTCGTGCTCGTCCGCGCGAAAGGCCGCGAGTGGTACGAGGGCGTTTTCATCCCAAAGATCAGCCCTATAACGCTGATCGCATTGCTCTTCACCATCGTCGTGATGTTCAGTTACAAGGGCCAGTTGATCATCGAGATACCGTTCGATGTGGTGCGGATCGCGATCCCGCTCGTGCTTTATTTTGTGATCATGTTCTTTTCGGCATTCCATATGGCGAAGAAGGCCGGAGCCGATTACCCGAAGAGCACGTCGCTCGCCTTCACCGCCTCGGGCAATAATTTCGAGCTCGGCATTGCGGTCGCCATCGCCGTATTCGGTATTAATTCCGGCGTTGCGTTCGCCGCGGTCATCGGCCCGCTGATCGAGGTGCCAGTGCTGATCTTACTCGTTCGTGTTGCTTTAAGGCAGCGAGGCAATTTTCCGGAGGCCTTGAGGTAAAAAATGGCAGAAAACAAGCAAAGCATTCTAGTACTCTGCACCGGTAACTCGGCCCGCTCGCAGATGGCCGAAGGCATCGCCCGGCATCTCTTTGGCGATCGGTTCGAGGTCTTCAGTGCCGGCACGCACCCGAGCATCGTTCGGCCCGAAGCCATCATGGCGATGGCTGAGATCGGCATCGACATCAGCGGCCATCGCTCGAAATCGGTGGACGAGTTCTCGGACCGCGAGATCGACTATGTCCTCACCGTCTGCGACAACGCCCGCGAGAATTGCCCCTACTTTCCGGCACGCACCAAGGTCATACACCATTCGTTCGACGACCCGGCGACGGTCGAAGGCGACGAGGATACGCGGCTCACGGCTTTTCGCGACGTTCGCGACCATATTCGCGAGTTTGCTGAAAATGAGCTAAAGTGGATGATTTAAAAGCTTTTCGTTTGAATAAAACGGGCTCTGCGTTTGAGCGATTTCAAACGCAGAGCCCGCCATTTTTTTCGCAGAGAATGAGATAACGGCGATCTGACTACACCTCGTTATTCTCGCCTTGTGATTTGCTCATTTGCGTTGCGACGGCGACCTCGGGAAGCGGCATGCCAGCTGCGTCTGATTTTTCAAGCGTCGGAATATCGTCGATCTCCGGTGCGGAGTCCGCGACTATCATCTTCCCTTCCTGCTTGGTAAAGATGAGCAGATCTTTCTTCTCATCGTAATCTACATAAACCAAGTCGCCGGTCTCAACCTGCTGGGTCGCGACGAGGTTCGAAAGCGGATAAACGAGGAACCGCTCGATCGAACGCTTCAAGTGGCGTGCGCCATATTTGAGGTCGATGCCTTCCTGTAGCAGAAATTCCTTCGCCGGGTCCGAGCATTCGAAGATGAACTTCGTGCCTGCCGATTCCGTAATGCGGTCCTGAACCGACCGGAGCTCGATGTCGAGTATCCGCCGCAGATGATGTTCCTTAAGGCTGCGGAAGACCACGACCTTGTCGATCCGGTTCATGAACTCGGGCGAGAACTTTCGCTTTGCCGCCTCGAGTGCGGTGCGGTAGATCTTCGTATCGATCTCAGTATCTTCACGCGGCGTGCCCTGCTTGGTCGGTGCAAAGCCGATGCCGCCTGAGATCATGTCAGACATCTCGCGAGCACCAAGATTTGAGGTCAGAATGACAATCGTCCGCGAAAAATCAACGCGGCGGTTATCACCAAGTGTCAAAGTCGCCTTATCCAAGATCCCGAGCAGAAGCTGCCAGAGCGAATCTGAAGCCTTCTCGATCTCATCAAAGAGCACAAAGGTGAGCTTCGTCTCTTCGGTATGGGCCTTGTCTAGATTTTCCTGTGTCAGCATCGGCGAGGTCTCGCGGTGACCAAGATATCCCGGAGGCGAACCGATAAGCTTGGCGATCTCGTGCGAGTGCTGAAATTCGGCGCAATCGATCTTCACGACCGAGTGCGGATCCCCAAAGAGCACCTCGCTCGCTGCTTCAACAACGCGGGTTTTACCGGAGCCGGTCGGCCCGAGAAAAAGCATGGTCCCGATCGGCCGCGAAGGGTTGTTCATCCCGGCGAGATATATCTGAAAGAGCCCGCTCATCCGGCGGACGGCCCTTTCTTGCCCGACGATAAAATCACCGAGGCGATCCTCAAAATCTGCCGCACGCGGGCTCTTGCGGTCGGGGTCCAGCAAAATGCCCTTGGGTTCTTGATCCTTCTTTTTTGTGGTGTCGGTTTTCATTTGACCTTGCTCCCTAAATTCGCCGGTACCGCTCGATCCGATTCGGCTGCCCGCATTCAGGCATTATAATCCGAATCGCCCGGATAGCGTAAACCCGCTATCGTCAAGGATATAGATGATGTCAACAATTTGTTCGTTGGCTGGAGTTTGGGTCCGGGTAAGGCCAAACCCGTCCGGGCTGGCCGAGGAAGCTCACGGCGTTCCCTGACACATTATTCGCACATATCGCAAAAATCTTCAAGCAAAAAATGGAAATGCGGCCGATTCGGCATATCGGCCCAGCGTTGCATCAATCGTAGTATTCAAGCCCAAGATGCGTTATCAGGTCCTCGCCCATCATGTGCCGAAGCGTGTTCTTGAGCTTCATAAGTTGGATGAAAAGATCGTGCTCGGGATAGAGCCCCGGGGCCGTCTGCGGAGCCTTGAAATAGAACGAAAGCCATTCCTGCACGCCTCGCATCCCGGCACGCTGTGCGAGGTCGAGGAAGAGTGCGAGGTCGAGCGCAAGCGGCGCGGCGAGGATCGAATCGCGGCACAGGAAATCGATCTTGATCTGCATTTTATATCCGAGCCAGCCGAATATGTCGATGCTGTCCCAGCCTTCTTTGTTATCGCCACGCGGCGGATAGTAATTGATGCGGACCACGTGCGAAAAACCCTCGTAAAGGTCCGGATAGACCTCGGGCTGGAGGATATGCTCGAGCACGGAAAGCTTCGATTCCTCTTTCGTTTTAAAGCTCTCTGGATCGTCAAGCACCTCGCCGTCGCGATTGCCGAGAATGTTGGTCGAATACCAGCCGTCGAGCCCCAACATCCGCGACTTTAAGCCCGGTGCGATAATTGTCTTCATCAGCGTCTGGCCGGTCTTGAAGTCTTTACCGCAGATCGGGACGCCGTTTTTCTCGGCAAGTTTTGTCAGAGCAGGAATATCCGCGGTCAGGTTTGGGGCTCCGTTGGCAAAAGGTACGCCGGACTTGATCGCCGCATAGGCATAGATCATTGACGGAGCGATCGAAGGTTCGCTGTCGTAAAGCCCCTGCTCAAAGGCCTCGATCGTTAGGTGGCTCGCAGTGTGCTCAAGATAAACCTCGGTCGAGGCGGCCCAGACCATTACCAGCCGGTCGCATCCATTCTCAGACTTGAATTTCGCGATATCCTCAATGAGCTGCTCAGCAAGCTCCATCTTGTTTTTGCCGGTTTTTACATTCTCGCCGTGAAGCCGCTTTACATAAGATTGCTCAAAAACGGCCGCCATCGGCTTAAGCGACGAGAGCTGTTCGGAAACCTGTTCAAGCAAGTCCTTTTCCAGCACGCCGGCATTTTTGGCGGCCTCAAAAGCGTTATCATGAAAGATGTCCCAGGCACCGAAAACGACTTCCTCAAGCGAGGCAAGCGGGACAAAGTCCTTGATCCGCGGGACGTTGTTCTCCGTCCGCTTGCCAAGGCGGATCGTGCCCATCTGCGTCAGCGAGCCGACCGGCTGCGCGATGCCGCGGCGGATCGCCTCGACCCCAGCGACGAGCGTCGTCGAGACCGCACCAAGCCCAACGAGCAAGATGCCAAGTTTCCCTTCGGCCGGAGCCATCTCCAACCCTTTTGCTTTCGTTTCAGCTTCCATGAATGAGCAATGATAGCCTTACGAAAATGTTAAGGCAAACACGGCGTTCCCGCGTGCAGCTAAGGTAGGATCATCACCTTTGATTCGCCGGTGACGAGCGTTTCGCCGTTTTGATTTGTGCAGATCGTGTCGAGCGTGACAATTCCCTTGTCCTCGCGGATATGTGAAACGGTTGAGGTGACCGTAACCGAGTCGCCGATAAAGACCGGGGCCGTGAACCGCATTGTCTGCGAAAGATAGACGATCCGCCGCTCGGCAAATTCCTGCCCGAGCACGGCCGAGATGAACGCCCCAGTCAGCATCCCATGAGCGATCCGCCGGCCAAAACGCGTCTTTGCCGCAAACTCCTCATCCAGATGTATTGGATTAAAATCCCCCGAAAGCTCCGCAAACGCCCGAACAAGCGCATCCGTAACTTCCCGCGTCCGAGAGAAAGAATCTCCAAGTTTTAAGTCCATAAACTTAAGCACGCCACCCGCGTCAACACCCTTCTGTACCTATGAGAATACCGCGATCAGCAGCAACAGAATCAAGAGTATAGCCGCGACAAAAAGCGTGATCTTTATCCAACTGTAAGGGCGGCCGCCGTGCACTTCGGCGGTGCGGCCGTTTACAACGATCTGAAACACCTTTCCGTTAAAACGGTATGCTCCGGCGTAGATCGGCAGGAGCAGGTGCTTGAAAGTAATATCTGAATATTGGGTATTAACGTCGTGAACCCGCTGGCGGTCCCCGCCGATATCGCGACGGCAATCGCTCTCTATCACCCGAGTAGCGATCTGCCGGAAGCCAGCAAAACCATCCGGCAGAATGATCTGATATGCCTGTGCCTTGTGGCCCGAAAGATAGGCCGGTTCGTAAGGCACAACGTTGCCGAGGTCCCAAGGCTCGAGGCGGTTTAGATAAGCATGCGGAAGCGAACGCGTCGCAGGAATGCAGATATCGTCGAAGTGCCGCGAGACGTTTCCCGACGCGGAATACCAACGCGTTTTTGTGACCGGGCGCCGCTTTCTCTCACCGTTCACGGTGTAAGTTTCCCAGTCGGTATAGTTTTCGCCGCGTTGGCCTTCGTAGTAGCTGTCGGTTTGGGCATCGTATGTCCAATACGGGATGTAAATGCTGTCGAGCTTATCGGCATTTGCAAGCTGCGTGAGTTTTGAAGGTGCGAACCAGAGCGAGCCGAGCCATTTATTGAAAGCACACATCGCGGCATCATTCGGCACCGCAAATGGCAGCACGCCATTCGGAGCGATACGCGGATCGGCTGCCTTGGGTTGGGCGACGATCTTCGCTCCACAGAATGCACAAAGCGTTGCGGTTTCCGGCGGGGTGAATTCGACCACCGCACCGCACGAATCGCATTGGGCCTCCATCGCATTTATGGCGATCCGCTGCAGTTCATGGGCACCGGAACTTAGCGCCGCTTCGTACGGCACCTCTTCGACCTCGCCGCTTATTTCGACCGGCCGGTTGCTGCCGCAATAGCCGCACAAAAGGCCACCGGTCGCTGCATCGAAACCCATGTTCGCCCCGCAGTTCTCACACATGAACCGCGAGATATCATCCCGCTCGATGGTCAATTCTTCCCGCACGTATCAAATTTTATCCGAGGAAGTATAGATGCTGAAATCGATCTCCGCGAAGATGTTATCGCGGGATTCAATTTCGGTCAGGAGTTCGCGTTGTTCGGGGGTGAGGAAGTGTCCGCCCGAACCGAGATGTTCTGACAGCATTTCCGCAAGCAGGTTGAAGCGTTGGATGTGCGACTGGAAACGGCGGGATGAATATTCGACCGTCGTGCCCTGATAGATCTGAAACGCCCAGTCGCTCGATTGTGCGAGCAATAATTCACGTGCTAGCTGATTCAGAATGCGAACTAACAGTTCATAGTTTTGAGTTCCAAGTTGAAAGTTGTCGGTGGCTCGGCCCGCGAATCTGTCGGCCATTTCCGTCATCCGCCGTTCGGCGTCGTGCTGGTACGGGTACATCCACGAGTTTCCTTCGTTGAGCCAGACCTTGTTGTAGCCGTTTTCGCCCCAACTCGAGGTCGTCGGCCGCTGGACCTGTATCGGCAGGCCGCTGTCGAGAAAATCGCCGGGCGTGATCGCCGCGATCTCGGTCTGGTCCCAGTGCATTTTGCGGAAAAGAAAATCGATGAACTGCGGCCCCTCGTACCACCAGTGGCCAAACAGTTCGGCGTCGTAAGGCGAAACTACAAGCGGCGGATGCCCCTCAAATGTCTCGCGGAGCTTATATGCCTGCTTTATCCGCTCGCCGATAAAGTGCATGGCGTTCTCGCCCGCCTTCGCGGTGGCAAGTTCGGGAATGTACGGAGCCTTTCGGTTTTGCGGAACGTTGCGGCCCGTTATCCGATGATATTTCAGCCCGAGGTGGCGACGGTTGCCGTCCTCATGCAGGTGCGGTTTCAAATAATCGATCGGCAGGTCCCAACCGACATCGCGGTAAAATTCGCGGTAAAGATCGTTGCCCGGATACCCGATCTCCGCCGACCAGACCTGCTGGCTTGTCTCGATATCGCGGGCAAACGTGGCAACCCCATTTGGGCAAACGACCGGAGCGTGGACGCCGTATTTCGGCCGCGGATCGCCGTAAAGAATTGCGTGCGTATCGGATATAAAATACTCAATGCCGAACTCTTTGAGTAGATCCTCGAGCCCCGGCTCGTACGCGCATTCGGCAAGCCAGATCCCACGCGGCCGGCGATGAAAATGCTTTTGGTAATTTGCGACCGCGATCGCGATCTGCGCCCGCCGGGCTTCGTGCGTTGAGATCAGCGGCAGGAAGCCGTGTGTCGCGCAGCAGGTGATTATCTCGAGCACTCCTTCGTCCTGCAGTTCGCGAAAGGCAGTGATCAGGTTCCGCTTGTACCTGCCGTTCCAGAGCTCGAGCGCTTCGCGCAGATTCTTCGCATACATTCGCGCGACGGCGTTAAACTCCATCGCCTCGGCTGCGGTCCGGTGGACCTCTTTCTCGGCAAGTTCGAGCAGATTTTCGAGGTGCCGCGTATACCGCGTTTGGAGCAATTCATCGGCCAGCATTTCGCAGAGCGGCGGCGAGATATTCATCGCAACCCGCGGTGCCGCATCGGCCTCATGCAGCCGCTGAAAGATGACGATCAGCGGAAGATAAACCTCCGTGATAGCTTCAAACAGCCAATCCTCTTCCAAAAATTCAGGATATTCCGGATGCCTGACGAACGGCAGATGGGCGTGAAGTATGAGGCTGAAATAACCTACAGGCATACGGGCGAAAAGAAACAGGATGAACAGGATAAACAAGATATTGAAAATATCCTAGCCATCCTGCTCATCCTGCAATGTCAAAATGAGACTTTCTAGCGCGCCGCCACGCTGTGCGAAGCCATCGGCTCAAACTTTGAGACGCGGTCAAACCCGCGTGGCCGCGTTCGGAGCCGCGTCCGCTTCGGAAAGTTCACAAGGCTCGCACCGAAAACGGCCGGGCCAAATTCTTCTTGCTCGGCGAGCAACTCTTCTTCGTGAATGTCGAACTCGCTGCGGAGTGCCGTTAAAGCATCGCTCTGCGAGGCACCGGCCGCAAGCCGCTGCAATACTTCGAATATGCGCTCGCTTACGCGAAAGCGAAGCTGCTCTAGCGAAGAACCGGCCGCAATGGCAAGCATCGCATATCGAAGCTCTTCGGTATCAAGCCCGGCAAAGTCCGCTGCGGGCTTTGCCGAAAGCCGCCCGAAGGCACGATATGTCGCGTCGCTCGCCGCATTGGCGTCATCACCGGCGATCGCCACGTCAAAAGCGTCTTGCTTAAAGCCGGCGACATCGAGCACCTCAGCAAATTTCTGTGCCGGAACCCGCCACTCGGCCTCGGCTGCCGTCCGGCGGCTCGGGCTCTTTCGCGGCGTCTCGATGGTGTTCGAGTAAAGCACCCGAACAAAGGGCCGACTCGGTGCGTAAAACCCAACCTCTGCCCGATATTCGCTATCGGCATCAACGTTGAACCACCAGTTCCCTTCCGGTTCGATCTGTCGAAGCTCTTCGGTATCGCGGCGAAGATCAACGAGCCGCACGACGAGTGCGTAGTTTGTCGTCGCCGCCCCGAGAGCCTTGTTCAGCGTCTGAAAAGGATTCGTCCGCACCGACCAATAAAAGTGCAGCCGGTTCGGCGATTGCATCTGCAGCCGGGCGCGATTCTCGCTCTCAAGCCGCGGCAAACTCGGCCGGGCCAAAAGTTTGAATACCGGCGACTTTTCCTCGTCAGGTTCCTCTGCTTCTATTTCGTCGGTCTCCGCAGGTGCGGCCTCGGCTGCTTTCTCTTCGGCCTGCGCCACAAATTCGCCCGAGCCGGGCCTGTCCGTATCATCGAGGACAAACTCTAAAGCATCTTCCGAGGCTGCTGTTTCTTTCTTCTCTTCGCTCATAACAATAAGCCGCCCGAGGCGGTCGTCGCATAAACGAGGATTATCCTTTGTTTCGAGGGGGTAAACAAGCCGAAGGGCGTAAAGCCTGTGTTAACTTGGGGCTATTTCGAGGCTCTTTGAGCCTTGGCGGGAAGCGTGTTACTGGCAGCACGGAGGCGTATTTCGAGCGTTCCGAAATTCGATTTCACCCGCGAACGCACCGGAATACGCCGGGCATCGTCGGTCACCCAGATCTCCATCGAGCCTTCGCGTTCGATCATTCGCTCGGGGCCAAAGACCTCGGGTTCGATCTTAAGGCACCAGACTTTGCCGAAAATTGTCTTCTGCTGCTCGCGGCCGGTTACGCGGACCGGAATTTGATAAACAAGCCCGGAATCGCTGATGGGTATCATGAAAGCATCCCCGACCTTTAACTCCCTAAGCCGCAGGCTGTAAATGCCCGAAACAAGGTCGTGAGATTCGCTTTCAAGATCAGAAGCGATGCGGCGCGGCGGCCTCATCGGTTCTTTCGGGTCGGTCTCTGTGTAGGTAACGCGGCGCTCGGTGTAATCGAAAAAGGCTTCGCTGTTGCGAACGCGGTCCTTCTGGACGTCGTGTTTAACGGTCCTGTGAGCGTAAAATCCTTCTCGCTCGACCGTCGTATCGATCTTCTGCAAAAAGCTGAAGCGGAAAAGCTTTAACAGAGTACCTTTCGACCGAGCTTCAGCATTGATCAAAAAGTCGGTTCCATCGGTCGTTTCGCCAACTGTAAAGACCAGTTCCGCGACCGATATACCGCGAATTATCTTGTTAAGCTTGCCTTCGTAGGTGAGTGTTTCGCCGGTCTTGAATGGCAGGCTGGCAGCCGCCGGCCGTGTGGCGTTAACGCCGTTCACGGCATTCGGCTGTGCAATGACTGCCGTGACGCCAACTAAGAGCGACACCGCAACGGTCAATAAAATTGTTCGCAAACTTCCCTTCATTCAAACCGGCCAAAAGAAATACATCTTAGCGACAAGGGCAGCAAGCCCGACTAGGACTCCGATCGCCGCCTGATATTCCCGATGCTTCAAGTATAGCTGAAAGTCGAAGCCCGCGTCTATCTTTTTCCACTTCGTCAATCGCGGCAGGAAAAGCGGCACATTCCTGGCAAATTCGTCAAAGTCAGCTCCGAAGCGTTCCTTCAGGTCACCCTCTTCGACGCGCATTACCGGCAAATAGATGCCCAGGAACAGCCCAGCGGCCAGCAATGCAAGCCACCAAACGCCCGTCGCGATCGTAAACCCGACGGCCATTATGAAGCTCCCGAGGTAAAGCGGATTTCGCGAATGTGAGTAAGGCCCGGTCGTCGCCAACTTTTCGTATTTAACGATATGGCCCGCCGACCACGCCCTGATCAGTAGCCCGCAGATCGCGATCGCACCGCCGATGCCGATCGAAAGCGGAGTCGGAGCCGCGAAGTAAATAAACAGGAACGCGAACGCAAAGCCGAGCGGCACGCGCATCCTTTGAAGCAGTCGTTTTTTGCTTGAGGCCATTCTAAACAAATTAGACGAAAGACGATCCGGCAACTCCCAATTGTCCACTATCTATTATCAACTATCCACTTCCCGAAGCGAGCCGTTTCTTGAGAGCTTCAAAAACCGTCTCGACCGAAATGTCCATGCATATCCAGTTGCCGCACGTCCGCCGGTGGCAATCAGTGCGGCAGTCGATGTCCGTCCGCTCGACGCAGATGTCGTCGGGGTTTAGCGTTCCATTCCGCCACCATTCGGTCGGACCGAAGATGCCGACGATCGGCGTCCCGGCCGCGGCCGCAATATGCGTCGGGCCCGTGTCGCCCCCAACATAAGCCGCGGCTCGCCTAGCTGTTTCGTAAAATGCCTTTAACGGAAGCTCGACGGTCTTCAGCTTTCCGCTCGCCGATGCAGTGACCGCTCGGGCGACGAGTTCCTCATCTCCCGGGCCCACAGTTATCACCGGCACCAGCCCCAGTTCATCGGCAATTCGGTCGGCAAGCTCGCCGTATTTCTCAGCCGGCCAAAGTTTTGTAACCCATCCGCCCGCCGGATTGAGCAAAACGAACGGCCCGCCAAAACTCTCCGCCGCCTGATTCGCCTGCTGTTTATCCTGCTCGGACGGCGTAATGCCGTAGTCGAGCGGATCTTTTGTCCCATCGATTCCCAAAGCCGCACGGACAAGTCCCAAATTCTTCTCGATGATGTTCTGCCGTTCCGGAAGCTTTGCCGTCTCTGTATAGAGAACTCTTGCCGCCGGCTCGCGAAGTCCGCTCCGCGAAAAGCCCCAACGAGCCTTCGAACCAGAGATCCGCGTGATCGCCGCCGACTTCAAAAGCCCCTGCAGGTCGATTGCCATTTCCCACTCGCCGCGGCGAAGCTCCTTCGATTGCCTGGCAATATCGAGAAAGATCTCATCGATCACCTTCCCGCCGCGGAGCGAACGTGTGTCGAGCCTGACTATCTGGTCGATGTACGGGTTATCTTCGAGTATCGAGGCAAACCGCTCCTCGACCGCCCAGCCGAGGACAGAATCGGGGAAATGTTTCTTGATCGCCACCGCCGCCGGCATTGCATGGACGATATCTCCGATCGAACTTAGTTTTACGATGAGTATCCGCAAGCCTACATATGCTAACTTTTCCCGCGGGCAAATGCTAAATGGTGCCGCAAAACAAGATTTTCTGCTTATCCGACCGAAAAATGTGGAAACCGGATGGCAAATTCGATTATGCTTAGAGAGCGGGCTCGTCTGCCCGCCCTGCTTTTTTGATGCAAAGTCCTGAACGCTCTACCCGCGACCTCCGCCCGGCACTCGTGTTTCTATCGGGCGAACTTATCGCTGCGCCCATTCCGCTTGACCGCGAAGAGGTGATACTTGGCCGAGCGCTCGAGGCCGATGTCCGTGTTATCGACTCAAAGGTCTCGCGGCAGCACGCCCGGATATTTATGGTCGAGGGCGGCGGCATCAATGGCCACAGCTACGTGGTCGAAGACCTGCACTCGCGCAACGGCACCTTTCTCAACGGACGCAAGATCGAGAAAGAGACGCTTCAGAACGGCGACAAGATAACCATCGGCGAACATATTCTCCGCTTTGATCTGCTCGATGAGGTTGACCGCGAGTATCAAAAGCACATTCACAGGCTCATCTCGCACGACGACCTGACCGGCCTGCTATCAAGCCGCTCGTTCTTTTCCGAACTTCGCCGCGAGGCTTCGCGTGCAAAGACCGAAGCTCGGCCGTTCTGCGTGCTGATGATGGACGTGGATCACTTTAAGCTAGTAAATGACACTTACGGCCATCTGACCGGCAGCAAGACGCTAGAAGAGATCGGTGCCCTGATAATCAAGGTGATGCGGAGCGGCGACGCAGCATCGCGTTTTGGCGGCGAGGAGTTTTCCGCGTTCTTGCTTGATGCCGACCTGGCTCAGGGGATCGTCGCCGCCGAGCGAGTTAGAAGTGAGGTCGAAGACGCGGAATTCACCGTCGTCCGCCACGGAAGTCCGGGTTCAAAGCACAAAGTCACGATCAGCCTCGGCGTCGCCTGCTTTCCAGACGATTCGAGCGACCCGATCGAACTCGTCGAAATGGCCGATACCGCTCTTTACCGGGCAAAGCGTGAAGGCCGCAACCGCGTCTGCGCCTATCGCGAGATCTCGCCAGAGGAACTCGCCAAGGGGCTCAGGCCGCGGACGGATTAGATCGAGGCAATTTTGGAACTATTTTCCGCGGCCCGCGTTTAAGACCCCGGGCCATTTTTTGTGATAAAATTCAGCCTTTGGCCGTTTCGGGTTAGTTTTTTGTGATAACCAAGCTCAATCTCGCTACCAAGCCGTTCCGCAACCGACGCACGCCGTACATTCTGGCGGCGCTTGTGGCGTTTCTGTCCGTCATCTCGCTTCTGCTTCTTTTCTCGCAGTTTCGTGAGAATGAGAATCGCCGCGAGCTCGCCGAACGGCAGATAGAGGAAATGAAGATCGAGATCGCCGAACAGCAGGCAAAAGGCCTCGCAGTTCAGCAGCAGCTTTCGCCGACGCAGCGTGACCTACTCGTTGCCTCGCACAAGCTGGTTGCTAATAAGACTTTCGGCTGGTCGCGGCTTTTTTACGACCTTGAGCGTCTGATCCCCGGTAGCGTAAGTGCTTCAAGGATCGCGGTCGAAAACGTTTACCGCGACCGCGACCGAATTCGTGCCGAGCTTGAACTGACCGTCCTCAGCCGCGATTACCAGTCCGTAATGGCGATGATCGGCTCGATGAACGAAAGCGGAGTTTTCCGCGCCGAACTTCGCAGCCAGAACCTGCAGGCCGGCCAGCGAAGCACCTTTTCCGAATACACTCTGGCGGTAACTTACCTTCCGCCGATGGTCTTTAGCACGCCCGCCGAGGTTGCTCAAAATCAGGGAGGTGGCGAATGAGCGAAGAACTCCACGTACAGCCGCTGCCCGAAGAGCCAGTCGCACCGCTCGCCCCGGCATTCGCCGATGAGATCGCAAAGCGGCGGCCGCGCAAGGTTTACATGGGCATGTGGGGACCGCTTGAGATCGGCGTTTTCGGCGCTTCGATTCTGCTCATGATGGGCGCCGTGCTCTTTTATCTTTTGTTCGTCGGGCCATCCGGCCGCGAGCTCGAACGCAGCCGGCTCGAACGCGACCGCCTTGAAGTCGAACTCACCTCGGCCCGCGAACGCTACGGCGATATCACGAGTACCGAGACTGCGGTCGCCAAGCTCGTCTCGAGCGTTGAGGACTTCGAGACCCGCCACCTGCCGGTCGAGACCATCGGCAAAACCGCTCTTTACCAGAAGATCAACGGCCTCATCGCCGCCTATGGGCTGGTCAATACGAACGGCCCGGCCTATGCACCGCTCGAACCGCAGGACATCGAGCAGGTGAATGAAACAGAAGAAGAGCGCGGACGCGGTCGCTTCCGGAGCCTTTTTCCGGGGCTTTATGTTTCGATGACGGTCGAAGGCCCGTACGAGAACCTGCGGCGGTTCATCAGCGAAATGGAGACCGGCGAAGGCTTTGTCGTCATCAGTTCCGTCGAGCTTTCGCCCTCGGAGACCGGAAACCAGCCGCAGCGGACTCAGGTTGTTACCGACCCGAGTGACCCAAATTTTGGCCAGCCGGTGACGCAGCCGACGCCCGCCCGCGGCAGAACTTACGGCGAGCGCGTTGCCCTGAGGCTCGAGATGGCGGCATATTTTCGCAGGCCCGGGAGCGGTGCACTTGGCGCCGCCGAACCGGCGCAATAGCATTGAGTTAAAAAGAAATGGCCGAAGCAAGAAGCTTTCAAACCGTAGAACGCAACAAGATGATCGCCGCGATCGTCCTCGGCGTTCTGTCGCTTGTGACGCTTTATATGGCATTCGGGCCGAGCTTTTCCGGCAGCCGGGCACAGACCACCTCAACGCCCACGCCGACGCCGCGGACATCGGCGACGCCCGGCACGCAAGTAACAAATGGCCCGGCTCAGGACGCCGTTATCTTTGAGTATCAATCAACGCCGGTCGTCTACACGCCCGGGCTCTTTGGTGCTCCGGACGCAGGTCGAAACATCTTCGCTTTCTACGAGCCACCACCGCCGACGCCTTTCGTACCGCAGACGCCAACGCCTTTTGTTCCGCCGACGCCGCCGCCAACTCCGACGCCGCCGATCTTCGTTGCGTTCGTAACGCCGCAGAGCGTTTATGCCGGCTCGCGGACGTTCCGGCTCGAGGTCAATGGCGACAAGTTCACGCCGGATTCGCGAATTTTCTTAAGCCAGAGCCCGCTGCCGACCACCTTCATCAGCCCGCAGCGGCTCGTCGCCGAGGTGCCCGCGATTATGATCGCCGGCGAAGGTCCGCGGCAGATCATCGTCCAAACGCCGGACGGTCGGCTATATTCGAACCAGCTTATGCTGACGGTCCAGGCACCGCCGCGGCCGCAGTTTCAATACGTCGGGATGATCGCCCGCCGCCTTGCAAATAACGACACTGCTGTGCTGAGAGAGCAGGGTCGGCCGACCGAATTTACGGCTCGGCTCGGCGACGTCGTAAGCGGACGCTTCCGCGTTGTCAGCATCGCCTCGAGCGAGTTGGTCGTCGAAGATACAACGCTCGGCTTTCGCCATCGTGTTGAACTTTTCCGCCCGGCCCCGCCCGCCGCAGGCTCGGTCCCGACCGGACCCGGAGGCCGAATTCCGAACCGCCCGCAAGGCCTTCCGGATGGCTTTCAGCAGGGTATTCCGCAAGGCATTCCGCAGGGTGCGATTCCCGGTATTCCGGCAAATATCCCGCGTTATGTGCCGCCAGGCAGCAATACGAATACGGCTGTTCCGGGCCGGACGCCCGACCCGAACAGCCCGACCAAGCAGGACGACGATGATGGCACAGACGGCAACTAAAGCTCACCGCCGCGGCGAACGCGGGATGACAATGATCGCCGTTATGGGCATGATGGTGCTGACCACCGTCGCACTGCTCGCCGCCGCTCCGTCCATCTATCTGCAGATCCAACGCGAGAAAGAAGAAGAGGCGATCCGCCGCGGCGAAGAGATCGCCGAAGCGATAAAGCAATACATAATTCACCACAATGGCGCAAAGCTGCCGCAATCGATCGACGAACTGCTCGAAGGCCTTCCGCAAGGCACGAAGAAGCGGATGATACTCCGCCCCTCGGCCGCTATCGATCCGCTCAGCGAGGACGGCCGCTGGCGGCTGATCGAGGCCGACCCGCAGGCCATCGCCCGCTTCGCCAAGCGAATTCAGGACTACAACAACGGCCTACTTCCCTCGAATTCGACGCAACTGCTCGACCGGTACTCGGTCGTTATCGTCAACTCGCTCAACACCGAAAGCGACGACAACCTGACCGAGCCCGAAGACTTTGACGACTCGACCGATAATACGCCCTTCATCGGCGTCGCCAGCCAGAGCCGCAGCCGCTCGGTGCTTACCTATTACGGCGTTGAGAACCACTCAAAATGGGTCTTCACCCCGCTCTTCCGCGGCGGCGGAGCGTTTAACCCATCGGTCCGTCCCGGCTTTAACCCCGGCGGCAACCCCTCAGGCCCACAAGGCCCCATCCGTCAAGGCAACCCGCGTTAATTGCCCTCGCCATTTCCCTGAAAACGCGGTCAAACCTCAAGCTTTCCGCTTCGCGAACTTTGTGCCCAACCTTTGCGCCCTTAGTGTTTAAACAATCCTGTTAACCGAAAAGAACACCAAAGGATTCACGAAGTCCACAAAAGGGTATACTAAAGACTTTGCAACAGGTTGACTTTAGACCTTATTAGATTTAGAATAATTCTAATCTTAGAGGAAATATGGAACTACACGAAACAAAGATCGATATCGCAAAGGGCAAACGGGAAAAACTTGTCGAGATCCTGAACCAATCCTTGGCCGACGCCATGGACCTGAAGTCGCAGGCGAAACAGGCCCACTGGAACGTCAAGGGCGGCAACTTCATCGCCCTGCACGAGCTTTTTGACCAGGTCGCGACCGCGGTCGAAACCCATGTCGATGACCTTGCCGAACGCGTCACCACACTCGGCGGCACCGCCATGGGCACCGTCCGGATCGCCGCCGAACGCTCGTCGCTCAGCCAATATCCGCTCGAGATCACCGATGGCGGCGCACACGTCGATGCCCTCTCGACCGCACTCGCCGACTTCGGCAAGAGGGTCCGCAAAAACATCGACGCCACCGACGAACTCGGCGACGCCGACACCGCCGACCTCTACACCGGCATCTCACGCAGCATCGACAAACTCCTCTGGTTCGTCGAAGCCCACAACCAAGCGTGATCCGAATGCGCTATTGAGGAAGCCCGCACGTAAGTAAGGGCTCTCTTTAGTGACGAGTGACGAGTGACGAGTGACGAGTGGCAAGGGTCGAGTGTGAAATCAGGAATGCAAAAGCCCGCACGTCAGTAAGGGCGGTTCATCCGATTCTCTTTTCACTCGTCCGTCAACCACACAGGCGGAAACCCGACCGGTAGGGAGGGTGTCCCCGGAATGATGAATGATGAATGATGAATTCAGATCCCCCGTTCTGAGTTCCCTCTTCGGCCGAGATTCCGCATTCATCATTCCGAATTCCGCATTCGGGTTGTCCCGGCTTCAGCCGGCCTGCGGCTCCGCCGCTTTAGTCGTCGAAGACGACGTCATTGTTGTAGCCCACGTCGCAAGACGTGGGCCGCGTCATTTTCCGGATGGAGTCGTCGAAGACGACGGCATTGAGCCGGTCGGGTTTCCACCTTCGAGAGCCCGCCGTATCAGAGGCCCAAGCGTAAGCAAGGGCTCCAATGCAGTAGCCCGCGGGTCAGCAAGGGCGTCTCATCCATCTAAATTCTCCGCGAGGCTTGCCTCTCTATTTGCGGTGAAGCTCTGCTTCACCATCGCGGCCGAAACTGATCTGCGGCTCCGCTGCCCGCTTCCGTATCCGGATCGCCCGGAAACGCATATCCGAATCTGGAATCTGGAATCCGCAACTTATACCTTTCGGTTTCTTACTTTCTTCGTTTGTGGTTCTGCTGGTTGGAGATTTGCGAGGGTCGCCGAGTTGCATCGATCCGTTGTATGGGTCGGGCGAGGTCCAGCGGCCGGCCTGGGTTTCAAGTTTGCGGAACCAAGTGTGCTGCTGGCCAGACGATTCATCATTCTCCGTCAGGCCATAGCCCTGGCGGGTCGCCTTTTCGGCTGAATAACCCTGCTCGATCTTTCTCAAACCCACCCCAACACCGATCTCCTCGCCGAACGCCTGATGGTCCGTCCGGGGCAACCGCGTGGCCGTTCGAGTTCTCAACCGCCCGCAAACTGCGTCCGCCAACCCTATCTAACTCAAAACCGCCCCTCACATTTAAGCATCGACGCCTGACCCACATTCCACCCAATACCAAGCCACTTCGGGATACCTAGAGATTGTTTTCTGAGTGTCGCTTGCTCAAGTGCCCATAGTAGCCCGCGGTTCCAGTGCAAAGGAAGGAAAGAATTAGAATATAGCAACCATCCCAAATTAGGCGTCCCGAGTTGGGATAGCTTCGCAGGTCCACTAAGGCGTGCTCAAGTCCATCCGCTAGGTAACTAAATATAAATCTTGCTGCCAACATTACTACCCATAACCCGACATACGTTAGCAGGAACCACACGATCATTTTAACAATTTTCATATCGGTATAATTCTATTCGACGAATTCGCTTTAACGTCCTCGTCGATTAATTCACAAACGTATGACTATAGCCCAAAAATGCTGCGCCAGTTCTCAGTTTGTTTTCGAAGCAACGGATTCTTACTGATGTCCTCTCGCCATTTCCTATACTCCTGATCATATCGCCGCTTACTCTTCAGTCGTTCGTTTGCTACTTGCCTCCACCCAGAAGGATTATCACCTTGACATCTTGCGATTGACGTCTGCATGTCTTGCACTGCGTCACCAACAGCATCCGTATACTTATCGTGAGCCCACATTGTTGCGAGACTAAAGGTTATTCCAGCGGCAACCGTAGTCACAATGACATTCTGGGATGCAATGCCGACCATCAAAGTAACTGTAGCCGCAGGTGCGTAATAGCCCGCTAAATCCCTGTAGAAGTCGCGGTTTGCTCGGCCAACATCTGTTCGGAAGTCTTCAATCGCATAATTTTCACACTTAATGTATTTCTCTTTTTCAGTTGGCCCCCCTACGCCGCCGCAAACACCCCCGGGGCATCGCGATGTATCGGTTGTGGATGGTTGTTGATTTGTGCATTCCACATAAAATCCCGACGAATCATACAAGCCATCAACATAGAATGTTCGAAAGACCGTATTGCAGCTCATTAGCCCCATTGGGTCGATGAAGTTGACCGGGTCGCCGGAGACGTAGGCGTAGCGGTTGAAGCTTTGCGGGTCGCCGATGTTCATCGAGCCCTAGTATGGGTCGGGCGAAGTCCAGCGGCCGCCTTGGGTTTCGAGTTTGCGGAACCAGGTGTGCTGCTGGCCGCTGGCTGCGTCGTTCTCGGTCAGCCCGTAGCCCTGCCGGGCAACCCGATCCGCCGAATAGCCCTGCTCGACCCTTCTCATCCCAACCCCAATGCCGATCTCCTCGCCAAACGCCTGATGATCCGTCCGGGCAACGACGTGCCCGTTCGAGTTCGCCACCGCCCGCACCGAACCCTGCAAAACTTCCTGTTTTACTTATGTACCGGGCAGATAGAGTCGCTCGCCGCAATCTTCGCACTCCAAACACACATCCAGCTTCCAAAACTTGGCCCCGATCGGCACCACATAACGCGGAACTTCAAAGGGAATGAAAGGAAATAATTTGAACTCGAGCGAGTAAACTCCGGGCATAAGGTCGAGTTCATATTTACCGTCAACTTCAGTTTTCGCTCTTGCAATAATCTTCCCGTTCTTTTTCGCGGTTATTTCCACTCGGCCAAGCCCTGCGCAATGGTCGTCGATCACAACCCCACTAAGCTTCGTCATTTGAGGGTCACGAATCTGGGCCTGATGCTCCGTTGCATAGGCAAACAACAACAAAACCACCAAAGCGGAGAACGGAAAGATAGCTTGCCAACTTGTTCTTGCCGCATTAGAGATCATCTGGATCGTCACTTTTTGTTCCATAAAACTCACAATTGGAAGACCAACCTTTTAAACCGTACGAATTGCCTACCGGAAGACCTTCGAGCCTATCTGTTGCACTCAACCATCGGGTCGCTCGACACCTTGATCTCGGTAATGGACGTAACTCCATCTTCTACAGAAAACGCGATGCAATACGAGTAACGGGCGGTCTTCGCCGGCTTCTCGATGTTTGGCAGGGGCTCGACTTCCACAACACCGGAAAACGTCCACACACTACCGCTTCGGTGCACATCCATCACTCTTAAACCAAGAGATCCCACAACGGGATCTTGCCTGAGCTGGTCGATCTCCTCCGGTTTGAGCACTTTGCCAAACAACGTGATCGTTGCATCGGGCGTGAGCATCGGCTTTAGATAGGCGGGTTCCATTCCTCTACCGAAAAGAGCGAAGGCGGACGTCGCGGTCAACTCGCGGAGTTCCCTGCCCATCGAAAGCCGTGGATAAGGTGCGGCAAAGTCCGGCTCTGCGGCGTCGCGGCTTTCGGTCAACTCATAGATTCGATCAATAGTTACAAGGCCGCCCGACCAACCGAGCTCGCCAAACGCCGGGAAGAGTGTCGTCGTGAGGCTGCCCGAGAACCTTATCTTGTAGGTTTTGGATGCCGCATGCCGGCCCATGACCGTTGCAAGAGATCTTTTCGATCGGCGGTCGACAACGTTTCCGACATCGACTACGGAAAAGTGATCCCGTGAATTGCACTCTGTTGAATAAAGGATCAGGTCAACCCCACCATCCACTCGCGTCTCGCCTTCCTCCGGAACCAACAATAAAGCCGTTGTCTCGATTTTTGTCGTAGTCTGGCGGTCCGCATCGAAGCTCTTACAGAACTCCGTCGGGCCGCTGCCTCTGGCACTTACCAAATCGTCCGCCCAAACGACCGCCGCCGCCGAAAAGATCAGCAGCGAAATCGAAACGGTCAGTTGAAGAACTCTAACCAGCATTGTCGACCTGTGATAACAATCAAAACGACATACCCATGAGAGATGCACGCCGTGTCGCCGCGGTTTGCCTGTCGGGATAATTGTAGCAATGGTGTCAAGGAAAGAAGCGAGAAGTCAGAAGTCAGAAGCCAGAAATCAGAAGCCAGAAGTCAGAAGTAGGCGGCTAGAGCCAAGACCCTGATCTCCAAAACTCCGAAACTCCGCAACTTCGAAACATCGCAACTTTATCCTTCCATATCATCCATATCTTCCGTTTCTCACGGATCGCCATTCAATTTCGATTGAAGGCCTAGGAGAATTGACAGCGGGAGGTTAGTGAATCATGAATCGTAAATCGTCAATCGTTCACGGAGCAGAGACTAAGCGGGGCCTTTGCATCTTTGCGGCTTCGCGGGAAAGAAGATCTTAACGCGGAGGCCGCAACGATCGCAGAGGCCGGTAAGGAGTGAGCGGCTCGCGGTGGGAAGCAGGACATTGGGGTCAGGCCTGCGATATTGCGATTCTTGTCTAGTTGCACTGCTCAAGAACTTGAATGAACGGCAGGGTCGCCTTAACCTCTTCGAGCATCGTGAGAAAACGATTGTGATCCTCACGTGAATGAAATATTCCCTTCCGGTCGTTGCCGCGAACGATCAAATGATGAATCCCACCCTCGACCTCCAAACGAATTCTTCTTGCCATCTCACACCCCTAAAGCCTAAAGTCAAACAATGAATCGGAAAGAATTGCAATCTCGCAGGCCTGACCCCATTTCTTCTCTGCGGCCGCTTCACCTCGGTCGATCCGATGACGGCAAGCGCCACCATCCGCAACCCGCAGACCTTTAACCGGTACGCCTACGTCCTCAACTCGCCATACAAATTCACCGACCCGCAGGGCCGCGGGCCAGCTGAAGCCGGGACTCAAAACTTGAATTCCGAATTCCGCATTCATCCTTCAACCTTTAAAAGACACCCTCCCTACCGGTCGGGTTTCCGCCTGTGAGGTTACGGCACGGATAAAAATTAGCTCGGATGAACCGCCCTTACTGACGAGCGGGCTTTCGCATTCTAGATTCCGGATTAACTTCTCTTCACTCGCCACTCGTCACTCGCGACTAAGGCGAGCCCTTGCTGACGTGCGGGCTTTCGCATTAATGGAAATCCGGATTTCAGATCCACTTTCACCATTCACGATTCACGATTCACTATCCACATTCCGCAGCGGTTGGCATCGCGGGGGTGCAAGTTTGGCATCGTAGGGGCGTTCAGATAGAGAGGTGATGAACGATATGAGAAATGCAGGACTTGCGGTTGTGTGTTTGTTGGTGCTGGCGGCGGGGGCTTTTGGGCAGTTGGCGGCGGAGATACCGAACCCGGCGATCGACATGGAGGGCTACCTTAAGGTGGCGGGCGAGGCGGCACGGCACCGGGCTACCCGGCGGCTGACCGAGGCGGAATTCATTAAGATGAGCCGCGAGCCGGGCACGGTCGTGCTCGACGCGCGGAGCACGGAGAAATATCGCGAGATGCATGTGAAAGGTGCCGTGAACCTGAGCTTTCCTGACATCACGGTCGAGAGCCTCGGGCGGCTTTTTCCGGATCAGAGCACGCGGATTCTGATCTATTGCAACAACAATTTTGAGAATGCCGAGGAGCCCTTCCCGAAAAAGATGGCGACGGCCTCGCTCAACATCTCGACCTATATCTCGCTTTTCACCTACGGCTACCGGAACGTTTACGAGCTCGGGCCGTTGGTCGATATTGGCGCGACAAAGCTCGAGATGGTCTCGGGCGAATGACCGAAACCATCTCGCAGGCTTATATAAACGCAGCGGCCGTTAGCTCTTGAGCGTTGCCGAGAGCGATATCTCGGCACCGGCAAGCACCCGCGAGACCGGGCACTTTTCCTTTGCGTTTTTCGCGACTTCCTGAAATTCGTCGTCGGTGATATTAGGCACGACCGCCTCGGTGATGAGGTCGATGCGCGGGATGGAGAACCCGGCCTCTTCCTTTTCAACGTGGACGACCGCCTTCGTCTCAATGCTCGTTGCCTCGTATCCGGCACGGCCGAGAAAGCCCGAAAAGGCCATCGTAAAACACCCGGCGTGGGCCGCGGCGATAAGCTCCTCGGGGTTCGTCATCGTGGCGTCATCGCCAAACCGCGCATTGAAGGAATAAGGCCCCTCAAATGCACCGCTCTCAAGCTTAAGGCTGCCCTTGCCCTCGGTAATGCTCCCCGCCCACTTTGCGTCTGCTGATCGTTTTATGCTCATAATTTGGTTTTAATTATCTAGTCTCTGCGTGTAGTTTCAGTCCGAGTGCCTTGATCACTTTTAAAATGGTATCAAAACCCGGTGTCCTCTCTCCGGACAATGCTTTATAGAGGCTCTCGCGTGACAAGCCGGCGTCACGCGCCACCTGCGTCATACCCTTCGCCCTCGCAATATTGCCAAGGGCCTTCGCGACAAACGCCGCATCGCCATCCGCTATTTCGAGACATGCTTCGAGGTATGCCGCCATATCCTCGGGCGTTTCCAAGTACTCAGCGCTGTCATATCGAGTGGTTCTAATCTTCGGCATTTGATAGCTCCTCTGCGATCTGTTTCGCTTTTTCAATGTCTTTTGCTTGAGAACCCTTGTCGCCACCTGCCAGCAATATCACTAGTTCGGACCCGCGCTTAACAAAATATACTCGGTAGCCCGGCCCATAATCGATACGCATCTCCAAAACGCCGCCCCCGACGGGCTTGATGTCGCCACTATTTCCCGCCTCGAACCGATCGATCCGTGCCTGAATACGAACCCGAGCCCGGCGATCACGAAGTGCACGAAGCCATTTCGAGAAAACCTCGGTTTGACGGATCTCGATCATAAACCAGTGTAGCCGAATGGCTACATATTTTCAAGCTTTTCTCGTAAGGACTGTCGGGTTGCGATCACACTTAGTATCTGGTCGAACCGCAAGAATTAATTCGCTCGCTTGAGACTGATGCCATTCTAAGTGCGATATACAATTCTCGATAACTCTCCGACAAGCTTGTCGATCATCTCCTTTTCAGCTTCGGAATGATTTTCATGGGCAAACGACCGAACATCCTTTAGAGAATCCAAAAGTTCCGCCCATCCATCTGTTAAAGTAGCGGAGATTGGATATCCTCTCAGAATATATCTAAGCGAAATTAAACACCGACGATCGCACCACGCGTCCACCAGTTTTCCAACTTCAATTAGGATCGAGGCATTGTCCATTATTGCTGAAAATTCTTCTTCAACCCCTGCCAGACGGCGTGGTAGTCCGGCTGGAGCTCAGGGCACTCCATGGCGAAGCGGGTCGGGCGGATGATGTAGCGCGACTCGAACATAAAGGCCATGGTGCCGGCGAGCTTTTGCGGCTTGAGCTCGGCGTTCGAAGCCTTTTCGAAAGCATCGAGGTCCGGGCCGTGGGCCGACATCTGGTTGTGGAGCGATCCGCCGCCGGGCAGGAAGCCCTCTTCCTTGGCGTCGTACTGGCCGTAGATCAGGCCCATATACTCGCTCATCGTGTTGCGGTGGTACCATGGGGGACGGAAGGTATCCTCGCCGACGAGCCAGCGATCCGGAAAGATGGCGAAGTCGCAATTTGCGACGCCCGCTTCTCCGCTCGGGCTCGTCAGGACCGTAAAGATCGACGGGTCGGGGTGATCGAACGAGATCGAGCCGATGGTGTTAAAGCGGCGGAGGTCGTACTTATACGGAGCGTAGTTACCGTGCCAGGCGACGACATCGAGCGGCGAGTGGTCGCTCTCGCACGACCAGAGATTTCCGCCGAATTTTTGAACGATCTCGCACGTCTCGTCCTTGTCTTCGTACCAAGCGACGGGCGTTTCAAAGTCGCGCGGATTGGCCAGGCCATTGGCCCCGATCGGGCCGAGATCCGGAAGCCGAAACTGGGCACCGTAGTTCTCGCAGATATAACCGCGAGCCTCGCCGTCGGCAAGCTCGACCTTGAACCGAACTCCACGCGGGAGCACGGCGATTTCGCCCGGGCCGACCTGCATCGCTCCGAGCTCGGTCAAAATGCCGATGCGGCCGAGTTCGGGGACGATCAGCATTTCGCCGTCGGCGTTGTAGAAATAGCGGTTGCCCATTCCGCGGTTGCAGCGATAGATATGGACCGCGATCCCCGCTTGTGTGAAGAGGTCGCCGTTGCCCGCGATGCTAGTTATGCCCTCGACGAAGTCGGTCGGTTCATCCGGAACGGGCAGCGGGTCCCAGCGAAGCTGGTTCGGGGTGGCGACGACCTCATCAAAAGGCGAAGACCTGAATAGCGACGGTGCCGAAGTGTCTGCTCCCGCAAAGGGCACGAACGGTTTGTGCGTCACTGACGGCCGGATGCGATATGTCCACGTCCGCTTATTCCCGCTCCGCGGGACGGTAAAGGCCGTGCCCGAAAGCTGCTCGGCATAAAGCCCGAGCGGCGCTTTCTGCGGCGAATTCCGCCCGATAGGCAAGGCCCCCGCAACCGCCTCGGTCGCAAACTCATTCCCAAAGCCTGTTTGATATTTCAGATCCATAAACACTCAACGAAATTATTATTTGATCTCCCAAATAACCTTACCGGTTCGGTCTACAAAGATCGCCGAATTTTCGGCCAATAGCATTCCAATTCCACCTCGGAAATGGTCGCCGCCGGCGTATTTTGCAGGAATGACCAGCTTGCCCGTTTTGTCGATGAACCCGAATTTTCCATCCATCTGGACGAGCGCGAGGCCGTCTCTAAAAAAGACCTCTGTAAATCCAAACTCGCGTGCATCGAAACGCGGAGGTATCACCATTTTGCCGGCCTTGTCTATAAAGCCGCCTTTTGTTCCGAGGCGTACCATCGCAAGCCCATCCGAGAATCGGAACGCCATATCGAAACTTGCGGCGATAACCATCTTGCCGGACCTATCGATGAACCCCGACTTGCCTCCGGGTTGCGGCTCGACCCGGGCAAGGCCCTCGCTGAACGGATCGGCGGAAAAAAACCTCGGTCCAATAACAAACTCGCCCGAGCGGTCGATGTACCCAACTCCCTCGTCGTTTTCGGCCGCAGCCAAACCTTCCGAAAAAGGCTCGGCACTATCGAATTGCGGTGCGATGACAAACTTTCCGGCCGTATCGATATACCCAAATTTTCCGTCCTCCTTCACCGCCAAGAGTCCATCGCTGAAAAACTTGGGCCCGTCGATCTCAACCTCAAACGGCGACTGGCCGGTCTTATCTATGAAGAACCACTTTTCATCAACCTCCACCGAAGCAAGGCCGTCTCTGAACGAAAAGCAGGAGTCGAACTGCTCTTTAACGACCTGTTTTCCCGCTGCGTCGATGTAGATGCACTTCCCGCCGATCTCGACCCTGCCAAGACCCTCGCTCAAAAAGCCGAAGTTCTCGTCCAATTTGACAGCGTCGAACTGCGGCGCGATGACGATCTTCCCCGTGCGATCGGCGAGTCCGGTTTTGCCGTCTTGATTGATCGGATAAAGCTCGATCTGCTGAGCAACACCGTTTCCAACCGACGCCATAACAATAGCCATGAGCATAACCGCAAAACGGATCGAAGTTTTCATATGGCAATTGTGATCGGTACGTCCCCTCATCTCCAGTTTTGAAATCATTTTAGCACCAAGCGATGCGGCGGTCAGCTTGTTTTCGTTCGCATTTTGCAGGTGTCGATGCCGGGGCCGAAGCCGTCGGGGATGCGTTCGAAGGTCTCAAAGCCGAGCTTTTTGTAAAAGCCTTCGGTGTGGTGCGAGGTGCTGATCATGAAGGGCCGGTCGCCCCATTTCTCGCGGGCCTTTTCCATTCGGAAGAGCGTTAGCTGCTTGCCGCGGCCGGTGCCGATCAGGTCATTGCGGACCATTCCCCAGCAGAGCGAGATCGTCTCGTCTTCATTTAGCGCGACGCCGCCGGCTCCGACGACCTCGCCTTCCGATTCGAGGACGTAATAGTCCTCAGGGTGCTCGGCAAGATATTCGCGGAGTTCCTGTTCCTCGGCCGGGACGAAATATTTCGGGATGTTCGTCAGAAATACGGCGATCACGTCTTCAATATCCGATGCTTGGTATTCTCTGAATTCCATCGCAGATCTCCTAGACTACTTCATCCGACGGTCGACGCGAGAGCGTATGCGAAGTGCGTTCGCGGCATTGCCGGCACATCATAAGGAACGTCCTGTTGCCCTTCGCTTTCCAGCGGATGCCGCCCATCTCCCATATCGAGTTACTGTAGCCGCACGGGCAAGCGATTATCCACTCACGCGATTCTGCCTCAAGCGAAGCGGCCCATTTTCGCGGGAGTACGCTCGTCACAATTCGCTGAATGATTCTCATCAAAAACTCCGGCATGCGGGCCGCACCTACGGTGCGATATCAAAATGCAGAACGTCCTCCCGCGTGCCGAGCGATTCGTAGAGCTTGATGGCCGGGTCGTCGCCTCGATCGGCCTGCACATAAATGACCCAAGCTCCACGCTCGCGGGCGATCTGGCGCAGCTTGTTGATCAAACCGGTCGCGATGTGTTGGCGTCGGTACGCCTCATCAACCGCGAGGTCGTAAATGTAGATCTCCGACCGCTCCTGCTCAAATTTCTGCAGCACATACGCTGCTAGCCCGCCAACAACCTTCCCATCCGCCACCGCCACCAGCGGAATGAAATCCTCGCGTTCGAGAAGCTCATTCAGATATTCATCCGAAGGCACCGCCGACTGATACGACTCATGGTCCTCAAATGCCTCGGCAAACACCGCGAGAAGTTGCTTAAGCTCGTGAATATCGGCTTTTCGATTTTCCATTTGCATCGTGTCAGTAGCCCGTATCTCAGAAGGCCGTGTCAGTAGCCCGACCGTAAGGGAGGGCGCAACTCAACCCTCGGGTCAGCTTAATCAAACGCGGGCAAATCCCCACCCTGATCATAGAGTACATATTCGACGGCGGCCTCTACGTGCTGCTCGGTCCAAAGATAACGCGTGCTGCCATGGCGAGCCCAGACCTTTTGTTCGGGGTCTATCAAGCCCGCTTTCCTTAGTTCTCTAGTTGAATATGCCTTGAACGAGTTCATCATCAGCTCCGGCCGATCGCTCGCCGAGGTAACTATATGAGCGTGGGTCTTCCGTACATTTATCGCAAACAAACGGTAAACGCGATGGGCGCTTACGCCGCGAATTGCCTCGCTGACCGCGGACCGTGCACGAGCGTCCATCTCGTACGGTGTGCTCTTCATTAGCTTTCGGTCACGCTCTTGAGCCTTCTCGCTGGGAGCAATCTTTGCCGCACCGAAAATGTTGTACTCCCGGCGGTCCATCGAGCCACGGTCGTCCCCGTGAAGCCATGTGCCGTAGGTTCGAATGGTGATCAGATACGCGAGCGGCGTGGAACGGTCCTGAAAATCAATATGATCTCGCTTCACTTTTAAGTTGCGCCCTCCCTAACGGTCGGGCTACTGACACGTCTCTGCCGACAAGATTCTATAGATTCCCCCGCCGCCGCTGCTCTTCTTCGATCGAGACGAAGAGCGCTTTGAAGTTTCCTTTGCCGAAGCCTTTGCAGCCTTTTCGTTGGAGGATCTCGTAGAAGACGGTCGGGCGATCTTCGACGGGTTTTGTGAAGATCTGGAGCAGGTAGCCCTCGTCGTCGCGGTCGACCAGAATGCCGAGCCGATGGAGATCTTTTATGTCCTCATCGATCGGGCCGACGCGGTCGATAACCTCGTCGTAATAAGTATCGGGCACGCGAAGAAACTCGATTCCGTTCTCCTGCAGCTTGGCCACGGTGTGCAAGATGTCTTTGCAGAGCAAGGCGACGTGCTGTGCACCGGCCGAGCGGTAAAAATCGATATATTCCTGGATCTGCGACTTGCCGCCCTTGCCCTCGGCCGGCTCGTTTATCGGGAACTTGATGTTGTGGCCGCCGTCGCTCATTACGATCGACATCAGCGCCGAGTACTCGGTCGAGATGTCCTTGTCGTCGAACGTGATGTACCGCTCAAAGCCCATCACATCGCGGTAAAAATCGCACCAGTAGTTCATGCGCCCAAGTTCGACGTTGCCGACAATGTGATCGACGAGCTGAATGCCGACCTCTTCGCCGGGGACGAGCTGCTCGGTAAAGCCGGGCAGGAACGCGCCCGAGTAAGCATAAACGCGCTCTTGCTGTGCGGCGGTCGCGGCTCCTTCGGCCGAGCCGCTCGGGCGTTCGCCTGACGGGGTCGCAGATGCCTGATAGGAATAGAACGAATGGATCGTGTCGCCGTAGGTCGCGATCGCGGCGTGGCGGACCGAGCCATTGTCGTCGGTCAGGTCGCGGGGTTCGGTGACGCCCTTCGCCCCGCGTTTTACGGCTTCGTGATACGCGTGGTCGGCATCTTCCACCTGGAAAGCAATATCGCGGACGCCGTCGCCGTGCTGCTTGATGTGCTCGGCGGCCGGGTGCTCGGGCACGAGCGGCGTCGTCAACACAAAATTGACGCGGTTCTGCTTAAGAACGTAGCTCGTCACCTCGCGGTCGCCCGTCTCAAGCCCGCGATAGGCAAGGCGGGAAAACCCAAACGCTTTGCGATAATAAAACTCCGCCTGCTTCGCGTTCCCAACAAAAAACTCAACGTGATGTATCTTCTTCAGTCCTAATGGATTTTTCGTGTCTGTCATGCCTTTATCTTATATCATTCCTCCCGCCAGATTATGAATGCGTTGTCGAGGCGTTCCATGCCGATCTTTGGATAGTAATCCAGTGCGGTCGGGACGGAGAGGAGGAGGACCATTGATTCATCGCCGGCGGCCTGTTTGGTCATCTCGACGAGGCGGCGACCGACGCCTGCTTTTTGGTGTGAGGTGGCGACGGCGAGGTCGGCGAGATAGGTGCTCCAGGCACCGTCGGTTATCGCCCGCGAGATGCCGATCAGCCGCCCGTTTTCGCGGGCGGTTACGATCAGGTTCGAGCCCGCGAGCATCCGCCCGATGCGGTCCTCGTCATCCACGGGCCGCGGCAGGCCCGAGTCGCGGTAAAGCTCGACGACCTCGGCGGCGGTCGCTTCTCCGTTGATCTTAAATTCCATCATCTGTCAGCTTCCAAAAGTTGAGATGTATCCGCGCGTCACCTCTTTCAGCTCCGCGTAGGACGGAATGACGTAGAGCACCGGCTGCATGTCGCTGTACGTATATTCGTGGTTGATCACCTCTTCAAGCACGAACGGCCGCCGCTCGACCTTATCCGAAAAAGCGTGCACAAGCTCGCCGTAGCTCGAGAGCAGCCCGGCGCCATAGGCCTTGATGTCGCCTTCGTGTTCGACCAGGCCAAATTCGACCGTGAACCAATAGAGCCGGCCGAGTTCCTCGATCTGCTTATCGGTCGCGATGCGGGCGCCGTGGCCGATGAATTGCGAAAAATCAGCAAAGTTTGGGTTGGTAAACATCGGAATATGCCCGATCGCCTCGTGGACGATGTCCGGCTCTGGCGTGTACTCGGGCCGCGAGTGGTGGCGAATGTATTGCGTTGAGAGCATCGTCCGCCACGAGAGCCAGCTCAGGAAAGCACGGGTATCGACGAGTCCCTCGATCGGCGCCAGCCGGAAGTTGGTCAGCTCTTTCAGCCGCCGGCTCATATCGGTCAGTTGCGGGATCCGCTCGGTCGAGATGCCGAGGTCGCGTTTTGCCCTTAGATAGAACGGCGAGGCGTGCCGCTGGTGAAGCTCCTCGAGCCGCGTGGCGACGTGCCGCCAGATCGCCTGCTCCTCGTCGTTGTAAACTACGTCCGTGATGACGCCAGTCTCGCGAAACTTTTTCGCGAGACTCGCGATGTAGCCGCGGCGCGTGCGGTATTCGGGGTCGCTCGCACCGGGATGGTCGAGGTCGAGTTCCTCGATGTCCTCGAACGGCATATCGCGAAAGGTCGGCAGATCGGCGTCCGTCACGTGAAAATTATCAAGCGGAAAGTCGGTTTCGGCGGCGTTTGCGGCAATGGCGGTCTCAGTAAGCATGGTTGGCTCCTCGAAATTTACGATGCCGTGGGAAGGTCTCGGGTTATCCTTGAATAAATAATTGTAATGGAACCGAGTAGATTCTTGAATAGCGAATATTCGGAAATCGGCGGGCCGGGCTTTATTTTGTGATTTATTTCGCGGGCGAAACCTTATAAACTAAAGCCGAGGCCGCGGAATGGCCTTCAGCACCTTATGATCGACGAAATTGACCGGAAAATACTTACCGAGCTGCAGGAAGATGCGCGGACGAGCTTTGCCGAGCTTGGCCGGCGGGTCGGGCTGACGACGCCGGCCGTTATCGAACGCGTCCGCAAGCTGGAAGATGCCGGGATAATCACCGGCTATCGGGCGGAGATAGACACGGCAAAGGTCGGGCTGCCGATCACCGCCTTTGTCCGGATGAGCATAACGGGCGTCGATTACAGCCACATCATCGAGGTCGCCCAGGGGTCGAGCGAAGTGCTCGAGTGCCATCGCGGCACCGGCGGCGATAGCTTCATAATGAAGGTCGCCGTCGCCTCCGTCGAACACCTCCAGGAGATCATCGACAAACTCACCCCCTACGGCATAACAACCACCGCCATCGTCCTCTCCTCCCCCGTAAAACGCCGAACGATAAAGGTTTGATCTGTTGCGGCTCGCCGCCCTGTATGCGGAAGTGGAACCAAAGGGGGATCGTATTAAATATACAGTTTCGCCCCGCGGCCGCGTCGGCGTAGGGTGCGGCGGATACGGCCTGCCAGCACTTCTTGAAACGGCTGGAATTCTCGGACCCATTTAATGCACCACGATTCTTCTCGATATTCGCTAGGAATTTCCTCTCGATATAAATGCAGGAACATAAGACGAAAGAATGTGTGTTCGTCGGAATACTCGGTCAGGTACTCGCCGCCCCATTTTCCCAAATAACGCTGCATACAAAAAAAGACCAGATGGCATTCAAGTATGTCCTCCGGGAACTCGCGCGACCTTTCAACGCTGTCAACGAAATCGTCCATACCGAGCTGGTCGGGTCCGAAACGGTTCCCTCGTGCCTCCGCGAACTTGTAGCCATCGAACCGGAGGGCACAGGTGGCAATAGAATCGTCAAGTGAGAGTGCTTTGGCATTCATATGAAGAGAATAGATCAAATCGGACATTTCATAAATACTTGACCTCTTACCGTGATGGCGGCCGGAGATACATCGGGGAATAAAAAAAGGAAAAGCCGCTAGGTTTTGACACCCGGCAAGCTTTTCCTCCGTCAAGGTTGCGAACTAACCAATCTAACTAACTAACTGCTACCGAAGTAGCGACTAACTAATCTAACCAACTAACGAGCAACCTCAACACTTTCTATGTTAACAAAAACTGAACGGCCCTTCAAATGCGCCCAGAGCGCACGGCGGGGTCGGGCGGGTTTTCGGCCGGGACGAGTTGGGGTATTATGTCGTGGCGAATTTAGATTCTTTTGGGGATTGGTTTCTTTATGATGCAGCAGCAGGCGGTGGCGGCGGCGGAGGCTCGGCAGTGTTTCGGGTGCAATTTTGAGGCGGTCTCGGCGGAGACCGCGTGCCCGCGTTGCGGGAAGAAGGTGTTCTTCACGGCCGGGAATATCAAAACACGCGGCATTATTTTGGTCGCTCTCGGGCTTTTTATCGCGGGGTTGATCGGCGCGGTCAGCGTGGTCGTCGGAGGGATCGTTTTCTATGCCTCGGGCGATCCGGAAAAGTCGCGGAAATTGATGGAGGATGCGCACATCTTGCTTGGTGCGGCGGGCCTATTTGCCGTGTTGATCCTCTTCGGGTTTCATATGATCATCTCCGGCGGATGGATGATCGCCTTCGGCAAACGCAACCGGGCGACGGTATGGGTAATGTGGATCCTGCTTGCAATGATACTTGTGGCCGGCGGCTTTATCTCGATGTTCACTTGATATTAAATAGTGAATGGTGAACGGTGAATAGAAAAGGCAAGTTCGAGGTTTTCGGGTGTGGTTTTTTCTGTCGGAGTAAGTGCGAAGTGATAGGTGTGAAGTTTGTGAAACGTGAATCGTAAATTGTGAATAGAAAGAAGGCAGAACCGGTGACCCCGAATCCTGCCTTTCTCTATTCTCTATTCTCTATTCACCATTCACTACCCGATCTCCACCTCATCGATCTGGGCTTTTTGGAGTTTGCCGCTGTAATCGACGTATAGTGATTTCCATTCGGTGAAGATGTCGAGCACCTGTGTGCCGGCTTCGCGGTGGCCGTTGCCGGTGGCTTTTGTGCCGCCGAAGGGCAGGTGGACCTCGGCGCCGATGGTGGCGGAGTTTACATAGCAGATGCCGGTGTAGAGCTCCTGCATCGCGTAAAAAGCCTTGTTCACATCCTGCGTATAAATGGCGGACGAGAGGCCGTATTTTACACCATTTACGATCTCGATCGCTTCATCGAGCGTCGAGAACGGCACGACGCTGGTGACCGGGCCAAAGATCTCTTCCTGCTCGATCCGCATGCCGGGCTTTACGTCAGAAAATACGGTCGGCTCAAGGAACCAGCCCTTGGCGTAGTTGCCCTTGGTCAGGCGGTTGCCGCCCGCGGCAAGCGTTGCCCCGTCGACCTTTTTGCCGATCTCGATATAGCCCTGTATCTTCTGCATCGCGTCCTCGTGGATCACGGGGCCGACGTCGGTCTTCGGGTCAAGCCCATTGCCGACGCGGAGTGCCTTTACGCGTTCGACCAGCTTTGCGACGAATTTCTTATAGATCTTTTTGTGAACGACCAGCCGCGACGAGGCCGTGCACCGCTGGCCGCTGGTGCCAAATGCACCCCAGAGCGAGCCATCGACGGCGTTGTCGATGTCGGCGTCGTCCATCACGATGATCGCGTTCTTTCCACCCATTTCGAGCGAGACTATCTTGTTGTCGCGGGCACACGCCTCGGCGATCTTGCGGCCGGTATCGGTCGAACCGGTGAAGGAGATAAGCCGGACGTCTTTGTGATCGACAAGTGCCGCACCGGCCTCGCCAAAGCCATTGACGAGATTGACGACGCCCTTCGGAATGCCTGCCTGCTCGCACGCCTTGACCAGATTAAGCGCCGAAAGCGGCACGTCCTCGCCCGACTTGATGACGACCGTATTGCCGCAAACGAGTGCGGGGATAAGCTTCCACGACGGGATCGCCATCGGGAAATTGAACGGCGTGATGAGCCCGCACAAGCCCACTGGCTGGCGGACGCACATCGCAAACTTGTTCTTCATCTCGGCGGGCGTCGTAAAGCCATGCAGCCGCCGGCCTTCGCCTGCCGTGTAATAGGTGCAGTCGATGGCTTCCTGAACGTCTCCTCCCGCTTCCTTGAGCACCTTGCCCATCTCGCGGGTCATCTCTTCGGTAAAGCGCTGCTTGTTGTCGCGGAGGATCTCAGCCAGGCCAAAAAGCAGCTCGGCCCGCTTCGGAGCCGGAGTTTGCCGCCACTTGGTGGCCGCCGCCTTTGCCGCCGCGACCGCACGATCCACATCCTCGGCGTTCGATTTCGGGAAACGGCCGACGATGTCGGTCGTGTCCGCCGGGTTCACATTCTCAAACCACTCGCCCGAAGCGCTCTTTACCCACTCGCCGCCGATGTAGTTGTGATAGGTCGCAACCGTCGTCTTGTTCGAATTCTTCTCTTTCGCCTTCTTTGCCTTTGCCATATCAATTAGGTTACAGCCAAAGAAGAAAAAGTTCCAAGCGAGCCGCCGCCCGCCTGGAACTTTCTTAATTTGATCTGCAGAAAACGGCTACTGGACCGTGAACTGGACGTACTTCAGGATGGCGGTCGAGCCGCCGGGGACGGGCGAGAGTACGTGGAGCACGACCGGGTCGCCGGGTTTGAGGCCGGCGGCAAACTTGGTAAAGGTCGCCTGGTCCGTGACCGCCTGGCGGTTGATGCGAATGATGATGTCGCCGCGGCCGAGGGCGTCAACTCCATTCGAGAGCTTGACGTCGGCAATGAAGCTCGCGGGGTTTATCTCGCGGACAACTAGGCCGCCTTCGAGCTTGAGCGAGGTGGCCATTGCCGGCGAGACCTCGGTCAGCGTCAGGCCAAAGGGCTTGGTCGCATCAACGGGCGGCTCGACCGGTGCGGGCCGATTGCGGCCTCTGAGTCGGGCGTTGCCGATCGTGCGCTCGCCGAGCGTCATCTCGACCGACCTGCGTTCCATCTTGTCGCCGACCTCGCGAAGGAAGGTGACTTGGACGTCACTCTCCGGCCTTGTCGCCGCAACTTTCTCGATAAGATCCGAGGCTCCTTTGATCTCCTGGCCGTCAAAAACGATAACGATGTCGCCGGTCTCGAGCCCCGCGGCGGCGGCCGGACCGTCCTCATCGCGGACGTCGGTGATGATCGCACCGCGCGTCTCGCCGAGGCCGTAAACTTTTGCGAACTCCGTCTTTACCGAGTCGAGATAAACACCGAGGTAACCACGCTGAACTTTTCCGTTTGCACGGATCTCCTCATAAACCTGCCTCGCCTCTATCGCCGGAAGAGCAAAGCCGACGCCGTTGTAGTCGCCGGTCGAAGTGGCGATCTGCGAATTTACGCCGATCACGTCGCCTTTGAGGTCAACGAGCGGCCCGCCGGAGTTTCCGCGGTTGATGGCGGCATCGGTCTGGATAAAGCGTTGGAAGGGCGTCGAAACAGCGGTCTCGCGACGGGTCTGCGAGACGATGCCAGCAGTCACCGTGCGGTTCAGCCCAAAAGGCGAACCGATGGCAAGCACCCAGTCGCCGACGCGGACGTTTTCCGAATTGCCAAAGCGGAGGTAAGGAAGCGCCTGCCCAATGTTTACCTTAAGGACGGCGATGTCGGTTTCGTCATCAAGCCCGATGAGTTCGGCCGGATGCTCCTCGCCCGAATCGAGCCGGACGGTTATCTTGACGGCGTTCTCGACGACGTGGGCGTTGGTGACGATGTAGCCCGACGGGTCAACGATGAAGCCGCTGCCGATGGCGGTCGCGGGCCGCGTCGGCATCTGGCGACGGAAGAATTCGAGAATGTCGTCCGGCACTTCCTGCGAATCGCGTGAGGCCATTTCGGCCGGGCGAGCCTTTGCGTCGATGCTGACGACCGCCGGGCCGGCTTTCTTGGCAACGGCCGCCATCGAATCGGAAAATGAGGCAAGCGTCATCACCCGCTCGGCCGGAGCCTCAGCGGTAACTTGTCCGTATGCCGCCGGAGCGCCGATGAGCGAAAGAACAGCTAAAAACAACAACCCCGAAACCCTGGGCTTATCACCGCTTCTTAAAAACATACGAAAAACCTCCATTTCCCGACCGCGTACGGCCTTAACAATTAGTCCACTAAGGGTATCAAAAGATGCCCAAAAACCGAAAATTTATTTCGCCCCGTCGGTATGGCTCAGGGCCTGAGGAGCACTTTGAGCGTTCCTTTCTGCCCGGCGGCCGTAACCGCCTCAACGGCATCGGCAAGCTTAAACTCTTCACTAATGAGGTCCGAAACCTCGATCTGCCCCGCGGCAAGTGCATCGACCGCCGGCTGAAACCGCCCGCATCGCGAACCGACGATCGTGATCTCCTGAACTACAATTCGCCAGGCTTCCCAAGTTGGTTTTCCCGCAAAGGTGGATTTCAGGACTATCTTTCCCCGCGGCCGGACCAGATCGACCGCCGAGGCAAAGCCGGATTCGGAACCGCTTGCCTCAATGACCACATCGAACGAGCCCTCGAGCCCTTTGGTTTCGCCCGCAAGTATGGGGCGAATGCCGGTCCGCTCTGCTCGGTCAAGTTTTGATGAATGTTTGCCGATCAGGGATGTATGCGGCGTCAGCGTCCGCATCGCCCGGGCACAGAGGATGCCGAGCTTGCCGTCTCCGATAACGGCGACGCGGGTTTCGGCGGTGATATCAACCTGCTCCGAGATGCCAATGGCGGCGGCGAGCGGCTCGATGAAGACGGCCTGCTCGTTCGGAACGGCGTCCGGCACCGTGACCAGATTTCGCGTCGGCAGACGGAGAAATTCGGCATGGGCGCCGTCACGGCCGATGATGCCGAGCACGGTCCGCTCCGGGCAGTGTCGCGGGTCACCGGCAAAGCACCGCTCGCATTTGCCGCATCCGGCATTTATCTCGCCGGCGACACGGCGGCCCAAAAGCTGCGGAGCATCGGGAGACTCTTCAACCACGCCGATGAACTCATGGCCGAGCGTTCCGGTAAATCCGGCATAGCCGCGGATGATCTCAAGATCGGTATTGCATATCCCCGAAAGCGAAACGCGGACCAGTGCCTCGCCCTCGGCCGCCGGACGCGGCACATCGCGGAGCATAGGGCTTCCATTCTCGGCTCGTAATGCAAGCATTTCGCAATCATATCCCGAAGCGGCCGGGCGAAACTAGTCGGCCCGCAACCGCTGATTTACTTTCAAATCGGCTGTCAATATACTTTACGGATAATGAAACGCAAAAATTCCATCACTTTCCTGCAAAGAGCTTTCGGCCTTTTTGTTGTGCTCGGTTTGGTCGGGACGATGCTCGCCTGCGGCGATGCGGCACTGAAGGGCGGCGGCGCATCGGCTACCGAGGCTTATAAGAAACTGTACGAAGCCGTTAAATCCAAGAACACCGAAGCTATCAAGTCGAACATGAGCAAGAAGACGCTCGAATTTGCCGAAATGGTCGCTGCGAGAAACAATACGCCGATCGAAAAGGTCTTCGAGAACGGCTTTACCGCGACGACGATGGCCGATTCGCTTCCCGAGATTCGCGACGAACGCACCGGCGACGAGTTCGCGGCTGTCGAGGTCTGGAACGGACGCGACAACAAGTGGGAAGACATCGGCTTTGTAAAAGAGGATGGAGTTTGGAAGCTCGCAGTCGGCGAGATGTTTGGCGGAACGTTCAAGTCGCCGGGCAAGGGCCGCGACCAGCGTGAAAAAGAAGCGGCAAATGCGGTCGGCAACACGATGATACCGGCATTTCCCGGGATCAACACGAACGCTAACGTAAATATCAAGCCGGTGGTGCCGCGGCCGGCCGCTAACACGCAATGATCAGGAGCGAGGACCTCGCGGCAGTGATAGAACAATACCGACGCCACGGTTGGGAGCCGCGGCGTCTTCTTTTTACGGTGCCGCCCGCGGGCGATGTGATTTCGCAGCTTCCGGCGGGGACGGAGATGAACGAAGCCGCGGTTGATGCCATCTGGTTCACGCGCCGCTCGCGCGAGGGCGATGTCGCCTGGGAACTTCGCCGGCTTTCGGGCTCACCATATGCCTTGGTCGAGGTGATCGCCGACGGCTCGGGCGAAGCCGAGGCAGAGGAACGGTTGACGGCGGCAGCGGAGAGAATGGCTGAAAGAAGTCTGTGAACGTTTACGCGAAGAAACTCACCCCGCGTAAGTAAAGGTCTCAAGAATGACGAAGGATGAATATAAACTTTTGGATAATGCGATAACGGGGCTAGATCGTTTATTTGATTTTCAGACTAGTGTTTATGATCTCTATGCGTTGATAGTTGCTACTTCGCGGGCGCTTGCCGGGACCGAATACTCTCCGATCCTAGATAAAACATCGGATGCGCTTTACAGGCTCGTGACGTCTGACGACAAAGTCAGCGATGAACGACTTGAGGCGTTAGCGATCACTGATGACTTACGAATATTCATTGCCGAGAAACTCGAGCCCTACGATTCCCAAGAGATTTCAATCTGACTCACTCCCGAAAAAAGTTTTCCCTTGACATCGAGCGCGTATCACGTAAACTTGAGTTTGTTGACAATGATGTTCAAACACCTCGATGCCCAAGTAGTTCAAGTTTGGGACGGCTTGCGGCCGATGACAAAGAAGATGCTTGAGCGGCTGCTCGAGCCGACCGGGCTTCTCCTCTCAAATCCGACTCAGCAGAAGTTTCACTACGACGCCCATGCCGATTGGGAACTGAGCCAGTTGCTGACTGCGCTTGATGACCAGATGAAGGCGAAGAACGCCGTTGGAACCGAGGAAGCAGCCCATCTTGCAGAGACTTGCGTCAAGATCCTCGAGGCTCAGTGCGGCTCGGCGGAGGTCTTTATTCAGCTTGCTCAAAGGGCGCTGAAACAGCACGACTATAACCGCTTTGAAAAATTGGCGGAACACCTTTTGGAACGCTTTTCGGCCGGCGAGATCGCCGAGATAATCCGCCAGACGGAGCTTCCGCAAATTCGTGCGATCGCATACGAAACGCTCGTGCTCTTCCCGCCGCAGTCGATGATCCCGCTGCTCGATGATCCCATCTATGCCGAGATCGCCTTTCAGGTGCTCGAGCAAAAGGCCTTTGAGTTTGAAAGCGAAGAGGCACGCGACCTGCTCGAGCAAATAGAAATGGAAAACGGCTTCCCTGTTTAGGAAGCCGTTCCGCTTTTTACGCTTCTTATTTTTTTCCCCTACACCGCGATCTTCGCCTCGCCCGGATGCGGCTTTAGCCGACTCTGATACATCGGAAAACGCTCTGTAAGTTCGAGCACCTCGCGGCGGACACGCTCCTTAACCGCGTCGGACGCCGGTTCGTGGATGACGCTTGCGATCATCCGGCCGATCTCCCGCATATCGTCTTCCTTCATCCCGCGAGTGGTCAGGGCAGGAGTTCCGAGGCGAATGCCGGAGGCGACGAAAGGCTTCTGCGTATCGAACGGGATGGTGTTTTTGTTGACCGTTATGTGGACCTCATCGAGCGCCTTTTCGGCTTCCTTGCCGGTGACGCCCTTGCCGTCCATATAAACATCGACGAGCAGAAGATGATTGTCCGTGCCGCCGGAGACGAGCCGAAGTCCGGCCTCGGAAAGCGTTTCGGCAAGTGCCTGAGCGTTGAGAATGATCTGCTGCTGATAGTCCTTGAATTCAGGCCTGAGAGCCTCGCCAAAAGCTACGGCTTTTGCGGCGATGATGTGGATGAGCGGGCCGCCCTGAACGCCCGGAAAGACAGAGCGGTCGAGGTCCTTGGCAAACTCTTCCTTGCAGAGAGCAAGCCCGCCGCGAGGGCCGCGAAGCGTCTTGTGTGTAGTGGTCGTAACGAACTCGCAATGCGGAACCGGCGAGGGATGGAGCCCGGCGGCGACAAGCCCGGCGATGTGCGCGATATCGGCCATAACCTTTGCCCCGACCGAGCGGGCAATCTTGCCGATGCGTTCGAAATCGATTATCCGCGGATATGCCGAGGCTCCGCAGATGAGCAATGCCGGCCGCGATTCTTCGGCTTTCCGCTGAAGCTCATCGTAATCGATCTGCTCGGTCTCTTTATCGACACCGTAGTCGGCGACTTTATAGTTGATGCCCGAAAAATTGAGCGGATGGCCGTGGGTCAGGTGCCCGCCATGCGAAAGGTTCATGCCGAGGATCGTGTCGCCATGCTTGATGGCCGCGAGAAAAACGGCCATGTTCGCCTGGGCACCCGAATGCGGCTGAACATTGGCATGCTCGGCGCCGAAAAGCTCTTTCGCCCGGTCGATCGCGGCCTGCTCGGCGACATCCGCAAACTGGCAGCCGCCGTAATAACGCTTGCCAGGATAGCCCTCGGCATACTTGTTCGTAAAAACAGTGCCCATCGTCTGGAGCACCGCCTCAGAGACAAAATTCTCCGAAGCAATAAGCTCAAGCCCATCGACCTGCCGCCGAACCTCTGCATCAATGGCATCGCTGATCAACGGATCAGCCTCAGAAATGTTTGCTGTAAAAAAATCGCTCATTCGTTCTCACTCAATATTCGCTGGATGTTAATGAGAGTTAGCTCAAGCGCCATTCTAGCAGAAAAACCCTGTTGAAGGCCTTTCGCCCCCTCGCGTCACGGCTATTTTTTCCCGCGATAGCAAACCCTTTTGGAGATAAGAGTATCGATGCGGCGCGGGCGTCAGATTCGCGTCTTGATCTACTTCAAAGCCTTCATGCTTGAATCCGAACCTCTGGGCAAATCGAAACTGTAAATTAGTTCATTAAATAACTTTGCAGATCAAACATTACATTAATTTATGAAACTCGAAAAACCAGATCTTTTTATTCTTGTCGCGGCATTTTTGTCATTTCTCTTTTCGGTGTCGCTTTGGTTCGGCTTGCTGGGCGAGGGAAATCGCGACACTGCCATTTTTGTCGGCCTTTGGGTCCCGTCAATTCTCTCACTTGGGCTATACGGAACAACGACGCGTAGGAGAATATGAATAGCCTAAACGTTATAGTATTTTGCGTCGGTCTGCTCGTCAGTGCGATCGTCGTCTATGGAATTTTCATCCAGGTAGTGGCCGAGATGTACAAGGCCCGCAGCGGTGATAACCAAGACGATTTGGATTGAGGATCAGGAACTACGAAAGCGCTACGCTATCATCTCGCCAAACGACACTTCGTCAAGAACGGATACACCCAGCGATTCAGCTTTGCTGAGCTTTGAGCCGGCGTCGGAGCCGGCTACTACGTAGTCGGTCTTTTTGCTAACGGATGATGAGACGCGCCCGCCGCGGTCTTCGATGAGTTTGGCGGCTTCGTCGCGGGTGTAATTTTCGAGCTTTCCGGTCAGCACGAAGGTCTTGCCGACAAAGCGTTCATCGAGGGCGGCGGTCGATGACGCATCCATTTCTGTTTGAACACCGGCGGCTTTGAGCCTTGCAACCAGATCAATGTTTCGCGGGTCGCGGAACCAGGCGTGGACGCTTTCGGCGACCGCGAGTCCGATCTCGGGGATGTCGTCGAGCTGCTCGACGCTTGCCTCGGCGATGCGGTCGATGCTCCGGAAATTATTGGCGAGTATCTTCGCGTAGCGTTCGCCGACGTGGCGGATGTCGATGCCGTAAAGCAGCCGCTGAAGCCCGCGCGTCTTGCTGGCCTCGATCTGGTCGATGAGGTTCGCTCCGGACTTCTCGGCCATCCGTTCGAGGGCGGCGATGTCCGCGACCTTCAGGTTATAGAGATCGGCGACATCGCGGATCATCTCTTTATCAACAAGCGTTTCGACCAGCACTTCGCCGAGGCCTTCGATGTCCATTGCCTTTCGCGAGGCGAAGTATTGAATCCGCGCCTTTATCTTCGCCGGGCAATCTGGATTTGTGCAGCGGCGGACGGCCTCGCCCTCGGGCCGGACCGCATCCCAGCCGCAAACCGGGCATTCGGTCGGGAACTCGAAATCGGTCTCGGTGCCGTCGCGTTTCGCCGGGATATTCTGGAGCACTTGCGGGATGATCTCGCCGCTTTTTTCGATCAGGACGTAGTCGCCGATCTTCAGCCCGAGCCGCTTTATTTCGTCCTCATTGTGGAGCGATGCCCGGGCAACGGTCGTACCGGCAAGCAGCGTCGGCTCGAGATTTGCGACCGGCGTCAGTGCTCCGGTGCGGCCAACCTGAATACTGATCGAGAGCAGCTTTGTCGTCGCCTGGCGAGCGGGATATTTGTAAGCAATGGCCCACCGCGGCGCTTTGGTCGTCGCGCCAAATTCTTCCTGCAACGCGGTCGAATTGACCTTCACGACCACGCCGTCGATCTCATAATCGAGCGTGTCGCGGTGCGTTTCCATTTCGTTGATGAAGGCGACGAGTTCGTCGTATCCGGCACACAAGGCCCGATTCGGATTGACGTTAAAGCCGTTGCGTCCGAGCCACTCGAAATTCTCCCAGTGCGTGGCAAACATCTTCTGGTTGCCCGCGAGCACATCATAAGGAAACATATCGAGCCGCCGCGAGGCGACCACTTGCGAATCGAGCATCCGGAGCGTGCCGCTGGCGCAGTTGCGCGGGTTGGCAAAGGTCTTTTCGCCCTGCATCTCGAGCTCCGCGTTGATCCGTGCAAACTGCGACCGCGAGAGAAAGACCTCGCCGCGTATCTCGGCATGCGGCGGCGTGTCTTTCTTCAATCGGAGCGGAACGGTGCGAATGGTCTTCGAGTTCTGAGTCACCTCGTCGCCAGCCCGGCCGTCTCCGCGGGTGGCAGCAGCGGAGAGGACTGCGTTCTCGTAATGGAGAGCGACCGAGAGCCCGTCAATTTTCAGCTCGGCAACATACTCAAGCTTTCGCCCTTCGGCAAGCCGCTCGCAGCGTTCGGTAAAGGCCTTCAGCTCATCGAGGCTGTAGCTGTTGTCGAGCGACATCAGCGCCACGGTGTGCGTGAACGGCCGCAGGCTCTCGGCCTTTCCGCCGACACGCTGAGTCGGGCTATCGGGTGTGATCAGTTCGGGATGCTCTGTTTCCAAAGCCTTGAGCTTTTCAAGCAGTTGATCGAACTCAAAATCCGAGATCTCCGGCTCCGCTTTCTGATAATAAAGCTCATTGTGCCGCTCGATCTCGGCACGGAGCTGACCGATCTGCTCTGAAACTTGTTCGACTCTACTCATTTCCGCTTCCGCCGGTGATCAAACGATTTTGTTTGATCTTTACCGTCTTCGATTTCCAGAACCGGGAAAAGATCAGCCCGGTCGCGCCGTATTCGTGCCAATCGCCGTCCCGATTACTCTCAACTATCCATTTGTACGCGCTTTCGCCCCTATAATGCTCCTTCAATCGGCATTCATCGGAAAGGCCAAATGCGAAGGACTCGAGAGCATCCGAAGGATCCGAAAACGCCTCATGCCAGCCATTGAAGTAGACCTCAAACGGGTCATCGCGATTCTCGTCAACGTACAGGGACACTTCAAAACCGTCAGCCGATTGTGGAAAAACAGTGATCGAGTTACCACGATCCTCGAATTTCACGTCGGGGTAACGCAAGAGTCTTTGCCTGATTGTTTCAATTATTTCCAAACTTGTATTAGGTTCGCCTGCTCTAAGAACTACCCCATCGCTTTCAAAGCAGCCTTACATATTGCCATCGGGAGTGTGTCTGCTTCGACCCACTCTTTCCACTCCCCGATCTCGAAGCAAGTACTGACGCGCCATCCAGATGACTCACCGTCGCTCCAGTGCTCCATATGAATATCTTCGTGCGGCAGAATAGAAAGAAGCTTTTCCAATACCATCCAAGCAGCCCTAATATCCGCCGAATACGCAGGACATGGCTCGAAAGCTATTGGATCCTTAGCCCACGGTCGGTAGTATCCCCCGAACGTGGGATGAAGTTCAAACTTTTCACCAAAGACGTCTTCAGCAATTCGAGCGTCGAACGCAGTGTTCTTGGTTTCTCTATCTCCCATGACGCAAAATAAACAGGTACGGGGCTGTTTTCAACGTTGTCGTACTCATGCATTGTCCCTTTGATAAAGGAGATACTGCGGAGCGTTTTCATCGCGCACAAATCCGGCACCGACGAGGCCGGCGGCGAAGGCTTCGGTGAATTCAGCTTTTAGTCGTTCCTGTTCTTGAAGTGCGGCTTCGGGGTCGGCCGCTACTAGCGAGGACCAATCGGCGGGAGCGGCGATCCGGCGAAGCGGTTCGCGGGTTTCGGTAAAGCTCTCGCCGCGGCCAAGTGCGGCAACCTTTTCGCTCTCAAGATGCCATTCGGCGAAGAGCCGGTCGCTGGCCAGCCCGATCTGCTTGCCGCCGGTCCCGGCTGTCGCGTAATCGACGCCGTAAAAATTCGGCTGATATTCGGTCACGATCGCTCCGAGCTTTTCGAGGTTGAAATAGGCGTTGCGGGCCTTCCAGGGCTCAAACGTCCATTTAACATACTTGACGCCAAGCTCAAGCGACCGCGTCCGCTGTGCCCATTTCAACTTGCGGCCGATGCCGAAGCTCTGATGCGTCGCCTTCACCGCCGTCATGTGCGAGTAAAACGCCTTCTCGCCGCGCAAGAAGGCCGGCACGCTGAGCACAAATCCGACGAGCATTTCGCCATCATAGGCGCCGAGAATGAACCCGCCGGCGTTCTTTGTCACGACAAAATGGCGAACCGGCGAGATCTCGATCTCGGGCAACTGAAAGACCTCGCGTTGGAGGTCAACGCAGTCGGCAAGTTCCTCAAGCGAGGTGCATTCGCGGATAGTTATCTCTTGATTCATTTCGTCCGGTTCGCGGGCAATTTCTAAACTTCGGATGTTCGCAGTTTCGCCGTTCGCGGTCAAGCCATTTGGCCGCAGCGGCGGCGGCAAATTTAATGTACCTGCCGCCGATTTCTGATATAATCTTCCATTACCGGAAACCTTCCGGCATCCTCCCTCCTCGTTCTGCGAAACCCAATGTCCCCGGAAAACGGCCTCGAGATAAAAAGCACCATCGAAAAGCATCCGCTCGCGGAGCTGATCGTCGAAATACGTCAAAATAAGCTCGGCGGAAGCCTTCGGCTCGCCATGGGCGACAAGAAGACGATCATTTACTTCGACGACGGGCGCCTCATTTATGCGGTTTCAAACTCCCGCGAGCATCGGCTTTTCACACACCTGCTGAAGGAAAAGCTCATCGAACAAAAGGAGCTTTCGCAGTTTCCGGATTTCGCAAAGGACCACGAATTTGCAGCCGCGCTCAAGGCCGCGGACCGGCTGAGCAAAGATCAACTCGCCGAGGCCGCCAAAGCGATCGTACGGCAGATCGTTCTCGACAGTCTCTCTTGGATCAAAGGCGATTTTACCTTCACACCGCTTGCCCGCGTCCGCGACGATCTTAAGCTTGAGGTCGAGATCGGCGATCTGCTGATGAACTATGGCCGCTGTTTCGACACTGCCTGGGTGATGAACCGATTTCGGAGTTTTGATGAGTCGTTCACACCGGTTCAGGCCGAAACAAGGTCGTCCGACAACTTTCGTGAGAATGAGTCGATCTTGCTGGTCGCCTTCGGAGAGCGGACAATGACGGCCGAGGCACTTCGGGCGGCGACGCGAATGCCCGAGTCCCTGCTTTTCTCCGGTCTCTACACGATCTGGCTTGGCGGATACGTCGAACGTGCAAACTGGAATCCGGCTTTCTCAGACCTTGACCTTAAAAATCTCTCGTCGGCGCAACTCCATCTGGTCAAAAAAGCGGAGGATGTTCAAACGGCCCGACCGGCAGATAAAGACGCGAATGCGGTCACCGAGGAAACGCCGGTGGAACCAGTCGAGCCCGCTGTGGACCTTCCCGTCGAAGAATACCTCGCCCGCTTTGAGAAATACGAAAGCCTTTACGACCTTTTGGCGATAGACGAAAAGGCTCCGACCCGGGCCGTCCGCGAAGCGTATCTCGCGCTTGCCCGCAGCTTCCACCCCGACCGCTATCGGCGCGAGGATCCGGAACTCTTCAAGAAGATGCAGGCGGCATTTACCGAGCTTTCTTTTGCTCACGAGTCGCTTCGCGATGAACGGCTGCGGCGAAACTACGACCAAAAGCTTGAATCTGAGCGGGCAATGCGAAAACGCGTTGCCGAACGCGGCGGCGACGCAAACGAGAAGATGACGCAGGGCGAGGAATCGGGCCTGCAGAACTTTGAGGCCGCACTCCAATGCCTGACCGAAGGCGACCTTGCCGGAGCCGCAACGCACCTGGCCCGGGCTGTTCACTACAGCCCGCAGAATGCACTCTATCACGCCCATTACGGAAAAGTGCTTGCTGAAAGTGCTCAGTTCAAGTTTAAAGCAGAGGGCGAGCTACAGACCGCCGTCCGGCTCGATGCAACAAACTGGAAGATCCGCGAGATGCTGATCGAGTTTTACACGGACTACGACATGGTCAAGCGGGCCGAAGGCGAAATAGGCCGGTTCCTCGAGCTTGTCCCGAACCACAAAGAAGCGTTGGCGGCTCTTGCTCGCATCAGGGCCTAAAAACTTCCCGTCCCGGCGGACTGCTGATATACTCAAGTTTTCGGCGGCTCGCACAATGCAAACAGCAGAACAGGAAAGCAGGCTCGAACAGAAGCTGATAGACCTCTCGACCGGGATCGACCGCTTCGAGGGCTATTCGCGTCCGCACGGACAACTTATCGCGTCGATCGCCGACCGCATCGGCACGCGGCTCGGAATGGCAGCTCATGACCGCTTCTACATGCAGCAGGCGGCGCTTGTCCACGACATAGGCGAGGCGACGATGGATCGCTCTTATATCGCGGAGCATCGTTCGCTGACCGAGGACGAACGATTCGACCTGCACCGGCATCCGGTCATCGGCGAACAGGAAGCGGCAAAGATCGGGCTCGCCCGCGGCGTGCAGTTGCTCGTCCGCTGGCACCATGAGTGGTGGAACGGCGGCGGCTATCCTGATGCCATTTCAGGCGAACAGATCCCGCTTGCCGCCCGCATACTGCGCACGGCAGATTCCTTCGCGGCAATGATGGAAACGCGGCCCGGAAGGCCGAATATGTCGCCCGATGCCGCACGCAAAGAGATCGCGGACCTCGCGGCGATCGAGTTTGACCCGACGATCGCAAAACTTATCCTCGAACCCGAACTCCTGCGTGACATCATCGAATGGCACGCGACCGCACAATTTCCTTCCTAGACTTTTACCATTTCTCGGAAAACTTGTCGGTGAGATTGAACATTTCTGAGAACGGGTGTATAAATATTTTCGTTTGTTTGTTTACACAACAAACTATCAAGTCATATCTATAAGGATGTGACGAATTGCCTTAATGAAGAAGATATACCTCGCAAAGGCCAAATCGCAGATCGCACGGCATAATACGATCCGCGATATCAATAAGCAGATAGTGCTGAACTATGTCCGTGTGAAGTCGCCGATCTCTCGCGCCGACATCGCACGCGAGACCTCGCTGCAGCGTTCGACCGTTTCGGCGATCGTTGACGAGCTTCAGAGCGACGGTTTCATCGAAGAGATCGGAGCGGGCACATCGACCGGTGGCAGAAGGCCGACACTTCTGCAGCTCAAGACCGGTGTCCCGGTCGCGATCGGCGTTGACGTTACGCCGCGTTTGACCACTATCGCGCTTGCGGACCTCGGCGGAAACATCCTTGAGAAGAAGGTTTTCCCTACCTCGGGCGACCTGGGCTACATGAATGAACAGATCCTCGCCAATGTCGGGGCATTTACCGAGAAACACCGCAACGCGAACCTCGAGGTCGGGATAAGCATCCCCGGCATTGCCGATCCGGACAGCGGCACGATCGTCTATATTCCCTATTTTGGGTGGAACAACTGGGACATTGGCTCACAGATCGAACGCAAATTCGGGCTTCCGGTGACCATCGATAACGACGCGAACGCCGTCGCGATCGCTGAGCTGTGGTTTGGCGACGACAAGATTCGCCGCACCCGGAATTTCATGATGATCCTGGTCGCGGAGGGTATCGGTACCGGCATTGTTATCGATGGGCAGGTCTATCGCGGCGAATTTGGGGCAGCGGGCGAGTTTGGCCATATGTTCGTCGGCGAGAACGCTCCGGTGCTTTGTTCTTGCGGCAGGCGTGACTGTTGGGAGGCTCATGCTTCGGAAAAGGCAATTGTCGCACGATATGCATCCGCTTTGGCAGGAGCGACGAATCTGTCTATCGATATCGACCGCCTGATCGAACTGGCTCGCAATGGTGAGGCAAACGCCGTCGAAACACTTAAGGCAAGTGCCCGGTACCTCGGTATCGGTATCTCGAATTTGATCGTCGGTTTTAGCCCGCAAGCCATCGTATTGAGCGGAAGAATAGTTCGTGCATGGGAGCTGATCCGAGATGAGCTTGATGTACTCGCAGCCAGAAGCATAAGAAACGAGCTTGAATCGCCAGCGATCGTGCCTTCAGTTCTCGGCGACGAGCCGACTGTCCTCGGATCGGTCGGATTGGTACTTGCTCGGAAGTTCGCTTCAGCGGCCGGGTGATGTTGTGAATTCCCACTTGACAGAAGGTTGATTAATTAATACTTTGTTTGTTTAGGAAACAAACAATCTCTTCCACAAACGATGCGGCGCACTAACAAGCTGCGTTTGTCCGAACTAAGAACCGCAGAGATCGCTGGCACCGATAACTGCAATTTTGAATTGAGGAACACCTAGAATATGAAACACAAAATCTTTACTGGAACGCGACGATTCCTTTTTATGGCGTTCTCGGTTGCGGTTCTTGCTGTCGCGGGCTTTGCCCAGACCGAGACCGCGCGTATTTCGGGAACGGTAACAGATGCGGCCGGAGCAGCCGTCGCAGGGGCGACCGTCAAGGTTAGCGGCATAGGCACCGGACGTGAAGTTTCGGTGACGACGAACGGCGAAGGCTTTTACTCGTTGATCTCACTTCAGCCGGGCCGATATCAGATCGAGGTCTCGCAGGCGAGCTTCAAAATAACCCAGCAGGAAGTGACGCTATCGGTCGCACAGAATGCAACGGCGAATTTCACGCTCGAAGCAGGCGATGTAACCGAGACCGTAACGGTCACGCTTGATATCCCGCAGGTCGATACTGGAACTTCTGCCATCGGCGAGGTGATCAGTGGCCGCGAGGCCGTTGAACTTCCGCTTAACGGCCGCAACGTGCTCGAGCTCGCTCGGCTTACGCCTGGCGTAACGCAGGGTGTACCGGCCGGCTTTGCCACGGGCGTCAGCGGCAACGCTGAGACCTACCGCGGACGAAACACTGGCGGTGCCGCTCTCTCGGTAAACGGCCAGCGGACGCAGGCGAACAACTTTTTGCTTGACGGCGTCGATAACAATGAATCGCTCGTCAACACCATCAACGTTTTCCCGTCGGCCGAGGCCGTTCAGGAATTTCGTGTGCAGACCAGTGTCGCAACGGCTGAATTCGGCCGCGGCGGCGGTGCGATCATCAACTCGGTCGTCAAATCAGGCCGCAACGACTTTTACGGCAGTGCGTTTCTTTTCATTCGCAACGACAACCTGGACGCCCGCCCGACCTTTAACAACACTCGCAACGAATTTCGCCGCGGACAGTATGGCGGAACGCTCGGCGGCCCGATCTGGAAGGACAAGGTCTTCTTCTTTGGAAACTACGAAGGCCTTAGGCAGTTTCTGCCGCTCAATCAGGAAACGGCGACCGTCCCGACCGCATTGATGCGAACAGGAAACTTCTCAGAGTTGCTGGCAAATAACATTCAGTTGACAGACGTTCTTACCGGACTTCCGATCGCCGGAAACCGCGTCGATCAGCTTCCGGGCAGCCGTATGAACCCGGTCGCCCTGCGGTATTTGCAGGCTTTCCCGCTTCCGAACCGTCCGGGCATTTTCAGCAACTACGTAACGACCCGCAACGAGACGCTCGATCAGGATACATACGATATCCGCATCGATTCGAACCTGAACTCGAAGAACCAGATCTTTGGACGCTATAGCTACGGAATGTTCGACCAAACGACGTCCTCGCGGCTTCCGGCTCTTCCGGCCGGCTTCGGTTCAGGAACTAACCCGATCCGCACGCGTGGTGCGGTTGTCGGACTTAACACGGCGCTTTCGCCGTCGCTCTTTAACGAATTCCGCATTCAGGTCAACCGCATTCGTTACGGATACACGCCGCCGTTCTTTGATCAGACGATCTCAGCGGACCTCGGCATTCCGAACGCAAACCGAGATGAGAACCTCGGCGGCGGTGCTCTTATCGGCGGCTACAACGGCCAGCTCGAGTACACCGGCGACTTTGGACCGTACCTCGTACCGCAGACGACCTACCAGATCGTCGACAGTATGAGCTACATCACCGGAAATCATACGTTCAAGTTTGGCGGAACGATCCTTCGCCGCGACGTTGCCCTTTATCGTCCGAACCGCGGTAAGGGTTACTTTTTCCTTATCGGCAACAGCGACCCGACGCAGTGCGGCGGTGCTCCGGCGACCGGTTGGGAACAGGCTGACCTTCTCATCGGCTTTGTCTGCAACTACCAGATCGGCCCGCCCTTTGGAACGGTCGGAACCCGCAACTGGGAAAATGCTTTCTTCATCCAGGACGACTGGCGTGTGACGAACAAGCTGACGCTCAACCTTGGCCTTCGGTATGAGTACTTTACCAACCCGACCGAGATGTACGGCCGGCAGGCAAACTTTGACATCAATACCGGCCGCCTTGTCGTTGCCAGCGATTCGAACGATTCGCTGACGGAAACCGACACCAACAACTTCGGACCGCGGTTCGGCTTTGCCTACGACCTCAAAGGCGACGGCAAGACGGTCATTCGCGGCGGCTACGGACTCTTTTATTTCCTTGACCGCGGCGGTATAGACAACCAGCTTGCTCAGAACCCGCCCTACAGCGGCTTCTCGCAGTTCAACTACGGCGACGGCGTTCGCATCACACTTTCGGGCCGGGCTCCGAACGGCTCGCTCGATTCACGGCTGGCAACGGGCCCACTTCCGATCGGTTCGGTCAATAGCGTCAACCTCAACAATCCGCAGAACGTCAGTGTGCTTGCATGGTTGCCCGACAACAAAACGTCGAACATCCACCAGTACAACTTCCAGGTCCAGCATCAGCTGACCAGCAACACGGCTCTCAGCGTCGGCTACGTCGGAACGACCGGCCGCAACATGATCCTTTATTACAATCTGAACGGCCGCATCGTTCAGGACGGCACGCAGGCTCCGTGTCCGCGTGCGTTGGTCAACGGGCTTTGTTATCCGTCGCTCAACGGCCCGGCCCGCGTCCGCGACGACATCGGCAAGTCGCAGTACGACTCGCTCCAGATCCAGCTCGAACGCCGCTTTACCGATGGCTGGCAATACCGTGTTGCCTACACGCTTTCGGAGACCAGAGACAACGGCGAAGGCGCGTTCGACTCGGTAGGTGATACGAATATCAACTTCATCGAGGGGTTCTCGCGGTCGAGGGTCGACTTCCCGCATGTTTTCTCGTTCGAATCGGTCTATGACCTTCCCTTCGGACGCGGCCGCAAATATGGCAGCGACATCCCGAAGGCTCTTGATGCGATCATCGGCGGATGGCAGGTCAACGGCATCTACCGCCTCCAAAGCGGACAGCCGTTCGATGTTCGCCGCAATGGCGTTCTGGTCGACCTTGTCGGTGATCCATATACCGGTAACGACAACATCTACCTGAACCGCGGTGCGTTTGCGGAAGCCCCGAATGGACGCTTCGGAACGCTCAAGCGAAATGGCCTTCGCGGCCCGGTCGCAAATCAGCTGAACATGGGCCTTACGAAAAACTTCACCTGGGGCGAACTGTTCAAGGTGCAGTTCCGTACGGAGTTTTTCAACCTGTTCAATACACCGCAGCTCACGCCGCCGAACACGGACCTTGGCAACTCGGATCCGGTCTTCGGATTCGGTACGATCCGTTCGACCTACGGGTTCACGAATCGCCAGATCCAGTTCGGACTCAGGCTTGAGTTCTAAAGCCCTGGCCCGGAGCGGAGGCTGACCAGCGGCTTTTCTCGGTTGCCCATCTCGGGACAAGCGAATCAAAGCCGAACCTCCGGGCCCGGAACAACTTTGTTCTTTCGAGGGGCGTGAACGATAATCGTTCCACGCCTCTTTTGTTTTACAATGCTCCGATCCTCGTTAAATGCGTTCGTGCTTGCGGCTGCCCTCGCGATGGCTGCATTCGCGGCCGTGCCGAGTGTTGAGAAAGCCGAGCCGCCGAACTGGTGGGCAGGGCACTCGCTCTCGACCGTGCGGATGCTTGTTCGCGGAAGCGGGTTTGCGGGGGCACGGGTCGTCTCGCCAACGTCAGGCTTTAAGGTGGACGGCATTCGGGTGAATGGAGCGGGAGACCATCTGTTCTTTGACATCGTGATCGCGAAGAATGCTCGGCCCGGTAAATACGAGTTCAGGATCGAGACGGCCGCGGGCTCTACGAAGATAGCGTGGGAGCTTTTGCCGGAGCATTCGCCACGCGACCCGAAGCAAGAGGTCACGAGCGACGACATCATTTATCTGATAATGACCGACCGCTTTGCGGACGGCGACGAGCGGAACAACAAGGAAGTTGACCGGAAGAATCCCCGCGGGTGGCACGGCGGCGACATTCGCGGTGTCATCTCGCGGCTCGATTATCTTAAGGAACTCGGCATCACGGCCATTTGGCTGACGCCGTGGTACGACAATCCGGACGAGCCGAACACCTGCGCCCAGCCCTGGTGCCCTTATACGAATTATCACGGCTATCATGCCATCGATTACTACGGCGTTGAGAACCACTTCGGCACGATGGCCGACGTTCGCGAGCTCGTAACCGAAGCCCGTAAACGCGGGATCAAGGTAATACAGGATCAGGTGGCAAACCACGTCGGCGTCCAGCACGAATGGGTAAAGCGGCCGCCGCTTCCGAATTGGTTCTCGCCTTTCAAGCAGAACACGTTCAACGACTCGGTGCTCTTTTCGCCGAACGCCTCGCCGGCCGAACGCGACATTTTGCTTCGCGGCTGGTTCAATGAATTTCTGCCGGATTTGAACCAGGACGAACCCGAAGTTTCACGATATTTGATCCAGAACGCGCTCTGGTGGATCGGGATGACGGGCATCGACGGCATTCGGCAAGACACGATCCAATATATGCCGCGGACGTTCATCCGCGATTGGTCAACGGCGATACTCAAGCAATATCCGAATTTCTATTTGGTTGGCGAAGTGCTTGAAATGGACTCGGCACATCTGGCGTTCTTCCAGGGCGGGAAGACGGGCTGGGACGGCATCGACACAAAACTGCCGAGCGTTTTCGATTTCAATCTTTGGGAAGCCTCGCGGGATGTTTTCACCGGCAAAAAGCCGGCATCGGCACTTCGCGACGTGCTCAAATACGACGGGCTTTATCCTAATCGCTATCGGCTTACGACGCTGACCGCGAACCACGATGTCGACCGTTTCATGTCAACGCCCGGAGCGACCATCGAAGGGGCGATGATGCACATGGCGTTCATGATGAGCGTCCGCGGCATCCCGCAGATATATTACGGCGATGAACTCGCGATGACCGGCGGCCACGACCCGGACAACCGCAAGGACTTCCCCGGCGGCTTCCCCGCCGACCAGCGAAATGCTTTTACCCGAGAAGGCCGGACCGCCGACGAACAGCGGATGTTCGAATGGACGCGCAAGTGGATGAACGCTCGCAGGGAAAGCATCGCGATGGCGAACGGAACGACGACCGATCTCTTTTACGACAAGGACGCATATGTTTTTGAGCGGCGTGTTCAACTTGTTGACTGGATGGCAGCCGAACTCATTGCATTCAACGCGAGCGACAAAGAAAAAGTTATCGAGGTCGATTACGCAGTTCCTGAACGGATAGCGTTATTTAACGTAATTTTTCGCCCGGTCATCAGCGACCGCGAAACGGTCAAGAGCGACGGAAAGCGACTGCGGATCACGATGGCTCCGCGAAGTGCTTTCGTTTACGAGATCAAGCCGGCCCGGTGATCGGCTTCGCGGGCGGCCTTCCAGGCGTAGACGCCAACATTCGAGTCGAGGTATTTGCTCGACGCTATGCAAGCTTTTTTTAACTAATGAAATTTCCAAGAGCATCGGGGATATTGCTTCATCCGACGAGTCTGCCGGGTGATTACGGCATCGGCGACCTCGGGAAGGAGGCCTATTCTTTCGTAAATTTTCTTGAGGCCGCGGGGCAGACCTATTGGCAGATCTTGCCGCTCGGGCCGACCGGCTACGGTGATTCGCCTTATCAATGCTTTTCGGCATTTGCCGGCAATCCGCTTTTGATCTCGCCGGAGAAGCTGGTCGAGGACGAATTCCTGACGGCGGAGCAGCTCGCCGCCCGACGTGAGTTCCCTGCTCATCGCGTAGATTTCGGCTCGGTATATGAGTGGAAATCGCAGCTTCTGCCGCTCGCCTACGAAGGCTTTCAGCACACGACAAGCACGGACATCCGCGGCAAATTCGAGAAGTTTCAGCACGAGAACGATTGGTGGCTTGACGACTACGCGACCTACAAAGCGGTCAAAACTTCGCAGAGCCAAAGGCCGTGGTACGAATGGCCGACGCCTCTCAAGCTCCGCGAACCCGGGGCGATGGCCGCCATCCGCGAGCAACTTTTTGACGAGACACAGGCCGAGAAGTTTTATCAATTTCTTTTCTTTCGCCAGTGGGGTTTGCTCAAGGAATATGCGAATAAACATGGTGTGAAGATCATCGGTGATGTGCCGATCTTTGTCGCACTCGATTCGGCCGACGTTTGGTGCAATCAGTCGAAATTTAAGCTGAACCCGGACGGCAGCCCACGGGTCGTCGCCGGTGTACCGCCGGATTATTTTTCCGAGACAGGCCAGCTCTGGGGCAACCCGATCTACGATTGGGAGCGGATGCGTGCCGATGGCTTCAAATGGTGGGTCGCTCGGGTCGAGTTCACGCTCCGAACCGTCGACGTTGTCCGCGTCGATCACTTCCGCGGGTTTGCCGCTTCGTGGGAAGTGCCGGGCAGCGACAAGACGGCTGAAAATGGCCGCTGGGTCGATGTTCCGGGCAAGGAGCTTTTCCAAACGCTCCGCGAGAGCCTCGTCCGCCTGCCGGTGATCGCCGAGGACCTTGGTGTGATCACGCCGGACGTCGAAGAGCTTCGGGACATGTACAGCTTTCCGGGAATGAAGATCCTTCAGTTCGCCTTTGGCGGCGATGCGAAGAACCACGACCTTCCGCACAACTACACGCAAAACTGCGTTGCCTATACCGGCACACACGACAACGACACGACCGTCGGCTGGTGGCTCTCGCAGGCCGGTGCGGGCTCGACCCGCGACGCGGACGACATCACCCGCGAGCACGACTACAGCCTCAAATACCTTTGCACCGACGGCCGCGAGATACATTGGGACTTTATCCGGGCCGTTTGGGCGAGCGTTGCGGACACGGCGATCACGCCGGTGCAGGACCTGCTCGGCATCGGGACCGAAGGGCGGATGAACCTGCCGGCTTCAGAGTCCGGCAACTGGTTTTGGCGTTTCGAACGCGGTGCGCTGACCGACGAGATCACCGCCCGGCTGCGGGAATTGACGGAAACGTACGGACGGACGGTTTAGACACGGAGACACGGAGAATGAGAGAGAACATGTTTGTAAAAGTTGCAGCGATCAAGCGAGCGCATGCGTTAGAAATTCGGAACAAAAGCTTCTTTTTCGCTGCGTCTTTGCGTCTCTGCGGTTTAATTCTCCTTTTCGCGGTTGCGGCGGCGGCGCAGGCTCCGGCATTTGAGAAGATCGATCCGCCGAGCTGGTGGGTCGGGAGCACGATCAATCCTGTCCGAGTATTGATCAAAGGAAAAAACCTCGGCGGTGCGCGGATCGAATCGGCGACGCCGGGAATTACGGCCGACAACTTCATGTCGAGCGAGAACGGCAACTATCTTTTTGCCGACGTGCGTCTGGCGGAGACGGTACGGCCGGGAAAATATCAGCTTCGGATAGTTACATCCGCCGGTTCGACGATGGCTCCTTTCGAGGTCTTCACGCCGCAGCAGCGGTTGGGCAACTACAACGGCTTTACGGTCGATGATGTCATCTATTTCGTTTTCACCGACCGCTTTGCCGATGGTGACCAGACCAACAACGATCCACCGAAGTCAAAAGGGCTTTACGACCGCAAAAAGGGCCGACATTATCACGGCGGCGACCTCCAGGGCATTATCGATAAGCTTCCCTATATCAAGTCGCTCGGGGCTACCGCCATCTGGACAACGCCCGTTTACGACAACGCCGACCGCGAGGACACACTTGAAGTTTACCCGCCCGAAATGCCGACGACGACCGGATTTCATGGTTACGGAGCGATCGACTTTTACGCCGTTGACGAGCATCTCGGCGATATGGCGAAGCTTAAGGAGTTTGTCCGTAAGGCGCATCTGGCCGGCTTTGTGGTCTTGCAGGATCAGGTCGTGAACCACACCGGGCCGTATCACCCCTGGGCAAACGACCCGCCGACGCCGAATTGGTTCAACGGAACGGTCGAAAAACACGACTCGAACAACTGGCAGAAATGGACGGCGATGAACCCGCGTGGGACATATCAAACACAGCGGAGGAACATCGACGGCTGGTTCATCGACATCCTTCCGGACCTGAACCAGAACAACCCCGAGGTCGAGAAGTACCTGATCCAGAACTCGCTCTGGTGGATAGCACAGGTCGGCTTTGATTCCATCCGGATGGACACGCTGCCGCACGTGCCGCGAAGTTTCTGGGCAAAATGGGGGGCGGCCGTGCATCGCGAGTTTCCGAAGGTCAACATCCTCGGCGAGCTTTATGACAGCGACCCCGTTCTGCTTTCGTTCTTTCAGAAAGGCCGACGGGGTTGGGACGGGCTCGACCCCGAGATCGACACGCTTTACGACTTCGGGCTCTTTTACCCGATCCGGAATGCATTTGCCCAAGGCAAACCGATCCGCGAGATTCACCAGATGTTTGCCCGCGACTGGATCTATCCGCGTGCCGATGTGCTCGTTACATTTCTCGGGCTCCACGATATGCCGCGGTTCATGAACGAGCCCGGTGCGACGACGTCCGGACTGAAGCTCGCACAGACGCTTATCATGACATCCCGCGGAACGCCGCTGCTCTACTACGGCGATGAGATCGCAATGCCCGGCGGTGCCGACCCGGACAACCGCCGCGACTTCCCAGGCGGCTTTCCCGGCGATGCGCGAAATGCATTCACAACTGCCGGCCGAACCGCGGAAGAGAACAACGTTTGGAACCATCTTGCAAAACTCGGAGCGCTCAGAAAAGAGCACGAGCCGCTCCGCCGCGGCCGCTCGCTCGACCTGCTTGATGAAGAGCAGCAATACGCCTACGCACGGCTGACGGACAAGGCCGCGGTGGTCGTTATCTTCAACAACGACACGAAACCGGCCGAAGTAAGTTTCGACATTACGTTCATCAATAAACAGATACCGATAGATGCAGTGCTCAAAGATGCACTCGGCAATCTTGCAGACATCAAGGTGAACGACGGCAAGGTCACGGCTACGATACCGGCCCGATCAGCGGGTATATTTGTGCCCAAATAGATGGCTGACGATTAGAAGAGAATTCAACGCAACGGCGCAAAGCCGCTAAGAGATTTCCCTTGCGTCATAGCGTCCTTGCGACATTGCGTTGAAAAACAGATTCGTGTTCGAGCAAATTGCGGACAGGATTGCCCGCGTTCCGAAAAAGTATGGAAAACAAACCACGGCTGACATTTTGGCAGATCTGGAACATGAGTTTCGGATTTCTCGGCATTCAATTCGGTTGGGGCTTGCAGATGGCGAATATGTCGCCGATCTACACATACCTCGGTGCCGATGCGGCTAATCTGCCGTATCTTTGGCTCGCCGGCCCGCTGACCGGATTGCTTGTACAGCCGATCGTCGGCGCGATGAGCGACCGCACATGGACGCGGCTCGGGCGGCGGCGGCCGTTCTTCCTCGTCGGCGCGATCATTGCGAGCATCTGTCTGGTGCTGATGCCGAACTCAAGCACGCTTTGGATGGCGGCGGGATTGCTTTGGGTGATGGACGCCTCGATAAACATCACGATGGAGCCTTTCCGTGCATTCGTCGGCGACAAGCTTGCCGAGGAACAGCGAACGCTCGGTTTCGTGATGCAGTCGTTTTTCATTGGCATCGGCTCGACGCTCGCCAACGCATTGCCTTACATCCTCACATGGGCCGGAGTCGTCGGCATAATGAAAAGCGGCATTCCGTACTCGACGCTGATCGCCTTTATCGTCGGTGCCGCGGCATTTCTCGGTGCGGTGCTTTGGACCGTCTTCACGACCGATGAAACACCGCCCGAAGACATCGAGGCCTTCCGGAAAAAGAATGCCGAGGGCAGCATTGTCGGCAATATTTTCAAAGAGATCTCCGGCGCCATCGGCGATATGCCGACGACGATGAAGCAGCTCGCGGTCGTGCAGTTCTTCACCTGGTTTGCGTTGCCATTCATGTGGCAATTCTATGGCCTAACGGTCGCCCGTCACGTCTTTGGAGCGGCCGATGAAACATCCGCGGCGTTCAAGGAAGGGACCGAATGGGGCGGCGTCTGCTTTGCGGTATATAACTTCGTTTGTTTTCTCGTCGCCTTCGGCATTCCGCCGCTTGCTAACAGGATCGGCCGAAAAGGCGTGCATATCGTTTGTCTCTTGCTCGGCGGCCTCGGGCTGATATCCACCTATTTTGCGACCGGCCCGTATTTTCTTTTCATCGGGATGGCCGGCGTCGGGATCGCCTGGGCCTCGATCCTCTCGATGCCTTATGTGATCTTGGCCGGAGCGATCAACCCGGCACGCATGGGCGTTTACATGGGCGTCTTTAATCTTTTCATCGTAATTCCGCAGATAGTGCAGAGCTTTCTGACGCCGCAGATCTACAAACCACTTCTTGGCGACAACCCGCTCAACGCAGTAATGCTCGGCGGAGCGTCGCTCATCGTCGCAGCTCTATTTGTGTTTATCGTAAAAGACGTCGGAGCGGCAAAGATCGAAGGCGTTGCGGCCGGCGGCGGGCACTAATGACGAGATAATTACTAATTTGTAATTACTAATTAGTAATTAACTTCGGTAAAGAGGGGCTAGATCATGACACATACCAGGGTACCGTTTCTGTTCATCGCACTCCTACTGCTTTCAGCACTTACGCTCGCGCAAGTGCAGCCGGCGAGGGATTTTTCAAAGCAGAATGCTCGGCCTTCGCAGGATTGGGTTCGGGACGCGGTGATCTATCAAATATTTCCGCGGCAGTATTCCACCAACGGTGACTTTAATGGCATTACCAAAGATCTTGACCGGCTGAAAACGCTGGGCGTCGATGTGCTGTGGTTGATGCCCATACATCCGATCGGCGAGGTGAAACGGAAGGGCACGATCGGCTCGCCCTACGCGGTGAAGGATTTTTACGCGATCAATCCGGACTACGGCACGCCGGCGGACTTCAAGCGTCTTATCGCCGAAGCGCACCGCCGAGGGATGAAGGTGATAATCGACATCGTCGCCAACCACACGGCGTGGGACAGTGTAATGATGAAAACTCCGGCGTTTTACACACGCAATGAAAAAGGCGATATCGTCGCTCCGGTGCCGGACTGGGCAGACGTCGCCGACCTCAACTACGACAACCCCGAGCTTCGCAAATACATGATCGAGATGCTGAAGTTCTGGGTCCGCGAGTATGACCTCGACGGCTTTCGCTGCGATGTCGCCGGATTTGTGCCGACCGATTTCTGGGAAACGGCCCGTGCCGAGGTCGATAAGGTCAAGGCCGATACGCTCTGGCTGGCCGAGTGGGAATCGCCGGACCTGATGGTCAACGCTTTCAACCTCGATTATTCATGGGCGATGCACGCAATGCTCGACCGCGTGCTTCACGGCCAGATGCCGGCCTACGAGCTTCGCAAGGTCTGGGAAGATCAGGCGGCGAAGTTCCCTCGCGGCAGCTTGCGGATGCGGTTCTCTGACAATCACGACGAGCGGCGGGCGATCGCCCGCTTTGGCGAAAAAGGCGCGCTCGCCGCACAGGCACTTGTCTTTACCCTCGACGGCATCCCGCTCGTTTATAACGGAATGGAGGCGGGCGACACGACCGAATCGGGTGCTCCGGCACTTTTTGAAAAGCGGCCGATCTTCTGGCAGTTTGCCGAGCGGCGGCCCGAGATGGTCAAGTTTTATCCGGCGATGATCGCCCTGCGGAAGTCGTCAAACGCTCTCCGCCGCGGTGAACTGCGGTGGATCAGGAACTCAGACGAGGCTCGTGTCATAACCTTCGCCCGCCGTGCCGGAGCGGAAGAGATCGTCGTCGCGATAAATATGTCGAGCTCGCCGTTTGTCGGAACGCTTGAAGCGAGCGGCAGCTTTGACGAGGTGACGCCGAATGCACCGGAGAGGACCGTTGCACTCCCGGCCATCAGCCTTGAGGGTCACGGGTTCAGGATCTTCCGCCGGAGGAACTAGACGCCGGGAGAATTCGAACAGGATAAACAGGATGATGAGGATCCTGTTTCGCTCAAGCAGCTTAACTGTATTGCCTGCCTATCCTGTTTATCCTGTGCATCCTGTTTGATTCGCCTTTGGGTTACAATTCATCGCGAAGGAGTCAACCAACAATATGAAGCTCGCGATAACGCTTTTCTTTTCACTTAGCTCGATCTTTTCGTGCGGGGTTGCCGCACCGACGGCGAACAATGCCCCGCCCGCTCCGACACCCTCGGCCGAGGCAAAGACCGGCGAGGCCGGCGATGCGACCCCTGCGGATCCGCCCCAAACCGGCCCGCGGACGGTGATGGATTTCTTCGCACTGCTGCCGGACGAGTACTTCACGCTTGAAGGCTGCGACAGTGCAACGGACAAGGGCTGCAAAAAGGCACGCACCGAATATCTAAAGACGTTCACCGAGGTCGAAGACATTAAGAACGGCTATTTCAAGGGCGGCTGCGACGGAGCTCAGAGCTGTATCGAAATGGCCATCTTCAAAAAGCCGGACGGCACCTATCTGGTCGGCGTCGCGACCTTTGCCGAGATGATGAACGACTTTCACTTCCTCGAATACAGCGGCGGAAAATGGACGGACGTCTCGCTCGTCGCCGTGCCGGACTATAACAAAAAGCATTGGTACGAACTTCCCCGCGTCGGGACAACGATGAAGGTCTTCGCGAAAAAGATCGTTGAAGAGACCGCCGAATTCGAGATCAGCGAGAAGGGCCGGTTGCTCTATTCGCTCGCGTGGAAGGACGGGAAGTTTGAGAAGAAATGATAAATGAAAATTGATAAATGCGAGATGACAACTGGTAAGTGTGAGATGAGAAATTTGATCAAGAACCTATGGGGTCGCTCAATTGAACAAGCTGTAACTGAGCGACACGGCGTTCGGCACCGCTCCCGGCAAGTTGTTTGTCGCGGCGAAAAGATGGCGTTCTCCAGGTCTTCATCATTCATTTGTCATTTCTCATTTATCATCTATCCGCTTTCATTTCTCATTTCCCTCTCTTTGCGTCTTTCGGTCTTTGCAATGATCTTCGCCGTCGCGGTTCCGGGGCAGACTGTTGCTCCGGGCGGGCCGGGGAAGGACGCCCAATGGGCGACGGCCGCGAAGCAGGGCGTCGGGACATCGGCGACCACCGAGAGCAAGGTCTGGTTCACACTGGCTCAGGGCGTCTTGACCGAGGTCTATTATCCGGACGTGACGGTCGCGAACGTCCACCTGCTGCAGTTCATCGTCGTCAATCCAAAAACAAAAAAGGTAGAGACCGAGCAGGACGACGCCATTCACCAGATCCGCGTCACCCGGCCGGATTCGCTCACCTTTCAGCAGATCAATACGGCGAAGTCGGGCGAGTGGAAGATAACGAAGACGTACGTGACAGATGCGGAAACTGATTCGGTTCTGATCGACGTGAAGTTTGAGCCGAAGAATAAGGACCTGAGACTTTACGTTTACTACGATCCGTCGATCGGCAATTCTGGAATGGGCGACCGATCTTCCGGGCGAGCCCCTCGAATCGTTCTAGGGCAAGATCGCGGGCCAACTCGAGAGGAATTACTTGCGCCTACAAGCGACTTCGGAATGAGTGCGAACGACGGTAAGCTGAATTCGTTCTTGCTCTTTTCTTCGCCTATCGCTGAGATGCACAGTGGATATCTCGGAACCAGCGACGGCCTCGACCAGTTAAAGAAGAACGGAAAGATCACATCACCTAGCTGGCGAACTGAAAGCGGCAATTCAGTCCAAATCGCGCGAATCGTTCGCCCGCGGAGTTTCACCACGGTGCTGTCTTTTGGCACTGATGACGAGTTCACGGGGCTCAATGAACACGCCAACGCTCAGACATCGCTTTCAAAAGGCTTTGCAAAAGCTCGGGCCGAATACGAAAAAGGCTGGGCGGATTATGTGAAGACGCTGCCGCGGGTCGATGCGAAATATCAGGCGCAGTTTAACATGGCGGCGATGCAGCTTAAGGCGCATGAGGACAAGGCGAATCCGGGGGCGAATATTGCTTCGATGAGCGTGCCGTGGGGCGGCGGGGCGAATGCGAACGAGCCGAACATCGGCGGCTATCACCTCGTCTGGTCGCGCGATCTTTATCAGGTATTTACGGCATTTATGGCGATCGGCGACCGTGCTGCGGCCGAGCGTGCCCTCGATTTTCTCTTCAAAGTTCAGCAGAAACCCGACGGCAGCTTCCCGCAAAATTCGTGGCTTGATGGGCGGCCGTTTTGGGGTTCGCTGCAGATGGACGAGGTCGCCTATCCGCTGATAATGGCCTACGAGCTGAAGCGGTTCGACAAGGCGACCTGGGAAAACCACGTAAAGAAAGCGGCGGATTTCATCGTTAAGAACGGCCCCGCGACGCCGCAGGAACGCTGGGAAGAAGAGGCGGGCTATTCGCCCTCGACCATCGCGGCCGAGATCGCAGGACTCGTTTGTGCGGCCGAGATCGCCCGCAGAAATGGCGACACGGCCTCGGCCGAGCTTTATCTCAAGACCGCCGACGAATGGGAAGCGAACATCGAGAAATGGACCGCGACGACCACCGGCAAATACGGCGACGGCAACTACTATCTCCGCATAACGCAGAACGGCAAGCCCGACGCTGGCGACAAGATCGAGCTTAACAACGGTGCCGGCACGTTTGATGAACGCGACATCGTCGACGCCGGATTCCTCGAGCTGGTCCGGCTCGGCATCCGCCGTGCGGACGACCCGCTGATAATGAAATCGCTGAAGGTGATCGACGAGGTCATAAAGGTCGAGACGCCAAGCGGCCCGGCATTTTACCGCTATAACAACGACGGCTACGGCGAAATGGACGACGGCCGCCGCTGGAACTGGGACGGGAAATACACCGGCAAAGGCAGGCTCTGGGTGCTGCTCTCAGGCGAACGCGGGCAGTACGAGTTAGCTCTTCATCTCCGGTATTTACAGTTGTATAACGAACGCGACATGCGACCCCTCGACAAGCGTACAACGCCGCAGCCACCTGCCAAGCCATCGATCAAATATCTTCAGTTGGCTCAGTCCCGGCTAGATAACATGCTCGCATTTGCTAACGACGGGCTGATGATCCCCGAGCAAGTTTGGGATAAAAAAGAGACGCCGAAGAACATCGACAAGCAGTTCATTCCCGAGCTGAAATTTGGCGAAGGGACGGGCTCGGCGACGCCGCTGGCTTGGTCGATGGCGCAGTTCATTCGGCTCGCGACCAACCTGAAAGCCGGCCGAAACCTCGACACGCCCGATGTCGTCTACCAGCGCTACGCCGGCCGGAAGCAATGACCACGCACGGGACGGAGACACGCCGTCCCCGACGCGTTTACAAAAAATGCCCCGCCTTCTTCTACTCGGCACTTCAACCTGACCTCGATCATCGCGATGCCGCGGCCCGAAAGCCGGACGGTTTTCACGCAGCTACAAAGAATCTCAAAACGAACGAGCCGTAGGTCTCAATTACGGCCGGAAGCCTACATTCCGCCCGGTCGGGAATAATTAAGCGGACGAGCGGAATTAAACCCTCGCTAGATGATTTAATGCGGAGTTCAACCGGCGGTAACCGCCCGTTCACCTCCGTGAAAGATGATAGCGGGGTGATGACCGGAGCGATTAGAGCACGAATACGAAAACCATTCTCGCGAACCGCCGCGATCCTGAAGCTCGTCCGGGCGGCGAGGAAATTTGCCATCTCCGACGGCCGCTACACGGTTCGGCTGGCACGGACCAACGCCGAGGTGCGGTCGGCACTTGAACTTCGGTATCAGGTGTTCAACGTAGAGATCGCCGGGCGAAACCCGCAGCCGGGCGAGCAGGCGATCGATTTCGATGAATACGACCACCGATGCCGGCATCTGGTCGTTATCGAGAATGCGACCGGCCGGACGGTCGGCACCTATCGGATCAACTCGATCGAAACCGCAAAACGACCATCGGGGTTTTACTCTTTTGGTGAATTTACCATCGAAGACCTCCCGGCCGAGGTGCTCGAACGCGGGATGGAGGTCGGGCGTGCCTGCATCGCTCCCGAGCACCGAAATACAAAGGTCCTGTTCCTTCTCTGGAGGGGCCTTGCGACATACCTTCAGGCTACGGGCAAACGATATCTTTTCGGCTGCTGCTCGCTGTTCACAAACGACGAGGCGATCGGCCGGGCAGCACATCAACAGCTTGAAGCGGGCGGGCATTTTATGCCTGAGTTTCGCGTAGTGCCGAAGGCGAACGGCATTGAACCTGCCGCCGAGCCGACATTCGACTCGGTCGCCTTCGAGCTTCCGCCGCTCTTCAATATGTATCTCCGCGTCGGGGCAAAGGTCTGCAGCCCGCCGATGCTCGACCGCGAGTTCGGGACGATCGATTTCTTCGTCGTCTTTGACCTTGAGAAGATGAATCCGAAATATAGAAAGATGTTCTTTGGCGATGCCTAGACGTGGACGCGTTCGACAAGCCGCGGCGGGCTCTCGGTATTGAGCCGGACGACGGTCGAACAGCGGGTTCCGTATATCGGCGTTTCGATAAAGATCGGCGAAAGCATCCGCTCGCGTTCGAGCCCGATGCCGGTATCGGGCAGTTCATCGTCGCTCGCGAACGTTCGGTCGGAAAGCAGTTCGAAGAGAGCTTCGTCGTCCTCAGCCGCTACCGCCAAGAATAGATCCTTTGCCCGCCGAACCTTCGGCCAGGGCGTATCAAGCAGATGATTGCTAAGGCCGTAAACGCCGGGCCCGAGCCGCCGGACACGGCCTTCGCGGTTCGAGAAATACGCGGCCTCGATCCCCGCGGTATGTGATTCGCCGACGATCAGATTGAAACCCGAAAACTCGCTCGCGGCCCCGGCGATGCCCTCAAGGTACTCGCCGATCGGCACCTCAGACGAAAGAAATCCCGAAACGAGTTCGCCACGCGAGCGGCTTCCCTTCGCAGCTTTCGGGTCGCGGTAGTTTGTGACCGCGGCAAATCTTCTGCTTTGCGACACACCAAGCCACGTCCCACCGCCGACCAGGTCGCGGCCGGCAAAGATCGCCGGGGCATCTTCCCAAGCGGCGGCGGCCAGCGTCGGGCGGTCGTAAAATTCGTCGCGGTTGGCAGCGAGCAGCAGCCCGCGGGCCGGGTCTTCGCTTATCTCAAAAACTATCAGGCACATTGCTCGGCATTTTCCCGGGGCTTCACGGCGGGCTGACCGCCGAAAGTGAGGCGGATCAGCTCGCCAACGCTGACCGGTTCGGCACCATTTGCGATGTTCGCCAGGCCGACCTCGAACGCGATCCGCCATTGGCGAAAAAGTATCCGGTAGGCATCAAGCAAAGTGTATCGCGGGTCGTAGATGTTCGTCGATTCGCTCGTGACGCCGTTCAGCTCGATGATGCAAAACTGCCCTGCTTTGAAGGCGTCAAAGCTATCGGCTCGAAGGTCGAAGCGGCCGAAATTGAACCCTACGAGCCCGCGGCAAATTGCGTCGATCCGTCGCTCCAACTCGGGCGTCAACAGATGTCCGCCGTCTAAGAAGATGGCACCGCGAGAATGTGTGCCGATGTCGATCAGACGAAAGCGTTCGCCGGTGGCGAGCACTCGGGAAAGCTGCTTGGCATTCCGCTCGAAATATTTCTCCGCCATCGCGACCGCCCGCGGATCTTTGAGGATCAACTCCTCGAGCGTCGAGTTTCCGTCCCCGATCACCTCCGGGAATCGCTTTTCGGTGATCGAAAAGATGCGGCCGCGATCCTCGCCCGGAAAGCGGTAGTAGAAAACGCTCGCCTCGACCCCAGCGGCAAATTCCTGGACGATTACCGGCTGCTTTGCACTTTCAAATGCGGCCTGGAGCTCGCTGCGGTTGCGAACGATCTCAACACCCGCACCGCGTTCGCCCGCATCGGGCTTGACCACGACCGGGAACCCGAGCCCGGCGGCGGACATCGAGCCCTCGGCGGCGGAGAGTCGCTCGCTCGCTGAAAGCTGGTTCAAAACGACGAAGTAACGCAGCAAATGACCGGGCGCTTCTTCATTGGTCGCAAGCAAGCGATAGATATCGTTCTTCGATTCGCCCTTGAAACCGCCCGCCAGGATCGCCGGGTTTGCGGAGGCAAACGCCGTCGGCCGGCGGAAACGGAGCCCGAGCCACAATATATAGACGACGACCGGAGCGTAGAAAACCCAGAGCGGCCAGAACTCCCAGTTCGTCAACCGGCGAATGCGGCCGACGAGCAAACGCCGGTTTCGCCACGACGAGTATTTGTGAACGAGGCGAATGGCGAAAAATAGCGCGACGAGGCCGATCAATGCATTGCTCGAAAAGAACATCGATTGGGCAAAGGCGACCGAGCCGACAAGGATCGGCGTCCAGATCGCGGCGGCGACTAGGAAGAAAAATGCGAAGCGAGGGAAGCTGACCTTGAGCGCACCGGCGAGGACGTACGTCGGAAGCCGAAAGCCCGCGACGAAGCGGCTAAGAAAGATCGCGGCGGCACCTCGTTTCTGAAGCCACCCGGAAGCTCTCGCTATCGTGCTTTTCGAAACGAATCGCCCAAAGAGCGTCGTTTCAAAAAGCCTCGGGCCAAAGCCGCGGCCGAGCCAGTAAAGCCCGACATCGCCGACAAATATCCCGAGAAAGCAGGCCGAAAGAGCAAGCTGGAAACTCATCGCTCCGGACGCGACCAAAGTCCCGGCGAGGATGCAGGCGGCGTCCTCGCTGATAAAGGTCCCGAAAAAGAGCACGGCAAAGAGGATGGACGCCGAAGCGCCCATCGCATAAAACTCAAAGAACTGCTGCACTTCGCCCATCGGCGTTTAGAAATAGCTCCCGACGACCGGCAGATCCTTTCGGTGAAGCAGCAGCGTTACGCCGCTCAGCAAAAAGACGACGATCGCGAGGATAAATAGCAGGCCGCCGTCATCCTTGACGACGATGCCGAGCTTTGTCAGGTGGCTAAAGATCGCACCGGTGATCGTGCTCAAAGCGAGCACGGCTCCGATAGATGCGGTCGAAGGTATAAGCAGCAGGATCGCCGCGATCAGCTCGACGATGCCCGAGCCGATGCGGCCGATAGCCTCATATTCCGCGCCCATCACGGTCGTGAAAATGTATTTCGATTCCTCGGCTCCCGTGAACTTGAAAAAGAGTGTTTGAAAAAGGATCAGTGCCACAACCACCCGGCAGATCCAGCTTATGGTCAAAGCTGTGTTGTTCATATTCGTGTTCGTTACTAAGGTTTGTTTTTGTTAGTTTCTGTGTCCCAAAATCGTCTGGTTGCGGCGGCCACGCCGAACATCGGGTCGACGGCGATGCCCTTTCGGCGAAGGCGTTCGGCTATAAGTGCGTGGTGATGAACGGTGTGGCTTATCGCGAATTCCAGTTCGCGGCCGAAGCTTGAGGCAAGATCGAGCCCGGGCACTGATTCCGAGGCGACCGCGAGCGGCTCGGCAATGTCGAACGAAGCGAACCCTCGGGCGCGTTCGTTCAAGCCTTGCAATGCCTTGATCGCAATGCTTCTTTCGGTTTCGACCGACCGGTCGCGGCTGCGGGCAGCGTAGTCGATCCTTCCGGTTTCGAGGCCGTCGAAGAGAGCCTTTACGAGTTCGATATTGTGCCGAAAATGTGCACCAATGCTGCCGTTTCGGCCGCTCGGCTCGGTGAAAACTTCGTCGTCAAGACGCTCGATAACTGCGATCGCCGCCGCGAGTTCATCGCGTAGTACGGCGAGCATTTCGTTCGTGCCTGATACCTGTTTTCGTTCCGTCTTCATTGCGTCGCGAGCGTTGATCAAGACGAGTATTCCGAACTCCGGCCTTTTTATTCCCGCCGAACCAAAAGACAAAAAAGCCCGGCGAGGTGCCGGGCGGGTTTTAGTGAATTTGACGTTTATCTACTTTTCGCGGGCCGAGCGGCGGCGGACGGTCTCGCGGCCTCCGCCAAAATAGGCGAGGATCAGGACGATCAGATGGGCGGCGAACCAGATATTCTCGTAGCCCATGTTCTGATAAATGTAAAGAAGGATCAGTATCCGCGGAGCGAAAACGCCGAGCAGGACATCACCCCAGAGCGGCACTGTGTTGTCCGGATACCACCCCTGGAAATAATAAACAAGCAGAACGATACGCGGGAAAAAGAGTGAAAAGATAAGGAAATATTCGTCCATGTTAATTTAACTCCCGGTTTTGATCTGCTGCCAAATGTCTGCTACTTCAACCGCCCGAGAACGCCCTTTCGCTTAACGAGATTCTTGTAGTCCCACTGAATATCCCGAGCCTTTGCGAGCCAGCGTTTCAGATCTTTCATGTCGATCTCTTCGGCTGAATTATAAAGCACCGAGGCATCCTTGAACTTGCCCGTCCCGGGCGTAAGCCCCGGCTCATCAAAACTCGCACCGCTCCAAAACATAAGCCGGATGCCCGCCTTTAGCTTGCTATAGCCAACGGTCGGATTGCCATCCAAAAACCAGACCGGATGCCGATGCCAGATCTTGCTCTCGGCCTCGGGCAGGCCACGATCGATCTCGTTCATCAGCCGGTCGCAAATCTCCCGGTCGCCCGCCGCCTGGGACGCATTGAGGTCGCTGATGCCGTCGCTCATCGTTTTCGCTTTTCGGTCATCTTGCCGTCAAATTCCTCGTCGTTGGCCTCGGCCTCTTCTTTTGTTTTGCGGACGATCTGGTCTTTGTGGTGCGGCGGTGAATAGATCGTGTAGATCTTCAGTTCGTCGGTCGCCGAGGTGTTTATGACGTTGTGCCGCGCACCGGCCGGAATGACGACCGCATCGCCGTCTTTGACGGTGTATTTGCTGTCATCGATCACGACCCGTCCGGTGCCGCCCTCGAAACGCAAAAACTGATCGTTCTCCTCATGAACCTCCGAGCCGATCTCACCCTTCGGCTTGATGCTCATCAGCACAAGCTGGCTATGCACCGATGTGTAAAGCACCTTGCGGAAATTCTTGTTCTTGATCGTGTCTTTCTCGATATTTAATTTGAATCCTTTCATAAACCCTCCTTGATCTCTGCAATGATATCGAACAGCTTATCCCGGTCGGCCTCATTCGCCATTTGTTGAGACAACTGTTCAGCGTTCTGTTTGTAATCATCATTATAGTACAGATCGATGAGTTGGGATTCGAAAATTGGCTCCCCGCGAAACTGCTCGGGAAACAGACAAACGACCTCCCAACCTCTCTCGCGGAGTATCTCGCCCACCGCTAAAAACGGCTCAATATCACCGCGAGTACCGAAGGATACGAGAAGGGCTTTCATTGGACGAACGGCGTATTCCAAGCCACTTGGCTTCGTAGGCGCATTAGTGTGCGTTCGAGGCCGATGACCTCAAAGACGGAGAGCATTGATGGGCCGACGGCGACTCCTGTTAGGAGTGTGCGGGCGCCGTTCATGATGACGCCGAGCTTGGTGCCTTTTTCTTCGGTGAAGGCTTTGACGATGGTTTCGATGTTGGGTTCATCGAATGGCAGAGAACCACCCCGTCCGCTCGAAGCAGCGTCCACCCCTCCTTCGTAAGGAGGGGAGCTTGAGGCAAACTCGGCCTCGAAGCGGTCGGCGAGTTCCGGCATCCATTCTTTTAGGTCGGGAAACTTGGTCAGGTTTTTGGCGATGGCTGCGGGGTCGAAATCGAAATCTTCGCTGAAATACGCGCGGCCCTGTGCCGAGAAATCCTTGAGCGTAAAGAACCGCTGGCGGATCAGATCCACGGTGTAAAGGAACCAAGCGCTCGAATCGAGCGGTGCGTTTGCCGAATAGCTTTTAGCTATTAGCTCTAAGCCGTTAGCCGGTTCCGGAATATCGTCGGCATATTCGTCCTTCCAGAGCTTGTTCGCTTTCAGCTCTGCCTTGACGAGCGGGTAGAGGCCGTCGAGCGGCATCGTGCGGATGTATTCGGCGTTCATCCAGATGGCCTTGTCGTCGGTCCATTTGCGGGGGTCGTCGGGGTGAAAATTAAAGACCGCGTTCGAGCGGTGAATGCCCTCGAGCGAAAATTTCTCGATGAGTTCTTCCAGCGAATAGATCTCCTTTTCCTCGCTGGCGGACCAACCGAGAAGAGCGAGAAAATTTCGAAAAGCGGCGGCGATGAAACCCGCGTCGCGATAAGTGGTCATCGAGACAACCTCGCCGTGTTTGCGCTTTGAGAGCTTGCCCTTGTTCGGCGCCATTATCAGCGGCAGGTGGGCAAAGGTCGGCGGTGGGACGCCGAGAGATTCGTAGATCAAGACCTGTTTATGCGTGTTCGTCAGGTGGTCTTGCCCGCGGATGACGTGCGTTATCTCCATCTCGATGTCGTCGCAGACCACCGCGAGGTTGTAGAGCGGATGCCCGTCCGAGCGGAGCAGGACAAGGTCTTCCGTGTCCGCATAGTCGCGTTCCTGAAGGCCGTAAACCTGGTCTTCGAACGCCGTCTTGCCGTCGGCTGCAACCTTTAGCCGAATGGCGAAGGGCTCGCCGGCAACGGCTCGGGCGTCGCTTTCTTCCTGCGAAAGATCGCGATAGGGATTATCGCGCATGTTCTTGTCGCCGCCCTGCTCGCGGGCACGCTGCTTTATCGCATCTTTTACGTTCGCGTCGGTGGGAGCTTCTTTCGGCGTAAAGTCGCGATACGCCTTGCCTTCTTCCAATAATCTCAGCGCGGTCGCTCGGTGCTTGTCGGCATTGTTTGACTGAAAAACGATCTCTTCGTCCGGTGCAAAGCCGAGCCACTCAAGCCCTTCAAGGATCGAACGGGTCGATTCCTCGGTCGAGCGGGCGAGGTCGGTGTCCTCGATCCTTAGAAGGAACGTGCCGCCGGTGTTGCGAGCGTAAAGATAGTTGAAAAGTGCGGTCCTTGCGGAACCGATATGAAGATAACCCGTTGGCGAAGGGGCAAAACGAACTCTAACATTCATAATAAATAATGGCCGGTCGACAAAGGCCCGCGGCAGAAAGTTCTGACCACTGACCCCTGACAACCGGCCTCAAGAATTTTATGGCGGAGACGACAGGATTCGAACCTGTGGTACCGGGTTAGGGTACAACGATTTAGCAAACCGCCGCTTTCAGCCACTCAGCCACGTCTCCGCATGGATGCTGAAAAGCAAAGTCAATTCTAGCCCAAGGGCAAACTTTGTCAAGCTTTCGGCATCATAGACCACGCAAATAGATTTAATTTCGGCTTGACACTCAACTTAAATAGCTAGAAAATACGGGGGTTGTAGTAGTTCGTCCGTTTTTCTCCGGTTCGATTTGTTCTCCCCGGTAATGTCCGATCCTGGCGTTGAAGACCTTATATGGCTCAACTCTTTACAAAAGCGATAAATTCTCTGCTGCTTTTTGCATTGGCCATTGGCACGGCCGCGCCGGCAATTGCAGCGGAAGAAACGGCTGAGTTCGCCGGCACGTCGGTAAAGAGCAATCTGGGCCTGATCCGCGGAATCGTCCGCGATGAAGGCGGCAAGCCGATAGCGGACGCGGTCGTTGCGATCTTTCGCCTCGGTACCTCAAAGCTGCTCCGGCAAGTTCGCTCGGCGTCTGACGGAAGCTACACACTTCGCATCATTCCCGGCAAATACACCGTTCTTGCGGTCGCTCAGGGCTTTAACCCGGCTACCTTGCCGCAGGTTGAGATCGGACGGGCCTCTGAACAGGATTTCGGATTCAAGCTGGCTCGTGCCGGTAGCGGCAATACACTTCCCGAAAAAAAGCTCGACCGCTCGAACCCCAAGTGGGTCATTCGCTCTTCGCAGATGGGCCGCTCGATCTATCTGAACACCGAAGGCGATGTTCCGTTGGACGAGGCTGCCGAGGCTGAGGTCGCTTCGCGTGACGATGGAGACGGATCGATCAACCTCAAACCCGGACAGACGATCGCCGAAACCTTTGCCGCATCGAGCGAGCGAGGCAATTATGTCGGCGTTAACGTTGCAACGCATATTGCGCTCAATGAGAAAACCGACCTGATCCTTGCGGGCCAGGCGGCGGCCGGAAGGAATGCACCGAAGCGGCTCGACACACAGCTTTCTTATCGCCCGAACGCGGAACACACTTTGCGGTTCGTGACGTCGTTTGGCGAACTCGGCACGTTGACCTCCGGCGAGCGCGAAGAATCGCTTGGGCAGTTCTCGTTTAGGGCCGTTGACGAATGGCGAATTCGCGAGGGCATCATTTTCGTTTACGGGGTCGATTATTCGCGGTTCACTGGTGCCAGCGACGATTTTGTAATCGCCCCGCGACTTGGCTTCCAGTACGACATCGACTCTAAAACACGTTTCCGCTCAGCTTTCACGACCCAGACCGACGAACGATCATGGGCACGTGAGATAGCCCTTGAGGATGCACAGATCTCGTTCCGCGAGCCCGCTTTCATTGAGGACGTAGTTGTCGAGGACGGCGAGGCGCTGATGAACAATTCACGGCGGCTTGAATTTGGGATCGAACGTGTTCTTGACAATCGCTCAAGCCTCGAGGCGACCGCGTTTTTTGACGGAACGCTTGTCCGCGGTGTTCGCGTTATCGGGTTGCCGTTTGGAGCGGCCTCGATCGAAGGCAGCGACATCGCCGGCAATCAGCAAGGTAACGCCAGCGGCCTTCGCGTCGTTTATGCACGCCGGCTCAACGGCCGGATGAACCTGACGGGCGGCTATAGCTTCGGCAGCGGCCAGCGGCTTTCGGGCGAAGGCTTGCAAGATCCGGCATCGTTGTTTGAAGAATCCGTTTTCCACACGGTCTTTGGCCAGCTTGATACAGATATCCGGCCGGGCACCAACATCCGCACTATCTTCCGGCTCTCGCCGAACGCGACGGTTTTTGCCGTTGACCCATTCCGCGGCAGGCTTGCGATCTATGATCCGGGCCTCAGTTTTGTCGTTACACAATCTCTTCCGACCCTCGGCCTTCCTTTCCGAGCCGAGGCGATATTGGACGCCCGCAACATCTTTGACCTTCAGAACACGGCCACAAGTTCGGAGGGAACCCTTAGCCTGAACTCGCAACGCCGCATGGTCCGGGGCAGTATCCTCGTGCGGTTTTAGCCGCTAGCCAAGTTCAATTTTATCAGTATTTTATCGGCCTTTTAGAAGCAGGCCGTGGTTCGACCGACTCCGAAATATTGGATTGAAAAGCAAAAAAATGGATGGCAAGAGGGCGTGCGACCCGGTTTCGTTTTTTACACCGATGCTAACCCGTTTGTTTTCCTACTCTTAGTGGCGATTTGCTGAACGCGCAAGTTGGAATAAGAGTTGCCTTTTTATTTTCTTTAGCCAAAGCGTGGCTTCCCGATGAAGCGAAGCATCTTCACAAGTTGGAGCCTGATATGGCTGCTCGCAACGATCTTTTTCGTCGCCGGCGGTGCACTCAACTTGTCTCAAAGGGCGACCCACCAACTTCCTCCGACCGACGGCGTATTGTGGGTAGAAAAAGCGGACGGCATTTACGCCGAACGCGTCGAACGCGGCTTTGCCGCCTCACGGGCGGGCATCTCGCCGGGCGATAAACTCCTTTCGATCAGTCTCGACGGTACAAATTTTGACGAAGTGGTCTCGGCCGCTGACGTCCCGATGTATCTGGAGGCCGCCGGTGTAGGCGGCAGCCTGACGTACTTTTTTGAAAAGCGGTCGTTTTCGTTCGCCGATAACCGCTACTTTGCGGACCTGCGAAATATTGACACTGTCACCCGCTGGCCGGTTTCGCTCATCTTTTTGATAATCGTCGGCATTGTCTGGCTCGGTGTCGGGGTTTTCGTTCTCTTTAAGCAGGGCAGCCAGGCTCCGTTCATTCTGCATTTTGCGACCGTTTGTCTCGCGGCGTTTGTTTTTCACTTTTACAGCGCACTTGGTTTCGGGCAGGATTTTGACCTCGCGATCCAGATCATCGACTGGCTTGCGTTCATCGCTTTTGCTCCGCTCTTTGTTCATTTTTGTCTGCGTTATCCGGTGCGGAGCGAGGTTTTTGACGAGGCTCGGTGGAAGACCATCGCAACGTACGCTCCCGCGGCACTCATCGCGGCTGCGGTCATCGTTCTGACGTTTGCGCCTTTCGTACTTCCGACCGCAACGGCCGTGGGCCTCAATTCGGCGTTGGCTTCTTTCAAGGTTTTTCCGCTTCTCAACGCAATTCTGGTCGGCCACTTCGCTATCGGAGTAGCAATTGGTGCGGGCATTCTTCTTTGGCGATTTTTGACGAGTACGCAGGCGGTCGTTCGCCAGCGGCTAAAATGGGCGATGTGGGGCACGATCGCGTCCGTCATCCCGATCATCGGCATTCAGCTGACTCGGCAGTTCATCTACCTGCCGGATGACATCATCACCTCGGCTCTTTCGACCCTTCCGCTTGCGCTAATTCCGCTTAGCTTTGGCCACTCGGTCGTACGTTACCGGTTAATGGACGTCGATGTTGTTGTCCGCCGGGCTCTCGTCTATGCGATGACAACGCTTGCCATCGCGATGATGATCGGAGCGGTTGCTCTCGGACTGGTCTTTCTCGCGGTAGGCAACGACCTTTCAACGACCGAGATCACGCTTCGCGCCGTAATTGCGATCGTTGCGATGGCGGCGATAGTAATGCTGAGCGAGCCGCTCAAGAATTTTCTGCAAGAGCGGGCGAACCGTTTCTTTTACGGCGAGCGGTATGACCTTCGCCGCGGATTGCTCGACTTCGGCCGGACGCTTTCAGCCTCTACGGCGCTTGAGCCGCTTCTTGAATCGCTCTCGCATCGGCTGATCGAGGTGCTTGATGTTGAAAAGGTCGCGGTCTTCATCGAGAATGGCGAAGCTGCGGGCGGATACCGCGTCGGGCGGTCGATCGGCCTGACGGAAACCTATACCGTCCCTCGCGATTTCAAACAGATCATCCGTCAAAAGTCTGCCGCCAAGGGCATCGTCCGCGCGGACCAGATCGAGATCAACGACGACGATGCGGATACGACCAACGGCAATGGCGGCGGGTTGACCGGCGTCCGGCAGGAGCTTCATTATTTCGTGCCGTGCGTCGTCGGCAGCAAGATGGTCGCCGTTATCGGCCTCGGCCGGGCGAAGGACGGCTCGCTGCTTTCTTCTGAAGACCTTGAGATCCTCAGGACGATCTCCGGCTATATCGCCGTTGCGATCGAAAACAGCCGGCTATATCAGGAGCAGAAGCAGCAGACGGCCGAGCTTGCACTGCTCAAAGAATTCAACGAGTCGATAGTCGAATCGGTCAACGTCGGCCTGCTCGCCGTTAATGAGGAAGGCCGCATCACCCGCTGCAACACGACCTTTGAGGAGATGATGAACCGGTCGCGATCGGAGGTCATCGGCAAGTGCGTGGACGACATCTTTGACCCGGCATTCGCGGCAAATCTCAACAGCATTCTCGGCAAGAGCCGCTGGCACCTGACCGAGATCCGCAACGCCTACAAGCTTCATGCCCGCGATGCCTCGGGCAATCCGCTGATCCTCAATGTTGCGGTTGCACCGCTCCGCTCCGTCTCAAGCGAGCAAACGGGCGGCATCATCGTGCTCGAAAATGTTTCGTCACGCGTCAAGCTTGAGGAATCGCTTCAGCAGAGCGAAAAGCTCTCAAGTATCGGCCTGCTCGCCGCCGGTGTTGCCCACGAGGTCAACACGCCGCTTACGGGCGTTTCAAGTTACACGCAGATGCTGCTCGGGATGATCCCCGAAACCGACCCGAAGCACGAACTGCTGAAAAAGATGCACCGGCAGACCGAGCGGGCGGCGAACATCGTCGGCAACCTGCTCAATTTCTCGCGAACCGGAAGCGCGATCGAATGGAACGAGGTCGATGTGAACAAGCTGATCGACGACACGCTCCAGTTGCTTGAGCCGCAGCTCCGCCGCTCGCAGATAGAGATAGTGAAACAATACGAGGAGCGGCCGCCGCTCGTCTCCGGAAACTCAGGGAAGCTCCAGCAGGTATTGACCAACTTGATCCTCAATGCACGCGATGCGATGGCTAAAGGCGGAACCATAACGCTGCGGACGATCCTTGACGGCGACCGCGTCCGCGTCGAGGTCGCAGATACCGGCGAAGGCATCTCCGAGGAAGATATCTCAAAGATCTTCGATCCTTTCTTTACGACAAAAGCGGTTGGAAGTGGAACAGGGCTTGGGCTTGCCGTGACCTACGGCATCGTTCAGGAGCACGGCGGATCGATCGAGGCCAAAAGCCCGAATGGAAGCGGTGCTACCTTTATCCTGACATTGCCGCTCGGCTCGCCCGCTCAGCAGCGAATGGTCGGCTAAGCGGCCGTCCGGTGCATCTCACGCCGCCCTCCCAGCAACCTCGAAAGATATAAAGCAGCAACCATCGCGAGGACCATTATCCCGCTCGCGGCCCAGAATGTTCGTGTCACCGAGGCATCGTCGATTGCGTTGAAGGCGTTGTTCAGCAGCAGGCCTCCGACAAACGGCCCGATCGCCCGTGCAAGACTCGCCCCCGACTGCATTATCCCGAGCATACTTCCCTGCTCGTCATCTGACGAAAGCTTTGAAGCAAGGCTGGTGAGCGCCGGTGCGGCAAGCGCGTTCCCGATCGAAAGCACCGTGCAGACGCCCAAAAGATACGCGAGCCCGCCGGAGTTTGGGCCGAGAAACGGAAACGCAAAAAAGCTCGCCGCCATCAGAAGGCAGCCGATGATCGCGAGCTTTGCCTCGTGTATCCGCGAAGCCAGCGTGCCGAATATCACTCCTTGGCCGATGACCGCCATCACGCCGACGTAGGCAAAAAGATAGCCATTTTGCTCAGCGTTATAACCGTAGCGGTAGGCGGTGAAAAGCACGAACGCATAGGTCATCACGGAAAATGCCGTGATCAGCAGAAAATAAACAAGATTGATGGCGCCGAAGTCGCGCTTACCGAGCGCGGCAAACATCTCGGCAATGCGCCCGCCGGCGGGCTTTGCTGCGGCCAACTGCTTTACCGTTTCCGGAAGAACAAAATAGACCGCGATCGCGTTCGAAAGCGCAAGCACTGCAGCAACGTAGAACGGCACACTGACGCCGTATTTGCTTAAAACTCCAGCAAGTGCCGGACCGAGAATGAACCCAAGCCCAAACATCGCGCCGAAGATCCCCATTCCCTTCGCCCGGTTTTCCCGCGAAGTGACATCGGCAATATAAGCTTGTGCTGTCGCGATATTGCCGCCCGTTATGCCGCCGATCACGCGGCCGAGGAAAACGAGCATCAGCGTACCCGCCGCACCGATGACGAAATAGCCGACCGCCGACCCCAGGATGCTAATGAATAGGATCGGCCGCCTGCCGTACTTGTCTGAAAGCCTGCCCAAAAGCGGCGAAAAGATGAACTGCATTATCGAATAGATACCGAGCAGAAGGCCGATCTCAAAGGGCGTGGCGTTAAAAGGTTCGGTGTTCGCGTAGAAAGGCAGGATCGGGATCACCATCCCAAAGCCGATAAGGTCAATGAAAACCGTTACATAAATAATAATAAGCGGTGCGGTAAAGAATCGCTCGTTGGGCACTTCTTCGGCCTTCTCGTTATTTTCCGGTTGGGACATCTACGGATGAAATTTTAGCAAACCGCGCGAACATAGTAGAATCGAAACCATACAAGCCTAAGGCTAGAGAGAGTTTATTTGATAATGATGACTGGAAAAACGCGCTCGATCTTACTCCGTTCCCTTATTTTTTCGTTCGCTTTGACGTTTATGTTCAAGACCGTATCTGCCGAGACCGCCGCCGAACGCCCGACGCAGCAGGCCGTCCCGGAGATCAGCTACACGGTCTCGATGTCAAAGCCCTGGACGCACCTGCTTGAGGTAGAAATGCGTGTCCGTTGGTCCGCGATGCCGCAGGACCTTGACCTGAAAATGCCTGTCTGGACGCCGGGAAGTTACCTCGTCCGCGAATATTCGCGGCATGTGCAGGACTTTGCGGCGAAGGATGCCGCCGACAACCCGCTCGCTTGGGAAAAGACAAGCAAGAATACGTGGCGGATCAAAGGAGCGAAGGGCCGAGAGGTCGTTGCGACCTATCGCGTTTATTCGAACGAGCTTACGGTCCGGACCAACGAACTCAACGACGAGCACGCTTTTTGGAATAACGCCGCCCTGCTATTTTTCCCCGCCGGCCAGCTAAAGGCACCTTCAAAGATAAGGGTCGTGCCGTACGGCAATTGGAAGGTCGCGACGGGTTTGCGGCCGGTCGCCGGCGAGGCGAACACATTCACCGCACCGGACTACGACATCCTCTACGATTCGCCGTTTCAGGTCAGCGACTTTAAAGAGAAGACATTCCAGGTCGCCGGCCGACCGCACCGGATCGTCGTAACGGGCGAGGGCAATTACGACCTCGACCAAATGGCTGAAGATACCGCGAAGATCGGCGAAGCGGGCATCGCGATCTTTGGCGAGCTTCCGGTCGATGATTACCTGATTATCCTTAATCTCCGCGGCCGCGGCGGACTCGAACACCTGAACTCGACCGCTCTACAGTGGAACAGGTTTGGCTTTCAGCCTCGCTCGCAGTACATCAATTATCTCCGCCTCGTCGCTCACGAATATTTCCACCTCTGGAACGTAAAGCGGATCAGGCCCGACGTGCTCGGCCCCTTCGATTACGAGAATGAGAACTATACAAAGCTGCTTTGGGTCGCCGAGGGAACGACCGCCTACTATGAGGACGTGCTCGTCCGTCGTGCCGGCCTGATAACGCCCGAGGAAAACCTTGAAGCAAAGGCCTCAATGATCAGCGACCTGCAGAACCGGCCCGGACGGTTTCAGACGAGCCTCGAGGAATCGAGCTTTGATGCGTGGATCAAGTTTTACCGGCCGGATGAAAATGCGGTAAACAATCAGATCTCTTATTACGACAAGGGCGAGATCGTCAATATGCTGCTCGATATCGAGATCCGCACCGCCTCCGGCCATCAGCGTTCGCTCGATACGGTTATGCGCGCCCTTTATGAAGACTTTTACAAACGCGGCCGCAACTTCACGCCCGCCGACTTTCAGCGTGCCTCCGAGGCGGCAGCCGGACGGAGCCTGAATGACTTTTTCACAAAGTACATCTCGGGCCGCGACGAGATACAGTATAATTCGATCCTTCAGGGTATCGGGCTCAGGCTTCAGGCCGGACTTCCGGCCAATAGGCCCGCATACATCGGTGCGAATCTCGCCGAGACGGACGGACGGCTGATCGTCCGCTCGGTTCCGGCCGGCACACCGGCACATGAACAGGGACTGAACTTTAACGACCAGATCGTCGCCCTTGACGGGCACCGAGCTTCGAACTCTTTTCTTCAGACTTACATCGGCGAGAAGAAGCCCGGCGACAAGGTTCGAATGACGATCTTTCGGCACGACCGCCTGCGGGATATCGAATTTACGCTTGGTGTAAACGAACGCGTTGTTTATCGTTTCATCAAGGAGCCTCAACCGACCGCCGAGCAGCGTGCGGGGTATGAGCGGTATTTTGGCGTCGCCATTGATCGATAAATCGATAATATGTCTTCCCGATTTCGCATTTCCGCCGCAGCTTTGATCGGTTGTGTTTTGTTCGCTTCATCGTGCGGCACCGCAACACCCGAAGCGGGACCGGTCGCGGCTCCGACGGCGCTCAGCGACGTGCCGGCCGTCCGGCTCAACTATCGTTACGAGCCCGACATTCCGCCGCCGCCGATCAATGATCCGGCGCCCGAGGAATTTAATGCCGCCGTCCGCGACCACTTCACCAACACGCGGCCGGACGACATTCTCGACCGCACGGTCACCTCGCCGGACAAGAACCGTATTGCAGTCGTTTATCATCGCCCCGGCGACCTCTCGGCCGAGTTTCGGCTCGATATCTATTCGGCCGATGGCAAATTGCTAAGCAAGGTGACGCCGGATAACATGGCCGTCCATTTTCCGGATACGATCGTTTGGTCGCCGGACTCGGCAAATCTTGCTTTCGCAGCGATGATCCGCGGCGAGAATGGAGACGGCCCGCCCGAGCCCGGAGCTTCGCCTTCGCCGACCCCTGCACCCGCAGTAGAGGAACCGGTCGATGGCGATGCGACCGATCCAACGCCAACCCCCGAAACGACCCCGACACCCGAAGGCGAACCGACTCCGACGCCGCCGACCGGCGTGCTGGCCTTTCGGACCGAGCAGATCTATTTGTGCGATGCGAATGGCGGGCTTGTCCGGCCGCTGACGCAGAACGAGGGCTTGCTCTATTTCTATTATGCGTGGGCACCCGATAGCTCGGCACTCGTCGCTCTCGCGGCGACCATCCGTGAATGGCAGTATCTCGAGAGCGTTGCCGGAAGCAAGGGCGAGTCTTTTACTCCGGTGGGCCGTCCGCGAATGATCGAAAAGAACGGCCGCGAACGCCGGCTCGATGACGGCCTGACGGCGGTAAAGCCGGTATGGTCGCCGGATTCATCAAAGATCGCGGCTGCCTTTGAACATCAACTCCGCGTCTATGATGCCGATGGCTCGCCTCCGACTCAATCATCGATCCCGCTTCGCAACGGCCTTCTGCTTTCATCGCAGGAATTCGAACGGCGTCAGGGCGGCGAAGTACCCGAGGAAAATGCGAATCAGCCGGGCCCGACAACGCTTCCCGACCCGACGAAGCTTCCTTCGTTCAATCCAATAGTTTTGCTCCACTGGGAAACGGACCAGATATTGAACTTTCAAACGGTGTTCATCAAGCGGATGGCAAATCAGGCCGATAGCATCTTCAGCTTTGCCCGCTGGCACCGCGTCATCCTCTCGCCGCAGGTTGCACCCGTAGCCCGATAACATATGAAGTTCGATTCGATTGAGGACATCTACCGCACCAACGCAGAGATCGCCGCGGAGCTTAAAGCGCTCGTCGCGGGCCTTTCTTCAGAGACGGCCGAAAGCCGGCCCGATGGCGAAAAATGGTCGATCGCCGAGATCGTCGAACACCTTGCGATGGTCGAGGACGGAATGTCCCGCATCTGCGCGAAGCTCATCGGCAAAGCCGAAAAGGATGGCGATGCGTCGAACGGCACCATCTCGATCACCAGCATCTTTGAAGAACGCGGCGTTGCCATTGCCAAGATCAAGGTCGAGGCTCCCGAGATGGTCCATCCGACCAGCGAACGGAGCATTAACGAATCGTTCGCAACGATGGCCGAAGCGAACGCCCGGCTCGAACAGATCAAACCGCTCTTCGATCAGTTTGATGGAAATAAGCACCGCTTTCCGCATCCATTTTTCGGCGAACTTTCGGCGATCGAGTGGCTCGTCCTCGTCGGCCAACATAAAGCCCGCCATATCGCTCAAATTCGTCGGCTGACTGCCGCGAATTAGAACGATCCACGTTACACAGATTTCAGCGCGCACTGTTATAAAGTTTCATTGTTGATGCTATAATTTTGCCTTACGCTTCGGAGGGCGTTTTTTTCTGTTATGGATAAGTTTCTGATCCGCGGCGGGCGTCCGCTGAGCGGTACTGTAAAGATAAGTGGGGCAAAGAACTCGGCACTTCCATGCCTTGCGGCCACGCTTCTTACGCCGGAGACGGTGACGCTCCGTAACATCCCTTACGTTAAAGATCTGATCACACAGCGGCGGCTGCTTGAGGACCTCGGGGCAACCGTTTTGACGCCCGAGCTTCGGACGCACGTTGTGACAGCGAAGAACGTCGATACCTACGAGGCCCCGTATGAGCTCGTCCGGACGATGCGTGCGAGCGTGCTCGCTCTCGGTCCGTTGCTTGCCAGATTTGGAAAGGCGAAGGTGAGCCTGCCCGGCGGGTGCGCCATCGGCACGCGGCCGATCGATCTTCATTTGCGTGCTTTTGAAGCATTGGGCGCAAACGTCTCGCTCGAATCGGGCGATGTCGTTGCGACCGCTCCGAAAGGCCGCCTGGTCGGTGCCGAGATCGCGTTTGAAAAGGTCACCGTAACGGGAACAGAGAACGTGATGATGGCCGCCTCGCTCGCCGATGGGACGACCATCATCCGCAACGCCGCCCGCGAACCCGAGATCGAGGATCTTGCCGAGCTGCTCAATAAAATGGGGGCGAAGATCGCCGGAGCCGGCACGGAGACGATGACCATCGAGGGCGTTGAAGCTCTTGGCTGGGCCGAGCACGACATCATCGCCGACCGCATTGAGACTGGCACGTTCATCGTCGCGGCCGCGATCACCGGCGGCGAGCTTGAGATAGAGAATTGCCGCCCCGACCACCTTACGGCCGTCATCGCAAAGCTCCGCGAGGTGGGTGTTATCATCGAGCAGACCTCGCCGACCTCGCTGCACGTTCAGCTTGGGGTAGCTCCGCTTTCTGCCCGCGATGTGACGACCGAGCCGCACCCCGACTTCCCGACCGACATGCAGGCCCAATACATGGCGCTGATGACGCAGGCCGAAGGCGTCTCGCACGTGACCGAAACGATCTTCGAGAACCGCTTTATGCACGCCTCGGAGCTTGTCCGGATGGGCGCAGATATTCACATAACCGGCAATACGGCGACCGTCCGCGGCAAGACGACGCTCAATGGTGCGCCCGTCATCGCGTCTGACCTAAGGGCCTCGGCGTCGCTAGTCCTCGCCGGGCTCTGCGCCGAGGGCGAGACGACGATCGACCGCGTTTACCACATCGACCGCGGCTACGAGACGATCGTCCGAAAGCTCAAGGCCGTCGGCGCCGATATCGAACGGGTAAAGGACGAAGGCGCGTTCAATGCCGATGTCTAGCCGGCCCGCCATCGTTTCATTTACCAAGTCCCGTTGTGCTTAAATAGAAGGACGATGTCGATGCCAGATTGCCTGTTCTGTAAAATAATTGCCGGCGAAATTCCGTCCGCGAGGGTCTATGAGGACGATCAGTGCATCGCCTTTGACGACATCTCGCCGCAGGCCCCGACGCATATCCTGATCGTCCCGAGGCAGCACATCGAATCTCTTGATAAGGCCGACGGAATGGATCGGAGTTCGGTCGGGCATCTGCTCCTTGCAGCGGCAAGTATCGCCCGCGATAAGGGTTTTGCCGAATCCGGCTATCGGGTTGTTATAAATACGAATGAGGATGGCGGGCAGACCGTTTTTCATCTTCACATTCACCTTTTGGCAGGCCGGCCGTTCGTATTTCCGCCGGGGTAGTTTTATGTTCAAGCTCTTGGCGTCAATGGTTTTGTTGTTTGCGGCTGCGTTCTTTGCGGCCTGTTCCGGCTCGGGGCCGACGGCCGAAAATGCGAATGTCGCCGCCGAACCCACGCCAATGGCAAACGCGGCGGACTACACTGATGCAAACCTGGCCTTGACGGATGGCGTCAAGCAACTTGAAACCGGCGATACTGAAAAGGCGATCGAGCTTTTGAATCGTGCGGTCGAGATCAACCCCGACCTCGCCGAGGCGTATTTCAGGCTCGGTATTGCTCATGCCTTGATAGAATTTCGCGACCAGATGGCCGCCGAGCAGCAGATCGAACCGACCGAAACTCCGGCGAACTCGAAAGAAAAACCGGCCAAACCGCAATCAGTGCTCGCCTTTGAAAAGGCGGTCGAGGCATATAAAAAGCTGATCGAAGCCAACGACGAAGACCACAACGCCTATTACAATCTCGGCCGGTCCTATAACAAACTCAATGAAGATGAAGACGCTGCTCGTGCACTGCGGCAAGCCGTAAAGCTCAACCCGGACGACACAGAATATCAGCAGGAACTGGGAGCGGTTCTCATCAAGCTCGCCAAATATTCCGAAGCGGTCGGGGTGCTCAAGAAGTCGGTCGAACTCGACGCCGACAACATCGAAGCCCTCGAGCTTCTTGAAAGAGCCGAGGCCGGCCAGAAGCGGGTCAGCTTTACCGTAATGCCCGGCGACGACAAGCGAAATGCGAATTCGAACGCAAACGCGGCGGCGAACACGGCCACGGGCTCCAACACGAAACCCGCGGCGAACACCACAAAGACGCCCGAGCCGCGGCCAACCCGACCGCCGCAAACGCCACCACCTGCGGCAAATCGACCCAGATCAAACTAGACCGTGTAGCCCTCTGACACACCCGGCAAACGTGTATCAACTTGACATCGCCCCGCCGCCGTCGCAAATTACGGGTTAGGCTTTACTATGGCTTTGACCCGCATCGAACTCGACGAACCGCGAGCACTTTCGCTCGAACGCAAGATCCACATGCACGAGGCCCGCGAGGGCATCATCGAGCGGCTGGCCCGCGACCTGCCGGAAAGCATCGACCTCGAACGCTTTCTTAACGTCGTCGTTTCCGAGATCGGCCGAATGCTCGAGGCCGACCGCTGCGACGTGCTCCAGCTCGTTGATGAGAAAGAGCTGAAGATAAGCCACGAGTGGCGGCGAGACGCAAAGATCCCGTCGAGCAAAGGCACGGTCATCCCGGTCGATGCAAAGCGGCTCGTCACGCAATTTGATATCTCAAAACCGATCCGGATCAACGACACCGCAAAGACCAAGGACGCGACGCTCAAGTTCTTTGCAAAGGCGCTTGAGACGCGGTCGCTGCTGATCATCCCGATAAGGCTAAGCGGCGAGGTCATCGGCCTGCTCGGGCTCCACGATACGCGGCAGCCGCGTGTCTGGCTCGACGAGGAAGTGCAGTTCCTCGAATCCATCGCCCAGCAGCTCGCCATCGGATACCAATACACCCGGCTTTATGTAACTCAGGAGCAGGAAACGCGGCGCACGAACGCACTGCTTGAGATAGCCAACACGCTCAACTCGCACTCTGATTTCAACGAGGTTTCAGATCGTGCGCTCGAGCGGGCGATCAGCCTCGTCGGTGCCGATTACGGCGCGCTCGGCGTTATCGATAACGCCGGCGAACGCATTTCGCTGCAGTCGTTCAAGACCGCCGAGGGCATCACGCCCGGGAAGCTGCTGAAGATGGTCGAAGCACACGGCCGCTCGCTTCGGATCGATACGTTTCCAGCGGTCGCCGACCTGATCCGCGACGGGAAAACGAAGTCGCTGACCGATTCGCAGCTTCCCTTGCCGATAAAAATAATCTTTAACCGCACGCTCGGCGGCAAGGCGGCATTGCTGACTCCGGTCCGCGTTGGCGGCGCGACCTATGGCCTGCTCGGCTTCGTCTGGGGCGAGGTTACGTCGTTTGAAAAGCACGATGTTGCTTTGGTCGAGGGCATCGCCGACCAGATCGGCACCGCGCTCGAACGCGACCAACTCTCGGCCGAGGTTATGCGGCTCAAGGCCGAGCTCCATCAGCGGCAAAGCGAGATCATCGGCCAGGCGCCCTCGATCCGGCGGGCGATCGAGCTTGCACTCAACGTCGCCGATGCGAACGCGACCGTGCTGATCGAAGGCGAAAGCGGCACCGGCAAGGAACTGCTCGCCAACCTGATCCACTTCAATTCCGGCCGCGAAGACGGGCCATACGTAAAGATCAACTGCGGCGCGATCCCGGAGACGCTACTCGAATCCGAGCTCTTTGGCCACGAAAAAGGAGCCTTTACCGACGCCCGGAGCGACCGCCGCGGCAGGTTTGAAGAGGCCGATGGCGGAACGCTTTTCCTCGACGAGATCGGCGAGATGCCGATGCAGGCACAGGTGAAGCTGCTCCGCGTTTTGCAGGACGGCGAGCTGACCCGCGTCGGCGGAAACAAGGTGATCAAGACCGACGTCCGCGTCGTCGCCGCGACCAACATTGACCTTGAACGGGCGGCCGAGGAAGGCCGATTTCGCCGAGATCTTTTCTATCGGCTCTCGGTCTTTCCGATCAAATTGCCGCCGCTCCGCGAACGGGTTGAGGACATTCACCCGCTCGTTTTCCATTTTCTGGAGCGGGCAAAAGAGAAGACCGGCCGCCATATCAACGGCATCTCAAAGGAGGCACTTCGTGCACTGGTCGCCTATGATTGGCCGGGCAATGTCCGCGAACTTGAGAACGCCATCGAGCGAGGGGTTATCATCGCCTCCGGGCGGCAGATCGAGCTCGACGACCTGCCCGACGCCATCGGCCGGACCGCCGACGACACCGAGGCCGTTAACCGCCATGAGCGAGCTGTCGCCGCCGCCGACGGAAGCGCCAAAGGCATCTTCATCGCCCTGCCCGCCTCAATGGAGCAGATCGAACGCCGGGCGATCGAAGCCACGCTCGAATACACAGATAACGACAAATCCCGCGCCGCCCGCCTCCTAGACATCGGCCGCAAAACCCTCTACCGAAAGCTCGACCAATACGAAACCGAAGAATGATCGTATGGAGTTCCAGCTTTAGCTGGCTTCCGGATCGGGATCTAATTGCAAAAGCCTGCACGCAAGTAAGGGCGATTCATCCGATTCCGGAACGCGGAATTTGGAATCTGGAATATGGCATCTGGAATTCGAAACTCCGCAACTCTGCAACTCTGCAACTCTGCAACTCAACCCCAGGGTTGCGGCGGGTGGCGGTTTTTCGGTAATCTTTAGGTGGTTTTTGGTTTAGAGTTTTATGAGCCTGTCAGCAGTAAATGTTAGGCCACTTGCGGTGGACGTGATGTGCAGCGATGATGCGCTCAGGGTCGCGCTTGCCGATGGGCGTGCCGTTTCGGTACCGCTGACGTGGTTTCCGCGGCTTGAGAATGCGACGGAGCATGAGCGAAAGGCTTGGCAATTGATCGGCGGCGGGCTCGGCATTCGCTGGGAGGCGATCGACGAGGACGTCTCGGTCGAGAATTTGCTCCGGCTGCGATAATGATTGCTAGAGGTTAGTTTCAATTGCCGCCCGCTTTGCCGGGCGGTTTCGAGTTTTTGGCACGGGCGAAAAAAGAGATGGACATCATCGTCGGGACAGCGGGCCACATCGACCACGGCAAAACGGCGCTCGTCCGGGCGCTAACCGGCACGGACGCCGACCGGCTCCCCGAAGAAAAACAACGCGGCATCACCATCGACATCGGCTTTGCCGAGCTCGAGCTTGAAGGCACGCACTTCGGCTTTGTCGATGTGCCCGGCCATGAACGCTTTGTCAAAAATATGCTCGCCGGTGCGAGTGGTATCGACCTCGTCCTGCTCGTCATCGCGGCTGATGAAGGCGTGATGCCGCAGACCCGCGAGCATTTTGAGATCTGTCGCCTCCTTGGGCTCGGCCGCGGCATCGTTGTCCTGACCAAAAGCGACCTCGCGGACGAGGAAACGCTCGAGCTTGCCCGGCTTGACGCCGAGGAGTTGGTTGCGGGTTCGTTTCTTGAAAGTGCGCCGATCGTTGCCGTTAGTTCCATCCGCGGCTCGGGGCTCGACGAGCTGCGAACGGCGCTTGCCGAGGCTGCCCGATCGACAGCGGCTTCACCGCAGATCGACCGCCATGCCGCATTTCTCCCGATCGATCGCAGCTTTACCGTGAAAGGCTTTGGCACGGTCGTCACCGGCACGCTCGCTTCGGGCGAGCTTCGCGAGGGTGGCGAGATTGAGCTTTTGCCCGAGGGCCGCAGGCTGCGCATCCGCGGGCTACAGACGCACGGCCGAACGGTCGGCTCGGCACATGCGGGGCAACGTACGGCCGTTAACCTCGCGGGGATCGACCATTCCGAAGTGGCTCGCGGGCAGGTGCTCGCGGCTCCGGGCGTGCTTCGGCCGACGCAGATCATCGATTCGCGGGTTGAGATGCTTGCCGGCTCGCCGCGGCCGCTCAAGAGCCGGCAGCGTGTCCGCGTCCATATCGGCACCGCCGAGGTGCTTGCCCGCGTTGCCGTAATGAACGAGGCGGGCGAGCTTCCGCCGGGCGAGCGGGGCGACGTTCAGCTTCGGCTCGAAACGCCGGTCGCCTGCCGGTTTGGCGACCGTTTCATCTTACGCAGCTATTCGCCGCAGCAGACTATCGGCGGCGGCGAGGTACTCGACCCGCACGCCACGCGAGCGAGAAAACGCGACTTTGCACAAAGGGCTGAGCGGGCCGCATTGCTCTCCGCCGCGAAAGAGAAACCGGCCGAACTCGTCAGTCTTTTTGTCGGCTCGGCGGTTGAGCGAGGGCTGACCGCTGAGGATGTGAACGCACGGCTTGGGCTTGCGGCTGCGGCATTTGGTGAGGCGCTCGGCTCGGCGAAGGGTATAAGATCGCTCGGCGGTGTTTTGTTTGAAACGAGCGTCGCTGACCGGCTTTCGGCAAAACTCCTGAAGGCCGTCACCGAGTTTCACACACGTGAACCGCTCGCGGCCGGCATGCCGCGTGAACCGCTCCGCGAGACCGCTTTTCGCCGGCTGCCTGCCGAGGTCTTTGCGGCGGTGCTTGAGGAACTTGTCACCACCAAAAAGCTCGCCTCCGAGCGTGACCTCATCCGGCTTGCGACCCACCGGACAGAGCTTTCGCCCGAGGAACGCTCGGTAAAAGAAAAGCTCTCGGCGATCTATAAAACCGCCGGGCTTGAACCGCCGAAGCTCGATGAAGCTCTCGCCGCGGCAAGAGGCGGGCTCGCACCGCCGGCCGCACGGAAGATATTCGAGATGCTCATCCGCTCCGGCGAGGTGGCGAAGGTGACGGACGAGTATTACTTTTCGGCTGCCTCGCTTGAGAAGCTGACTGCCGCGATTCGCACGTTCGCCGCGACGACGACCGACCGGTTGATCGACGTCGCGAAGTTCAAGGAGATCGCAGGCATCTCGCGAAAATATGCCATCCCGCTGCTCGAACATCTTGACCGCACCCGTGTAACCCGGCGAGCAGGCGACAAGCGGTTGGTGCTGTAAAGGCTAACGCCCCGAATTAAATGGTGATAAACTTTTGGCGGTCCCCGAAATGGTTTCCCCGCTCGAAAAACACTCTGACGCGATAAGCGAGGCCGTCGGCCGCGTTGTCTCGCGTGCCGAAAATGCCCGCGGGCTGGCGGCGGATGACCTGCGGCCGCGGATCGCGGCTTCGCTCACGAAGTTTTTCGCAAAGAGCGGCGCTCAGCCCGATCGGCAGGAGATACGCGAATTTATCGACGAGATCCGGGCAGATGACCTTTGTTTGATCATCGCCTGCGAACGCGGCGACGAAGAGGCCTGGGAATACCTGGTCGCGAACTTTGACCCGACGGTCCGCTCGGCCGCACGCAAGATGACCTCGAACGCCGAAGATGCCGAGGACCTTGCGGGCTCCATCTGGGCCGAGCTCCACGGGCTCCGCCGCGATGCCGAGGGCAAGAAGAAGGCTAAGCTAGCCTATTACTCGGGACGCGGATCGCTTGCCGGATGGCTGCGAGCCGTCGTCTCGCAGCTTGCGGTCGATGAGTTTCGCAAGCAGTCAAAGCTTGTGCAGATCGAGGAAGATCGGGAGTTTGAAAACCTGGCGAATGAGGCTTCGATGTCGGACAACGGCCTCGTGGCCCACTCGGCAAACCCGGAAGAGCAGCTTACCGAGAGCCGCACATCCGCGGACGTTGTGGCCACACTCGGCGAGGCCATCGCGGCGCTTGAGGACGAGGATCGGCTACTGCTAAAGCTTTATTATTTCGACGACCTGAAGCTGAAGGACATTGCGGCAACATTCGGTTACCACGAAGCTACGGCCAGCCGAAAACTTTCGCGGATTCAGCAGGATATCCGCAAAGCGGTCGAGAAAACGCTCCGTCAGCGGCATGGATGGACGGAAACCGAGGTAAAGCGGCACCTCGCGGAAGCTGCTGAAAAGACAGGGTTTAGCTTTGAGCGAGTGCTCGCGGGCGTGGTAATGCTCATGGCGGTGCAAGAAATGCTCCGCTGAACCGTTCCGTAAGTGCGGGGTTATTGGCAATTGGCCTGCCCGGCGGGCCCTTTGAGGCAAGAAAATGGCAATGGAATTCGACAAAGAGATGGACGCGCTCCTTAAAAGGATGTCCGCATCCGGCGAGAGGCCGGGCGGCAGGGCGGAGCCACACCTCGATGCCGAAGAGATCGCTGCTTTTGCCGAGAACGCCGTTCCCGGTACCGCTAGGACGAAATTCATCACCCATTTTGCGGATTGCGGACGGTGCCGAACCATCCTCGCGGATACGATCGCTTTGAACGCGGCGGAACCGGCGGCTGCCGCTCTGCCCGCGACCGCTTCGGCCGGAGCTGCGGTCGTAGCTACACCTTGGTACAAGAAGCTCTTCGCTCTGCAGTCGCTTGCCTATGGAATGGCGGGGCTGATCGTAATTTTCGGCGGGCTGATCGCATATACGGCATTATTCAGTTCACAAGACGCAGGCATGGAGGTTTCGCAGGCCCCGCGTGAAGAGAACGTGGCAGCGGCGGTTGCTCCGGAAGCTCCGTCGGTTTCGATGGCGGAATCGGCGGCAAATATCGCGGCTCCGTCGCAGGCCGGACCTGAAGAAAAACCCGGAGGGCCGCTGACAAGCGCGCTTGATCAAACTGAACGCGATATCGCCTCGGCGCGAAGCCAGCGTGGACCAAATGCTGACAGGCAGGACGTGCGATCGGCCGAGCCTTTTTCTGGCCTTGAGCAGCAAAAGGAATCGATTCCGACGGGCAGGGGTATCAGGCCGGCAGTGGCTCCGCCTGCGCCACCGCCGCCTTCCGCAATGCCCACAACGACGGCTGAGAGCGTTGTTGCCGAGGCCGCACCTACTTCAACTGCGGATGCGGCGACGCGCGAACAGCTTTTGGCCCGTCAGCAGGCCGCCAACGTCTCGACTAACGTGCAAAACCAAAGCGGGCCGAGCTTTCGCAATGAGCGGGCGCAGCGTGATGAGGACAGAGCGCAGGTTGGAGCCCTGAGCGAATCCCAGAAGGCTCGTATGGCCGAACGGCAAGCGGCAAAGCGATCTGCGCCGCGGGACGATGCACCCGCCCGACGCAACATCAGCGGAAAGAGCTTTGAACTCAGAGACGGCGTTTGGTTCGACTCTGCATATAGTGGCCAGGCGACAGAGAATATCCGCCGCGGCACGGAGGGCTATCGCAAGCTAGACTCCGGCCTTCGCTCGATCGCACAGCGATTCCGCGAACCGGTCGTTGCGGTCTGGAAAGGCAAGGCTTACCGCATTCAGTAGCACTTACTTCCGATATAGATTTTCGACTTCCAGCTTTGTATCTGCACCGGCCCATGCACGCCCGAACTCTCGTTCAACGAGCCTCGCCGAATCCATTTTGCCCTGTTTTCGAAGAGCTTCTGCAAGGCCAAAAAGTGCCCGGCCGCAGCGAGGGCTTCGGGCGATCTCCTCGCGAAAGATCTTCTCAGCCTCGGAAAATTGACCGTCCCTCAAATACGCACGGCCGAGCCATTCCCGGACGGGCAGGTCCCAGTCCGGCGGTTCGGCATAGTTGATCACCTTCTCGGCGGCGAGAGCCGCACGGAGAAATTCGATCGAGCGCTTCCGGTCGCCCCGCGACTCGGCGATCTGCCCGCTTAAGAGCTCATCCGCGGCCTTGAGAACCGCGCTTACTGAATTCGTAAAAAGCATCGCCTCTTTCGGTATCTTGCCGCCCACTTCCCGCATCGCGGCAAGTTCCTTTTCGGCATCAGCAGTACGCCCGGTTTCCGCATACGCCATGCCGCGGGCGAAGTGCCAATGGGCGAGAGTCGTCAGCATCTCCGCCGCCGGCCGCGGAAAGGCAACCGCTTCGTTCCACTTGTGAAAGCGGACATTGACGACGATCGGATAAGGCATGAACATCTCGACCGCCGGAACGTCCTTTACGTTCGGCCCGGCGTTCGCTGCAAGCTCATTGGCGGTTTTGATCGCCTCGGCGTAATTGCCGCTCCCGGCAAACGAAGCGGCGAGCATGTGAATATTGTGGTTGTAGTACATCAGCGGATAGGCACCGCTGGCCCCGCTTCGCTCGATGTAGTTTCTGTCCGCGATTATCGCCGCCTTGTTGCTCTTGATGGATTCGTCATAGTCACCTGTCCTGAGGTAAATATGCGACGGCATATGGACCAGATGGCCGGCGTTCGGTGCCAGCGTTCTGAGGCGGTTTGCCGCGGCAATGCCGAGCTCCGGCGTCGGGCTCGCCTCGACCGCGTGGATGTAATAATGGTTCGCTCCGGTGTGGTTCGGGTTGCGGCGCATCACGCCCTCGAGCACGGCGATTATCTCCATCGTTCCCGGGGCCGGCTTGCCATCGAGCGACCAAAGCTGCCACGGCCGCAGGTTCATCATGCTTTCGGCATAGAGCGTGGCGGCATCGAGGTCGTCCGGGTAGTTCTTAACAAGCTCGGCCATCGCCGCCTTGTAATCGGCGGCCAGCTTTGCCGGATCGGCATTCGGGTCTTTCGAATAGCGCTTTGACAATGCGGCGATGTAAGCCTGCTCCACGGGCGTTGCTTTTGGAGCCAGGGCGATCGCCTTTTGAAGATAGCTATATGCCGAGGCGAAGCGCTCCGAATTTGCCGGGTCGTTATAATTCGCTCCGAGCCCGAGGGCAATGCCCCAATATGCCATCGCGAGGTCCGGGTCAAGCTCGGCGGCGTGCTTGAACGAAGCCACGCCTTCGTCGTGATTGAACGCATAGAGGTATGCGAGGCCTTGGTTAAAGTACTTTTGTGCCTCGGGATTCCGGGTCGAAACGGGATGGTCAACATCGCCGAGACCGTCATCAAGCCAGACGGTCTTCTTTTCCTCTCTTTCCTTCGAAACACCGTGCTGATGCTGGCCATAAAGGAACGAAGCTGCGACCAGTATCAAGACCAATACTTTCATCGTCATACCTCCTTCGGCTATAGATTTTGCCGATTTGTCACGTAATATATAGCGTATTGCAGTGAGAGACAAATCAATGAAGAACATACTGAAACTAACGGTCGCGTTAAGTGTTTTTTTTACCTTTGGTGCAATGGCCCAGCCGGCAGTTCCAAAGCCCGATGCCGAGATCACGAAGATGATGAATGAGATCTCGGCTGCGAGGCTCGAGGCGGATGTTCGGAAGCTTGCTTCATTCGGAACGCGCAATACGCTTTCGGCACAGGACAACCCGACACGGGGCATCGGTGCCGCCCGCGACTGGCTCTACGCCGAGTTTCAGAAGATCAGCGAGGCATGCGGAGGATGCCTGACGGTCGAAAAGCAATCTTTCGAACAGCCGGTCGCTCCGCGCATCCCGAAGCCGACGATCCTGACCAACGTCGTTGCCACGCTCAAGGGCACATCCGACCCCGATCGGATCTACATTGTTTCCGGGCACTACGATTCGATGTGCACTTCGCCAACCGATGGCGAATGCGACGCTCCGGGAGCGAACGACGATGCCTCGGGGACGGCCGCGGTCGTCGAGCTTGCCCGCGTGATGTCAAAGCGGAAGTTTGATGGGACCATCATCTTTATGGCTGTCGCCGGTGAAGAGCAGGGCTTGCTCGGAGCGGCCTATTTTGCCGAGCAAGCGAAGCAGAAGGGCATGAACATCGAGGCGATGATCACCAACGACATCGTCGGCGGGGTGACCACGCTCAAGAATTCGCCGCATCGGAATCGCTTGCGTATCTTCGCCGAAGGCGTGCCCTCGAGCGAGACCGAGCGTGAGGCCGCGACCCGCCGAAGCGTTGGCGGCGAGAACGACTCGCAAGCCCGCCAACTTGCGCGTTATGTAAAGGAACAGTCCGATCGCTACATGACAGACTTTAAGGCGTGGATCATTTATCGCCGAGACCGCTTTGGCCGCGGCGGCGACCATATTCCCTTTCTCGAACGCGGTTTTGCGGCGGTCCGCTTCACCGAGCCCGATGAGGACTATACGCATCAGCACCAGAACGTAAGGACCGAGAACGGCAAGTTCTATGGCGATACGCCCGAGTTCGTCGATTACAAATACCTCGCAAACGCGACTCGGATCAACCTGATCGCTCTCGCTTCGATCGCCAATGCACCGGCAAAGCCGAAGAACGTCGGCGTCGTCACTGGCCGGCTGACCAACGACACCGACCTTCGCTGGGATGCGAATACCGATAAGGACATTGCGGGCTACGAAATAGCCTATCGCGACACATCTGCCGCGGAATGGACGAACTTCATTCCGGCCGGAAATGTGACCGCTTTTTCGGTCAAGAATATGTCGAAGGATAACTACTTTTTCGGCGTCCGTGCGGTCGATAAGGACGGCAATCGAAGCCCGATCGTCTATCCGCGGCCGGTGAGGTGATTTTTTACGCAAAAACGCCGGAGGTTTTGCGTCTTTGTGATGACCTATCGTTAAAACGTTCCTAAGTCAAGCATTTGTAGGCTTTAGGGGCAGACCGGTTCTTTTCATCGATCTTCGCGTTTTTCGGGAATGGACTCCATTTCGCGCATCGCCGGCTCGCTTGAGCCGCATTATCTGGGGCGGTGATCTAGTGCTTTCAGATCAAACAATTGGTCGATACAAAATCATCGAAAAGATCGGCTCGGGCGGCATGGGCGAGGTCTTCCTCGCCGAGGATGAAAAGCTCGGGCGAAAGGTCGCGCTCAAAACTCTCCCGGCTGAGGTCGCAACCGAATCTGAGCGAATGCGCCGCTTTGTCCTTGAGGCAAAGACCGCCTCCGGCCTCAATCACCCAAACATAATCACGATCTACGAGATCAATGACGACGCCGAAGTGCCGTACATTGCGATGGAGTACGTTAAGGGCGAAACGCTCGCCCGGACGCTTCGCAATAAGCGGCTTGAGATGGCGACCGTCGTCGATATCGCGATTCAGGTAGCGGGTGCCCTCGCCGCTGCACATGAAGCAGGTGTTGTCCATCGGGACGTAAAACCGGACAACATCATCATCCGGCCGGACGGGCTCGTGAAAGTGCTCGACTTCGGCCTGGTAAAGCTAACCGAGAATGACGGCAGTTCCGACCCCGATGCCGAGACCGTTGCACACAGAACGAATCCCGGAATGATCCTCGGCACCGCCTCGTTCATGTCGCCCGAGCAGTCCCGCGGACGGATTGTTGACGGCCGTTCCGATATTTTCAGCTTCGGCACTTTGCTTTACCAGATGCTCTCGGGACGTCTGCCCTTCTCCGGCGAGAATTACGTAGATGTAATAGCCTCGATAATTTACAAGGAGCCTGAACCGCTTTCCGCGATCGCTCCGCAGACGCCGCACGACCTTCAGGTATTGGTCCGCAAGTGCCTCAGAAAGGATCGCGACGAGCGTTACCAATCCGCCCGCGAACTGCTGGCAGATCTTAAAGACATAATGCCGTCGCTCGGCGTGACCGCCTCTTCATCGCAGCGGCTGGCAATGATCAGCGACCCGAGCGTTGCGAAGGTTACGGGCGATACGCTTCTCCGCCCCGATACAGGCGGCCATTCCCACTACGATACGAGCACCATCACCGGATTCATCGCCAATGAGGTCGCGATCCATCCGGGACGAGCGTTCGGTTCGATACTTCTTTTCGCGGCCGTGATCGGAGGGCTCTTCCTCGGCCTCCAGAACTTCGTCAGCCCAAAGCAGGCTACCCAGGCCTTTGGGAATATACAGCTTGAGAAAGTGACAACGAGCGGGAATGTAATTGGTGACCAGGTCGCCGTCTCGCCGGACGGAAAATATATCGTTTACGCAATTGCCGAGAATGGGATGGAAAGCCTCTGGTATCGGCAGGTCGAGACACGAGCGAATATCCAGATCACTCGACCGGAGCGCTTGCAGCATCGAGGCATTGCGTTTTCAAGCGACGGGATCTTCGTATATTTCACCGCGATCGATCCGACCGGAGAAAACGGCCTTTACCGCGTTCCTGTGCTCGGGGGCACACGGCAGAAGATCGCCGACCGGGTCAAATCCCGCGTTGCCTTTTCACGCGACTCATCAAGAATCGCCTACATCGATGATGACCAGTATTTGGTAACAGCAAACCCCGACGGTTCTTCGTCCACGAAGCACATTCGTCCGGAAAATGACGACAGGTGGAATTTTGCCGATTGGTTTCCCGCCGGCGACAAGTTCGTCGTCGTTGCATTTGAGCGGGCGACAGGCTTCTACTACCTTGCCGAGATAACATTGGCGGACCGATCGATAAAGGAGCTCGACCCTCGCCGATGGCTCATGATCTCGGGCTTTATTTTGAGTGCTGATGGCCGCACCATTTACATGAGCGCCCGTGACCGCGAATCAGAGATCTCGCAGATCTGGCGGCTTTCGTATCCCGAAGGTGAACTTCAGCGGATAACGAACGACGCGAACGATTACTTTTCGGTCAGCGTCTCGTCCGACGGCAGGTCGCTCGCCACCGTCCAGTTCATGCGGAAGGCCAATATTTGGAAACTCGAGCCTGAGCGTGGCGGCACGGTAACGCAACTGACAACGGACGTAGGGCTTGACGAGGGAATGTCAGGGATCGCTTTCGCACCAAATGGCGATATTTTCTTTTCTGTCAGAGAGCGGGCACGTCAATCCATTTGGCGGATCAACAACAACGGGCGCGAACGTAAGCCGGTCGTGACCGGGCCCGGTAAATACGCTTTTCCGGCCATCTCACCTGATGGAAGCCAGCTCGCATTTATGTTCAAGGAAGACGATGAGCCGCAGATCGCCTCACAACGAATCGAGAGTAAAGAGAAGCTTTTCCTAACGCAATCGGCAGAAGCGGCCACAGACCCTCGGATCACGCCCGACGGGCAGTGGGTCGTATACGCCTCGTTCGATAAGGGTGAAAGATTCTCGCTTTGGAAGGTGCCTCCGCAGGGAGGGGAACCCGTCAAGTTGACTGACCGGCAATTTGAATGTGAGCGGCCGAGCATTTCGCCTGATTCTAAGCAGATCCTTGCCGTTTGCCGACGGGAAGAGGGCGGAACCCGCGAGCTTGCTCTTCTCGACATAAATGGCGGCGACCCGAAATTCCTCGGCTATCCGCAGATCGCCGGAATGCGAAACTTTTCGTGGTCGTCAGACGGGCAATCGGTCATCTATATTGACCGCACCTCTGCCACCCACCAACTAGCCTCGCAGCCGATAACGGGCGGGAAGCCGACGCAGATCTCGAGGTTCGAAAGCGATTCCATTTACGGCCTCGCGGTTGACTATCGAACCGGGGCCATCGCATTTTCAAGAGGGCACACAATTGCCGATGTCGTCCGCTTAACGCTTACAGATTAGATTTGCTATACGCGAAATGCTCCTTCGATAAAAAACCCGGCCTTGCGGCCATACGGAAGACCCTAAAGATGGAAAATGAAGAGCTGGTTTCCGGATGTACCGGACGAGATTGTGAGTTTAACGCTTATTACACACAGGTTGTTTGCCTGGATGGAACACGGTCATGTTTCTATGCAAAGCTTGCGAAAGCGCAGGAATCGGAATTTCATGATAAGCAACTTGTTGGAGCCACCGAGCAGATAACAAAGATCCTAGATTCGCTCAAGGATCCAAAGGGCCGGAAACTCTCGCTTCTTGCAACAGAGGCCGGAATGATGCTTGCCTGGGTCAACCACGACGAAACCGTAAAGGGCGACGGGTCAGAACCCGTCCGGGCCAGCGACGACCCGGAAAAGGTCCTCAAGGCTCTTCGGATCATCACTGATTGATGGGTCAATAATTTTTTCGCGTACGATGTCCATTTTGCGCGTCGCTGTTCGTTTATGTGGTGAAAGCGGGACACGTCCGCTTCCGATCAAAATAAAAAGGAGAACCTTATGCCACACTACATGCTTTTACTTCACGAACAGCCTTCGGATTTTTCAGGGCTTTCGCCCGAGGCCATTGAGGCCGTTATCAATGAATACGTCGCTTGGTCGGCGAAGCTCGCTTCCGAAAACAGGCTCGTCGGCGGCGAAAAACTTCGCGACGAAGGCGGCAAGCACCTTCGTGGCTTTGGCGAGGAATTTCGCGTCACCGACGGCCCATACACCGAGGCCAAAGAGATCGTCGGCGGCTTTTACACTATCAACGCCGCCGACTATAGCGAAGCTGCCGAGGTCGCAAGCGGCTGTCCGCACCTGAAATATGGCGGCTGGATCGAGATGCGAGAGATCGAACAAATGTCCTGACGCGATGGACATAAACGACGCGAACGTACACGAGACAATAGACCATCTGTTTCGCCAAAGGGCCGGACAGATGGTCTCTCTTTTGTCTCGGACATTTGGTATCGATAAGCTCGAGCTGATCGAGGACGCCGTTCAGGAAGCAATGATCGCGGCGATGCGGAAATGGCCGTTCGGCATTCCGGAAAATCCTTCGGCCTGGCTGATACAAACGGCGCGGAACAAGGTCATCGATGAACTGCGGCGAGCGGGCAAGAGCGTCGGGCTCGACGCGGAAGAAGGCTTCGACCTACCGGCCATAGAAGACCGGAATGCGTTCGCGGATCTTGCCGATGATGAATTGCGAATGATCTTCGCCTGTTGTAGCCCGGCGATAGCGGCGGATTCGCGCGTCGCCTTGACGCTGAAGATAGTCGGCGGCTTTAGCGTGCAGGAGATCGCCCGGGCGTTTCTCTCTAACGACGAGGCGGTCGCGAAAATGCTGACACGTGCCAAAAAGCGGCTTCGCGAGGACGCGAGTTTCCCTGAATTGCCACACGCCGCGGAACTGCCCGAAAGGCTCGATGCCGTGCTTCGCGTGCTGTATCTGATGTTCAATGAAGGCTTTGGCGCGACCTCGGGCGACGACCTGATCCGCGGCGATCTGTGCTTTGAGGCGATCCGGCTCGCGGAGATGCTGCTCGGATCTCCTGAGACGAACACGCCGAAGGTCCACGCCCTCGCGGCGCTTTTCTACTTGCAGGCGGCAAGGCTTCCCGCGAGAACGAACGACGCCGGCGATCTCGTGCTGCTTGAAGATCAGGACCGAAGCCGCTGGAACATGCACCTTGCCGAACGCGGCGTCAAGCATCTTCGCCTTTCGGCCAGCGGCGACGAGCGGACCGAATATCATCTCGAATCCGAGATCGCCGGCATCTACACGCTCGCCCCGAGCTTTGCGGAGACCGATTGGCCGCGAATTCTCGCCTGCTACGACGAGCTCCAACGAGGGAGATATTCCGACGTTGTCGAGCTCAACCGGCTGATCGTCCTGGCAAAGATCGAAGGTGCCGAAAGGGCCCATTGCGAACTCGAAACTTGCTTCGCGGATGGACGGCTCGATCGGTTCTATCTCTATCAAACGACCCGCGGACACTTCCTCGCCGCATCCGGCCGCTCGGCGGAAGCCGAAGCGGCGTTCACCAAGGCTCTAGCTCTGACAGACAACTCCGTCATCCGCCGCTTCCTTATCGAGCGGATCGCCCGCCTTTCCGATCGCCGCGACAAACCGCAAGGAAGTTAATTAGGACCTAAATCTGTTCCTTCAATAATGCTTTTCTCGTAGCGGATATGCTACAAATGATGATTGCCCCATTATTTTAAGCAAGCCTTTGTTATGCGTAGTTTTCTTATCTTCGGTATTTTTGCGGCCGTTTTCGGGCTCTTTGTCATGCCCTTCGACCGGCCGCAGGCAAACGCGGTTCGCGACTTGGCCGTTTCGCCTAATCTTGTCGTCAGCCAATTTCAGGCCGGCGGCGGTTCGGCAAACGACGAGTTCATTGAGATCCACAATACAAGTTCAACGGCGGTTGACCTGATCAACTACAAGGTGGTTTACCGCTCTGCGACCGGGACGACCGATGGCTCGCCAATGGCGGAATGGGCCAGCTCGACCATCTTGCAACCCGGACAGTTTTACCTGATCGCTGCGCAGAATGGCTACGACAGCGGCGTCACGCCGGACAAGACCTACGACCCGACGGTCCGCTCGATGGGAGCAAATGGCGGCGGTATCGCGATCCGCCAAGGTTCCACAGACACCGGGGCGATCATCGATTCGGTCGGCTGGGGAACCGCGACGAACATTTTTGTCGAGGGCGCAGTCACGCCGGCTCCGGGCAACAATAACAGCCAGGCCCGAAAGGAGAACGGCTGCCAGGACACGGACAACAACGCGAATGACTTCCAGAACCTAGTTCCTTCGGCTCCGAGGAATTCGACCACTATAGTTACCTGCTCGGGCGGCGGCACTACGCTCTTCGCCGCGATGAATGCGAACCCGACGACCGTAGTTCCCGGCGGCACTACACTTTTGACCGTCACGGTCATCCCGGCCACAACGCCGCCGAGCACGAACATAACCGTCGCCGCAAACCTGCAGGCGATCGGCGGAGCGGCGAGCCAGCAATTCTTTGACGACGGCACGAACGGCGACCAGACCGCGGGCGATAACATCTTTTCATTTCTGGCGGCGATCGCACCCGGAACCTCGGGCGGGCCGGCGCCGATCGCCGGTGCGGCGGCGGACCTGCAGGGCCGCGTCGTCCCGGTTCAGGTGACCCTAACGGTCAATGCGCCGCTGCCGAATGACGACCCTCTACTGTTCGGCAATCCGAGCAACGCGACCCCAGATACCGCGAACCAGAACAATTACCTGATGATCAAGCCGCAGTACACGCTCTCGTACAATCGAAGCAAAGGGACGGCGAACTGGGTCGCCTGGCGGCTGGACAGCACATGGGTCGGCACCGCCGACCGGCAGGACGATTATCGGCCCGATACGACCTTGCCCGCAGGATGGTATCAAGTGCAGGACGGCGACTATTCAGGTTCGGGCTACGACCGCGGGCATATGTGCCCTTCGGGCGACCGAACGCGGTCGGTTGCCGACAACTCGGCGACATTTCTGATGACCAACATGGTCCCGCAGCTTGGTGCAAACAATCAGGGCGCGTGGAACGACTTTGAGATATACACGCGTTCGCTCGCCACCCAAGGCAATGAGCTCTATATCATTTCGGGTGTTCACGGCAATATCGGCACCATCGCATCGGGCCAGATCGTCGTGCCGCAATATACCTGGAAGGTCGTGCTGATCCTGCCAAATGGCAGCAACGACCTCCAGCGGGTGAGCAAAGCGACGCGGGCATTCGGCATCATAGTCCCGAATTTTCCGCCGGTGAACCAAGGCTCGCCGTGGCGGAATTTTCGGGTTACGGTCGATGCGGTCGAGGTTATGACCGGAAACGATTTCTTTAGTGCGATCCCCCGCAACACGCAGGAGATCATCGAACGACGACGAGACCGACAATAATGAAAAGATTTAAATTGCCGAAGAGCATTTTACGGGCAGCCCGCATCGTTCTTGTTGCGGGCTTTCTTTGCCTTCCCGCCATCGCTCAACGCGAATATCCGATCGCGGCGGTCCAGGGCGCCCGCAATATCTCGCCGCTCGAGAACCAGACCGTTCGGGTAAGCGGCATCGTCACTGCCCGGATGCGAAACGGATTCTTTCTCCAAACGCCTGATGGACAGGCCGATACCGACCCGAACACTTCGGAAGGAATTCACGTGTTCACTCGGGCCGAACCGCCGGGAGACGCCGTTCCCGGAAGTGCCGTCACCGTCTCTGGCCGCGTCATGGAATATCGCCCCGGGAATCAGGCCGCGAGCCTTACGATCACACAGATCACATTTACCCAAGGCAGCGACTTCTTCGGCGTAACGGCCAAAGACATTCCGCTGCCGAAGCCGATCGTGCTCTCGGCGGAAGACTTCAAGCCGAACTCGATCGATCAGCTCGAGAAGTATGAAGGAATGCGCGTTGCCGTCGCCGCGATGACGGTCGTCGCACCGACCGGCGGAAGGGTCGACGCAAAAACAGAAACGGTCGAATCAGACGGCACATTCTTCGGCGTGCTCAAGGGCTTTCCGCGGCCCTTTCGCGAGCCCGGTCTTGAACCGCTCTTTTTTCTGACCTCGCCCGACCGCGACAAGTGGAAGACGGAGTTTCCGAAGATCCCGCTTTTCGACGGCAATCTGGAATTGATCCGCGTTGATACCCGCTCACAAGTTTCCTCCCCGCTGCTTAACGTTATGGCCGGGCAGGAGATCAAAGACGTTGTCGGTGTGATGTATTACGGCTTTGGCCGATACACTATCCTGACCGATGCGGCAGCACCGCCCGCGGTTTCCGGCGGCATTCGTCCGATAGTAATGCCGCCGCCGACGGACCGCCAATTCTCTATTGCGGCGATGAATGTCGAGACATTTGTCGATGACGAGGACGACCCAAAGATCCGCGAGGACGTCGCATCGAAAGAAGCCTTCGAGAAGCGTCTCAAAAAGGTCTCGCGGGCGATAAATGAACTTGCCAGCCGCCCCGACATTATCGCTGTCGCCGAGGTCGAGAATCTGAACGTACTCCAGCAACTCTCAAAGGCCGTCAATGCCGGAGCCGTCGCGGCCGGCCTGCCCGACCCGAAATATGCCGGCTTCCTTGAAGAAGGAAACGACGGACGCAGCATAGACGTCGGCTTTCTTGTAAAGACGAGCCGAGTCACGGTCCGCTCGGCAAAACAGCTCGGCAAGAACGAGCGGTTTCGCGAACCCGGCGGGCGCAGCGACGCGATCCTCCACGACCGTCCGCCGTTCGTCATCGAAGCGGAGATCCGCGACGACAAGACTGGCACGCCGTTTCGCGTGACCGTGATGAGCAATCACCTCAAGTCGCTCCGAGGAGTCACGGATGAACGCGACGGGCCGCGCGTTAGGGCCAAGCGGGCATTGCAGGCCGAGTTCATCGCCAAATGGGTCGATGATCGGCAGAAGGCCGACCCCAGCGAGCGGATCGTGATCGCTGGCGACCTCAATGCGTTTCAGTTCAATGACGGGCTGGTCGATATCATCGGCACGTTGATTGGCAAACCGACGCCGAAAGATGCTGTGATGGCTGCGTCGCCCGACCTGATCGAACGCGACCTCATCAACCTCGTCGATCTGATACAGCCCGCCCAGAAGTATTCGTATATCTTTGACGGAAACGCCCAGTCGCTTGACCACATCATCATCAATCAGCCGCTCCGGAAACACCTGAACGGCTTCGGCTATCTGAGAGTTAATGCGGATTTCCCGAAGGCCTATCGGGCGGATGCTAATAGGATCGAAGGCTTTTCGGACCACGACGTCGCCGTCGCATATTTTTCGCTTGATTAGGCCGTCGCTTCGCCTTCGAGGATAACTTGGGCGATGGCGTATTCGGCCGTGTGCGAGAGCGAGAGATGTATGCGGGTCGCCCCGGCTTCGGCCGATAGACGGGCGGCCTCGCCGCTTAGGCGGAGCGAAGGAGCTCCGCTTTCGTCATTGACGACCTCGACATCTTGCCAAGCGATCTTCCCTCGCCAGCCCGTCTTGAGTGCTTTAAGGAAAGCCTCTTTGGCCGCAAACCTCGCCGCATACGAAGCGGCCGCAGCCTTGCCCCGCGCGTCGCAGTACTCGCGTTCGGCTGGCGTGAAAACGCGTTCGCCAAACCGTGGAGTTCTGGCGAGCGTTTCGCGTATGCGATAGACTTCAATTATGTCCAAGCCGGTTGAGATTATCATCGATGGTCGCGGCGAGGCCGAGATGCCTCCGCCAAACGCAGTTGATCTGCTCGATCCCCAACGCCGAATTCTAACCGATTCCGACTTCTATTGGCGAGAACAGGGCGAACTTAAGCTGCTCGTTTGCCGCCCGCTTGAGGATGCCGGCTTCGTCAATGGCTTCTCGACACGGCTCGGCGGCGTCTCCGATATGCGGGGCGACGGCAGCAGCGGCGACCTCAACCTTGCCGGCTACGATGAGGACCTCACCGAGAATATCGAGGAAAACCGGCGGCGTTTTCTCTCGCTATTTGCGGGCGAGCGGCAGCTCACGACCGCCTGGCAAGTACACGGCGACGGCGTGAAACTCGTTGACAGCCCCGAAGCGGCCGCGGCGACCGAAGAGCGTTTTGATTCGCTCATTTCGGATATGCCCGGGCTTCTGCTCGGCGTAAAGACCGCCGACTGCGTGCCCGTCCTGATCGGCGACCCGCGGACCGGAAGCTTTGCCGCCGTTCATGCCGGATGGCGCGGAACTGTGCAGTCGATCGTCGCAAAAGCGGTTGAGAAAATGGTGGAGACCTTCGGTGCAAACCCGGCGGATATGATCGCCGCCATCGGCCCGGCCGCCTGCGGGCGGAACTACGAGATCGGCGAAGATGTCATCGCGGAATTTACCGAAAGCTTTGCCGATGCCGAAAAGTATTTTACCTCGACCCGCCCGGGCCACGCATTGATCGACCTGCACGCAGCAAATCGCGACCAACTCATCGCCGTCGGCCTTGCTCCAGAAAACACCTTCGCCTCATCGCTCTGCACTATGGAGCAGACCGACATCTTCTTTTCCTACCGCGTCGAGAAAAAGAAATACGGCCGAACCGGACGCCTAATGTCCGTCATCGGCCGTATTTAGCTGATAGAAATTGTTAGCGGACCCGAGCGGTCAGCGTGATGTTTTGCGTCCGCGGCGGGTAGCAGACGTCGTCTGTGCATGCCTGATAGCGGACCGCGGCACGAACCGTCACCGTACTTCCGCGAAAATTCGCCGGAACGCGAACCGTAAAGGGGATCGAAACGCGGCCTTCGTAAATGTTGATGGTCCCGCCGTTTGAGAATTGAAAACTCTTGTTCTTGCCGCGCGGATAGACCGGAGCGGTCACTCGGCCGCCTGTCGCTGTCAGCCGAACCGTCGTCGGGATCGCATATTCGCTGTTCGGCCGGTTCGAGTTAACATGCAGCCCGCCGCGAATATTCAGAACGACCACTCCTCGGGCCGAACCGCCGCGGGCGATCGTCCCATTGCCGATCGAGCCGTTGACATTAACAGTTTGGGCGTTTACCGCCGTGGCTGCGAAAGCCGCGACCATAATTGCGAGGGCAGTTCCAATAAATTTCGTTTTCAGCATAAGTTTTCTATGATGTTGCCCGCTCGCGGCGGGATGTTTCTATTTTACGTCAAAACCGATGATCAGGTTTTCGATCGCTTTTTCGTGCTCCGTGCTCATCTCTTCGAGAACATCCACGCGAAGCTCGAATATCGCTCCATCTGATTCGGCCAGGCGAACAAAACGCCGAAGCTGAATGTCATCTTCGATCGCCGAAAGTTCAAGCCGGACGTTCCTCCGCTCCAAGGCAATAAACTTCTCTTCGCTCAAAACCTCCGACGCGGATTCTTTGATCGCTGCGGCGAGGGCATCAAGCCCTTTCCCTTCGTGCCGCTCAACCGTGATCGTCGCCTGATATTTCTCGACAGAATCGCCGGTGCCAAAGTCCCTGCTGTTTGCCCGAAAAGCGACGCCTGAGTCGTCGTTCAGCATGTGAATAAAGCCAGCGGGCTTGGTCAGGGTGAAGCCATCGCCCTCGATCAATTCCTCGTCGTAGGCCGCCGCGGCATCGCGCTTTATTTTGGTCGAGGCCCAAACCATCAGGGCGACAAGTATTGAACCGACGATCAGTATCTCCATTCTTATATCCGAAAAGCGTCCACAAAAATTCCCTCAGGCCGCGATCTGCACAAGATTTGGCTCGTGTTTGGCCGCGAGCTGGCCGCAGGCGGCATAGATATCGCGGCCCCGCGGCGTTCTTACATATGCCGAAATGCCCCGCCATTCGAGTATCTCCTTGAACCGTCGGACCTGCTCCGGCTCGGTTGGACGATAAGGTAGCTGCTCGGCAGGGTTATGCGGGATCAGGTTAATTTTCACCTTCCGCAGGCCGTGCCGCTCGATCAGGTCCGCGAGTTCCTCGGCCTGCTCGTCAGAATCGTTGACGCCGCCGAGCAGGACATACTCGAACGTAAACCGCTCGCCACGCTTCAGCGTTTTCTCAAATTCGAGAGCCGCGGCCATCAGCTCCTCGATCGGCCATTTTCGGTTGATCGGCATCAGCCGGTCGCGGAGCTCATCACTTGCCGCCGAGAGCGAAATGGCGAGATTCGGCCGGCGTTCGAGCTGGGCAAATTCGTAGATCTTCGGTACGATGCCGGCGGTCGAAACCGTTACGCGGCCGGGGACGATGTGCAGCCCCTTTTCATCGGCCATTATCGTGAGAGCCTTGATCAGCTCCTCAAAATTCAAAAACGGCTCGCCCTCGCCCATCGCGACCAGGTTCGTGCCGTGCGGCGTTTCTCCGCCGATGCCGTAAACGTCATTAAGGACGACGATGATCTGTTCGATTATCTCGCCCGCGGTCAGGTTCCGCAGCAGGCCGAGCTTTGCCGTAAGGCAGAAATCGCACTTGAGCGGGCAGCCCGATTGCGACGAAAAGCAGATCGTGTCGCGGCTTTCGGTCGGGATAAAGACCGTCTCGACCGGATGGCCTTCGCGTGTCCGCATAAGGTAACGGCGGGTGCCGTCAACCGAGACGAATTTCGATTCGACCTCAAGGACCGAAACCTCCGTCTCCGCCGCAAGCCGCTCGCGAAGCGCCTTGGGCAGGTCGGTCATTTCCTCAAAAGAACGCAGCCGGCGTTCGTAGAGCCCGCGAAAGACCTGATCGGCACGGTATCGCGGCTCGCCAAGCCCGGCAAAAAGCTCCGTGAGTTCGTCGCGGCCAAGCCCGACAAGATGCGGTCGCGTTTCCACAATATTGATTCTATCCCATTTGCAAACGGGTTCGCATCGCCGGGGAGAACTCGCCGGCCGCGTTTGGTAAACTTGAAAGCAATGCCGTCTCTCGCTCGCTTAGGGAAGCCCGCAATATTTCTGATCGCCCTGCTGGCTCTTGCAACCGCGGGCTGCGAGCGGATGCGCACGATCACACAAGGCCCGGCCGAGCCGCCGCCGCAAACCGCTCCGGCAGATGCCGCTCTGCCGCCCGGGCCGCACGGAGCCTTCGGGAATCCGACCAATGCCACCGCCGATGAGCGAAACCGCGAGAACTTCCTGATCATCGGCGAGGGCTCGGTTCTTTCTTATAACAACACCCGCGGAACAGCCAACTGGGTCGCGTGGCAAACTACCCGCCAGGACCTCGGGCCCTCGATTCCGCGGCCCGACTTCCGACCCGACCCGCGGCTGCCCGATGGCTTTCGCCGCATCGGTTACTACGCTTATTCAGGCAGCGGCTACAACCGTGGCCATCTCGTCCCGAGTGCGGACCGCTTCGCCAACCCGCAGCTCAATGAGGAAACGTTCATGATGACCAACATCGTCCCGAAGACGGCCGCTCTAAATCAAGGCCCTTGGGAAAAGCTCGAGCGGCACGCCCGGGCACTTGCCAGACGGCTCGGCACCGTCCAACAGATCGCCGGCTGCTACGGCGAAAAGGAAAGGCTGAAAGGAAAAGTGAGCGTGCCGACCAATTGCTGGAAGATCATCGTCGCTCTCCCGAGCGGGCGAACCATTGCCGACCGCGACCGCCGAATGCAGATCATCGCCGTCGATATGCCAAATATTGAAGGCATAGAAGATGTCCGCTGGGAAGCCTATCGAACAACGGTCGGGGCAATCGAGCAAAGAACGGGGCTAGACCTCTCATCTCTGCCCCGCTAACATTCAAATTGGATATGTCGAACGAGAAGGATGAGCTTGACGATTATCAACCGGCCAATCCGCAAAGGATCTATTGGTGGTATCGCGTGTTTTTGTTTGCTCACGGTGCAATGTATGCGTTTTTTGCTCTTCTGGCTTTGCTCGCACTTATCGTGCCAACGGAAGAGGCCGCTAAGGATAACATTGTAATGATCATCGGATTTCTTGTGGTCTTTGGCGGGATAGCGTTCTCACAGTTCTTTTGTATCTTCTTAGGGCGGCGATACTCCACCTGGGTCGTTGGCTTCATTAACATCGCATTCGGTCTTACAAACTGCTTTCTCCTCATACCGGCGGGCATTTTGTTCGCACTCTGGTTGCGAGTTGAAACCCAACAGTTTTTCGAACGTAGATAGGGTTATGAAAATCTCGGCGCTTACCACAATCTTCGTTCTCCTCGCGGCGATCACCAGCATGGCACAAGTAAAAGAAGCAAAACCTGCCGATGTCGAGTCGATCGATTCGATAATGAAGGCGGTTTATGACGTCATTTCCGGCGATGCCGGCGTCGAACGCGATTGGGACCGCTTCCGCTCGCTTTTTCACAAGGACGCCCGGCTCATTCCTACGGGCAAGAATCCGCAGACCGGCGTCACAGGTGCGACCGCCATGACACCCGATGGCTACGTTGAGCGGGCGGCCCCGACCTTTGCCAAGCAGGGCTTTCACGAACGCGAGATCAGCCGAAAGGTGGACCGCTACGGCAACATAGTTCAAGTCTTTTCGACCTACGCCGCCTTTCGCAGCAAGACGGACAAGGAACCCTTCATGCGCGGCATCAATAGCTTTCAGCTTCTCTTTGACGGCAAGCGATGGTGGGTGATGACGATCTTCTGGGAAGCCGAAACACCCGACAACCTGATCCCGAAAAAATACCTGAACTAAACGGTTACGCTTAGCCGTGCCTTACACCGGTGCCTTCTCGGGCCTGACGTTCAACGCCCGAAATTAAAATGAAAGAGGCGGCAAAGCGATGAACGCCTTGCCGCCGTTGAGGCCTCGAGCCCGAACCCGTGCGGGGCCGGATCGCGGCTAAAATGATCTATTTGACCGGCCAGGTTCCGCAATAAACGAACTCGGCCTTGCCGGTGAGTAGCATTTCGCCATCGTCTCGCCAGTGCACCTCGGTCGTGCCGCCGGGGCTGATGACGGAAACGGTCCGCTCGGTCCGTTCTGTGAAGGCACTAAGCACTGCCGAGGCACTTGCCGCCGTTCCCGAGGCCGATGTCTCATGAGCCCCGCGTTCCCAGATGCGGATCTCGATGTTCTCGCGGTCGAGCACCTTGACGAAGACGATGTTTGCCCTCTCCGGAAAGAGCGGATGCGCCTCCATTTCCGCCCCGAACTTTCGCCAATCGAAGTTGAAATCTTCGACGAACGAGCACGCTACCGGATTACCAACATTCACGCATGAGACCAGAAAGAACCCGTCCGAAAGGTGCACCGGCACATCCCGAACCGAACTCATCGGTTCTTCCGAATGGAACGGAATTTCCCTGCTCGTAAATTTCGGCTCGCCGATCTCGGCCTCGAACCAAAACTCGTGGTCGTTCGCCCGTTGGACAAGCGTGAATCGCTTCACGCCGCTGCGCGTCTCAAGCCGCAGTTCCGGATACGGCCAAAGGCCTTTGTGATACAGATACGAGACCGCGCATCGGGTGCCGTTGCCGGAAAATCCGGCGATGCTCCCGTCGGGGTTTACGATCTCACAAAAATAATCGGCCGCTTCGCCGTCCAGCTTTTCTACGATCGCGATGCCGTCCGCACCGGCACCGCGGTGGCGGTCGCAGATCGCTCTTCCTAGCTCGGAGGGGTCGGTTCCCGCCGGCAAATGGGCTTTTTCAATGACTATGTAGTCGTTCCCGAAGCCGTGAAACTTGCAAAAAGTTATCGTGGGCATAGCAAAACTTGTCGTCGTTTTTGCGGGAAACGAACGGTCAGAACAGATCCGTTTTTCATTAGACGTTCTTTCTAACTAAATTTGCGGTATTTTTACATTATTTCTGACATTTTTCTTTTGGCGGGCGCATTTTTTGGCAAGTATGCTAAAAATGAGCTATGGAACACCCTGCACCGCGAACCCGCCTCGACCTTCCAAAGGAGAAGCGGAGGGAGATAGAAATTGAAGAGGGCCTGGATAATTTATCCCATTATCTCGACGGGCTCTTTCGAATTCCGGGGACGACCTGGCGGTTCGGGCTCGATTCGCTTATCGGGCTGGTCCCGAACGTCGGCGATACGATCACGTCTTTCGCTTCGTTCTATATTTTGATCGCGGGTGTGCGCTACGGTGTGCCGAAGATCACGCTGCTTCGGATGGCGTTCAATATCGCTTTGGACTACATCGTCGGGTCAATACCCTTCCTGGGCGATGCTTTCGATTTCTTTTGGAAATCAAACAAGAGGAACATGGACCTGATCCGCGAGCGGGCGACCGGCAAGGACCAAGGAACCAAGGCGGACTACATTTTCGTATTCGTGATCATCGGCCTGCTCGTCTTTCTCCTGCTCGGCTCGATCTTTGTGAGTTTATATATTATCTACGGGATTCTCTGGGAGCTTTTCACGGGGAATATCTGAAGTTGACCGCATATGAACGCAGATGAACACAGAGTTTTGTATCTGCGTCTATCTGCGTCCATTTGCGGTACGATCAGGCCACGGCAGCCTCGGCCAGCGGAGCGAACATTTTATCTAGCGCGGTTTGCAGGACGCTGACGCCGAACTCGCCGGCGGCTCGCGTCTTTAGCTTCCCTTCTGCATCGAAAAGATAATAAACCGGCACCCAGCCTTGTTCATTCTGAAATGCGTCTTTCAGTTTGTGCAGGCTATCGACGGCACAGACCTCCTCGATCTTGTTTTCGACGATAGCCTGGTTGACCGTGTCAAGGTCGGTGTCGGCCTCGTACCGCGGCATGTGGACGGCGATGGTCTGCAGGCCGAGCTCGCCGTATTTCCGCTTCATCTCGTTGAGCTGCGGCATCTTGTCTTTGCAGATCCCGCACGAGACTGCCCAGAAATGAACAAGCACGGGCTTGCCCTTCGTATCTTCAACTGTGTCTTCGAGCGAGCCGTTGAACCAAGAGGTCGCGCCACCAAGCGCAGGCATCGCATCTCCAATTTTCATCGGCATATCTTTAACCTCCGTAAATCGTAAATCGACAATCGTGAATAGAGCTCGAATCAGTGAGATCCGCACTACTATTCACGATTTACGATCTACTATTCACTAAACGCTAAGCGTCTCCTGGCCTGGCTTCCAGTCTGCGGCGCAAAGTCCGCCGGTCTGGAGTCCCTGCAGTACGCGAAGCGTTTCATCGACCGAGCGTCCGATATTCAGGTCGTGGATGACCGAATATTGCAGCACGCCTTCCGGGTTGATGATGAACAAACCGCGAAGTGCGATGTTCGCCTCTTCAACAAGGATGTTGTACTTCGCCGCGAGCTTGCCGCCGACGTCCGAAGCGAGCGGGTAGTTGACGCCCTCGATGCCGTTCTTATCCTGAGGGGTCTTGAGCCACGCACGATGCGAGTGGACCGAGTCGGTCGAAATACCGATGACCTCGGCCCCGACGCCCTGGAAATCTTCCAGACGATCCGAGAAATGGATCAGCTCGGTCGGGCAAACGAAGGTGAAATCGAGCGGGTAAAACAAAAGAACGAGCCACTTGCCCTTGTAGTCGGAAAGCTTGACGTTTTCGGCAAGCGTTTCCATGTTCTTGGTCGAAGGCAAATTGAAATCCGGGGCCGGCTTGCCGACCTTGGCGAACTCAACCGCCGGAAGCGGTGAAAGTGCTGGTGCTACTGCTGACATTATTACGTTATCTCCTATGAATGTATCTAGGATCGAAAAAATATGGCCACCGAGAACCGCAAGCACGGACATCCGATAAATTTCATCGAATCATGTTGCCTTGCTCTATTTTCTCTGTGGCTACTTACCTGCGCACTCGGGGCAGCGGCCCCGAAGCGTAAACTCGAGCGATTCCGGTTTGAAATGCGAAAGGCGAGCCGCCTTTTTCATCAGGTCATCCGGATAGCTCAATTCTATATCGACCAGCCGTCCGCACTCGGTGCAGATGGCATGGTCATGGCGGTGCGTCGTCCGGTCGTACCGGCTTGCACCGTTACCAAACTGTACCTCGGCAATGTGCCCGGCTTCTTTCAGGAAGCGCAGGCTGTTATAAACGGTCGCGAACGAAATGGTCGGAAGCCGGTCTTTTGCCGCCGCAAAAACCTCATTCGCGGTCAGATGTTCGTGGGCATCGCGGATAACCCGCAAAACCACCTCACGCTGCCGCGTTAACCCTAATTCTTCTATTGCTTTTACTTCCATTAAACTTTCGCCCGGCATTAAAATCCAACCGCCGAGCCACAATTAGAATAATTCTAATTCTAATAAAAGTCAAGCCATGACCGCCCCAAAACCGGTCTGCCTGCTGCCCTCGACTTTGGGGCTATGCCCCCCCCCGATGTGCGGAATCGCTCCGCCTTTCCGTCCACCGCCCAAATTACTTCCGCGGCTACGCCGCCCGATTAGCTAGGATTAGGTGTTGTGACGAGACGCACTACCGAGTGTCTGCTCTAAAAGTAAGAACCATTAATAGGGCTTCGACCAACTCATTCTCATTTAAGATCTCTGCCCGAAAATTGACAGCATTATCGTTGTCGTCGCCAAGCGGGATTGTAATCAACAAAATACTTCCGAGATTCGCGTTTCGGGGACGATCGGGCTCCCAAACGGTTTTAAGACCAGGTTTAATCATTGCGATCTTAAAAACTTGGCCGCCAATAGTCTGAATGGCATGCCAAGAATATTGTGGGCTTCTTTCTCTATCAACCGCATGTCCCTGGCTCATTCCTTCTTCGAACTCGATCAGTAGCCCACCGTCTTTTACGATTCGACCGGAGGCTGATAGCACGCCAAGCGTATTTGTCCTTTCGAGTTTATAACCATCCAGCAATTTAATGCCGCCATAAGGCACCTGTGCCGACGAGTCGATAACCCCAGTCCCGATACTGAAACAAAGCGATACTAACGCAAAGACCGAAACTCTTAAGCTTTTCATGCAACACCTCCAACGTCGTTTCAATAATGGGAAATCTTCAAACACGTTTTACTCCCGCCTTCCATCATCGATAGTACCGCGGTCGTTGCAACGGATTTTCTTAGGGCTATGCCCACCGATGTGCGGAATGGCTCCGCCTTTCCGTCTGCCGGCCCAAAAAGACGTCCGCGGCTACGCCGCCGGTCCGGCCCGCGTTGCAAGTACCTTTACTGTAGGCAGTATTCTTTATAACCAGGATCCAAAACCGGAGCGTTACTGGGAACCAGATAGATCATTGTGAATGTCCGATCCCCGCGTAGCGATCGGACAAACGATCGGTTGGCCGCGAGCTTCATTAAAAGGTGATCCCTGATTTGCCGCGTACGCGATTCTATTTGTGCCTGCGATTGTTTGTAATCGAGCGTTGTTTCGATATAGATGGTGCGGTCAGGGAAACGCTTTATCCCGTCGGCGACAACAGCATCAAGACGTTTTCTTTCTTCATTCCACTCCAGATCGTAATACAGATCCCACAGCGACACGTCGGTGCCTGTCGCAAGGTAAGGGTCGCAGCTCACGTGAAAGAAATCAGATGCGGTAAATGGACAGCCTTCGGGCAACCCAATAACAGCCACCGTCGCGGTCAACGTTTGGTTGAAGTATCGCTCCGGTCGAACCTCCAGGAATTCTCTATCACTCCCGCCAATGATCGTCCCTTCGGAAACCGTCCACGCAAATGTAAGGCCTTTCGAAAGCTCTTTTGGTTCGATCGAAAGATCGAATCTTAGTAGCCTTCCAGGCTCAACAATTCCCGCCGGCCCGGTGACCGATAAAGTCGGGCAAGCAGCAAGGTCAAGATCTCCAAACTCGTCAAACTTTATGGGATGGCCGCCGCCCTGAATCTCGGCGGCTTTTGTTAAGGTTCTGACGCATTCAGCAGACGGTCCTGTTATTTTCACTTCTGCTTTCAGAACTGTCCCGTTGTCCTTTTCGCTTGTTCGGACGTATATCCACGGTTTCCCTTGGCCGCTTTCTAAAGTGCCGCGGGACACGGTCCATACAAATGTATATTGATCGTATTTATCTAATGGCGGGTTAACTGTGAAGATCGCCACCTCGCCTGGCCGCAATACACCCGCCGGACCAACGACCGTAAACGTCGGACACTTCTGTCCCGCTACCGAACCGACACCGACGATTATCAAAACGGTCAAAAGAATGATGCGAAACATATTGACTCAAACGCGTACTCTTCAATTTACGGAACCGGATTATCGGAACCGGGCGGAACCCTGTAGATCTTCGTTAAAAACACATCCGCCTCAGCCATAATGATCGTTACCGCGGCCAGGTCGAATCCGCGTAATTTAGCGAGATGTTCTTTGATCTTCCTGATCTTTTCACTTTTTTGTGATTCGGCTATGCCGGGCGGAAAATACTCGATTATGTATAGCTGATTGGTCGGGTTGTTTTGTTGCTCCTTCGCTGCGGAGGTTAACCGGGCCGCATCCATGTCGCCGTTTGGCGTCGAAAATTCATCGATCTGGATCGGGGGTGAAGGGCGACAGATCGTTACAGAGTCCGTGGCTTCGTAGGGACAGTTGCTCGGCAACCCCTCGATTCGCAATCGCGCAACTATCGTATCTCCCGCTGCCTTATCGATAAGCATTGTGACCGCGAGCGTCCCTTGTCCGGCAATGATGGTTCCTCCTTTGACGGTCCACACGAATTTCGCCGAATCAGGCATCGACCCCGAAACGATCGCTTGGAAGGATACGGTTTCTTCAGGCATCCAAACGCCCGAGGGCCCTACGATCATGAACTCGGGGCAACCTGCGTTAGGCTCGACCTGACCCGCGCCGATCGAGCTAAAGCCGAGCACTAAGAACATCGCCATCAGGAGCCTGAACATAATCCCAAATAATACAACGAAAGCTGCTCAGGCCGGAAGAATTTTTTCGGCAGAAACCGATGATGCGGCAGAACTTCTTAGGGCTATGCCCACCGATGAGCGGAAAGGCTCGGCCTTTCCGTCCGCCGCCCAAAAAACATCCGCGGCTACGCCGCCCGCCCGTGCGAACATTCGATTTCTTTGTCCAATGAGTTTGGCTTGTGATATTCTTCTCGCCAAGCCGCATGCGGCGACAGCAGTACCCATCTTCGTAATCCAAACCAATGACATAAGGAGCAGATCGAATGCCGGGAAAATTTGAGATCAAGACAGGTAAGAACGGAAAGTTTCACTTTAATCTGAAGGCCGCAAACAGCCAGGTCATCTTGACCAGCGAGAAGTACGAAACGCGAAAGGCGTGCGAGGGCGGCATCGCCTCGGTCAGAAAAAATTCGGCGAACGACGGCCGCTTTGAACGCAAGACCGCCAAGGACGGCTCGCCGTATTTTGTGCTGAAGGCCGCGAACGGCGAACCGCTCGGCAAAAGCGAGATGTACAAAACCAAACGCGGCATGGAAAGCGGCATCGCCTCCGTAAAAAAGAACGCCCCCGACGCATCCGTCGCCGACGCGAAATAAGGGCCGATGCGATAAATAGCAAGATCAGAAGACGGAGGATGTCTATAAGGTCGAGGCTCTGTGTCTTTGTTCTGTGAATTCTGTGGTGACCCCGATGGTAGATTCGGAAAGACCACCGAATGCACAGACCAAAAACCGAAAAGCACAGATCACGCCTAGAGCTTCAGACATCCTCATTACTTTATCCGTAATGAATACAAAACGAATTCGTCCCGGCATTGAGGTTTTGTTGAACCACCGCATGGATCTGCTCGCGGGCCAGCGGGTCGGGCTGGTGTGTAATCAGGCGACGGTTTTGCCGGACCTGCGGCACGCGGCCGATGTTTTTTATGAGCACCCGGAGATCGACCTGACGACGCTTTTCGGGCCGCAGCACGGCATCCGCGGCGATGTGCAATACAACATGATCGAGACGCCGCACATGCCCGACGCGCGGACCGGCATCATGGTCTATTCGCTCTACAGCGAAACGCGCGAACCGACCGAGGCGATGCTGGCCGATGTGGACACGATCGTCGTCGATCTGCAGGACGTCGGCTGCCGCATTTACACGTTTGTCTATACGATGGCGAACTGCATGCGTGCGGCGAAAACGTTCGGCAAGCGCGTCATCGTCTGCGACCGGCCGAACCCGATAAACGGTAACGACATCGACGGCAACGTTACCGAAGACGCGTTCACGTCGTTCGTCGGCCAGTTCGCATTACCGACGCGGCACGGGATGACGATCGGCGAGCTAGCGAAAATGTTCAACGAGCACTTCGGCATCGGATGCGAGCTTGAGGTCGTTAAGATGGAAGGCTGGCGGCGCGAGATGTGGGGCGACGAGACCGGACTGCCGTGGGTGCTGCCCTCGCCGAATATTCCCGACGTTGATACCTGCGTCGTCTTTCCGGCGACCGTCCACCTCGAGGGCACCGAGCTTTCCGAAGGCCGCGGCACGACGCTACCCTTTTTCCTAAACGGCGCTCCGTTCATTGACGCCTACGCCTGGGCCGCCGAGCTTCGCAAATTTGACCTGCCCGGCGTTGCCTTTCGCGAGGCATACTTTCAGCCGACCTTTTGCGAGTTCGCGGGCCAGACCTGCGGCGGCGTGCAGATCCACATCACCGACCGCGAAACGTTCAAGCCCGTCATCACCGGCATCGCGATGGTCAAAACCGCCTACGAAATGTACCCCGACCATTTCCAATGGCGCCAAAACGCCTACGAATACGAGTTCGACAAAAATCCCTTCGACGTAGTCGCCGGCACCGACAAGATCCGCAAGGCGATCGAATCCGGAGCCGCTTTAAGCGAGATCGAAAACGCATGGGCCGATGAACTGAATGCTTTTGCGGAAGCAAGAAAACCCTATTTGCTTTATTAATATGCGAGTGCGCGTTAATTCAAGAGGCGTTGTTACGATACCGGCGGCGATCAGGAAGGCCTGTGGACTCCAACCGGGAACCGAGGTCGATTTCATTCTAAAGGGCGATACTGTGCATCTCGTTAAGCGTGACGAAATCGCGACCGGTCGTGTTTCCAAGACTGCCGCGAGCGCCAAATCGGAAAACAAAACCCGCCGAAAGTGATCAGCCTTTCCCCGCCTTTCGGAGAGCTTCCAGCACCTTTTCGCCTCGCGGCGAAAGATCTAGGGTCGGCTCCCACGCCTGAGTGGCCGGTTACAAGATGCTCACCCGCGACCCGCGGAGATTCAAACGTTACTTCCCTTCAGTCGAGTTGATCGCACCCTGAGTTCGACTTCGTCGTCGGTACGGCTGTATTGAGGGACTCATTCCCCTTGGTACCCGACAATATTTTCAGCCATGCGACGAAAGACGAAGTAGTGGAACGGCAGGACCGAGTACCAGTAGAGCCGGCCGAGCAGTCCTTTTGGCCGAAAGGTTGCAGTCTGTTTCAGATAGTCCCGGCCATTTTTTCGCATAACCATAAATTCGAGCCAGGCTTCACCGGGCAGCTTCATTTCGGCATAAAGCAGCAAGCGTTTGTTTTGCCGATCAGCCAGTAAGACGCGCCAGAAATCGAGTGTGTCGCCGTTATTGATGATCGTGGCATTTGTCCGCCCGCGACGGAGCCCGACGCCGCCGACCATCTTGTCCATCAGGCCTCTGATCGCCCACAACCAATCCGCATAGTACCAGCCCCGGCCGCCGCCGATCGACCAGATATTATCGACGACCTGATCGACGTCCGTCGTGATCGGCACCAGACGCTCGTCCATCAGGCACCCGTTCACGGGCACCTCCAAATGCTCGCGCAGCGAATTGTTCCCGAAACTCGAAACGAGCGAGTCTTTCCAGCTTGAAGCGACGCTGTTTTGTCCGATCTTTTGGAATGCCAGCCTAACAGCCTCTTTGTAGGTCAGAAGATGGATGCCAAGTTTTTCACCAAGGTCGTTCGGCTTTGCAATGACCTCCACCTTCATGCTGTCGACCAAATTGACGGCAAGCCGGTACGAGGTGCTCGTAACGAAATAAAGCCAATACGACGAGAGTTTCGGCGTCATCACCGGCACTGTAAAGACTTGTCGCTTCAGGCCGCGCACTTCGGCAAACTGCAGGATCATTTCCTTGTATGTCATTACGGTCGGGCCGCCGATATCGTAAGACCCGTCGTACGCGTCTTCGCGGAGGAGCACTCCGGTCAGGTACTCGAGGACGTTGCGGATCGCTATCGGCTGGGTCCGGGTCTCCAGCCATCTGGGGGCGATCATTATCGGCAGCTTTTCTACAAGGTCGCGGATGATCTCAAATGATGAACTGCCCGAGCCAACAATAATTCCAGCTTTTAAGGAGGTGACAGGAACCGGGCCGGCACGAAGCACTTCATCGACCTTTTTTCTCGAGGCCAGGTGGGTCGAAAGTGCTTCTTCGTTTGTGATCCCGCCGAGATAGATTATCTGTTTTGCAGGTGTATCGCTTAAGAGCTCAACAAAATTAAGCGCGGCAGTGCGCTCGAGCTTTTCAAAACCGGAAGAGTTGTCGTCACTCATCGAATGGATCAGGTAGTAAGCGGCATCGATGTCCTTTAGTTCCGGCTGGGCTAAAGCGTCCTTAAGGAAGTCGATCTCGATCACAGAAACATTCGGATCGGCATAGAATCCGTCTCGGGGAAATCGGCTTTTATCGCGCACCGCGCAGACGACCTCGCACCCCCGCTCGATCAAAAGAGGCAGAAGCCGCTTGCCAATATAGCCATTGGCTCCGGTCAGTAGAACTTTCATCATCTTTAGTTTACTACCAGACCCATTCAAGAGGGCGGGCTTCCCATCAGTCCCACAATTCGTTCTCGTCGTATTCGATGCCGTGTTCCGTCAGGATCGAACGGTACTCGTCTTGAAATGATGTTGACTTATGAAACGCAGGTTGATTAGCGATATAAGCTTTGAGGTCGTCCGTTTCCCACCTACTAATAGTGAAAGCAGCATATCCTTCCTGCCATTCGAAACCGGCGTACTTCTTGCCTAGCGATCGCATAAAGATTGCGCTTCGTTCTTTTACCCCGCGAATCAGCAAGTCCGGAGTAACAATGCGCGAAAGCCCGAGAAAAATGTGGACATGATCGCTTCCGCCTCCCGTTATCAAGGCAGGCGAATAGTACGGTTCCCAGAGAACGCCTTCGATACACGAATAAAGCAATGGCGCGACCTTCTCATCGATAAGATGTTCCTGATTCTTTGTCGAAAATATGATGTGGAACAAGAGCGACAGCCGGTCCTTTCGCATAACTGTTCGGTCACGCCGCTCCTCCGTTTTTCTCACGCCTTAGTATGAGAGCTTCCAGCACCTTTTCGCCGCGTGGTGAGAGGCGGTAGCCAGGGCGGAGGGATTCGGTTAGGCCGAGGGCTTTTAGTTTGCGGATCCATGGTTTGAAGGTCGGGATGTCGAGGCCGATCTGTTTGGCGAGGATGGCGGCGTGGGTGTTCGGCTGGTCGCGGATCATTTCCAGATAGAGCTTCGTCCACGGGCCGCGTTTGCTGCCTGCGTCGAGCTTCTTGAGTTTGGCGATGATGTCATCGAGTTCGGCCTTGGAAAGATCGGCTTCGGACCGCAGTGCCTTTCGCGGATCCTCGCCGGCCCAGTGGACGCCGATGCGATAAATGTCGGTGTCGTCGCTCGCCGGCGGCATCGAAGCCAAGAGGTCTTTTTTCGACGCAAATCCCGCGGCCGCCGAATCCGCCGCCGTGATCTTCCGTTCGGTCACAACCTCGACCGAATCGACCGCCAAAACGCCCCGCTGCGTCATCTGCGTCCCGCCCGCCTTCACGCCCACCTTCTTCCAGCGGCGAAAGATCAGCGAGACCTCACCAGCCTTAATGCGATCCAAAATTGCATTCTTGATCAGCATTCCCCGATCAGAACCAGCTCGATTTCTTCTTTGACGTTGATCCGCCGAAGATTCCGCCGAGGATGCCGCGGACGATCGTGTTGCCGATCTGCCGGCCGATAGAGGACGAGGCTGAACGGGCGGCGCTTTTTGCGATCGATTCAACAAGCGTGTCCGGCCCGCGGGCGGCGGTGCGTTCGGCCTTTGCCTGGCGTTCGGCCTCTTTCTGTGCCTCGAGCTGTGCCTTCGTTTCCTCTTCTGCCGCCGCTTTTTCCTCGGCGCGTTTTGAGAGCATCTCGAACGCCGACTCGCGGTCGATGGCGGTGTCATAGATGCCGGCGACTATCGAGGTGTCCACAAGCTGCTTGCGTTGCTCGGGCGTGATCGGCCCGATCTGGCTGGCGGGCGGCACGACGAACGCACGGTCCACCACGGTCGGGACGCCCTTCGCATCAAGCAAGGAGATCAGGACCTCGCCAACGCCGAGTTCTGAAATTGTCTTGACCGTATCGACCTCCGGGTTTTCGCGAAAGCTCTTTGCCGCGACCTTGACGGCCTCCTGTTCCTTCGGCGTGTAGGCGCGAAGCGCGTGCTGGACGCGATTGCCCAACTGGGCGAGCACCTTGTCCGGAATGTCCGCGGGGCTCTGCGTCACAAAATAAACCCCGACACCCTTCGACCGGATCAGCCGCACGACCTGTTCGATCTTTTCGACCAGAGCCCGCGGCGCGTCGCTGAAGAGCAGATGAGCCTCATCAAAGAAAAACACGAGCTTCGGTTTATCAAGGTCGCCGGCCTCGGGGAGCAGCTCAAAAAGTTCCGAGAGCAGCCACAGCAGAAACGTCGAATACAGCTTCGGCGAATTGATCAGCTCATCGGCGGCGAGGATATTTATCACGCCTTTGCCTCCGAGCGTCTGCATGAAATCCTCAAGCCGAACGGCCGGTTCGCCGAAGAATTCGTGCCCGCCCTGCTGCTCCAGCTGCAGCAACCCGCGTTGGATCGCACCGACCGAAGCCTTCGAGACGTTGCCGTATTGCGTTGTGAATTCCTTCGCATTTTCAGCGACGAAGATCAGCATCTGCTGCAGGTCTTTCAGGTCGAGCAGCAGCATGCCGCCTTCGTCCGCGACCTTGAACGCCAGAGTCAACACGCCTTCCTGCGTTTCGTTGAGCTGCAATATTCGCGAGATCAGCAGCGGCCCCATCTCTGATATCGTCGCCCGCAGCGGATGCCCCTCTTTGCCAAAAACGTCCCAAAACGTGACCGGGCTTCCCTCAAACTTCGTGTCCGAAAGCCCAAGCATTTCAAGACGCTCGATGATCTTCGGGTGGTTTCCGCCGACCTGGCTGATACCGCTCAGGTCGCCCTTGATATCGGAAACAAAAACCGGAACGCCGCGTTGGCTAAAGCCCTCGGCAAGCTTCTGCAGCGTAACGGTCTTGCCCGTTCCGGTCGCACCGGTGATAACACCATGCCGGTTCGCCATCTGCATCAGGAGGTTAAATTCCGCGTCGTCACGCTTCGCAACAAGTATTGGTTCAGTCATTTTTGTATTCTAGAAGCCAGAAGCCAGAAGTCAGAAGCCAGAATTTGGAATTTTCTATTCACCATTCACCATTCACCATTCACTATTCGCCATTCACGATTTTTCATATTTCCAATTCTTCCCTTTGCCTTCGCTTAGCCATTCGATGGCGGTCGCGGTCCGCTTTTCGCGGGTCGGTTCGGTCTTCGCTTCGTTTATCCACTCGATGTATTCCTTCCGGTGGCTGTAGCTGAACTTATCGAAAGCGGCCTTTGCCTTTTTGTTCTTTGCGAGTGCCTTAGCGAGTATCTCCGGCACGGCCAGCTCCGCACGCTCGGCCGGCTTTTTCTGCGGCAGCTTTATGCCCTTTTCGTTAAGTTCCACCGCCTTATGGACAAGCTCGATGATGACCTTGTCCTTCGGCAGGTCCTTGAGCGAGGCGATCTTCCCAAAGCTGCTCATCGCGTTTTTTTCTGCGTCGATCGCCGGATGGTCCATCAACTGCTGCTTCCAAAAACCAAAGGTGCAATGCTGCTTGAACGCCGCCATGTTGCAGACCGGCCCCTTGAAATCAAAGTGCGGCATCCCCCACTTGATCTTCTCCTCCACATCCGGACACGCCTTATGCACCAGCTTCCGAATATGCACCAAGATCGGCCGTGCAAATTCCGCCGACCTCTCGATATATGCATCAACCCTCGGATCCGTAACCGGCATCGCTCGCGTCCTCCTAAAATGTAGAATGGCTCGCCTGCAATTTGAAGAGCTAATGGATTATAAACGAATACCTTTCCCGAAGACCAATTTTCCCCGCCGCCCCCAACCAAAAGCTCACAGCTTACAGCTAAAAGCTACCGGCTTTCCGAGAAAATCCTCTCGCCTATCCCCAGCCCTTTCTGCCCACCATGGTCACCCTGTCCACAAAGGCCCCGCCCCGGCTTTGCCGCTCGATGTGCGGAAAAGCTCCGCTTTTCCGGCGACTCTTTAAATCTCCTGCGGCTACGCCGCCGCTTTCGTCGCCATCGACGACAGACTATAAAGCCTAGGGTGAGCGAATGGAATGAGCGTAACCCTCGGTTCGGAGAAGAAAAAACATCCCGACGCTAAAGGCGTCGAACAATGCGCAGCCGTCGTTCGTCCCCTAATCAAGAGTGTTCGCCATCCGCCATTTTTCTCATATTTTCTCGAAGATTTGCTAATTCTGCTTCGAGCTCATCTTTAGCGATTGGGAACGGTTCCTGTCCGATCTGGGTCATTAGAGCGGTGTGATTATCAGTCCTTCCGACGAACTGTTCAAAACTACAACTTGCGATAGCATGATTGATATTTTGTTTTACCGCGTACTTGATCGTTGGGTCACAACTTCCAATTAGGAGTTGACGGCTCGAGATCGGAAGTAAAACGGTCTTTGTCTTGGGCAGATCACATATAGGAACGAAGGTTTGGTGATCGACGGTTTCAAAGATCGTCGCAGTATCACCCAAAATTAAATCAAAGTCGCAATCCTGAATTTGCCATCCAAACTTCTCGAAAGTTTTAATTCGCACTTCAGGCGCGGGGGTTTCCTTCAGCCCTTTAATGTGGCCCTCTTTTACTGACTCCGAGATGAGCGGGCTGGGCGGATTGAAGATCTGGCTGAAGAGTTCGCCTATGCCCTCACTAATCTCCTGGCGAGTCACGGGATCATTTAGATGTTCACGCAACATTGCGACGATCGTCGAACTCACTTCGTCGCGAGAAATACCAAGATTTTCAAGTTGTTTGATCGCATCCAACGCACCAGGATAGGTTTCAGGTCCAGCGAGGACTTCGTCAAACTGCTCTTTCATGTATGCATCAGATTGGTTGGCGACCGCATCGCCGATCAACTCGCCATCACCAAAAATCTCACCGACACCGCTAAGAAAGTTTTCTGATGCCTCTTCGAAGCCTTTCCTAATGAGTTTTGTGCGAATTGAAAAATGGGCGATGAGACCGGCAATTTCACGCCGCGATTCGACTAGGTCGCATGTTCCTTGGCGGAGAGAATCCACGAGCGGGGCAAGCCTACTTGTTTCGAATTCAGTTATCGAAGCGTCTGCACTGTTCTCACCTTTTCCATAGAAGTGCTCGGAAACAATTGCGTCCGTAGTACTGATTTCCCGCGGTGCAGAAATATTCTTATGGTAAAGCCAGGTCCAAACTGTTTCGCCTTCTTGACGACTGGCAAATCCCTTTTGCAAAAACTTTGGAATAATATGGTGTCTTTTTCCGGCCATATTTTAGGAAAGCATCGCTTTATACCTTGCTTCATAGAATTCGTTCGACAAGTCTGAATTCTCTTCAAATATTATCCAAAGGTATTTTGCACGCGTCGCAAGTCCAAAGTGAAAATGTCCTTCGATTTCCGAGACAATAGATAGTAGCAGGGTCAGCATTGTCCAGACCATTTCCATCCTGAATGCCTCAAAATTTTGTGTTCCTTTGGCCTTCGCATCGTCGGGGCCGAACTCAGCTTTAAGTTCCTTACCAGCGAAGAAGCTTCCGCGTCGAATCACGCCATCAAAGTTAAGGTGCGTATCGCCCGATAAGGTTCTATAAATCCACGATTGGACATACTCCATAAATTCAATGTCATTCGATGTCTTCCATTTAGCCTTGACAACATTGATCATTCTGCCGGGAGTTGGCCAACGTCCGATATACTTTCTAGGGTTCGTTATTTGATCTGGCGACAATGCTAAGTTGATTGCGAGGTCAGCAAGTCGGGCTTCTTTGTCTGCTATATAATTCTTCCACTGTGGTTTATGTTCGTGATATTTCTTCGCGTGCTTTATTTCTAAATCAAGTTCTGTGTAGTTAGTCATTGCATAAGATTGGATTAAGGCCGGGACATCATGGAAAAGAAAAATTAACGTCATCAGCTCTTCGAACATTGTTCGAACAAGCGGGGGCGTTGAGAGAACAAGCATTTTTCGAAGTGGGTCTTTAGGCTTGTCGGCAACCAGCCACATGAAACTAGCATACGTGTTTATCACGAGACGCATGCGCGTGTAGAAGATTATTCTCGCACTATCGACATTGCTGTATCGAGGTGGCCAATCCCGTTCCAGAAAGTTGGCCGCTGCTTCCAGCAACTCTTCAAGTCGGTCTTTAATCACGCCGAAGTCGAGGGGTGGGCTATCGTGTCGAACAGTAAACATGTTGGTCGGACTACACAAAAAGGCACTGGCCGTTGCCAAGCGAAGCCTTAATATCGTAATTGAAATTTGTAAACCTTTTTAGGATTCGCCATACGAGGGTAAAGGTTTGGTCGCTCTCCATTGACATCTGGTTGATCGGATTTCGTAATGTGCCACCAGACCCGGCCAATCTTGATACTCACCCTAGTTCCGCTTCGCAATTGTCCATTTCTCAATTTCCTCGGTGGATTGCCCCGAAGACATTCGTGTATCTTGCCATCGATCCTTAACAGTCGGCTACGCTCGTCGTCCTGATTGGCCGGACCGGTTAAACGATGAGCGTCTCCGTGTTCGATCGCCCTCCAAACGTGGCCCGTGTCGTCAGTTATTAGTTTCATCTGCGGCATGTTCCGCAAAAGATATCACTAAGTAAATTGCCGTTCAAGGAAAAGGTCTCGTCAGGTATCGCGGCTTTTGATTTTGGCGAACTGGCCGCCCGCTTACGCAGGCGGTTCTGACGTTGAGGATTGCGGACGAGCCCGTCTCAAAAGATCTTGGATTCTCAAGTCTGCGAAGCAGACGATATGTTTGTAGCCCCACGTGGAGCGAAGCCCAACGTGGTGTATGTGTAGACAGTGGTCCTAGCGTGTGAAACACGCGGAATTTCTTTCTATGTCGCATGCTTCGCACGCTCGTTTGATCTCGATGTTCGTTTCCACACGTTTGCGCGTGTGGCTAAAGTTATGCCGCCTGCTTCGCCGACAATTGCACGCGGTTCTTGCGCTTTTCGCGGGGGCCGCGGGAGACGGTTACGGTTTCGGGGAGGTTTAGGTACATGCGGCCGACGGCGTCTATTTTGGGGTTGATGAAGCGTTCGGTGGTTTTGAGCCGGATGCGGAAGTGTTTGCAGAAGGGGTTGGCGTAGATGCTACCGTCGCCGACGACTCAGACAGGCCAGCTAAAGCTGGAAATCCAAACTTCGAAGCTCCGCAACTCTCAACTATCCAAATCATCCATATCTTCAATATCTTCCATATCTCACGGATCACTGTTCATTTGTGGGCGACGGGCGGTCAGAATGGACAGCGGGGAGATAGTGAATAGTGAATAGAAGGCATAGAGCGGTGAGTAGCGGTACGAACTTTCGGTACGACAGTCGATCAAATTTTATTTTGGGAATCAGCCGATAGCTGTTAGCCATAAGCCGTTAGCCTGAGATTGTAGAACAATGACCGATGATCAAAAGCAAGAAGCCAGTAGTCAGAATGCGAAGATGCAAGTACCCACGAACCAAAATCCAAAGGCCCAAGCCCTTGGCGGTCAACGAACTGGCCGCCCGCTCACGCAGGCGGTTCCGACCGTTTCAGGTGTTTCAGGTGTTTCAACCGTTTCAGGCGATTCATCTGTTTCATTCGTTCCAACCGTTTCAGAAACGTATTGCCTCTTCAAAAAATGAAACACCCTTCTTAAAGGAAAAGTGCGTGCCCGGCCCGGCCGGCTCTGCGAGTTTTCGCCCGCGGTTATTTGTGAAATACCCGCAATTGTTCGATAATTCTAAGTTTTGGTATTCAAAGGACTTTTTTAGTTCGTATCCCACTTACAGTTAGTAAAAATCTATCTTGAGAGCGTGTTTCTGCGGCCTACGGGGCGGGGAACACAAGATCGAAAAAGAGTATGAACGATTACGTTATTTATCTGGTGCCCGCGTTTGGGCTTTTCGGAATACTGGTGATGGCCTACAAGTCGGCCTGGGTCGGCAAGCAGGAGGCCGGCGACGACAACATGCAGGAGCTCGCCGGCTACATCGCCGATGGAGCGATGGCATTCCTGAAAGCTGAGTGGCGAGTTCTCAGTATTTTTGCATTGATCACGGCCGCCTTGCTCGCATATTCGGGAACGATCCATGAAGTGAACGGCCGTGAGATCCATTCGCATTGGCTGATCGCCATTGCGTTCCTGATCGGTGCCGTGCTTTCAGCAACCGCCGGATACATCGGGATGAAGGTCGCCACGAAGGCGAACGTCCGCACAACGCAGGCCGCACGCACGAGCCTGAAACAGGCTCTGGCCGTTTCATTTACGGGCGGTGCGGTGATGGGGCTCGGCGTTGCCGGCCTCGCGATCCTCGGGCTTGGCGGTTTGTTCATCGCGTTTCTGGCGATCTTCGCCGAGCTTGGGGCGAATCAGGTTCGAACAGCGATCGAAGTTCTGACAGGGTTCTCACTAGGTGCCGAGTCGATCGCCCTTTTTGCACGCGTCGGCGGCGGTATCTATACCAAAGCGGCTGACGTAGGCGCGGACCTCGTCGGCAAGGTCGAGGCGGGAATTCCGGAGGACGACGTCCGCAATCCGGCCACCATCGCGGATAACGTGGGCGATAACGTCGGAGACGTTGCCGGCATGGGCGCCGACCTTTTCGGTTCGTATGTGGCGACGATCCTGGCGACGATGGTGCTCGGGCAAGAGATAACGTCGCGGGATATGTTCGGCGGGCTCGCACCGATCCTGCTGCCGATGGTGATCGGCGGTTTGGGCATTGTTTTCTCGGTCGTCGGCATGCTCTTCGTCCGCATCAGCGACGATAAATCGAGCGTCCAGGCAGCGATGAATATCGGCAACTGGTCAGCGATGATCTTTACGGTGATAGCTTCGTTCTTTGCCGTGATGTGGATCCTGCCGGACGGCCAGCTCTCGCTTCGCACCCAATCGTTCGACAAATGGGGCGTGTTTTATTCGATCGTCGTCGGTACGATCGTCGGCGCGATCATGAGCTACGCGACCGAATATTACACCGCAATGGGCAAGCCGCCCGTTAATTCGATCGTGCAGCAATCATCCACAGGCCACGCGACGAACATCATCGGCGGGCTGGCCGTAGGAATGAAATCGACTGTGATACCGATCATCACACTCGCCGCCGGTATCATGACCTCGTATTACTTCGCCGGGCTCTACGGCGTGGCCATCGCAGCCTCAGGAATGATGGCGACAACCGCCATGCAGCTTGCCATCGACGCCTTCGGCCCTATCGCCGACAACGCCGGCGGCATCGCGGAAATGAGCCAACTGCCGCCGGAAGTTCGCGAACGGACGGACAACCTAGACGCCGTGGGAAATACGACCGCAGCAACCGGAAAAGGGTTTGCGATCGCAAGTGCGGCGCTAACTGCGCTCGCCCTTTTCGCAGCCTTCGTTGGGATCGCCGGTATCGATCGGATCGATATCTACAAGGCAAACGTGCTCGGCGGACTTTTCATCGGCGGCATGATCCCGTTCATCTTTTCCGCTCTCTGCATTCAGGCGGTAGGAAAGGCAGCGATGGAAATGGTGCACGAGGTTCGCAGGCAGTTCCGCGAGATACCGGGCATCATGGAATACAAGGCAAAACCGGAATACGAAAAATGCGTTGAGATCTCAACCAAAGCCTCGATCCGACAGATGATGCTTCCCGGTGCCATCGCCTTGATCACACCGGTCATTGTCGGGTTCACCTTCGGTCCGGAAGTGCTTGGCGGATTGCTCGCAGGTGTGACGGTAACCGGCGTGCTGATGGGTATCTTCCAAAACAACGCCGGCGGCGCATGGGACAACGCCAAAAAGTCGTTCGAGAAAGGCGTTGAGATAAATGGCGAGATGTATTACAAGGGCTCCGAGCCGCACAAGGCGTCGGTAACGGGCGACACGGTCGGCGACCCCTTTAAAGACACGTCGGGCCCTTCGATGAACATCCTCATCAAGCTGATGTCCATCGTCTCGCTAGTCATCGCACCGTATATATTCGGTATCGGGCAGTAAGCAAGGCTCACTCAGGAAAAGGTCATATGGGACATATGCGTCCTATATGACCTTTCTTTTTACTCATCAAACTCACGAACTGCTCGAACAGATATTCGCTATCGTGCGGGCCAGGTGCGGATTCGGGGTGATATTGGACCGAGAAGACCGGGAGGGTCTTGTGTCGCAGGCCGGCGACGGTTTTGTCGTTTAGATTGATGTGCGTGACCTCGACGTCTGCGGGTAACGAATCAGGGTCAACGGCAAAGCCGTGGTTGTGCGAGGTTATTTCGACCTTGCCGGATTCGAGATTCATGATCGGCTGGTTACCGCCGCGGTGGCCGAATTTCATCTTGAATGTCGTCCCGCCGAATGCCTGCCCGATCAACTGATGCCCGAGACAGATGCCGAACATCGGCTTCTGCGATGCTGCAAGTTTCCTGATCTCGTCGATAACCCTGCCCATCGAAGCCGGATCGCCGGGGCCGTTCGAAAGAAAGATGCCGTCGGGCGCGAGGGCGAGCACGTCTTCGGCCGAAGTGTCTGCGGGGACGACCGTTACCCTGCAGCCAAACTTTGCGAATTCGCGAAGGCTGTTAGTCTTTACGCCAAAGTCGAAGGCTACAATGTGATATTTGGCATCGGCAGCTGCCGGATATTCAAAACTCGCCTCCGTGGTCACTTCCGTCGCAAGCTCGCGGCCCTTCATATCAGGTGAAGTGCGAACCTTTTCAAGTAGGCTCGCCTCGTCGAGGTCGGTGGTTGATATAACGGCACGCATTGCCCCTTTATCGCGAATGTGGCGGACAAGTGCCCGAGTATCGATCCCCTCGATCCCGACAATGTTGTTGCGTGAAAGATAGGACTGCAGGGTCTCGGTCGATCGCCAGTTAGAGGCGATCCGCGATGCTTCTTTCACGACAAAACCGTCCGCCCACGGCCGACGCGATTCAACGTCCATCTCGTTGACACCGTAGTTGCCGATCAGCGGATACGTCATGCAAACGATCTGTCCGGCGTAGCTCGGGTCGGTCAGGATCTCCTGATAACCCGTCATTGATGTGTTGAAGACCATCTCACCGAAGGCCTCTCCCTCGGCCCCGAATGCCTTTCCGCGAAAGGAGCGCCCATCTTCGAGGACGATCATTGCCGAACTTGCGTTATTCATCTGAAGAGCAGTTTATCGCAATGCGTAGCGGCAGTTAAATTGCTGTGTGCGGGAAATCAATTTTGCGAGCGGATCACTGCTGGATCGCTCTTGTATCCGACAGGCTGTCGAGTTCCGATTCTTTGTAGTCGCCGTGTTCGACAAAGCCGATCTTATCCGGCTGCCAGTAACGGAAAAAAGCCTTGCCGTAGATATATTTTTCCGGGACGAGGCCCCAATAGCGCGAGTCGGACGAATTATCGCGGTTGTCGCCCATCACAAAGTAATGATGCGGTTCGACCTTTTTTGCCGGCCAGGTCGGCAGGCTCTGGTTGTGCTCGGTGTCGAGATAATCTTCCTGCAGTTCCACGCCGTTTATGTTGACGCGGCCATTTCTGACCTCGACCGTTTCGCCCGGCAGGCCGATGATCCTCTTTACGTAGCTTTTATCCGGCTCACGCGGAAACCAGAAAACGACGATGTCGCCGCGCTCAAGATGTCCCCAACTCACGCCTTGAATGTTGTAATAAACGAGCTTATTGACGAGAAGCCGCTCGCCATTATGGAGATGCGGAAGCATCGATTCGCCCTCGACTACGACCGGCTGAACTGCAAAAACACCAAGTAGAACAAATACAACGAGGATCAGGAAAACGTCGCGCACGAGCCGAGCTCCCTCCGCCCAAAGAAACGTTCTCGACTGTCTGCGGTAATGATGTACGGCAATGTCGAGATCATCCGCCGGGTGGAGCGGGCCAAAGGGTATTGTTCGTTTTTTCCTCCGGTTGAACACGTTCTTTCGTTCGATTCACAAATGCGGGCAAAATGTTGACCGCGCTAGCCTTATTAGATTTTGTGCCCCAGTGCTGCTTTTGTCAACGTATTCTATTTTCTCGAGGCACGGATGCGGTGATTCAGCAAAGCGGGCATCCCTGATATAGAATCATCCAAATGACGCCTGAGATTCGATCGCTTTTCGCTGCCACCGAGCACTACGCCTACCTCAATTCTGCCGCCGTTTCGCCGATGCCGCGTACTGCCATCGAGGCTGTTAATTGGCAGCTCAACGATGTCGCAAAGTATGGCTCGGAGCACTATCCCGAGTGGGTCAAGACAAAGGGACGTTGCCGCGATCTGCTCGCGGGAATGGTGAACGTCAGCCCGGAACACATCGCATTCATGCGAAACACGTCGGACGGGTTCGCGGCGGTCGCCGCCGGTCTTGACTGGAAGGCGGGCGACAACATCGTGACCTTCGCAAACGAATTTCCGGCAAATTTTTATCCATGGAGGCGTGTCCGTGACCGTTTCGGTGTCGAACTGCGAATCTGCCCGGAACGCGATGGAAGGTACGAGACCGACGAGCTTCTCGACATGATCGACTCGAACACGCGGGTCGTCGCCGTTAGTGCAGTTCAATTCGCTTCCGGTTACCGTGCCGACCTTGAGACGATCGGCAATGCGGCCCGGGCGGCCGACGCTCTTTTCGCGGTAGATATTATTCAGGGGCTCGGCCAAATGGGCTTTGACCTTGACGGGGCGAAGGTTGATATCGCAGCGGGTGCAAGCCATAAATGGCTTTGTGCTCCCGAGGGCTGCGGTATTCTCTACGTTTCCGCACGAGCACGTGAACGGGTCGATCCGGCTTTCGTCGGCTGGATAAGCGTAGAGACGCCTTGGGACTTTGAGGACCGCGAACAGCCCTTCAAGCCAAACGCCCTTGCCTGGGAGAGCGGTACCGGGCCTTCGTCGCTTTTTTACGGCCTTGAGCAAAGCTTGACTCTTCTCAACAGCGTCGGGCTTGCCAACATTCGTAGTTACCTTACCGAGCTTTCTGGCTATCTTTGCGAACGGCTCGCAGGCACGAATTATCGAATCATTAGTTCACGAGAGCCCTCGGAAGCAACGGCGATCGTCTGCATCGAGCATCTCGGCGGGATGCATTGCAGTGAGATCGCCGAGCGGCTGCGGGCGGCGGGCGTTATCGTCTCGCCGCGGGGTGAAAGGCTTCGGATCGCTCCACATTTTTACAACAATAAGGAAGATATCGATCGGCTCATCGACGCACTTCCCGAGTAATGCCTAAGGTTCGAGCCTGAGCGGCTCCGAAAGATCGTCGAGGTTTAGCCGCGTCAACCCGCCCGCATCCGAAAATGCGACCATCTTTTCGCGTTGGCCTTCGCGGTATTTGAAGTAGGAAAATCCAACGGTCGCTCCGAGCAGGATAGCAACTCCAAATCCCAATACCATCCACATGATCGTTGAGTAGATGATGTCGCGCGAGGTCGTGATGAAATAGCGTTCGAGGTTCCGCAACAGGAACGGGCTCTCGCCGAGCCACTGCACGTCCTTCGCGTACGTTACCTGATCGATCAGGGCAGCTGCGGCCACTGTATCCGGCGTATCGAAAACAAAGACGGAGTAGTTCCCGACACGGCGGTAAACCGTAGGCGGCTCGGTCGGAGTTTCGGTCAAAATACGGAGAAATTCAGCATCCGCGGCGGAGGCAAACTGCGGCGTGGGGTACTCAATAATAAGCAGCCGGCCCTCGGGATAAACGGCACTTGCGGCCTCGGTACCGCCGATGAACTCGATCGCGGTGTTAACCGGCCGATCGCCGATCACCCTTGCAAACTCTTCCTTTGATGCTATGAACGACGCATTTTCCCGAACCGTTTCCCAGTTCGGCAGATGGGTCAGGATCACGGGCACTCCGGAATCCTCGTCAATTTCCTGCGTGCGGACGCCCGTTTGTGGCTGAGCGGGGACAATGCTGCTCGCGAAGGTCAAGAACAGTGCCGCGGCGATCATTCGGCTGCAAATACCGATCAGCCCGAGCGTTCTTGATGTGCGGAATAAACCGTTTCGCGTTTTGTATTTGTCAGTAAGTGTGGCCACGGAAAATGTATCAAAATCGTTCAAGAGACAACTATACCATATCGTGCGCAGTGCAACGGAAAGCCGTCAAGTGAACGAATTGAATCCTCTCTATGATGTTCAGCGAAATCAAAGGTATGCCTCGAAAATACAGTAAAAATATGAAAGAAAGGGCCGGTACGGGGCGATTTTCGAGGTTTGGCACGCTTTTTGAAGCTTGGGATATCGGGGGAGACACGGAAATGACTACAGAAACCTTGAACTATCCTATTTGGCAGAGCGGCACGGCGGCCGCGGAGAGCGATTCGGCTAAGGCAAAATACGTATCTCCGCTCGCAGCCACGAGCGACTTTGAACTCACGCAATCTGCTGCAACGGGCGACATGGCGGCCTTTGAAGAGATCTATCAGCGGCATCACCGCAGGGTCTATTCGATCTGCCTCCGCATGCTCCAGAATGCATATGAGGCCGAAGACCTTACTCAGGATGTTTTCATCCAGCTTTATCGTAAGATCGGCAGCTTCCGCGGCGACTCGGCCTTTACAACGTGGCTGCACCGGATGACGGTCAACCAGGTCTTGATGCACTTCCGTAAGCGGAACGTGAAGTACGAAAAGGTTACTGAGGAAGGCGAAACGCCGGACCAAGTGGTCACCGGCACGACCGATCCAGAGCGTATGCAGGTCGTTGACAAGATCGCCCTTGAGCACGCGATCGAGCAGCTTCCGGCTGGCTACAAGAACGTCTTCTTGCTCCACGACGTCGAAGGCTTTGAGCACGAAGAGGTCGCACGCATCCTCGGATGCTCGGTCGGCACATCGAAGTCGCAGCTCCATAAGGCACGGCTCAAGCTTCGCAAGCTTTTGCAGAAGAAGGCCAATCCGCGTCTTGTTGGCGTAAATATCTAAATTCGAAATGCGTCTCCTGTCTGAGAACGCAGGGCTCGCCGAAAGCGGCGGGCCTTTTTCGTTTTTCGCGGGTGAGTTTTCTGCTCCGGCGGGACGATGGTATATTTCTACCATTCCCGTTACACGTTCTTTCCTTCTTATCCAAACACGTTTATGAAGACTTCGATCCTTCTTTTCGCCACTCTTTTGTTCACTGCTTTTTCCTCGCCGGTGGTGATTCCGGCGGACGAGCCCTGGCAGCGGGTCGAGGTGATCCGTACTGAAAAAGGCGTTCCGCACATCCGGGCGAAGGATCTCTATGCGGCAGGCTATGCACTCGCCTGGCTGCAGTCCGAGGATTACGGCGACCAAACGGGAATGCGGCTGCTCGCGGCGAGCGGGCGATGGGCAACGGTTTCGGGCTATGAACAGATGGACTCCGACTTCGCCATCCGCCGCGTGCGGGCAAAGGCCGAGCCGAAATACGCTACGCTCTCGAAGGACGTCCGCGACGTCTATGAAGGCTTTGCTGCGGGGATCAATCGCTTTATAAAGCTCCATCCCGGCAAGTTTCCGGCCGGAATGCCGAGCGACTTCACCGGCTTCGACGTGCTCTCGACCGAGCTCGTCCAGCCCTCGGCCCAGAAGATCCGCAACTTTCTCAATCAAAGGCCTGCCCGCAGCGACGACGACCCGACGACGATGGAAGGGGAAGGCGAAGGTCCCGACGACGGCTCGAATGCCTGGGCCCTTGCCCCGAGCCGAACGAAATCCGGCAAGGCGATCCTGCTCCGCAACCCGCATCTCCGTTGGTCGGCGGGCTACTACGAAGCACATATGACGGTACCCGGCGTGATCGATTTTTATGGCGATTTCCGCATCGGCGGTGCGTTCGGCGTGATCGGTGGCTTTAATCGCTATCTCGGCTTTTCGACGACGAACAACTCGCAGGACCTCGATCAGATCTACACGCTCGACGCCGACCCGGCCAAGCCCGATCACTACATCTTCGACGGTGCTTCGGTGCCGCTCATCCGCGAGTTGGTCACGGTTCCCTTCCGCAACGGCGATGCCGTCTCGACCGAGACCCGCGAGTTTTGGTCCACGCCGCTCGGGCCTGTGATCAAACGCGAGGACGGCAAGATCTTCATTTTCAAGTACGCGGGTGAGGCCGAGGTCCGCGGCGGCGAGCAGTTCCTTAAGATGATGCGTGCGAAATCGCTCACCGAGTGGAAAGACGCGATGAAGATGCGTGCCCGCATGACCTCGAACTTCACCTACGCCGACCGCGACGGCAACATCTACTATCTCTGGAACGCTGCACTGCCGCGGCTGCCGCATCCGCCGGTCGATGATCTGACGGCCTTGCCGGCTAAAGGAGTGAAGGACGTTTGGACCGAATACGTGCCATTCGAGTCTTTGCCGCAGGTGCTCAACCCGCCGGGCGGCTATGTCCGCAACGAGAACAGCTCGCATCATTACACCAATGTCCGGACTCCGGTCGTGACAAAGAATGCCTTTCCAAACTTTGAACAGCCGCGGCTTTCGCTCCGCAGCCAACTCGGGCTTCAGCTCGTCGGCGGCGATGAAAAGTTCAGCCTCGAAGACATCTGGAAGCTCAAGCATAACTACCGTGCGTTGCTCGCCGACCGCGTGAAGCCCGACCTCGTCGCGGCGGTGAAAGCGGCAAAGGCCGAAGGCCATGTCGCTGCGGCGATCGGGGTGCTCGAAAAATGGGACAACACCACTTCGCCCGAGAGCCGCGGTTCTGTGCTCTTTCAGGAATGGTGGCGGCACTATTCCGGGCTTCGCGACGGCCGCGGGCAAACGCTGCCGGATCCCGAGCGGTATGCCAAGCCCTGGAGCATTGACGACCCTTTTAACACGCCCCGCGGGCTTGCGGATCCAAAGCGTGCGGCCGAGTCGTTCGTTTGGGCAGTTGAAGAGGTGAAAAAGCGTTACGGCAGCTTTGATGTCGCCTGGGGCGAGGTGCATCGCGTCCGCCGCGGCCCGGTTGATGTGCCGGTCGGGGGCTGCGGCAACGACCTCGGTTGCTTTCGCATTATGACCTTTGAACGCGCCGCAGACGGCAAGATGGCCGCGATCGGCGGTGACGGCTGGACGTTTGCGGTCGAATTTGGCGACGTGCCGCGAGCCTTTTCCGTGCTCGCCTATGGCCAGAGCAACCGGCCCGACTCGCCGCATCACACCGACCAAGCCGCGATGTTCGCCGCCGGCGAAGCAAAGCGCGTCGCCTTTACCGAGGCCGATGTGGACAAGCAAGTGATCAAGCGATACCGCCCCGGCGAAAAGGCCGTGCGATAACACTAGGGCCGATGGCTCTTTCGTTTCATTTTTTATTGCGGCCATATATCTCTGAAACGGCTGAAACGAATGAAAGAAATAAATCGCCTGTAACACTTGAAACGCCTGAAACACTCGGGCTTTTTTGAGTCCCGGCTATAGAGAATTCCGGATTCCAGATTCCGAATTTGAAGATGAGCCCTTGCTGACGTGGGCCTCCGACACGAAATTCCGCATTCCGACTTCCGAATCCCGCATTTCTTGGTGTTCTGTTTTTTTGTGGGCATCGCGCGTTAGCGGAAACGCCGCGAACACCGTGAACATAGCGAACAACAGAAACGCCTCGAACATCGCGAACATCTGGAACGTGTGGGACATCTGGAACGCCTGGAACACGTGGCCGGGCTTGGGTCTTCGGTCTTTGGCATTGTTTCGCATTGTCAATTGTTAATTGGATCATCGTTAATTGGTTAAAAATGGACATCGGGCTTTGAGCTTCGATTCCGGCTTACAGCTAAATGCTCAAGGCTTAGAGCTGATCGCTACAAACGTCCGGCCTCTGCTAACGGCTCACGGCTAACTTTCCCCCGCTGTCCATTTTCCTATGCCTTCAAAGCAATGTGAACGGCGATCCGTGAGATATGGACGATATGGATGATATGGATGGTAAGAGTTGCGGAGTTTTGAGTCCGTCTTTTGCCAGCTTTGGAACGCGGGCATCCCTGCCCGCCCGTGTCGGGTGGGCTCAAAGCCGGAATGCCGCGGCACCTAGAAGAGGACTCTTTTAACCACGAAAAAAGAAAAATAAGAAAACCGAAATTCCGCTTGGGTCTCTGACTGGCCGGCGTTCAGGATTCGGTGATCCGAATATTTCGGCGGGCGAGTTCGGCTACGAATTTTTCGGGGTCGATGGCTTTTTCTTGCGGGGTTGCTCCGCGGGCGAGGACCTCGCCGCGGGCCATCATTTGGGCGATGATGGATGCGGGGAAGGCGGTGGTGCGCATCATTGCAGAGAGGCCGGTCGCGGGGTCTTGTTTGTCTACGATGTCGTAGCGGAGACGGGCGGTTTCGGCGGCCTGCGGCGATGCAGGCGAGGACGCCTGCGTCACAGTCGCCAAGCCCGTTCCGACGAACTCTAGGCTGACGAGGACGTAGTCGGGGCCGTCGGCGGGAAGGTGCTGTTGGAGGAGTTGGGCGAAGACCTTGCGGGGTGTGATTTGAGACGCATCGATGGCGGCGAACTGGCCGCCCGCCGACAATGGCTCGCTTGAGCAGAGGCCGAGGTCGATCATTGTCCGGAATTTTTCGCAGTGGCCGGCGTAGCGAATGGTCTTGTAGTCGAGCTCCTTGATCTTGCCAAGGAAGGTATCGGGCAGCGTCGAGGTGCCGCCGGAGGTTTGAAAGGCCTCGAGCGGCGGAAAGCCTTCGAACTCGAGGGATTCAAGCTCGGTCATTGACGGCACTTCGGTTATCTCGCCACCGCGGATGACGCGGGCGACCTCAATGTATTCATTGATCAGGCCTTCGACCGAAAAGACGAGCTGGTAATCGAGCGGCGGTTCGGGCCGCTGCGGAAGGCCGCCGACGCGGATGTGTATCTCGTCGAGCCGTTCGAAGCGGGCGGCACCGTGCATCGCCAGGATCGAGACCATTCCGGGCGCAAGACCGCAGTCGGGAATGATATTGATGCCGGCAGCTTTCGCCTGCTCATCCATCGCAAGCTGGGCATCGACGACATAGTTATTCCCGCCGAGGTCGCAGAAGTTCGTGCTGGTCTCGATGGCCGCCCTCGAGAGCGACTCGTTATACCAATAATTTACGCACGAAATGGCCGAATCGTGGCCCTGCATTAGGCGGGCGATGTCCGAGTGGTTTGCGGCATCGACGTGATGGGCGTCTATCCGCGAGGTGCCGACCGCCTCGGCGACCGCTTCCGCCTTTTTTAGGTCGGCATCGGCAACGGTGACGCTTTCAACGCCCGGCGAGTTATGGACAAGATCAAAGGCCGCACCATGTCCCATGCGGCCCGCTCCGAGAACGAGAATTTTCATACGTTAAAAGTGAGCAGTGAGCTGTTAGCAGTGAGCCGTGCGTTGTGAAATTAAATTTATGGATCAAGCTGTAAGCTATAAGCCGTTAGCTTTTAGCTTTCTTACTGCTCACGGCTCACTGCTCACCGCTCACACCTTTCTACCAGTCATCGAGGTCTTCCGGTTCCTGGCCGGCGATGGTCTCGCCTGCGAGTTCCCAGACCTTTTTCTTCCAGCTCCGCATTCCTTCAACCAGGTTGAGCGCCGCCTGCGGGTGGGCCGCATTGCGTTCGAGCCGGATGACCTCGGCCGTTACGGTGACGGGGTCGTCAAGGTTTTCGGTGACGGTCAGGTTCACCTTTGACCCGACGGTCGGGAGCTTTCGCGGCAGATAAACGAGCGTTCCGGCCGGGCCGACGTTCTCGGTCAATCCGTCCTCGGTAACCTCATTGCCCGCCTCGTCCTTCCAGCGGATCTGGATGGGAAAAGATATGGCGTATCGCGAGCCGTGGCGTCTGTCCTGCATTTGGTTGGGCCTCAACTTTTGTGTTGTAGAAACGTTTGAGTAGGGTGAACTCGGAGAAATCGCCTTCCGCGAGTGCCCCGATATTCTAACAGAACGGCTCTTTTTTGCACAATTATTTGTGGCGTAGCAAACGCCGCCCGGCGATTTTGACCCCTTTTTTGAGCTAGACAAGCCTTTTTTTAGATGATAGGGTCTTAAGTTGTTCCAAAGCCAATGCCAAGGAGCATGCCGAAACCAATGTTTTGGCACATTTAATCAGGTCATGTTTATTAACGAATAGTGGCTGTTCCCCACGGTGACATCCGCTATTTTTGACTTTTTATAGCTACGTGAATTTTTAATGGTCGGATTTATGAAAAATATAATGAAAACGGGCGTGCTCTTGGCGCTCCTTAGTCTGTTGGTCGTGTTTGTCTATGCACAAACGACGACCGACGAAAACGCAAACATTAACTTTAACGAACAGGAAACAGAGCTCACCGCGGTAGAAGCAGTACCCGCAGAAACACCGGCAGCAGCAAAACAAGAACCCGCAAAACCTGCCGAACAGAAGAAAGAAGAACCCGCAAAGGCCGACGAGGCCCAACAAGAACGCAACCCAAACGTTAAGAAAACTGCCTCCTCGCGTGCCCGCGGTGCGAGCAAGGGCCGCTTTGTTGCGACCGCTTATTGCCTCCGCGGCCGAACGGCAAGCGGTGCAATGGTTCGCCGCGGCATCATCGCGGCCGACCCGCGTGTGCTTAGGCTTGGAACAAAGGTCTATATCGACGGCGGCGGCCAATCGGGCGAATACCTGGTTGCCGATACCGGCGGAAAGATCAAGGGAAACAAGATCGACATCTGGATGGCAAGTTGTGCAGACGCACGACGCTTCGGCCGCCGGACGATCAGCCTTAGCCTGGCTCAATAACCCACACTGCACAAAACATGACCAAGGGCCGCTTCAGACGAGGCGGCCCTTTTCCTTTTCAAGCGAGGCGTCTTAACTCGGTTTCTCGTCGACCCCTTCTTCGTTCATTAGCCGGGCGACCTGAAAGATGTAGTGAAAGCCGGACGCGACGGCCAAGAGGACAACGAAGAAATAAACGGTCGGGAGATAGAAACTGTAGCCAGAAACAGCGGCGATGAGGACGAGCGTTACTGCCACGACCTGGACAAAGGTCGAGAGCTTTCCAAGCCATGAGGGGCGAAAGCCCTTGAATCCGGTAATTATATTGATAGCACCGGCGACCGTAATGATGAGGACGTCGCGGCCAATGACGGCGGCGGTTACCCAAAATGGCACCGGTAGAAAGCGGACGGGCTCAAGCACGCCCGGCAGCGAGAGCACGATGAACGCTACGGTCATTAGCAGCTTATCGGCGATCGGGTCGATGATCGTCCCGAGTTCGGATTCCTGCTTAAACCGGCGAGCGACAAATCCGTCAACGCCATCCGAGACGCCGGCGATGAGAAAGACGAGCAATGCCCAATGGCTATTTCCATAAAATAAAAGGCTGGCAAAGACCGGGATCAGGGCCATACGGAGAAAGGTGAGAAGGTTGGGGATGGTCAGGATCATTCGGCCTTCAGCTCAAGCAGCGAGATCTCCGGTGGACATTGATAGCGGACGGGCAGGACGACCGTGCCGATACCTCGGGTGATGTAAATATGCGAATCCTTTCGCCGATGGAGCCCGGCCGAGAGCCGCCGCCGCGGGATCAGGCGATCTTTCGGTGTGCGGGTGCGGACGCGGACCTGCCCGCCGTGGGTATGGCCGCTAAGCGTTAGGTCGATGCCGCGGCGGACAGCCTGTCGAAAGATCAGCGGGTTGTGGGCCAGCAATAGCTTAAACTCGTCCGGAAAGGCTCCCTTCATTGCGGCCGCGAGGTCCGTTTCGCCGACCATGTGGTCATCAACTCCGGCCAGCCAGAACGCCGCCCCGCGTGCCTCGAAGCGAAGCCCTTCATTGACAAGCATGTTGATGCCCGCTTCTTTGAAGGAGGAAACAACGAGCGGCGCGTCCGTCCAATGGTCATGATTGCCTAGACAGGCGTGCGTTCCGTGCTCGGCCTTTAGCGAACCGAGCACCTCAGCGACGGGGCCGATGTACGTGCGCTCGTGCGAGACGTAATCGCCCGTAAGCACAAACATATCGGGCTTAAGCCTGTTCGCGACCTTGACGGCCCTCGTGATGTGTTCGAGCGAGGTGAACGGGCTGTGATGAATGTCCGAGAGATGAATGATGCGAAACCCGTCGAGCTTTTTCGGCAGCCGCGGCAGCGAAACCTCGATATGCTCGAGCGAAAGGCTGTTCGCCTCATCGATCGCGTACTTCGCGACCCTCGAGAGATTGCCGGCAAGCTCGCGCAAGGGCTGGTCGGCGGCGATCAACTCATTGATCCGCTCGGTTAGTCGTTCTCGTTTTGCTCGTGCAGGTTTGATCACACCCTCGATTGAGATTATAGTCCGCGGCCGGTTAGTTACCTATCAGCTTCAAAAACTTCCGCTTGCCGACCTGAAGCAAAACCTCTGTATAAGAGACGCGGATCTCGGCCGCAGAGTTCGATGCTTTCTCACCGTCGATCTTTACGCCGCCTTGTTCGATCAGCCGGCGAGCCTCGCCCTTTGAGGCGGTAAGGCCGGTTTCGGCAAGCAGGTCCGCGATCCGGTAAGTGCCTGCAGGTATTTGCTTTAGCTCAATGTCGTCGGGCAATTCTTTGTTGACAAAAAGACGGTTGAATTCCTCTTCGGCGGCGGCAGCATCCGCCGCGGAGTGAAAATCGGTAATAATGAGCTTTGCGAGTTTGACCTTCACGTTTCGCGGATTCTCGCCTTTATCGATCTCCGATCTCAAGTTTGAAATATCAGCTTGCGTAAGGTCGGTTAGCAGTTCGTAATATCGCCACATCAGCTCGTCTGAGATAGACATCACCTTGCCGAACATCTCACTTGGCGGCTCCTCGATGCCGATGTAGTTGTTGAGCGACTTCGACATTTTATTGACGCCGTCGAGGCCCTCGAGCAGCGGCGTGGTGATGATCACCTGCGGCTCCTGACCAAACTCTCGCTGAAGGTTGCGCCCCATTAGCAGGTTGAACTTCTGGTCGGTCCCGCCGAGTTCGACGTCCGACTCGAGCGCGACCGAGTCATACCCTTGGGTCAGCGGATAGAGCAATTCGTGGAGCGAAATGGGCTTTTCCTCCTCCATCCGTTTGCTGAAATCGTCGCGTTCGAGGATTTGTTTGACCGTTGTTTTTGCACAGAGCTTTACGAAGTCGGCGGCGGTGAACTTGTCCATCCACTCGCCATTGAAGCGAAGCTCGGTCTTTTCGGGGTCGAGCAGCTTGAACATCTGCTGCTTGTAGGTCTCGGCGTTTGCGTTGACCTCTTCGCGTGAGAGCGGCGGCCGCGTCACGTTCTTGCCCGAGGGGTCGCCGATCATGCCGGTGAAGTCGCCGATCAGAAAGATGACCGTATGTCCAAGGTCCTGAAAGGCCTTCAACTTGCGGATGACGACCGTATGGCCGACGTGAATATCAGGCGCCGTCGGGTCGAGCCCGAGCTTTACGCGAAGCGGCTTGCCGGTCTTTGCCGACCGCTCAAGCTTCGCTCGCAGGTCTTCTTCGCGGATAAGGTCAACGGTGCCTTTTCCCAAAAACTCCAGTTGTTCGTCGATCGTCATACAAAGAATGGATTGTAGAATACTTCCCCGCCGCACGGCTATCGGACCTGCGAGTTCTTGCACCGGCAATTTCCGCTTTTGAGGTGACATCACCCATTTTTGGTACTATCATTCCCTCGGATGGAGGCCCAACAATGAAGAAACTATTCATCACAACCTTTGCTTTTCTTTTTCTCTCCGCAGCCGTTGCAAACGCACAGGATCCGGATTTCCAAACCGGACTTCAACAGTTCAATGCCAAACAGTTCGAGGCTGCAGCAGAAACTTTCAGAAAGATAACGCTAAAAGAGCCTGCGAACGATGCCGCTTTTTTCAACTACGGCTTGTCGCTTTTCAATCTCCGCAAATACAAGGAATCCCTTGCTCCATTCGGTAAAGCGGCGCAGATCTCGGCAAAGGTCGCTAAGTATCATGAATACGTCGGCCGGGCGAATTTGTTGATCAATGATTTTACGAACGCCGCCGCGGCGTTTTGGGATGAACTCCTGATCGAGCCCAACAACTTCAACGCGAATTATTTCCTCGGGTACTCGCTCTACAAAGCCAAGCAATACCCGGACGCGGAGAAATATACACGAGAAGCAATACGGATCGATCCGAAACACGCTACGGCAAAGATAAACCTAGGGATGATTCTAAATGGCCAGAAACGCTATAAGGACGCCGTTGCTCAGCTTACTGAGGCGATCAAGTTAAATCCCGACTTGTCCGACGCCCATTTCAATCTGGGAAACGCCTATTACAACCAGAATCTTTATGCGGAGTCGATCCCGTACTACGAGAGGTCTTCGGTGCTTTCTCCGAAATCCGCTCTTGTTTTTGCATATCTGGGAGACGCCTACCTGAACACAAAGCAGAACGAGAAAGCGATCGAGATCTACAAGAAATCGATCGCACTCGACGCCAAAGAAGTTGTGGCACAAATGGGCCTCGGGCTGGCATATATGAACCTTAAGAACTACGCGGGCGTGCGTACTCAGATAGCCGTTCTTCAGGTACTCGATGCGGAAAAAGCTAAAGACCTGCGAGCACGTGCCGAGAAGGCGGGAATGCCGCCGCAATAATCGTGCGGCCGAGCTAAAGTTCTCGGTACATTATATAGGCGTCGGTCGGGCCGAGGGTTTTGTGGCGGAAGGCGTTGGGGATCGTGCCGATTATCTCCATCCCGACCGATTGCCAGAGGCGGACGGCCGCGGTGTTTGACGCGACGACGAAGTTGAACTGCATTGCCGTAAAGCCGAGCCGGCGGGCCTCCTCGAGCGAGAACTCGGCCATCTGCCTGCCAATGCCTTTTCCGTGGGCTGCGGGCGAGACCATATAGGCCGCGTTGCAAACGTGGTCGCCAAGCCCGGGCTGATTAGGCTTTAGCCAGAACGTGCCGAGGATAGCTTCGTTTGCGTGACCGCCCGCCGACCCTTTCGTATCTGTCGCAACGTAAACGTGCTTCTCCGGCGAAAACCAATACTCGAGCATCTCATCCCGCGGGATTTCAGGATCGAATACATAAGTATCTCCGCCCGTGATCACGTCCCGGATGATCTCCCAGACCGCATTACGATCGCTCGCTTCTGCCTTTCGGATCTTAGTCATACTTAAATAAGACGCGGTCCGCAAGAAAACAGGACTCACATTTCATTTAATGTACTTTTCGAACCAGTCGAGGTTGCTTTGCATCGTGGCGATCTGGAGCCGTGGTTCCTGAATGCCATGCGGCTGCCGCGGAAGAACTATCATTCGTGTCGGCACGCCGCGGCGTTTTAGCGCAACGTAGAGCTCATAGCCCTGCGAGATGGGCACGCGGATGTCGTTCTCACCGTGCTGGATCAGGGTCGGGGTCTTGGCGTTCTTAATGTTGAACATCGCCGAGTGCTTTGCATAAACGGCCGGGTCGTCCCAGAATTCGGCTTCGAAGTAGTCGGGGATGAACGACGGAATATCGGCGGTGCCGTTAAAGCTCATCAGATTCGTCACCGGTGCACCGGCCGAAGCGGCCTTAAAGCGGTCGGTCTTGGTGATGATCATCGAGGTCATATAACCGCCGTAGCTCCAGCCCATAACGCCAAGCCGGGCCGGGTCGGCGACGCCCATCCCGATGGCATGGTCAACACCGGTCATCAGGTCCTCATAGTCCATTCCGGCCCAATCGCGGATGTTCGCCCGCCGAAACTCAACGCCATAGCCTGACGATCCACGCGGATTTGGCCGCAGAACGGCAAACCCTTTTGATGCGAACGACGCAAGTGGATAGGCTCCGCGGCCGCCGACGTAACCCTGATTAAATACGCCTGCCGGTCCGCCGTGGATATTCAGGATGAACGGAACCTTGGTGCCGGGTTTGTACCCCATCGGATAGGTAAGCAGGCCCTCGATTTCGCGGCCGTCCTTGCTCTTCCATTTGATCACCTCCGTTCGCGGAACCGTCAGCTTTGCCATTTCTCCGTTCGCCCGTGAGATCTGAACCGGGGCGGTCGAACCGGAACGTCCGTAGTAGACCTCCGGGGGCGAATCGATGTCGTGCATTACAAATGCTAATGCATTGCCCGTCCGGTCGAAATCGAAGGCACCGACGACACCATCGGTGTAGCTGATCTCTTTGACAGTTCCGGAAGCGACGTTGCCTTCATAGAGTGCCGTGCCCGTCCCCTTGGCCTCTGTGAAATAGACTCGGACACTGTCCGGCATCCAACCGCCGATCGCCGGCTGCCCGTCGGGTGATGCGGCGAGGACTCGCGGGCTCGCACCGGAAATGCGTGCGTTCTGAACGGGATAGGCATGAATGCGATTGCTTTGTGCCCATCGGACCGGGCGGTCACTGACGGTCATCACCAGCCAACGGCCGTCCGGTGAGAACGACGGATTCTGCTCGGCGAGGTCGGTAGACGCAACAGGAATCACCTCTTCTGTATTGATATCCACGAGCGATACGTCAGAGGTCGGCCAGTGATCGACGACCGGCGACTTCACATGCGCGAAAACCAGCGATCTCCCGCCGGACGACCAATCGAACGCGGTCACGTGGCGGCCCGTGTCGCCGATCTTTTTCACTTCTCGCTTTCCGGCAGCATCGGCGGCAAGCGGCGTTAGGTAAAGCCGGGCGATCTTGACGTTCTCATCGACCCAGCGGAAATCGTTCCTCCCTTTTCCGTCCTTCTCTTCTGCATCGGTCTTCGGATCTGACATCGTGAAGGCAAAGGACCTACCATCCGGTGCCCATTCAAAATTGCTGACCGCACCTTTTCCATCAGTGATCTGCTCGGCCTCGCCCCCGGCAACACGAAGGACGTAGATCTGATTTCGGTTGTCCTTGCGATTAGAAGTAAACGCGATCATCGAGCCATCGGGCGACCACTTCGGGTTGGCGGCGGACTTGTCGCCAAAGGTGATCTGCCGGTTGTCGCTGCCATCGGTATTTGCAAGCCAAAGATGCGTAAGAAATTCGCTCTTGTCCGCGCTCATCACCGGCTCGTTGACGGTGTAGACGATCTTTCTTCCGTCAGGAGATATCTTTGGCGAGCCGACGATCTTCATTTTCACCTGAAGCTCGGGCGTCCAGGTGTACTGCGGGTAAACGGCGGCGGTGAAGAGTACAACTACGACAAGCAACGAAGCAAAGCGGGCAACGATTTTCATGTTCTTGGTCTCCTGATCTGATCTTTAGGTGGATGTGGCAGGTATTGTGCACCAATTTGCCTCTATCGGCAATCTCAGGCGGCGGAGCGGACGAGTGTGAACTTCCAGACCATCCGCTCGCGGGTCTCATCGTAAATGTAGCGGCCATCGGTGACGGCCCATTTGCCGAGATATTCCCAGCGGTCCACGCCGAGCTTGTTGAAAAGAGGCACAGAGTGGCCGGAATCGATCGCGGCAAAGAGAGCCCTGTTCGCGGCATCAAGTTTTTGGTCGCCGCGGCGGCCCGAGCCGGTGTAGTGGATCGTGTCGCGCGTGTCGCCGTGGAAATCAGGATAGCAGGGATTGATGCGGCCAAAATCGGTTAGTAGCGAGACAAGCCGGCCGTCTTTCTGATAAATACCGTTCCGCGAGCGATGGACAGCGGCAACGAATGCCCATGGGAATACTTCACCAACTTTGATCGAATCTAAGACAGCAGCAGAATACACGCGGTTAGTCTAGCATTGACGGGGCTCTCCCTAGCGGTCGGATCGCCAGTTGGTTTGTCCGGCGAGGCGGCCGATGGCTTCGAGCATTGCGGTCATTTCGAGCGTGTCCTGACCGGCATTACTTGCTTTGATCTGCTTTGTATTGGAACCGTATTTCACGGTCAGTTCCACTCGTATCGGTAGTGAAATGATGTTCGTTGAGTCCGGCTCATTGGCGAAATCATTTTCCGCCATCACCGCGGCAAGCCGGGCAAAGGCATCGCGGCCGATGTTGACCTCATACTTTGTCGGGCCACCGAAGATCTTATTGCCATCGACGGTGCGTTCGCTCGCCTCGACCTTGGTTGCAGTTCCGGTCGCTAGGAATGTGAGGGTCGTGCTTTCCGAGATGAAATTCTGGACGTTGATGTTTCCGAAGAACGCCGCCGGTTTGGTCGATGCGGTCGATCTCATCGAGCTTCGATACAAAGAGATCTCGGTGATCTCGTCTGCCTTGACGACCGTCGGGCCCCTTTTTCGCGGGCCGGCCGGCACCGAAGGCGGTTTCTGGCCGTCGGCCGGAGCGGTAACTATCGTTGGCTCGGGCGCGGTTTGAAAATAGAGAAATCCGGCAAATGTCGCGATGAGAACGGCAGATGTAAACAGCGCGGTCACACCGATCGCGAGCACTATCTTTGCGGTTGTTCCGGTCATTATTTCGTTACCATTTCGCCGGACACGGCTTCGGCCGGTCTTCGACCATTCCGATTCCAAATTCATTAATTCCGTTTACGCAGACGATGACCTTTTTGATGTTCGGGAACTGCTTTGCAGTGCGGATGACGGTGGCCTCGAACCGCAGGGTCTGAAGGTCGCCTGGGTTGTCGTCCTCGCGGATCTCTCGGACAAAATCAATGCGTGCGGTCGCGCCTTTCACCCGAACATCGCTTAGCTTCATGTCGCCATAGGCAACGCTGCCATATTTATCGGTGCCCTCGGCTTCGGTCGGGCCCGCAACCAGAGCCTCGATCGTCGGGCGAAGCGGTGCCTTCGCATCAACGATGCGCTTGAACGCAATCATATCGTCACCCGGTTCGTCGCGGTTAAACTCCCAGAAATAGACGGTCACCTCCCGCGTCTGGCCCGCGGCTCCGACCGGCAACAAAAGAAGCACAAGCGGCAGGACGCAAAGAAGATGGAAAAGCTGAGGTCTCATAAATGTGTTTAGCCGCCGCACGACTCGTCAAAGAGCATTACAGCCTTGCCTTTTTGAAACTCGAAGAGCATCTGGCGATCGCTCTCCGAGTGAGTGGACTTGATCGCGATCTCCATCCGTCCGTCGCCGTTCATGTCTGCAACCGCGACGATGGAATGCTCGGCGTAATCTGCAAGGACACGTTCGTCGAGAAACTGGCCGTCCAAAAGTATGTTCTTTGTCGCCCGACCCGAACCGACGCGAAGAAGCGCGAACGAATAGTCGCCCGCTGAAAGGGCAAATTCCTCCCATCGCCCGTAGTAGTATCCGGTGATGACCTGTTCGGCTTTGCCATCGCCGTCCAGGTCGATGGAAAGGGCTTCCGTGATCCGTGTCGGCGAGTTTCGAATGCCTTTCGCACGCAGAAATGTTGCGACCGCGTTGGTCATGGCGGGGTCCCCGTTCTCCAACCTAACCGGCTGGCGAGGGATCAAATTCCAGTTGGCCATCTCACCGATAAAGAGTCCGGGCAGCTCGTCAACAGGCTCATCTCGGTCGGCAAATAGTACGATTCTATTCCCAGAGCACGCGTCCCATTGCTCGTCGGTTCGGCCAATGAAGATCGTTTTGTCGTCGGCGTCGTTCCGAACGGAGCGAAACTTCGGCGATGCTCCAAGAGGCACGCGAGCGGGCTTTAGCCATTTTCCGCCCTGTGTTCCGCCGACAAGGTAGCTTCCCTGCACGATCGGTATGATCGGTTCCCGCGCCCAAAGTCCGCTGCCGGCCAGGAGCACGATCGAAATAAAAAAGATGATGCGGGTCATATGTCTATCTTCCCGGTGCTCTACGCTGATCTATCCGCAATTTCGGTAAACAGGCCTTAGTCCTCGGCAGGGCCGAAACGGTAAACCAGAAACCCGATAGCACGGGCCGGCTTTCCGCCGAAGGTCGGGCGATTGAATTTGGACGCGAGGGCGGCTCGCTCGGCTTCGGGCCAGAGCTCTTTATTGCCTGTCCGGCCCTTTGCGGTCAATACGGTGCCATTCACATCGATCAGCACTTCGACCTGCACCAAGCCCCTCGCTCCGGACGCCTTTGCTGCTCGCGTGTGATAAGGCTTTTCCGCCGAAACGACCTCGAAATTTAGAAACGTGTATTTATCACCGACGACGAAGCCATCATACTTAGCAGTAGCGGCTGGCTTTCGTGGCGCCGCCGGCTTTTTCGTTGCCGTCGCCGTTTGTTTGCCGGTCGTACGTGAGCCGCGCCGCGTCCCGGACGTAGTTCGTGCGGTGCTTCCGCCGATGCCTCCCTCGGCAGAAGCTCCGCCGCCTTCAGCAGGCTTTGGCCGCTCGGCGGGCTCATCAACAGCAGCGATCGCGCCCATCTGGGCATTCGCCTGCGAACAAAAAACGAGAATTGACAATAATGCGAATCCAACAACAGCGGATCTGATCATTCTATTGCCTCCGAAATGTCCAAGATTGAGACGTGGACCGTCAGATATTCTTGCGAAACTGCCTTAACTTAAGATCTCGATCATTCCGCTAGAAACTGATGCCGACAGCTCGTATCCGACGCCGGCAAAAGGAATGTCGATGGTCACCAAACGCGGCCCTGATCCTGCACGGACGCCCGGTGCACTAGAGGCATTCCAGAGGTAGGAAACGCCGTCACGGATCTTGCTCAGATCGTCCGGGGTTACCTTGTTATAGTCCTTTAGTTTCGCGACCGCGCTAAAAAACTTGCGGCCACGCAGAGCATCGACGATGCCGTCCCATTTTACCGCCAGCGCGATATTGAGGCTCCAATCATCTACCAAGGTCCCATGGAGTCGATAGAGATTTGGGCAATCGAGTACGATGCAGGCGATGGCTCCGACACTTCCGCCGAGGCCAAGCCCAATGCGGCCTGACCCGACCTGGTAATCATGATGTTCCTGCATCAAACCAAGGTTGCGGAGCGTTCCGCTCATATACTCGACCCCGCCGATGCCCAGTATACCTCCGCCTTTGATCCCAACGCCGACCCAATTGTTGTATTTATTCATCGAGTTTCTCCTCTTGTCCTAATAGGCCTTTTCGTTCAGGTTGCCGTTCTTATTGGCCCAAAAGTAAGTTTGCGATCGAGTGCCCTCGACAAAGATCCGCCACGTAAGCGCCCACGCCTTGGCTTCCTCGCCGGTCAACCGGGGATCGGCGGTCTTGGCATATTGGTTGTCCATTGAGACCAGATCAATGGTCGCTCCAGCCGGGTCGGCCAGTTGTTTGGCACGCTCTAGCGTTTTGGGAAGTGCGAGGAAATTTATCTCGTCAATATCCGTCGCGTGGTGAACGTTATCGGCGAAAACCTTGTGGATCTTGACCGGCTCCGGTCCGGAGACCGATCCGCGTTCATAGGTGTACTCGTCCTGATCCTTCGGATTTGTCTCGGACTGAATGACCAACTTCATCACATTGGGCCTGATCTCACCGCGAATCACCCTTACCTTTGCTGTGCCGACCTTCGCCTTGATAGCGACGGCCGCCTTTGCGGCATTTTCACCTTCAAATAGGTTCCCCCCTCGCGGCATCAGACTTGAACACCCAAGCACTACCGCGAGCAGCGGCAACAGCGAGATAAAAAGTTTATTTGTCTGTCTCATTTTTCGTCCTTATCGTTGTTCGCCGTTTGTCTTACTCCGGTACGGCGCAGATCGCCTCTGCCGGGTTTGAACGGCAGATGATGCCGCGCATTGCTGTGATTAACGCTTCTTGTCGCTCGATCTGTTTCTGTTGTTCCTTCACCGCGTTAACTAGTAACACGCCAATACGGTCGTATTTCACACCCTCGACCTCGCCCTTGTCGTTATAGGTCACTAGAAGCGGCTCGATGGCCGCCACGTCCTCGGCACCGAGTCCGAGGTCGTGCATACCGCCTTCTTTCCAGTCGAATGTGATCGGCTTTAGCTGGTTAACAAGATCCAGCCCTAAGCCGAATCGGTTGATGTTTGTTTTGTATCGCAGTGATGATGAGCACGTAACGATCTGATTTGAGCCAGTACGGCAGAGTGTGGTGCCGGTGCCGGCGTTAAGCGCTGTCATAAAAACGTTCGCACTGCTGATCGATGCTATGCCGCCGCTCGCAAAAGTCAGATTTCCGTTAAGGCTTGTGCTGCCCGTCACATTAATGTTGCCCGGAACGCGAACCGTGTCGCTGCCGCTGGAGCGTCCGAGATATATTGAATTGCTTAGACTGGCAACAGATTCGGCGCCAATGGCGGTGGCAAAGATGAGATTACCCGCGCCGACATCGGCGTCAATTCCGATGGCGGTGTTGTTGCTGCCTGTTGTGTTAGCGTTTCCGGCATTCAGTCCTAAGAATGAGTTGCCTCCGCCCGACGTAGTCCCTGTACCGGCCCCCTCGCCGAAGAACGAGTTGAAGCCGCCCGTGAGGTTCCCCCTACCGGCATCGTTTCCAAAGAACGAGTTGGCAGCTCCAGTCGTGTTGAATCTACCAGCGTCCCTTCCGAAGAACGAGATATTGGCAGCCGTCGTGTTGGCTGATCCGGCGTTCGCTCCATAGAATGAGTTGTTGACGCCCGTCGTATTAGAGAGACCGGCCTCTCTGCCGAAAAACGCGTTGTTGCTGGCCGTCGTGTTCAATTGACCGGCAAACGAACCAAAGAATGAGTTGTTGGTACCCGTTGTGTTTGAATTGCCGGCATTACCACCAAAAAATGAATTACCGGTACCAGTCGAGTTCGAGCCGCCAGCCAAAACACCAAAGAACGAGTTGCCGCCGCCGGTCGTGTTCGAGGACCCGGCACTCCTGCCAAAGAAAGAGTTATCGAGTCCTCCAATGTTTGCTTGGCCGGCAGATGCTCCGACGAACGTGTTGTTAATGCCATTGGAATTTTGAGCGCCGGCGCCGATCCCTGCAAATGTATTGCCGGTGCCCGGATTTCCCAAGATGCGGCCGCCGCCGATCCTGTACTCCGTGGCTGCATTGACGACGCCGCCCGAAAGCGTTCCGCCCGCAGTACCGTTACCGCTGATACTGAAGTTGCTTGCGGTCTGGGCTCCTGCGTTTTGATTTTGAATGTAGTTGCCGCTGCCTGCTGTGGGCGAGCGCGGATCGGTCATGCGAGGATCGGTCGTCACGACATATTGATTGGCCGCCACGCCGCCGAGTTGGAGCGCATTATTCGCGGTTGCTGCGTTGGTGGCCGAGTCCGCTGTAGTCGAATTCAAACTGCGGACCGAATACGGAGTGCTGTTTACCGCCTGTCTAGGCAGCAATTGTTGAAAACCGCCCGGATTGCCCGCAGTACGCACACGTATTTCAAGAAACCGGTTCGCACCGGGGAATACTCCGCCAAAATCAAGCGAAACGGTAAAAATGCCGTCCGCAACCGCGACATCCGTCCGCGTCAGAGTTGTGCCAAGCTGAGTTCCGCCCGCGACCGCGTCGAACAACAAAAACTCAAAATCAAAATTCCCGTTCGCCGGCGTGGCGCTAACATCAAGCCGCCCCTGATACGTAAACGCCGTCGTCTGCGCTGAAGCACCCGCAACTAGGAATAAAGTTAGAAAGATCGCATATAGTTTCATTTCTCCTCCGTGCATAATGCGGCCTTCGGGTCGGCCGTACAAATGTATCGGATCAAGGCCGTCATTTGCCTTTGCTTCCTCTCGATCCGGTTCTGCTGATCTCTGACAACTGTCCTCAGGCCAATGAACTCTTCTTCCCGTTCCCTGGCCCGCGTTAACGAGGATGACGCCGATGCGGTCGTACTTGACGCCTCAATCTTCTACTTGATCACGGATGTATGGTCGGCCGCGATCTGCCATCGGCCGCCGCGCCAGACCCAAGTGGTCGTGTAGCGTTCTTTTTCATCAAACTGCTTGCCGCTTTTGTCTGTACCTTTGTAGCGGATAAGTCCGGTTTCAATAGCAGCACCGTTTCCGATAACTCGCACCTTTTGGTCGGTTATTTCAACCAATTCGATCTTGTATTCACTGTTTTGCAGTTCGCCTAAAACGTCTGCCTTGGTTCGGACCTTTCCGACCGTGTTCACGAAAACAGCGTCATCTGCCAGAATGCGTGCGAATCCTGAATGGTCTCTGTTCTTGTACATATTGGCCGCATCCTTACCAATCTTCAGAACTTGAGCTTCCATCAGCTTGCGATCGTGCGGTGCTTCGGAGACATGCTCGGCGAGCATTATCCACTGCCCGTTTCGTTTCTCGAGAAATGCAGTGTATCGGCCGCGATCGGTATGTGGTTCGGCTTGGGCATCAGTCGCAGACATGCCGGTCCCGATCCAGTCGCCGGTCAAGATCGCCATATTCCCTATTACCTTCGCCTTTACGTTCTCGCTTTTTACCGATACCAGTTTGTAGGTCGGCTTCTCTCTTTCGCTGCGGATATAGGCTAGTGCTTTCGCCTTGTCTTCCACCTCCGCCGTCGGTCCTGAAAATGTGTAGTCTTCGGCAAACACACGCTCGAAGAAGGCGACATCGCGGTCGATCTGCGCCTTCTCGTAGGCAGCGTTAAACTTAAGGACCTCTTGTTCCGCCGCGCTGTTTTGGGCGAGCCCCAAGATCGCTGCGGTTAAAATTACAAATACAACGGTGATAGATCTTTTCACTGTTTTTCTCCTTTTTTTGTTCTCGGCCTAAGACGATCCTAACTATTGGCCGGTCTAAACTCGCGGCCGAAATGCTCGATCAGCGAAAGGCCGCAGATGTGTTCATTGCTGGCGAAATGGATCGAGGCTCCAGCCGCAAGCAAGCGGATCGTTTGATCATCTATTCCGAGCAGGACGGCCGCCTGCTCGGAATTAATCGCCCGGACCTCGCATCCACAGGTCGAACAGGTAACAAAGTTGCTAGCACTAAGCCTGCTTCTAATTATCGTAATGGTGTGTGTTTCGGTCGAGATCTCGGTTCGCCGCGTAATGGATCCGTGCATTTTTCCCCCTAATGGTGTCGAAAGACTTTCGGCATCACAGGCCGGGTTCGGCCGTGAACGTCGCATATCTCATTTCTCCTCCTCGCAGGCAGCCGCACCTGGATTGGCTGCACAGACAAGAGCCTTGAGTGCCAAGAGCTCGGCCCTTTGGGCTTTAACCTGCGTCCGTAGGCTTTCGATCTCCTCTTGCTGCTCCCTGACCGCGTTGACGAGCACTGTTGTCAGCTGCGGATACTTGACCCCTTCGACCTGACCGGATTTGTTGTAAGTAGAAAAAAGTGGGTCGATCGCATTTACTTCCTCGGCGACAAAACCGACGTCGATCGCCCCGCTCGAATTCCATTTGAACGTTACCGGCCGCAAACGATGGATCACCGCAAGCCCAGGTTTGAAGTCCTCGATATCATGCTTGTAGCGGAGACTCGAGGAACAGGTCGAGAGAAATCCATTGAAGGTCGTTTCATAGCAAAGGAACTGCGAACCGCCAGTAAACAGATCCCCGACGGCTACAAGACCGGGAGCGATCACCCGATCCTGTCCGCCAGACCGGCCGAGCACTATCGTGTTCGACGTGCCTACAACAGATTCGGCACCAATGGCGGCGGCATATTGGAGGCTAGTCCCGGACACGTTGGCGTTTGCACCGACAATGGTGTTGTTATTTCCCGAAGTATTGTTTGCCCCGGCCAGCTTGCCGATCATCACATTCGAGTTGCCCGTCGTGTTTCCTCCGCCGGCAGCCCGGCCAATGAACGAATTGCTCGATCCGGTTACGTTGTCTCCACCGGCAGTAGTACCGAAGAAGACATTTTGCGATGCGGTCGAGCTGACCTGTCCAGCGCCGCGACCGAAGTAAGAATTGTCGATCCCGGTTGTGTTTGCATAGCCTGCTCCGGCCCCGAAGAATGAGTTGTTCGTGCCGATGGTATTCGCCTGTCCTGCATATGCGCCGAAGAAGGCATTCTCGGCGGCGGTAGTGTTTGCGATGCCCGCGTTTCGCCCGAAGAAGGCATTCAGTTCGCCAGAGGTATTTGCTGATCCTGCACCGGCACCAAAAAACGAATTACCTTGGCTGGTGTTTGAAAGCCCCGCCTGATAGCCAAAAAAAGAATTGTAGGAACCGCCGCTGTTCACGTTACCGCTATCCGCCCCGAAGAAAGCATTGAACGAACCTGTCGTGTTGGCCTCTCCACTCTCGTCGCCGGAGAACGTATTGTTCGCGCCGGTGTTATTCAGATTTCCCGCGTTGCGGCCGACAAAAGTGTTACCGGAGCCCGACGTATTAGCCACACCAGAGAAACTGCCGATAAAGGTATTATTGCTTGCCGAGTTGTTGTTTCCGGCCCCGAATCCGGCGAATAAATTACCGGAACCGGTGACGTGCAAAATGCGGGTACCGTTAAACTGGAATGCAGATAGGGCATTCAGGTTTGCTGCTCGCAAATTGCCGCCAAGAATCCCGTTTCCGCTGATATTGAAGTTTGTCTGCCCCGGCTGCACTGTTGTCCGGTTCTGAACATAGCTGGCATCGCCGCCATTTGTTGTCAATGCCCCAAGAACAGTCACATCTCCGAGGAAGAGCCCGTTGCCGGTCACGTTCAGGTTGCCGCCGATATTGGCGGCGCCGCCAATGCTGCCGGTACCGCTGATCGCGAAACTCGAATTCGCTTGCTGGGTCTGCGAATTGCGGATGTAGTTTGGGCTGTTTGGCATCGGGTTTCGGTCGTCCGAAAGCCGCGGGTCATTCGTCTGTACGTATTGGTTCGCCGCGATGCCGCCAAGCTGGTTCGCATCTGCCGCCGAGGCCGCGGCCTGGCTTCGTACGGAATATGGCACCGACGTTATCTGCGGGAGCGGTGATAGCGCGGTGTATGTGCTGCCGCCTGCTGGCCTTACGGCGATCTCGAGAAACCTGTCGTTGCCGTTGAATGCATTTGCGCCAAAATCAAGCGTGACAGTAAAGACGCCCTCCGCAACCTGAACATTTGTCCTTTCATTCGTGCCAAGCGGCAGGCCGCCGCCGCTCGCGGAGCCATACAACCGGAAACGGATATCGTAAAGACCGTTTGCAGGGACACCGCTGTCGCTGATTCGTCCCTGATAGGTAAATGCAGTGGTCTGCCCGAATCCGCTAACGGCCGTCAGAACTAAAATAAATAGCATTGCGGGTGTTTTGAAATTCCGTTTCATCTTCATATATGCCCCTTATGGCTTTTCCTGTGCTTTCAGGCCTCCTTTTACGGCCCCAAACACTGTTGTCTTCACGGAGCGAACTCTGATATTCTTTGCGAACTCATGCGGTCGACTTCCGCGGCTCATCGTTTGCCATCTGTAAGGCCTGTTTTAACGTTGATGGCCCGGTCAAGTCTTTAATTTCGGGGCTAAATCTTCCTAAATATTCCTAAACGGTATGGAAAGACTTTCGGCAGCACAGTTTAGGTTTGGTGAGTTCGAACTCGACGGTGAGCGCCGTAAGCTGTCGCATGCCGGACGCGAGGTCCGGATGAAGGCAAAAGCATTTGACCTGCTTTGCTATTTGGTCGAGAACCGCGGCAAACAACTGACGAAATCGGAGATCATGGACGGCGTCTGGCCCGGCCAATTTGTCGAGGAAAACAATCTTTCCGTCCAAATATCCGCGCTTCGCAAGATACTCGGCACCCAGATTGGCGGCGGGCATTTCGTGGTGACCATCCCCGGCAAGGGCTATTCGTTCGTAGCGGAGGTCGAAGAACGCGGCGTCGCGCATAACGAGGTCATCATTGAGACCCACAGCCGGTCGCAGGTAGTGATCGAAGAAGAGATAGTAACTTCGAGCGATGAAAACGCGGTCGAGCGGACGCAACTGCGATTTCCAGATCGAACTAGACCGAGCACAAGAACCACGGCAATACTCGTGGGCGTTGTGGCACTTCTTTTCACCGGTGCTGCGTATTTCTATATCGGGTCTCCGCAGCAGAGCGAAGCCGGCGGCTCGCTTGAGCTGTCTAAGGTGACATCGACCGGACGGATCACGAACGTCGCAGCATCGGCGGACGGAGTGTACGCCGTTTTTTCGCAGACCGATCCCGGCGGTGAAAGCCTTTGGCTTCACCATCTGGCAACCGGTGCGCAGCAGCGGATAATGCCGCCAACTGAGGCTCGTTTTGTGGGCCTCGCCGTGACGCCGGACACTAATTTTATCTACGCGACAACATTTTCTACCAATATCGCTGACCCGAAACTGCTGCGAATGCCGATACTCGGCGGCCCGGTAGAAGAGATCAGCGGAATAACGACGGGAGCCTCGGTCAGCTTTTCACCCGATGGTAGGCAGATGGCGTTCACGCGGTCGCGTTCGTCGGAAAAGCAGACCCAGCTTATGATCGCCGATGCGGACGGAAGCAATATGCGTGTCCTGCTAGGCGCCGATTACGGCAAGCGGTCCTTTGCCAATTTTAGAGCGAGTCCGGTCGCATGGTCGCCGGATGGAACGATGATCGCGGCGGCAATAAACGAGCACGATGAATCCGGCGGTTCGCGGATCATACTTGTTGACCCGAAGGTCGGGAACGAAATATCGGTAGCGGACCAGCGTTGGGACATTATCGAAAATGTAGTCTGGACCAACTCTGAAAATATCGCCTTCATAGGCCACTCCATCGAGCCCTCAGCAAGCCAGATCTGGACGATCGGGGCAAAGACCGGGGCCGCAACGCAAGTCACAAACGACCTGAATGCTTACAATTGGCTTGCCAGTTCCGGCGGAAAACTTTTGGCCGTTCAAAAGCGCCCGACCTCAACGGTCGAGATCGTCGAGATAGATGAAAAAACGAAGAGCGGCACGGGCCGCGAGATTTTGCGCGAATCCGGTCTGATAGAACTCGTTGATTTCGGATCGGAAGGCGAGGTTCTCTATCTCTCACACGCGTCCGGCCGCCGCGAGCTATGGCAAATTGGTTCGGATGGCAGCGGACAACAGCAGCTCACCGTAAACTCTAACCTGACATTTGGTATGACTGTTTCGCCGGTCGACGGATCGATCGTTTTTGCGGCGACCGAAAACGGGAAGCACTTTTTGAAGATCGCTGACAAAGAGGGCAAGAATGTGCGTAAACTTTCTGAAGGGCCGGAAGATCTGTTTCCCTCATTTTCGCCCGACGGACGCGCTGTTATTTTTCAGCGGGGGCTTCGCTCGCTTCCTTTGGTGGCTGAACGCATCGATATGAACGATGGTTCGCGAACGCCAGTGGGCGAGAGCTACGCCGCACGACCCAGGATCTCGCCCGATGGTTCGACTACTGCATATTATTTTATTGACACCGAAACAGACGGCCGATGGAAGATAGGGCTGATGTCGAGCAATGAGGGCAAATTTCTGGGCAAACTCACATTCCCGAGAACGATAGAGGAGCGTCAGTTGCGTTGGCATCCGAGCGGGCTTTCGATCGGTCAGATCATTTATGATGGCGAGAATGTTGGACTCTTACTGATCCCTATCAACGGCGGCGAGGCTGTGCAGATCGCAGGGCTTGGCTCGGGGCGGACGAATTCATTCAACTGGTCGATAGACGGCAAACGGATCGTGATATCAAATACGCAGCACAGCCAGGACGTCGTGCGAATCTCATATTGACTACCTTGAGGCAGCTCGTCCGATGGCAAAACAAAAAAGGGCGGCCGCGGGGCCGCCCGAGTTTTTTCGGTTGGAGGAGTTCTTATCTTGCCTGAACTGGAACGTCCGACGGCAGCCCGAACTGCATGGCATTGTATGCACCGTTCGAGCTATTGAGCCGGTGCCAGATGCCGTCCGCTGGCCGATAGACGGCGATATCGGTCTTGCCGTCGCCATCAAAATCAGCAGGTGCCGGAACATCGCTGGCGATCCCGAAGGTCGTTGCATAGAACGAGCCGTTGCTGCTGCGGAGCACATACCACGCTCCCGTCGCCGGCCGCCAAACGGCCACGTCGAGCCGTCCGTCGCCATCAAAATCGCCGGAGACAGGTTGGTCGCCGAGCATTCCGAACTGCGTTATGACGACATTGCCGTTACCGCTATTCAGCCGGAACCAGATGCCGCCTGCGGGCCGAAAGACAGTAAGGTCGGCCTTTCCGTCGCCGCTGTAATCGCCCGCCATCGGGATATCACCGGCCTGGCCGAATGGTGCTCCGGTAAAGCTGCCGGTTGAACTGAAGAGCCGATACCAAACGCCGTTCGAGGGCCGGAAAACCGCAAGATCAGCCTTGCCGTCGCCATCAAAATCTGCCGGAACCGGGACGTCGCCCGTCACGCCGAAGCTGCGGACATCGATCGTGTTTGTGCCGCTGCGGATCATCCACCACTGGCCGTCTCGGAAAATTGCCGCGTCGGCCTTGCCGTCGCCGTCATAGTCTTCGGCAACGACCGCATCACCTGCCGCTCCGAACGTAAACGCCTCAAAGCCCGCCTGGCTGCGGTTCAAATACCATGCACCTGTTTCGGGCCGGAAGAGTGCGATGTCGGCTCGCCGATCGCCGTCAAAATCGAACCGCGGCGATGATACGGACGCCATACATTGTCCGTAAGCAGAAACGAAGTTCGTTATCTCGTTGCGGGAATATGGGCAGAAACTGACCGGCGTGGAGCCGCTCAGCGTCGCGTTCATAAGGGTGTTGCTGCAACCCTGCGTCGACTCGGCGTGGTTCGCCCCGAGGTTGTGGCCAAGCTCATGGGCCGGAATAAGATATTTGCCCGGTGCCCAACTGATATAACCGCTGATGCCGTAGGCGAATGAGCTGTTAGAGCACATAACACTTAGATATGCGATACCCTGCGACTGGGCCGTGCTCTTGCCGGAGAAAAGATGTGCCGCGGTGCGCGGATAGTTGAAGACCGAATAGTTCGCGTTCCAATGGATGCGAAAAGCATCGAGCATTTGCGATGTGTTCGCTCCGGTAAACGGATCGGCGGTCGTCCACGTATGCATGAACGTCACACGGATAGTGAGATTGAGCTCCGAGGCATATGCTCCCTCGACCATGTTGAGGATGCTGAGGATCTCGGCGTTCGCATTGGCTGCACTTCCGAATATGTTGACGTAAGCCTGGTCGGCATCCGTCGCAAGATCGATCCGCCGCAGCGAGGCCACCGCCTCGGCCGATGAGCCCGCTGCGAGCGTTTTGCCATACTCGATCTTGCTCGGGATGTCCGATTCGCACCAGAAGTCGGACCCGCTCTTCGAATCCTCTGCCCGGTAAATTACGGCGAGGCCGGGACCGGCACTCGTGCTGTATTTGGAGGCTGGCTCGATAAAGTATCGGCCCGACTCCGTTTCAAAAAACCCTTCGATCCCATCGCGGCCGATGCTGACGCGGACCTCTGAGCCGGCAACGCCATCGACCGAGCCCTTAAAGGTATTGACGGTGCCCATTTCGAGCGGCGTCCTGCCCATCGGGCCGGTGTCTTCGGCGATGAAATCCTGAGCGCGCAGATCGTGCCTTTCAAGCCGGAGCGTTGCATTCTGCCCGCCCGCCGGGAACGTTAAGCTAAAAGAGCCGCTTTCAACTGCCGATTCCGGCAGCCGTAACTGAGTGAGTTCGTAGCGGTCAAATGCGGAGTCTAGATCACTTCTTAGGATCGATCCTTGAGCAAAAGCCGCTGCGGCGCCAATAGTGAGAATGGCACCTGCAAAAAGGTGGGTGAGAACACTTTGGTAATACTTCATTTCGGTTAGGCCTCTTTTTCGGTATAGAGTGGACAATGTGGGAGAGCGAAAAAGGGAAGTTCGCGCTCACTTTAATTAAACGTCTAAGCATGGTGGGGTTCCATGTTTATTGAGCCCGGTTAACCCTAACTAACAGAGCAACTTGAATAATTTTTGATACGACGGCTGATACAAATTTCCTGGAAACGCCTGCCGCCGTCGGTTCGCAAGCGTATCGTCCGGCTTACACAGCCGCGGTTTACCGCCTCGGCAGCGGCGGTCGTCGTCAACAGCGAGGGCAAGGTGCTCCTACTTGAGCATCTTCTTCGGCCATATTCGGGATGGGGCTTTCCCGGCGGATTCATTGACCGCGGTGAATCACCGTCAGCGGCAGTAATCCGCGAGGTCCGCGAGGAAACGGGTATTGAGATCGCGGACGTCCGGCTGGTTGAGGTCCGGACGGTTGACCGCCATTTAGAGTTTATCTACAGTGCCCGCGGCGAAGGTCCGGGCGAGATTCTGAGCAACGAGATCCTCGACCTCCGTTGGTTCGCGGCGGATGAGGTTCCAAAAGGGCTCACGCGACGAGAACTGCGGATACTCGAAAAGGTTCTTGCAGGGGAAGATTGATTCAAAGTGTGGGTCTGACTAGAATAGTGTACTTGTTTCTAGCAATTATCCAAGTCAAAGGAGATAAGAATGGTTGATCTCGTACCTTCGCCGGAATCCGTGATGGATATCCTAAAAGGAACCGGTGCTTACCGCCGGGGCCACTTCGTTTACCCGAGCGGGAAACACGCCTCGCACTATTTTCAAATGCCGCTGGCATTTCGCTATTACGACAATGCCCGCGTGCTTTCAGTGGGGTTAAGCAGACTCTTCCGAATGGAAAAGTCCATATCGAGCCGATTGCCGAACGTTTCTGTGATCAGCCCAAGCGCAGGCGGCATCATGGTCTCATTCGGCGTCCGTGAGGCCCTCGGGGCCGATCAGATCTATTGGGCCGAGATGGAAGAAGGCAAACGGCAGTTTCGGCAATATATCGGCCAGGGCGACGTTTACCCGGCGATAATCGTTGACGACATCGTCCGCTCGGGGCGGGCCATTCAGGAAACGATCGACCTGGTAAAAGAGGTCGGCTCGGAAGTGATCGGCATCGGCACGATCGTCCGCTTTGAGGATTCGCCAAATGATTTTGACGGCATACCGCTGAAATCGCTGATGAGCTTCGATGTAAATTTCTACGAAAACGGCGAAGAGTGGAGCACCTCGCGGAGCGCTTCAGATGCGCCCGAAGAACGCGTTCGCGCTTAGTAATGGTCTTTTTGAGACGCGAATGGACGGCGGGGCGAATTAACGCCTCAGCCGTCCTTCGTGTTTTCGGCGTCGAGTCTTGAAAGCTCCAGTTGGATCTCGCGCCGTTCGACATAGAGCCGCAGGAAGCGATCGCGGTCAAAGAAGAAGCGAAGGATCGCTCGCCCCCAACCGCTCAATTCGACAGAACTCTCAAGCGAGATCAGGGCGACGTATCCGCTGAGGAACGCAATCGGAAGGCTAAGCAACGCCCATTCCCACCCATAGAAATAAAAGACAAAGCCCGCACCGATCAGCCACGTCAGCGGCATAAAGACGATGCCCGCGAGCACCTTTACGGTCGAGGCGACATCGTCCGCTCCGTGTCGCGTGATCAGATGCGAGAAGAGTTTTGAAAGCTGGTAGGCCGGAAAGTGAAGTATAGTGCCGATGATAGCAACCGGCGACAGCATCAGCAGATACCATGTGCCGACGATGGCCCGCCGGATGACGAAGCCGCGCGTGAGATTCGCAAGCGAAAGATGCTCGGGTTCAAGCCCCGCCGCGTGAAGCTTTGCGGCGAAGCTATGCAGACTGCGTTCCCGACGCGAACCGCCCGCGGGGTCGCCTTCGGTCTCATTAGCCTCAAGGTATTTCTGCTTGAAGGTCAGGCGGGAGCGAAGTTCATCGGTCTCGAGCGTTGTGCGAAAGATCTTTTCGGCAAAGGCCGCGGCGGCTAGCTCGGCGTCGTTTTCGGCGTTGAGCGTTACCTCGCGAAGAGCGTTTTCGATCCGGTCGGTCAGTTCGCGAACGGCCTCGCGGGAAGGCTGGCCATCGGCGTCAAGTTCAGCCGGAACGACCTCAAACGACTCGCCGAAATGAAGCAGTGCTTCGCTTCTAAACGTCGTCTTATTGCTGTAATAAAGCCCGACCGGGACGATTCGCAGGGTCATCGGCCCGCTCTCGCTGCCGGCCGCGACGGCCCCGAGAGCGATACGCGCCGCTCCGGTCTTCATCGGCAAAAGCTTCGGCGAATTGTGCGAGATTCCCTCGGGAAATAGAGCGATCGAGCCGCCCTCGCGGAGCCGCGTGTGCGCGGCCTCGAAGGTGTCAGTGTTCTTTGTAATATCCTCGCCGGGGTCGATGCGGCGATAGACCGGCAAAGCCTCGACCGTCTTTAGCAGGAACGAGATGACCGGCATTCGAAAGAGCGTGGACTTTGCTAGAAAGGCGATCCGCCGCGGAAGCGCGACGAAGACAAGTGCTGGGTCGATCAGGCCGTTCGGATGATTGAGGACGAAGATGACGCCCGTGCCCTCGGGGACGCTTTCGGCGTTTACGGTCTCGATCCGGCGGAAAAAGAGGTGCAGTGCTCCGCCGAAAACGGTGAGCAGAAAGCGATAGGTCAGGCTTCCGCGGCGGTTAATGACGACGTCTCTGAAGGTCAGCTCTTTCGCTCGGTCGGTCATCAGAGAAAATCCTCGGGGCGTGCGGTGCGGCTAGATCTCGTGGCGGTTCGAGAGTGCCTTGTCCATTGTGACCTCGTCAACGTACTCAAGGTCGCTGCCGACCGGCATTCCCATGGCGATGCGTGTTACGCGGACGCCGAGCGGCTTGAGCAGGCGGGCGATATAGTTTGCGGTCGCTTCGCCTTCGGTCGTCGGATTGGTGGCGAGAATTACCTCGGTCACCTCAACGCCCTCGTTATTTGCCGGAAGCAGACGTGGCAGGAGATTGGCGATCAAAAGCTCGTCCGGGCCGATGCCGCGGATCGGCGAAAGCGATCCATGAAGCACGTGGTAAAGACCTTTGAATGAACGGGTTTTCTCGATAGCGAGCAGATTATAAGGCTCTTCAAGAATGCAGATGACCGAACGGTCGCGTTTCGGATTGGAACAGTAAAGGCAGGGATCGATGTCGGTAAGGTTGTTGCAAACCGAGCAAAAAACGATCTTTTCTTTCACCTCGCGAAGCGCCTCGATGAAATTATCGACCTCGCTCTGCGGCCGGCGGAGAATGTAAAACGCAAGCCGCTGGGCAGACTTGCCACCAACGCCCGGCAGGCGTTTGAATTCATCGATAAGCCGAGCAACCGGTTCCGAATAATCTAACATTGTGTTCGGAGTACCGGCTTTAGCCGGCTTCCTGAAATATGTAAGGAGGCCGCCTGAAGGCGGTACTCCGAACCAGATCCAAACCTACATGAGTCCGGGCGGGAGCATTCCGCCGAGTTTGCCCTTGAGCGATTCCTCGACCTTGCGGTGGGCTTCGCCGAGAGCGGCGACGGCGAGGTCCTGCAGCATCTCCACGTCGCCGTCTTTTACCAGATCAGGCGAGATCGTCATCTCAACGACCTGAAAATCACCACGCATCTTTACCGCGACCGCTCCGCCACCGGCCGAGGCCTCGACGACCGTCTCTTTCATCTGCCGGCTCATCTCTTCCTGCATCTGCTGAGCCTGCTTCATCATCGAATTTAGGTCCATTCCACCCGGAAATTTCATCGTTTTTTCGCCCCTTTAATGAGAATTTTCTTTAATCGCAATCGTAACCGCCGAGGTCCGCATTTGCAAACACCTCGGCAATGGACGCGGTGGAAACTTTTCATTGACACGCGAGCCGGACGGGTATATCGTCATCTCGTCGAACGCGCACCTGCATTGCCGCCGCTTGCCCTGCGGCAGGAGTAAATATATGAGTGAAATGAGATCTCCGATCTGGCAAAATGGCGGGCTGGCGATCGCGATGGTGCTCTCCGCCTTGATCTTCGGCTGGTTCTATTCCGCGGCGAAACGCGGCGACGAGGCGATAACCGTTACCGGGTCCGCCAAAAAGCGCATAACGTCGGACCTTGTTTTATGGAACGCCGGCATCGCGGCCCAGTCACCGCAGCTCGCCGATGCCTATCGCCAGCTTGCCGACAACATCCCGCGGATCAAGCAATATCTATTGCAAAAGGGCATTGCCGAGGACCAGATGACCGTTTCGGCCATCTCGACCAATACGCTCAAACGACGCGACTCGGAAGGAAACGACACCGGCGAGATAACCGGCTATACCCTCTCGCAACAGATCGAGGTTCGGTCCAACGATGTGCAAAAGATCGCCCAGATCGCCCGTGAGGCGACGGAGCTGATCAACCAAGGAATCCTGATCGAATCAAAATCGCCGCAATACTACTACACGAAGATCGGCGACCTGAAGATCGAAATGCTGGGCGAGGCGGCAAAGGACGCCAAGGAACGCGCCGAGCGGATCGCACAATCGACCGGGAACTCCATCGGCTCCGTCCGCTCGGCAAAGATGGGCGTGCTCCAGATAACTGCTGCCGACTCGACCGAGGTCTCAGACTACGGAATGTACGACACCTCGACCATCGAAAAAGACATGACCGCAGTCGTCAACGTAAGCTTCGAGGTCGATTGACCTATCCAACAGATTTTTAACTCTCGGCATAGCGTGCTATAAATGAAACGAAATTTATGGCACGCTATGTTATTAAGCGGGACGCGAGCCCCCTGCCGGAGCGGCTTACTCGGTACAAGAGCGAGCTGAATGAGGAGCAGTTTGCGGTGGTGACCGCTCAGCCGAAGGCGACGCTGGTGGTTGCGGGCGCCGGGACGGGCAAGACGCGGGCGATAACTTATCGCGTGGCGTATTTGCTTGAGCAGGGTGTTTCGCCGCAGCGTATCTTGCTTGCGACCTTTACCAACCGGGCGTCGCGTGAGATGCTCCGCCGTGTCGAATCGCTGACTGGCTCGCAGAATGTCCATCGCGTTTGGGGCGGGACGTTTCATCGCATTGCCAACCTCATTCTCCGCCGCCACGCCTCGTCGCTCGGCTACGACGCGAACTATTCGATCCTCGATAGCGAGGACGCGAGGGATCTGATCAACGTCTGCATTGACGAAGCCGCCATCGATACAAAAGCAAAGCGTTTCCCAAAAGCAGAGGTCGTTCAGAACATAATCAGCTACGCCAACAACACGGACCTGCCGGTTGAGAATGTCATCGCCGGAAAGTATCCGTATTTTGAGATGTTGACCTCGCAGATAAAGCGGGTCGATGCCGTCTATCAGGCCCGCAAGCACGAGCGGAATGTGATGGACTACGACGATCTGCTGCTCAAGCTCAAGCAGCTTCTGGTCGAAAAACGCGAGATCGCCGAGCTTTACGCCGAGCAGTTTCAGCATATCCTCGTCGATGAATATCAGGACACGAACCGGCTGCAGGCGGAGATCATCGACTTGCTGGCGGTAAAGCACCGCAACGTGATGGTCGTCGGCGATGATGCACAATCGATCTTCGCCTGGCGCGGTGCCGAATTTACGAACATCTACGAATTCCCAAAGCGTTACCCAGAGGCACAGCTCTTCAAGCTCGAAACAAATTACCGCTCAACGCCGGAGATACTCGGCCTCGCCAACACGTCCATAGCAGCGAACCGGCGGCAATTCCCGAAGATGCTCAAGGCTGTAAAGCGTTCACGGGATCTCAAGCCTGCTTTGGTTCCCTGCTCTGACGTTGAGCAGCAATCGGCGTTTGTCGCCTCGCGGATACTCGGGCTCCGCGATGAGGGCACGAGCCTCGAGGAAATGGCCGTGCTTTACCGCTCGCACTATCATTCGATCGAACTCCAACTCGAGCTCTCGCGGCGGAACATTCCCTATCGGGTTCAGTCCGGCGTCAGGTTCTTTGAGCAGGCGCATATAAAGGACGTCGTCTCGTACCTCCGAGTTCTCGTAAACCCGCGTGACGAGCTTGCCTGGAAGCGGATCCTGAAGCTGATCCCCGGCGTCGGCAACGTAACGGCAAACCGAGTCTTCGAGGCGATCAGCCTGTCAGAACCGCCTGCGTTAGCGGGCGGCCAGTTCGTCGAGATGGAGCCCCTTGCAACGATCGACGACCGACCTGAGTCAGCAGGCGGTCCGATCGGCGCCGCGATCTCACGGTTAAGAACATCAACTAACGCATCCCGCGGAGCACGTCGCGGGTTGGATGACCTGATAAAGCTCCTCGAAACTCTCGTCTCCGACGAATTCCGCGACCGGCCGGCGAGGCAGATCACGCACATCTTTGAGAACGGCTACGAGCAATACCTGCTCGAAAATTTTGAGAATGCCGAGGCCCGCAGCGAGGACATCCGCGGCCTGGCGCAGTTTGCCCAGCGATATGAATCGACCGAAGGGTTGCTCTCCGAGCTTGCCCTGCTCGCGACCGAGCGGTTCAAGGAGCCGCAGCCGATCGTCGGCGAAGAAGTGGTCGAGGGCGGCGAGGACGACGAACTGCTGACGCTGACCTCTGTCCATCAGGCAAAGGGCCTCGAGTGGAAGGCGGTGTTCATCATTTGGGCGGCCGAGGGCAAATTCCCCTCGCCCAAATCGCTCCGCGAGATCGACGCCGAAGAGGAAGAACGCCGGCTCTGGTATGTCGCGCTGACGCGGGCGAAGGACGAGCTTTATCTGACCTATCCGCTGCTGATGACCGATTTCAACCGGCAGACCGTGCTCCAAAAACCCTCGCGGTTCATCACCGAATGCCCGGCGGACCTTTTCGAGGTATGGAACCTTGAAGAAGAACAACCCGCGTTCGATGCTCCGGTTTTCGCCGAGCCCGCCGCTACTGAATTCCTGAATTGAGATAATCTCCGCTGATATTTCCCGGCCACGTCTTTCGCGTAAGTTTGCGGGAGAGTTTTTATGGCTGCGAATGTTTCAGTTTTGAGTCCACGGCTGGCGGAGCGAAAGCTGCACCTTGCGACGGCGATCGGCTTTCCGCTAATTGTCCTTATCGGCTATTTCAAGTCGTATTATTTCAGCTTTCTTTTCGATGTGCCGGCGGTCGCGAATGCACTTGTCCACGCACACGGCATAATAATGTCCGCTTGGGTGCTTTACTTCGTGATGCAGACGGCACTCATCCGGACACGCAACGTCAAGCTCCATATGACGACGGGAATGATCGGCGTTGCTCTTGCGGTGCTAGTTATTGTCGTCGGTCTCGCGACTGCGGTCGATGCGCAGCTCGTTCGCAGTGCGGCACCTCCGGGAGCGAACCCGCATGCTTTCTTTTTCCTGCCCGTGAGCGATATGGCGATCTTTGCCGGGCTTTTCGCGACGGCGATCTATTTCCGCAAACGCCCCGTAGAGCATAAGAGCATGATGTTCCTTACGGCGATCGCTTTTCTCCCGGCGGCCCTTTTCAGGATGCCTGTTGTGCCGCCCGAGTACGCTAACATTTGGGCGTTTGGCGTGCCTGCCCTGATGGCGATGGCCGCGCTGGTCTGGCACTCGGTTAAGAACGGCAAGGTCAATCGCGTTTTCGCCGCCGGCGTCGCGGTGATAGTCGCGGCGGTTCCTATGCGGCCGCTGATCGCAAATTCGGAACCATGGCTTAGCTTCGTGGCGTGGATCGCTTCATACTTGTAAGCGGAGATCGGAAAAAAAGTCTTCCCCACGGCTCGAAACTGTGTAAGAATGTTGCCGCTAAATACCTCAATGCGCTAGGAGGCGGACAACATGTCATTGCAAAGCCAGATGCTTCAGGTTTTGACCGACCGGCAAACGAGCCGGATCAGCTTTTCTTTCAGCGGCTCGACGGGCTTGAACATTGAGGTCAAGCCGTCGAGCTTTATTCGCGTAGCGGACGCTATCCGCTCAGACACGATCACTGTTTCCGAAGGCGGAGTGCCTGCGGGCACCGCACTCTATGACGCCCGACGCAATGTTTTTCGCGTTGCCCGCGGCCAGGAGTGGTCGAGGGCCTACAACGCTCTTCTCGTTCATGAAGCGGTCCACGCCGCTTTCGATCTTGCCCGCTCACGACTGCCCTGGCTAGATAACGAAACTGCCGCCTACATCGCTCAGGGTTACTACCTGCGCAATTCAGGTTTCCACCGCTCACGGCTTGATGAGCTCGGCCAGCCGTATCTGGGAGTCCTTCTTGTTGATTCGATCGTCCGAGACGGTGAGCCGGATTCTGAGATAATGCAAGAGCTGCAAGGGACCCTGCTTTCGAGTCCGCAATACCACAGCTACATTCGCGGCGAGTTTGAAGGCGATGGCTAGATATTAATTTTTGCCCGCCAAAGCAACCAAATCTGCAGGCCGCGGCACTAACGGTTCATCGCGAATACGCCGTACCGGACGGCGGGAACAAAACTCAGAAAAACTTGTCTAACTTTGTGGTCATACGCATTCCTCGAAATGCGATGTGGAGGGTATTCCTATGTCTAAATTTGAAAAACTGAGGTCGCTTCGGGTCGCCGAGCCATGCAGCGAGCGTTGGGACGAGATGTTCGGCAATGACCGTGTCCGATTTTGCAGCCATTGTGCCAAGCGCGTCAACGACATCTCGGCAATGTCACCGAAGGAAGCACTGAGGCTCGTAAAGCGTTCGCGGGGAAACATTTGCATCCGCTACATCGAGCATCCTGTGACAAAAGAGCCGGTCATCGCCGGCCGGCTTTACCAGATCGCTCGCCGTGCACCGGCACTCGCCGCGGGCGTGGTCGGAGCGACGCTCAGCCTCTCAGCGATGAGCTATGCTCAGGGCGGAACGCGTACTGCGCCGCAGCAAACCGACACGGCGATCGCCATCAATATTGACAAGGAATTGCCGGCGGGAACCGGCACGGCGGTCATCTGGGGAACGGTCACAGACCCGAGCGGCGCCGTCATTCCGGGTGCTTCGGTGCGATTGCTGGACGGCGAGGGGGCCGAGATCAAGTTGGCTCTCGCCGGCTATGACGGCACGTATCGATTTGCGGGGCTTCCGGCCGGAAAGTATTCGATCGCCTCGACCGCCGACGGCTTTACGACGCTGCAGATCGAGAACGTCGAACTCAGTGAAGGCTCAGAGCGGATGCAGCCGCTTCCTCTTCAGATCGGGGAAGTCTTTCTCACTGGAGTTGTCGCTCTCGCCGACGAGGTCGAGCTTGAGGGCGAGCTTTCCAAGGCCGTTGATGATCAAGATCTGGAATTGGTCGGCGATCTGCTTGCCCGCGGTGCCTTTGCTGATGAGCAGGAATCTGATGGCTCGACGGCTTTATTCATCGCCGTTCGAAATGGGAATACGGAGATCGTGCGAAGGCTGATACTCTTCGGAGCGAATGCCGATCACCGAAACGAAAATGGCGAGAACGTGCTCTTTCGCATTGATGACGACACGCCGCCAGAGCTCATAAAATTGCTGCTTGAAAATCGAGCGGATGTGAATGCTACCAACCGCAGCGGTAGGACGCCGCTACTGCGTGCCGCCGAAGACCTGGACGCTGATATGGTGAAGCTCCTATTAGAGGCCGGTGCCGATGTCCGGGCTAAGGACGACAACGGCTGGACCGCGTTGATGCACGCCGCCTTTGACGACGATCTTGAAAAGGTACGGATGCTGGTCGAGGCCGGCTCGGACATTCACATTATTGATAAAGAAGGCGAGAATTTGCTCGATCAGGTTGCTGATGAAGCGGTCGAGGCATATCTCATCCGCCTCGGGGCAACCCGCTCGATGCCGAACCGATTTACCAAAGAAGAAGAGGAATCAAACGACGACGGCGAGGACAATTAAGGGCGGGGTTTTTCTTCGCAGACACGGGGCGGATTCCGGGCGATGCGGTTTACGTGGTAATATTCTCGAAAGTCACGAAGGCCGCGGTCCGGCGGCAAGAACCCGCTTATGAAATATTGCCCGACGTGCAATACCCGCTACGACGAAGAGATCTTGCGTTTTTGTATGAAGGACGGTTCGCCGCTCGTCGATGAGGCCGAACCGAAGTTCATTGAGATGCCGAGCCAGGATCTCGGGACGCCGCCCGATGAAGACGATCCCGGCGAAGTGACCGTCATCCGCAAAAAGCGGGACATTGTACCGCCGCCAACTCCGCCGCCGGGCTTTGACGACGACAATTTTGAAGACGAGCCCGCTCCGCCGCCGAAGATAATCGTCCCGACAACACCGACGGCCCGAGCAGCGGCTCCTGCAGCATCGCAGTTTCAAGCGCCCCCGAAAGGCCCGAGCACTGCGGTGGTTGTAATGCTAACGATGATCGCGACTTTGGCCTTGGTCGGACTCGGTGCGGGCGGCTTTTGGCTGCTGACCCGCGGTGGAAGCGACGCGAACACGAACGTAAATGCGAACTTTGCGAACGTGGACACCAACGTCAATACGAACACGGGCATGGGCGACATCTTTGACTGGAACGTCAATATCAACGCCAACCGCCCGGCAAATACGAACACAAACACCAACGCCAATTTGCGAACGCCGACTCCAACGCCAAGCCCGACGGCTTCAGCGACGCCGAGCCCGACGACGACCGCAACCCCGGACGACGACGCAACGCCGCGGCCAACCGCGACGACCACGCCGGTAAGGACACCAACGCCGGGTAGAACTCCAGCACCGGTGCTTTCGCCAACGGTGATACGGCCGGGCTCAAGCCCGACGCCGCGGCGAACGCCAACCCCCGACCGCGACAATTAATTTTCAGTGAAGTTCAGTGCAGCTTCGACCGACCGCCTGGGATCGATTACACCCCATCCCTGGCGGTCGACCTCGTAGTGCGGCAGCCGTTCGGCTGTTGTGATCAGAATGCGCTTGATCTGCTGAGGTGAGAGTTTCGGGTTCGCCTCTATCATCTGGGCGACTAGCGAAGAGACGATCGGTGCGGAGAACGACGTGCCGTCAACGTACTTGTAGTGCTTCGTGATGACATTCTCCTGCTGGAGCTTGAGCGTGATGATCTGGCGGATGGTATGTATCGGCCGGTCGAGAGCGGCATCGAGCTCAGCGTCAACTCCCGGATGGTCGCGGACGATCTGGTGAAGTTCCGAGTCTTCGCTCTTATCGAGCCTTTCGAGAAAAGATGCCTGTTGGGCGGTCGGCGTGTTCGGCAAGATCGGTGCCGGTACCCAGATCGAAGGCGCGATCACCTCGGGCTTCTGGAGGCCGTCGAGCGTTGGGCCATATGACGAACGATACATTCCGCGTTTCGACCGGTTCATCGAATTCTTATCATCCAGGCCGCCGACCGCTATCGCCGAAGGTGCGCTCGCGGGCGGCACGACCGGATGGTTCGGCAAGTGGCCGGCATTCCCCACCGCACAAACGACCGTTATGCCCGCCGCCGTGCATTGCTCAACTGCCTGCGAAAGCGGATCGGTCAGGTAGTGCTGCTCGTCATCGCCGCCGGCCGAGATATTGACGACGCGGATACGATGACGCTCGCGGTTCTCAAACACCCACTCAAGCCCATCGAGAATATTCTGGTCGGTAATGCGGCCGGTCCGGGCGAGCTTGATAAGCACGACGTCCGATTCCGGTGCAAGCCCGCGGTAAAAGCCGTTCGAGAGCGAGCCGTTGCCGGCAGCGACGACCGAGGTCATCATACCGTGCCAGCTCGCGACGTCCGGCTGAAAGAGCGAACCGAGGTCGCCATCGGCCCGGAGCAGGTCGCGATAGCCGACGATGCGGTTCCGCGGTGTCGTCAGATCAACGTGCGGATAAAAGCCGGAGTCAAGAAATGCGATGGTCACGCCGCGGCCGGTGAACCGCTCATCGGCATCGAGCCGGAGCGGCGTTGAAAGGACGTGCGAGCCGTCCTTCTGCACTGCGGCATCCTGAATTATTTGGTCTTTCGCCTTCTCAAAAAGCCGCAGACAGCGAGAGCAGATTGCTCGGAACTCTGCCGTATCCGGAGCGTTGGCCGCGATCAGACTTTGGAAATCGTCCTCAAGCACGCGCATCGGGACGAACTCATCGAGCGTCTCACGCGAACATACCGGGCAGACGCTTTCGCCCGCGGCCATATCTGCACTCGTTTTATGTCGCGTAAATGAGGGGGTTTCTTGAGGTTTCACGTTCGTCGAGGCTTAAGTTTTCCACAAAGGGTCGGTAAAATCAAAGTGTTCGCTTCCCTGCGTTTACCTTTATGGAAAGAAAGAAGATCGGCCTTGCTCTTTCGGGCGGCGGTGCACGCGGATACTCACATCTCGGCGTCCTCCGCGCGCTTGAGCGCGCCCAAGTGCCTATCGATATCGTTGCGGGCACATCAGCGGGCTCGATCGTCGGTGCGGCCATCGCAGCCGGGCTTAAGGCCGACGACATAATTACGTTTAGCCGAAAGCTCGGCTGGTTCGACGTTTCCGCGTTCTCTTATTCGCCAAAGGGACTGCTGACCAATGAACCGCTCGGCCGCTTTATCGAGAAGAACTTACCGCTGACGCGGTTTGAGGAGCTTGAGATACCGCTGGCGATCGTTGCCTGCGATCTCGCGACCGGAAAGGAGGTCGTTTTTCGCGATGAGGGAAATGTTGCAGAGGCGGTAAGGGCAAGCTGTGCGATACCGGGCGTTTTCGTGCCGGTTATCGGCACTGACGGAAAGGTGCTGATCGATGGTGGCATTGCCTCCCCGATGCCGACGCGGGCCGTCAGGAAACTCGGGGCCGATAAGATAATAGCTGTTGACCTGCTAACTTGCGGTTCGGTCGATGCCGGCACACCGAATACGCTTGTCGGTACGTTTATTCAGGCCGCGATGATGATGATCCGCAACTCCTCAAAAAGCCACCACTACCGCGCCGACATCATCATCGAACCCGCGATCGCCCACATCCGCCCCGATGAGATAAAGCGGGCTGATGAGCTGATCGAACTCGGTGAAGCGGCTGCCGAGGAAAAACTCGAAGAGATCCACGCGATGGTCGGAACATGAGCCTGGACGCAAACGGCATAAAATCGTCTTTACCCGCTTGCTATACGCATTGTTCGTCGTCATTATTAGCAGTGTTGGTCCTACTCTCGCGCATCAACGGTGATGCGCCCCGATACGATAAGGTTTTGTTCGACGGCGTTTGGAAGTTCGAGAGCGGGTTATGTTGATAGGCTGAGAAGTAGCTCTTGAGCAACCAGATACGATTCTTTGCGGGCAGGCCGTTACTCCAAAGTACCCTTCGTTATCTTAACGCTTCTCTTGAATTGTCCGCCGGATGGCGCGACAAAGGATGAATTTTTAGAATGAAACTTTACGTAGGAAATCTTTCCTTCCAGACCTCGAGCTTTGATCTCCAGGAACTCTTTTCAGGCATTGGAACCGTCGAATCAGCGACAGTAGTTGAAGATCGTGACACAGGCCGCTCGCGCGGATTTGGTTTCGTCGAAATGGCGACCAAAGAAGACGGCGAAAAGGCCATCACGGAACTTAACGGAACCGAGCACAACGGACGCGAGCTGAAAGTCAACGAAGCTAAGCCCCGAGAAAATCGCGGCTTTGGCGGCGGTGGCGGCGGCGGACGCGGTGGAAACCGTGGCGGTGGCGGTGGCGGCGGCTATGGCCGTGACAGCGGCGGCGGCTTCGGCGGCGGCGGTGGCGGTGGACGTAACCGCTGGTAAGTTCCGGAAACGAAACTGAACTAGAAAAGGGCTGCCTTTGCGGGCGGCCCTTTTACTTTTGCTTTGGGTGCGTTAATTCTTTCGCTGCGGCCTTCGAGGAGCGGGTGGCTGTTTCGGCTTTTCGGTAAACGCGGATGATGGAACGGAGGCGGCACCGCCTTTTACGTCAAACTCGAGCGTCTTCTCCAGCTTATCGTCAACGAAGATCTCGGCCCGATATTTCCCAACAAACCAGACCTTGCTCGGCCCGCCGGAAAACTGAACGATGTTTTCGCCCTGCTTCGTCGTGTAGCTGGTCGAAACTATCTGCGAGCCCTCACGAAGCCCGGCGACCCGAACGGCAACAAGCTTCATCCGGACGGTCTGCGGATCGGTGCCGGTCAGGTTCACGACGCAGTAGATCGGATTATCGGTCGTCTTGAACTCAGCAGATTCCTCTCCGGGCAGGCCGTCGCCATTCGCAAACGCGAGAAATGCCTCGGAAACCGCGCCCGCGGCCGGCTCAGATTGAGCCTCGGCAGCAACCGGGCAAAGCAATAACATCAGGAGAAGCAAGAGTTTACGCATACTTTGGTACGGCTCCGGTAAAGGTCAATGACCCTTTAGTGCCGCGACGGGCGGAAATGGTTGCTTTTCGGGTTAAGATCGAACGGCAAATCCTTGTCGGACGGGATCTGCCGGCAGACTGAGAACAGCTTTTTTCGCTTGATACCGCACGAGCGCGAATTCCTGTTATAATCCGACGAACCGATGCGATTTGTCTTCTCCGGACGATTTTACTTTCTCGCGGCTCTCAGCCTCGTACCGCTCTCGCTTTCGTGGAACTTTCCGTTTCTGCGGTGGGTTGCACTTGCCTATAACATCCTGCTGATAACCGCTGCCATTGCCGATCATTTCATGAGCCGCAAGCGGATCGAGGACGTTTCGGCCGTTCGTGAGTTTCCGGTGCGTTTCGCGATCGGCGATGCTAACGAGGTGCGGCTTTTACTCGAGAACACGGGCTCGCGTGACATCCTGATCAAAATAAAGGACGAATATCCGGCGGACCTCGAACTACTCGATCCGCGTGAGGCGGAATTCGAATTGCCGGCAAAGCGGCGGGCGGAGTTCTCGTACCGGCTGCGGCCGACTCGGCGAGGGCGATATGAATTTGGGCGGATAGCGGTACGCTTTCTCTCGACGCTCGGACTCGTCTGGAGCCAGGCGGAGATCGGCGAGGCGGAGGCGATAAAGGTTTACCCGAACATGCGGCGTTCGCGAGAGATCGAGCTAAAGGCTCTCGGGAATCAATCTTTCGTCGCCGTCCAGCGGCGCTCGACCCGACGCGGTGAAGGCCGCGAGTTTGAATCGATGCGCGATTATGTCCGCGGCGACGAGCTTCGGCACATCTCATGGACCGCGACGGCCCGCCGCTCGAAGCTCACCACGCGGCAATATCAGATCGAACGCGATCAAACGGTGATGATCGCCATTGATGCCGGGCGAATGATGACCGGCCGGATCGACGGTGAGACAAAGTTTGACACGGCGATCCACGCGACGCTGGCGCTGATGTCCGCCTGCGCACGCGGCGGAGACAACGCGGGCATCGTCGTCTTCGGACGGCGTGTTCGCAAATATCTGCCGCCGAAGCGTGGGGTTGAGCATATGGATGCGGTGCTCGAAGCACTGCATGACATGGAGCCCGAACTCATCGAGCCCTCATACGCAAGGGCGTTTCAGTTCATCGCCTCGAACCTCAAAAAGCGTGCGTTCGTCGTTATTCTGACGGACGTTGTTGATAAAGATAGCTCGCGTGAGCTGATCAATTCCCTGCGGCTGCTTCGGCCGCGACACCTGCCGCTGGTCGCAACTATCGGCGACCGCGACCTCAACGCGATGGTCTCCGCACGGCCGGAAGAGATCCGCGAGGTATTTCTGCAATCCGCCGCCGAAGAGATCATCCACCAACGCGAATCCGCTCTCCGGCTCGTAGAATCGCTCGGCGGCCTCGCACTCGACGTAACAACCCAAACGCTCGGCCCCCGCCTGCTCGAAAGCTATCTGCGAGTAAAGGAACGCGGCCTACTTTGATACTAATACTGAGGATTTTCTATGCAATTGATAATTCTGGGTGCATCCGGGTTGACGGGACGGGAGCTTGTTGCACAGGCGCTTGAGGCCGGGCACGATGTCACGGCCTTTGTCCGCGACCCTGCAAAGCTCAAAATCGAGAACGCACGGTTGAGTGTGGCTCGCGGAAATATTTTGGACAAGGCCTCGCTTGAAGCGGCACTGCCGGGGCACGACGCCGTGCTCTCGGCGCTCGGTTCGCCGGGACTCGGCAAGAGCGACGAGCTTTCTGCTGGCACAAAGAACATTGTCGATGTAATGGAGCGACTCGGGCCTAAGCGGCTGATCTTCGAATCATCGGTCGGCGTTGGTGATAGCAAGGATCACCTCACATGGTTTGCGAAGTACATTTTTGTTCCGCTTGTGATCAAGAATATCCTCGAAGATAAAGAGGTCCAGGAAAGATATATTCGTGAAAGCTCGCTGGAATGGACGATCGTCCGCCCGGGCGGCCTTACGAACGGCCCCCGTACAGGGAAGTACCGCCACGGCAACGCGATCGATAACGACCACCCGGCAACCCGGGTCTCGCGGGCCGATGTTGCTGAGTTCATGCTTCGCCAACTTTCCGATGGTGCTTATCTGCGGAAAACTCCCGGAATTTCAATGTGACGGGAGTCAGACGCTGAACAACTTCGAGCTTTGACCAACGAGGGGCGTTTAGGTTTCGACCGCTTCGGCTTCCGGCTTCAGGCCGACGAAACCGAGGTATAAGAGCATCAGGGTGCCGGTCAGCACCCCGGTCGCGACCTTTGCCGGGACCGGAAGATCGGAGGGCGAGATGAAACCTTCGATGATGCCGGCGGCAAAAAGAAAAAGCGCGATGCCGATGACGATCCTTGCCGCCTCAACACCTCGCTTCTTCAACGCCTCGGCCCGTGTCAGGTCGCCGGGGACAAGGATGGCGTAACCGATGGACATTCCGGCTCCGGCGGCGATGAAGATGCAGAGCAACTCGACGACTCCGTGTGCGACCATAAAGTTCGCAAGTCCCGCACCGAAGTTCGCATCAACCCGATAACATGTGCCGAGCACGCCGCCGATGAAGAGTGCGTTATAGACGAGAACGTATATCGTCCCGATGCCGAAGAAAGCCCCGAGCCCAAATGCCAAAAATGCGACGCGGATGTTGTTCGTCAGAATCTGCGACGACCCGACCTGATTCGCCTCATTGAGCGAAAGCCACCAGCGGTTATTTGAGGCCGCCATTGTTTCTACATCAGCCAGGCCAAGCAGGTTTGTGAACTCGGGGTCGCGAAAGGCGAGCACGAAAGCCGCTACGACAAAGAACATGAAAAGGAAAAACGAAAACGCCGAAAATGGCAGGACCGTTCGAAACGCCGCCGGCAGGTCGCGGCGGAAATAGCTCTTGAAGATACCGACCGCACCGCCCTCGGCCCGATAGATGCGGCCATGTGCGCGGACGACGAGGCTATTGAGGTAATTGATGACCTTCGGGTCGCGCGTCTCGGCACGGGCGATAGCAAGGTCCGCCGCCGCCCGGCGATAGAGCTCGCCAAACTCGCGCACCTCGAGCTTTGAAAGCCCCCGAAGCCCCGAGCCCTGGAGCATCCCGAGAAGGTCCTCAAGCCGCCGCCAGTTATCCTTATTTTCGTCAATAAAGCGGTTCACGTTTCTGCATTCTAAATTGGCACAATTGCTTTTACCAAACTAGAATCGGGTAAAGACCGTGTCAACCGAAGTAACCAAATATCATGAAGAAGAGGCCATAGGGAAGACCTACGATCTCCGCATCGTCAAGCGGCTGCTCGGGTATCTTCGGCCTTACTGGCACCTGGCGGCGCTTGCGTTGGTGCTGACATTCCTAACGAACGCATTGATCAGCACGCAGCCTTTTTTCACAAAGGTCGCGGTCGATAGTTACATCACGCCGCGGACGACCGACGGCATTTGGCTTTTTGCACTCGCCTTTTTCGGCGTTTTTCTTTTCCGCTTCATCTTTTCTTATTTGCAGGAGATAGTGCTCAACCGCGTCGGCCAGCGGGTGATGTACGACCTTCGCAGCCAGATCTACACAAAGCTCCAGCGGCAGGAGGTGGCATATTTCGACCGCTATCCGGTCGGGCGGATCATTACACGACTGACATCGGACGTTGACGCGCTCAACGAGCTTTTCACCTCGGGCGTCATTGACGTGCTCGGCGATCTTGTCATCATCATTGCGATCATCGGATGGATGTTTTGGCTTGACTGGAAGCTCGCCATCGTCTCGCTTGTTACCGTTCCTCTGCTCTTCACCGCAACCAACTGGTTCCGCAAGCATGCCCGCGTGGGCTTCGACAAGGTCCGAACCCGTAACGCCCGGCTTGCGGCGTTTTTGCAGGAATACACTTCGGGAGCACAAACCGTTCAGTTGATGAACGCCGAGGAAGGCTCGCAAGAAAAATTTGCAAAGATAAACGACAACTATCGGCAGGCGAACATCGAGACGATCTACTATTACTCGGTCTTCTATCCGCTCGTCGATTTCATCGGGGCGGTCGGCATCGCGGCCGTGATCTTCTTTTTCGCATGGGAGCAGATATCGAGCTTTTCGGCGGCAGAAGCGGGGTTAACGATCGGCATTCTCGCCTCGTTCATCCAATATTCGCTTCAGCTCTTTCAGCCGATCCGGGATCTCTCGGACAAATTCAACGTCCTTCAGGCGGCCATCGTCGCTTCGCACCGCATCTTCATCCTGCTCGATCTGGACATCGCCATCAAAAGCCCGGAGACACCGAAAAAATCTGGCAAGGCCGAGGGCCGCATCGAGTTTCGCAATGTCTGGTTCGCTTATAAAGAAGACGATTGGGTGCTCAAAGACGTGAGCTTCACCATCGAGCCCGGCGAGAACGTCGCATTGGTCGGCCACACCGGTTCGGGCAAAACGACCGTCACCAACCTGTTGATGCGGTTCTACGATATCCAGAAGGGCCGCATTTTGCTTGATGGCGTCGATATTCGTGAATGGGATCTCGCCGATCTGCGGTCGAACTTCGCAGTCGTACTTCAAGATGTATTCCTTTTCAGCGGTTCGGTCGAGGACAACATTCGCCTCGGCAATCCGGCGATCGACGACGAACGCATCCGATGGGCAGCAAAAGAGGTCCACGCCGATACCTTCATCTCCGAGCTCGATGGCGGATATGCCCACCGCATCCGCGAACGCGGTGCGGGGCTTTCGGTCGGGCAAAAGCAACTCGTCTCGTTTGCCCGTGCACTCGCATTCGACCCGCGTATTTTGGTGCTCGACGAAGCGACCAGCTCCATCGACACCGAAACCGAGCAGCTTATCCAGATCGCCGTAGAACGCGTGATGGAGAGCCGCACGTCGCTGGTAGTTGCCCATAGGCTCTCGACCGTTCAGAAATGCGACCGGATCATGGTCTTTCACCACGGCGAGCTTCGCGAGATGGGAAGCCATAATGAACTCCTGAAGCTTCGCGGGCTTTATTGGAAGCTGTTTCGGCTGCAATATTCCGAAACCGACCTCGACCATTCTTCCGGCGGATTCACTCCAGAACTGCGGCCGAACGAGGTCTGACGGTTCGCGAAAAAGTCCCATATTTGCTAGTTACTAGTCTATTTGTGGCTGCTCCGTTATAATGTTCGGGCGATGCAGGAAGGCGACTCTCAATTTACTGAAATCATTGCCGCGGCCGGCCCCTCGATCGGCGAGCTCTATGCCCGCTGTCATGAGAACGCGCCAAATTTTGGCGTTACGGATGAGCAGTTTCGGGGCTCGGTCGAACGCAGCCTTCAGAAGTTCTGCTCGGCTGCGGAATCGCCCCCGACTGCCGAGGAAGTGAACGACTTTATTGGGCAACTTCAGGCCGATGACCTCTTTATGGCGATCGCCTGCTCGAACGGCAGCGAGCGTGCCTGGTGGGAGTTTGACCAACAGCATCGGCCGTACCTCGAACGCGTCGCCCGCCACCTTGCAAAAACCGAGGTCGATGCGCAGGATGTGATCGACACGGTTTACGTAGAGCTTTACGGCACCCGCGTCGTTGATGGCGAACGCATTTCCAAGTTTGCAACCTACAGCGGCCGCGGCTCGATCCGCGGATGGCTGCGGACGGTCGTTTGGCATTCGCTGGTCGATCTTCACCGCTCGAGCCCGGATGAAGTTTCACTCGATGAGATGACGGAAAACGTCGGCGAAGGTGCAGCACATGCGGCCTTTCTCGCAGGCGTTGACGACGGCGAGCAGGAAGCCGTAGATCAGCTTGCCGAAAAGCGTTACCGGAGGGCGACGATCGAATCGCTCTCGGCTGCATTTGCTTCGCTTGAGCCGCACGAACGGCTGCTTTTGCTTTATTACCACCATGAGAACCTGAAGCTGCGCGAGATCGCCCGGCTTTTGGAGAATGAAAATTCGCCGCTCCGCGGATGGTTTCAGCGGCGGTCGCAAACCCGCGAAACCGGCGGCCGCACTCATGAATCGACAGTGATGCGGTGGCTTGAGAAGTCCTACGCCCGCGTTCTTGAAAACTTCAAACACGAGCTTTCGGCGACGCAGGGGCTCTCAAGCGAGGAATCAGAGATTTGCATGGACCTGGCCACCCGCGACCTCGGCTCGGGCGATCTTTTCGCAAAATTGTCAGCAACATAGCGTAGTATTTTAGGCATCGAAAACTTTTTTGCGGGTGCCGACAGAAGTTACGCAAAATATTTCCAAGCGTGACGTCTAAGTTACGGGAGGAAAACCGGAACAATGGCTAACGAAGAGAAAATTCACCCACAATATGAAGCGATCCAGGCACTGCTTGGCGGATATCTGGCGACCCGCAGAGGAACAAATCCCGCCGGCGGACACATCGAGCAGGACACCATCGCCGCTTTCGTTGACGGCAACCTGAGCGAGCGAGAGGCCGGCCCGGTGATCAGCCATATGGCCGACTGCGGATTTTGCCTGCACGTTTCTGCCGAACTCATCCGGCTCGATACAGCTTTCGCCGAAACGCCGGCAACCGTAACAGAAACTGCCGGCGAACCCGGAAAGATCTCCGAGGTCCTCAGCGGGCTCTTCGCCAAGATCTTCGGAACATCCGATGGAGCGGTTTTCGCTCATCATGAGGACGGGCAAAAGGAAAAAGAAGAGGAAGAAACGGAAACCTCCGACGAAGAGAAGAAATAAAGGAACGGGTTAACCCTCCACACCGCGCCGCTGCCGCTACCATACGGCAGCGGCTATTTCTTTTGGCCGTGAAGTGTGAAATACTTTTTATTTCGCCGGCGTAATATATAGCGACGCCGCAACTTTAGTGATCATTGAGGTTTACGTAATTTGTCCGAGCCAGAACCCAAATGCCCGCCCGAACCGGGGCCGCTGACCGTAGAGCATGTCGCGACCGCAAAGCTTCCGACCACCATCGGCGAGTTTCTGATCTCAGGCTATCGTTCGACCAACAGCACCGAGGAGTTTGTCGTCCTCCATAAGGGCGAAATGCGCCCCGATGTCCCAACGCTCGTCCGGATACATTCGCAATGCCTGACCGGCGACGTTTTCGGCTCGGTCAAATGCGACTGCGGGCCGCAGCTCGACCAGGCAATGCGGATGATCGAGGCGGAAGGCCGCGGAGCTATCGTCTATCAGCAGCAGGAAGGCCGAGGCATCGGTATCATCAACAAGATCAGGGCTTACGCGCTTCAAGACGAAGGTGCCGATACGGTCGAGGCCAACGAAGCTCTCGGCTTTGCGATCGATGCTCGCAACTATCGGCAGTGTGCCGAAATTCTCTTTGACCTCGGGCTCTGCAAGGTCCGCGTCATATCGAATAACCCTGATAAGCTTGAGGCTCTCGAAGAAGCCGGCCTCAACGTCGTCGAACGCATCCCCGTCGAGATCGAGACCCAGGAACCCGCCGCCCACTACCTCAAAACAAAGAAAGAAAAGCTCGGCCATTTGCTCAGTTAACGACTCGTTCTGGAATGCAGCGATTCCATTGGTTTTCGGCGGGTAGTACGCTCATCCGAAATGAAAAAGGCCGCCCCGTTAGAGGCGGCCTGAATTGTCCTGTGACTAGTTTTTACAGTTTAGAACTGCAGTTTGAGACCGAACCGCACGCTACGCGGGCCTTGGAAGTTGTTCGGCAACTGGAACAGGATATTCGCTCGCGACGGATCTGCCGCGAAGTAAGCGTTGATGATATCCGTCGTATTTCTACGCTGATACTCACCTTCGTAAACGACCGGGCTTGTACCCGCCGGATAACCAAGAACTGCCGGCGTGATACCGGTATTGGAAATAGCGTCGTTGATACCTAAAACATTATCTTCGTCGAAGAGGTTCAGGATATCTAGCATAGCGACAATGCTGAATCGATTGTCGCGGCCGAAACGATAGCGATGACGAACACCAAGATCCGTCTGCGTGAACATTTCCGTGCGACCCAAGTCTCCGCGTTCCGTCAAGATCTGACCTGCAACGCCAAAAAGCGTAAAGCGGGTCGTCAGCGGCGTACCGCTTTGAGCGGTCGTAAAGCCGGAGATCTCGGTTGAATTCGAGCTCGACCATGGGATCTCATAGGCACCCGAGAACTTAAATACATGGGTGCGATCCGTCGGAAGAAGTCCATTATCCGGCCGACCCTGTGAGGTAAAGCCGATGAACGGAAGGTCGAAGTTGCGGTTTACGTTCGGTGAAGTACGTCCTGCCTCATCCGAGCTTGCAAGACCGGCGTAGTTACCAAACAGTCGGCTCCAGGTATAGTTCGCTGAAAAGTAGAAGTTATTAACGAACCTTCTTTCAAGGCCAACCTCAACCGCATCGTAATCGCGAACTGCTTCAAGCGATTCGAAGCCGTTGGCGGCACCGATCTGAGCCGCGAGTCCACGACCCGGATTTCCGATAATATAAGCCTCACCGCCTGCGGTCGGAATACCGATATCCTCAACGGCTACGTCCACCGTCTTATGTGTGTAACGGCCGCGGAAAACAAAATCGGAACCAAGAGCACGCTCAATGCCGATGGTATATTCGCTCTGGCGGAAAGCCTCAATGTCCGGATCGACCTGACCGAACTCCGGCTGACCCGGAAGGTTCGAAGGAATACGGAAATCGAGCTGACATCTAGTGAAGACTCCCGGATTGTTGATCGGGCATGTTCCGCCAATCGGATCACCCAAATTGCCGATAGTTGACTGCCGGGTGAACGTCGCAGCGGTTTGACCCGGGAAGATCTCGAAGTAGTCGTTGCGGAAGAAGTTACCACCGAACGAACCACGCGGAAGCTCATACTTGAAGCGGTCAAAGAATTGGCCATAGCTACCAAAGAGTTTCGTTTTGCCATCTCCAAAGACGTCCCAAGCAAACCCAAGACGCGGAGCGATCTTGTCCGCGAAGTCAAAAGTGATACCGTCGCCAAGGTCATTGAAGCTCGGCGAGTTTTCACGCTCGGTACGAACACCAATATTTAAGGTAAGGCGGCGGATCGGCTGCCACGAATCTTGAATGTAGAAAGCGAGGTTATCGCTGCCAGCCGCACCCTGTGCACCGAATCGCTGAAGCCAGCCTGCTCCGATCGCGCCCGGAGTTGGAGGAGGAGCATCTCCGCGACCCGACAGCGACTGAACGGTGTAAATCGAACCAAAACGGAATACCCATGTATCAACAAGGGTGCTCTGAATTGAGTTGCTGACACCATTCCACTGAACACCGCCCTTGATCTGATGGCGTCCACCGAAATCATCGATTCGATACGACGCATCCGCGTCGAACGTTCGCCGACGTGAAGCATCAAACAAAAGATTTGAAAATCCCGGGAAGTTCTGCGTTCCGCAAGCCGGAAAGCCGGCGGGAGCCGTCACGCCCGTTTGACAAAGCTGCGTAAGATACCGAGTCTGACCGGTAACCGGGGGAACTCCGTAGTTGCCAAGCTTCTCGTTAAGGAAGCTGTACCCGCCGCGAGCAGAGATCGTCAAACGGTCGGTGGGGGTCCAAGCGAGTGAACCCGTCGTGTTGTTCGAATTCTGACGTCCACCAACGAAGTTGGCATACTCAGGACCCGAAACAAGTCCGCGACCCGGGAAGGTAATTCCTGGGACTGATCCGAAGGGATTCTGAGCCGGAATTGCCGAGCCAAGAACGTCGATCGGATTCCAAAGATAGGTTCCGGTTAGGCGAAGCCGCGAATGCGGTTGAAGATCGATACGCCCAAATGCATATTCGTTCTTCTGCCGAAAAGCGTAAGTGTTAGAGTTCGTGATTTGCCGGGTTGCGGGGTTGATATTGCTCCCGTAAAGCCCGACTGTACGATCTATGTTGATGAACTGTGGCGAATAGCTTCCGAAGAACCAAGCCCGATCTTTGATAATCGGTCCGCCTAAACTGACGTACGGGAACCAATCGGTGCCGCCGTCCTTAGCTACCGGAATGTACTCGGCAACCGTACCGCCAGTAAAATTGGTCTGGCGAAGGAAATCACGTGGGCTTCCTTGAAATGCAGACACGCGGAATTCGTTTCCGATCTCGCCGCGGAACTGATTGCTTCCGCCCCGAGTCACAACGTTGACAACGCCGCCCGTGGCACCGCCGAATTCAGCTTCAAATCCCGAGGATTTGATCTGAACTTCCTGAACCAACTGGAAGGGGATGTTGTTATTTGTATTAAGGGTACCGGTACGGAAGTTCGTTACTTCCTGTCCGTCAACGATAAAGGTGTTCTCAGAACCTGAAGCTCCGTCGATCTGGAAGCCGCCGCTGAGCGGTTCATTCCGAACGGCCGGAGCAATGGCGAGGAGGCTTGTGAAATTCGTTCCTTTCGGAAGAAGTTCTGCGGCACGGGCCGAGAGATTCGTCTGGATCTGACTACCGGTCGGGTCGATCGCCAAAGGATCGGCCGTAACGATGACATCGACGTTCGCCCCAGAAGCGGCAAGAGTGATGTTCACCGGAGTTGTGCGGCCTAGAAGTACTTGGACCTCATTGGTCGTAGCCGTACCGAAGCCTGCAGTTGCCGCCGTGGATACCGTGTAAATACCCGGCGGGATCTGCTGGATTCGGAAAAAGCCGTTCCTGTCAGTGGTGGCCGTTCGACGAAAGCCAACTGTTGTTCCGGCCGCTCTACTTGAAATGACCACTTCGACGCCTGGCACGACGGCGCCGGCTGGATCGGTAATAGTACCTTCGATCGAACCCGTCTGCTCCTGAGCCATAGCCGTAAGGCTAAGACCCAGCGCGAGGGTTAGAGTCGCGAAGATAAACTTGATTGTTCTAAACATATTTGAATACTCCTCTGATTTTCAATCCGGACTATTGGGCACGAGTTATTCTTATTATTGCAAATATCGTGCCGGCAAAAGACGTCATGCAAAATAATGGCTTTTGGGATGTTAAATGTGTTTTACCCCGAATCTGAGGAGGGGGTCAGTTCGTAAGGCGGGATACAAAATTCAGATTTTCGGATAATATCCGAGCAGTTGAATAATCCGGGGGCGGTCAAATCTCGCCCCTGAAGCTGGCAATTGTACTGAGCGGGAAAGAGTCAGCTTTTCTTTTGTTTGAGTGTCCGGATCGTTTCTTGTATCTTTTCGCGGTTCGCGGCATCCGGCCTATACTTTAAGAATAGCTCAAGTTCTTTAGCTGCTTCGGCGTACTCTTTCTTATCGTTCAAGACTCGGGCAAGTTGCCAATGGATCTCAGGCACACCTTCACCTGCAACTTTTGCCGCCTCCTTGATCGAACGAAAGGCATCATCTAATTTTCCTTGCGCATGATAGGCGATCCCTAACCAGAGGTGAGCATTAGCCGATCCATTGTCAATCGCTACCGCCTCTTTGAAACGGGCCGCGGCATCGTCAGTTCTTCCTAGCCGAAATGCTGAAAGTCCGACCCCGAAGGTGCTCGAAAAACTGCGGGGGTTCACAGTTAACGCCTTTGTCAAAAGAACGTAAGCAGCCTCGTACTCCGCCCGATTTAAGTACTCATTCCCAAGTGTATCTAGCGCAAGAAAGTAATCCGGAAATGCCTCTATCGATCGTTTGATCTTATCCAAACCCTCTTTATCCTTTTTATTCTCGAGATCGTTCAGCCCGGCTTCATACAAGGTGCGAGCTTCGGACGGCACCTCCTGAGCATATACGACAGCCGGAGCCTTCAAGGGAGCACTTCTGGGCTTTTTCGCTCGAAGATAGATATCGACATGCTCTGAAGCTACCCCGCGTCCGGCCACCGCAGAGACTGGGATCAATGCGATAGACACTGACTGCTCTTCGTAGTTCGTGCCGGAATTCAGCACCTTTATGACATACCTGCCCGACGGGAGTCCCGCGAAATTGAACATCCCCACGCCGTTTGTGCGAACACGGCTAAGGGTTGAGTAGAAATCATTCTGTAGCTCAACATAGACATCTGCCAGCGGCCGGCGAGATTCATCGAAGACGAACCCCGATATTCGATTCCGATCCTGACCGTATGATTCCGAGGTTCCAAAAGAAAGGATGGCGACAGCGACGACGAAAAAAAGTCCTATTTTCTGCATATGACCCCCGAGATAGTAACTATGTGCGCTAGAGAAACTGTTGACGTCCGATTATACTCGTATTCGAACAATACTGCCATCATTTTTTGAGTCACTGCCGACTTTGTCGTGGAGAATGCCTTGCTCGAAAGAATTTACCGCGATCCGGTCCATAATATTATTCGCGTCCGTGGCGATGAGCCGGACGGGCGGCTGATCATTCGCCTGATCGATACGCCCGAGTTTCAGCGGCTGCGGCGGGTGCGGCAGCTTGGGCTTGCCCATTTTGCCTATCAGGGAGCCGAGCACTCGCGCTTCACACATAGCCTCGGGGCTTATCATCTCGCCTCGCGGATCATCTGGCGGCTCGGCGAGAAATACCCTATCGAGCCCGCCGACCGCACGGCCGTTCTTGCCGCAACGCTGCTCCATGACGTCGGCCACGGGGCCTTCTCGCACGTCATTGAATCGATCCTCGGTTTTCATCACGAGGACTTCACGGTCGAATGCGTCCTGAGCAGCGATACCGAAGTCGGCCATGTACTTCGCGAAGCTGACCCGGAACTTCCCGGCCGCGTCGCCGCGATCATTCAGGGAACGTTTCGCCCGATGGCACTTGCCCAGCTCGTATCATCGCAGCTCGATGTCGATCGGATGGATTATCTCCTTCGCGATTCGCTAATGACCGGCGTCAAGTACGGCGTTTACGACCTCGAGTGGATCGTGAAATCACTTGAGATCAACGCGGGTGAGGACCAGCTTTACGTCTCGGCTCCTGGCATTTACGCGGTCGAGGATTACTTGCAGGCCCGGTATTATATGTTCCGCCAGGTCTATTTTCACCGGACCTTGCGTGCAGCGGAGATGATCCTAAAGTCGCTGCTCCGCCGTGCCCTCAAAGTCTTTGCCGAGGGCGGCGACATCTGGTTCGCGAGCGGGACGCCATTTGAAAAGATACTCGCCGGAAAGAAGCTTTCGCTCCAAGAGCATCTCGCGATCGACGATTCGGACTTCATTTTTCACGTAAAGCAATGGCAGCGTTCTGCCGATACGGTGCTTGCGGATCTTGCCTTTCGGTTCCTGAATCGGCGACTTTTCAAGGCGCTCGACCTCGATATGCCGGAGGCCGAACGGATAGAATTTGTTGAGCGATCCCGCGAGGCGATCGCCGCCGCTGGGCTCGACCCCGAGTACTACCTTCTTGAGGACACGGGCGGTGACATCGAGCATAATTTTTACACCGCCGATTCGTCACGGCCAAAGAACCTGATCTACGTTGAGGACGGATACGCCCGTCCGCAGATCCGCGAGATCTCCGAGGTCAGCTCGGCTGTCCGCGGGCTTCAGCAGGGCTACCGCATCCATCGGCTCTGCTTCCCAGATGAACTCCGCCGCGAGATCGCCGATCTTTACCATCGCCGATGACTTCACGCCGCACATCTCTTGCCGCCATTTTTCTCGCGATATGTTTCGCCGCGGTGCCGAGCTTTGCGGCACGCTTTGCGGTGATCGCACCGGACAAGAGCGAGCTTTCGGCCCGGCTTGCGGACGGCGTTATCACAACACTCGGAACCGATGCGGTCGACAGGCTTGCGGCCGAGACGGCGTTCGGCACGCTCGGTATTGAGACACCGTTCAATCAAACTGCCGAGGACGCCCGGCGAGCGGGCCGCGTCATCGGAGTGGACATCATTGGTTTGATACAGGCCGAGATCATAAGACGCAGTGCGTTCGGCCGCGACCGTTATTTTGAAGCGGCGGCGGCGGTTTATGTCGTAAGTGCTCGGACCGGCCGGCTTGCCGGGTGGTTCCTCGTATCGGCTGAAGAGGATTCGGAAAATTTGGCGGCGGAAAGTCTACTCGCTCGCTCGAAAGAGATCGCCGCCCGCATCCGCGAGAGCGGTTCGATCGCGGTTCGGGAAGACACATCGCTTGACTCTTATGATGAGATCGAGGGACTTGTCGTAATTGACACACCGTCCGCCAAGGGCGTTCGCCCGCCGATGCCCTATCGCCGCCTTCGGCCGGAATATACGGTCGAAGCTTCGCGTTTCCGGCTCCAGGCGACGGTCGATGCCGAGGTTGATATTGACGCCGAGGGCCGCGTCGCCCGGATCGAATTCACCCGTTGGGCCGGTTATGGCCTCGAGGCCTCGGTCGAAAGGGCCATCCGAGCGATGAACTGGCGGCCCGGCGAGCGCGACGGCAAGCCATTGCCCGCACGCGTGCTCCTGCGTTACAATTTTACGAAAGTCGAACGCGAAGAACCCTGATGCCTCATTCGCGGGCTTTCTGAGGGTCTTCCAAAGAATCGCTACAGCCTGCTCTCCATGAATCACATTCGAGCCATAATTCGTTTCGTGCTTTTCGTCGTTGCCTCGTTCGGCATTTATTACGCGTGGTGGATCTCGTCTTTCTTCATTCCAAACAAAATATACTGGCGGCAATTGGCATTTAGCCTTTGGTCGCGGGCGTTCATCCGCATCGCCGGAGTTCGGCTTAATGTGATCGGCGAGCCGCCGACAGCGCCCTTTTTTCTCGCTGCAAATCACCTCGGCTATGCTGATATACCGATACTGCGGGCGGCGGCAAGCGGCGTTTTTGTCGCAAAGCACGACCTGGCCGATTGGTTTCTCGCCGGGCGAATGATGCGCGATATGGGAATGGTCTTTATCAACCGCGGCAATCGGCGGGATATTCCGCGAGCGGGCGGGGCGATCATTGATCGACTTTCAGGCGGCGAAGGCATTATCGTCTTTCCCGAAGGCACGAGCACGAAGGGCGAAGAGGTGCTTCCCTTCCGGTCGTCTTTTTTTGAGTTTGCGGCCAAAAGCGACGTGCCGGTCTCATATGCCGCGATCAGCTATCGCACGCCCGAGGGCGAAGGCCCGGCGAGCGACTACATCTGCTGGTGGGACGATACGCCGTTTCTCAAGCATATGTTGCGGATGTTTTCGCTATCGGGATACGAGGCAACGGTCGTCTTCGGCTCGGAGCCGATCATCCGGACCGACCGAAAGGAACTTGCCGGCGAGCTTCACCGAAAGGTCGAGCAAAGCTTTATCCCGGTCCTTTAGGTCAGAAAGCCGAAACCGTTTGGCTTTCGCCCGCGTATTTATTTGCAAATCTGGCTATTTCAGGAGATATCTATGTTCACTCGACCCTTGCGTACAGTGCTCGCATTTGCCGTGGCCTTCAGTTTCTCGGTAAGTGCATTTGCGGACGTTCCGGCCTTTGACCCCTCGCGGATGGACCGAAGCGTTTCACCCTGCAACGACTTTTACCAATACGTCAATGGCAACTGGCTGCGGACGACCGAGATCCCGGCGGCCGAAGCTCGGTGGGGTACATTCAACATCCTCGGCGAACGAAATAATGAGATCTTGCGTGAAGTGCTTGAGACCGCCTCGGCAGCAAAGGCACGGGCAGGAAGCGATCAACAATTGATCGGCGATTTCTACACGACCTGCATGGATGAAGAGGCGATCGAGCGAGCCGGCATTTCGCCCATCCGGCCGATGCTCGGCCAGATCGCGGCAATGCGTTCCACGGCCGACGTCCGCCGACAGCTCGCTATGCTTCACAACGCCGGGATTCCGTCGATCTATGGCTTCGGTGCGGGCCCGGACCTTAAGGACTCGAACGCCGTTATCATCAATGCCAATCAGGGCGGGCTAAGCTTGCCAAACCGCGATTACTATACGAATACGGATGCGAAGACCATCGAGACGCGTCGCAAGTTCGTCGAGCACGTGGCGAAGATGTTCGAGCTAATGGGCGACGAACCCGCGCAGGCAAAGGCGAATGCGAACACGGTAATGCTGCTGCAAACGGCCCTCGCGAATGCTTCGCTTACCCCCATTGAGCTCCGGAACCCGGATAATCGATACAACATGGTTACGCTCGCTGAGGCTGAAAAGGCGGCTCCGAATGTCGCATGGGCAAGCTATATGCGTGCCCGCGGGATCGCTCCGGAAAGGCGTTTCAATATGGCACCGGCGAAATTCTTTGACGCCGTCAATTCGATGATGACGGAAACACCGGTTAGAGACTGGCAGACCTATTTCCGCTGGATGCTGGTCAACTCGGCTGCCCCGTCGCTTTCGAAAGATTTTCGCGACGCGAATTTCGAATTCTATGGCCGCTATCTGAGCGGACAGAAAGAACAGCAGCCGCGTTGGCGTACATGCGTGCAGACCGTGAACGGCGTTCTCGGCGAGGCACTCGGGATGGAATATGCCCGCCGCGAATTTAAGCCCGAGGCAAAGGCGAGGATGGACGAGCTGATCGACAACTTGATGGTCGCGATGAAAAGCCGCATCGACAACCTCGAATGGATGAGCCCGGCGACAAAGCAGGAAGCACAAACGAAGCTCTCAACCTTTAAGCGAAAGATCGGCTATCCGGACAACCTTCGCGGCTACAAGGGGCTGAGGGTCGGCCGTGCGTCATTTGCCGGCAATGTTTTAACGGCGAACCGCTTTCAGGTCCGCCGCAATTTTGAGGATCTTGGAAAGCCGCGTGATAAGACGCGGTGGGGCTTTACGCCCTCTACAGTCAATGCGTCCTATTCGCCGGTCAACAACGAGATCACGTTCCCGGCCGGTATTCTGCAGCCGCCTTTCTTTAACTTCACGGCCGACGATGCCGTTAATTATGGTGCGATCGGCGGCGTTATCGGCCACGAGATCACCCATGGCTTTGACGACCAGGGCAGCCGGTTCGACTCCGAGGGCAACCTAAAAATGTGGTGGACCTCGACCGACCGTGCGCAGTTTGAAGAGCGGGCGGCGTGCCTGATCAAGCAGTGGGATGAATACGAGGTGCAGCCAGGGCTCTTTATGCAAGGACGCCTTGCTCTCGGCGAGAATATCGGTGACTTCGCCGGGCTAAGTGTTGCTTGGGATGCATTTATGCGTTCGCTGGAGGGGAAGCCAAAGCCCACCGAGATCGACGGCTTTACGCCCGAGCAGCGATTCTTCCTCGGTTGGGGACAGATCTGGGCATCAAAATACACACCCGAAGCAGAACGGCGGCAGGTACAGACCGGCCCGCATTCGCTGCCGAAATGGCGTGTCAACGGGCCGCTCTCGAACATGCCGCAGTTCCAGCAGGCGTTCAGTTGCTCGACCGGACAACCGATGGTCCGGGCGAACCGCTGTTCGATCTGGTAGGCGATCAGAAGGGCCAGTTTCCGGACTCGCCTCGATCTAAGCAAAAAGCCCCGACGCTCAAAACGCCGGGGCTTTTCTTTTGGTTAACTGAACCGTGCGGGCGAAAAGCGACTAAATGTCGTCGTCATCATCAAGCTCGAGTTCGACTGTCTCTTCGAGCTCGAGGTCTTCCGAGTCGTCGTCGATGATGTCATCCTCGTCCAAATCGTCATCATCTTCCAGGTCCGGTTCAATGATGCCGGGAACATCGGCGATCACGGGCAGATCAAATCCGCCGCGGATGTCGAGTTCATCAAACTCATCCTCGACCTTGCGGTTCTCGGTCGCATCCGGATCGATCCTGACGTTGCGGTAGTATTTCATACCGGTTCCCGCCGGGATCAAACGGCCCATGATAACGTTCTCCTTAAGCCCGCGGAGATAATCCACGCGGCCGGAGATGGCGGCTTCGGTAAGCACGCGGGTCGTTTCCTGGAAGCTCGCGGCCGAGATGAATGAGTCGGTTGAAAGCGACGCCTTCGTGATGCCGAGCAGCAGCGGATCGCCGACGGCGGCCGTCCCGCCCTCATCGCGAACACGCCGGTTCTCGTCCTCATAACGGAAGCGATCGACCTGCTCTTCCATCAGGAAGTTGCTGTCGCCGACGTCCTTTATCTTGACCCAGCGAAGCATCTGACGAACGATCACTTCAATGTGCTTGTCGTTGATCGTAACGCCCTGGAGGCGGTAAACCTCCTGGATCTCGCTAACGATGTAGTTCTGAAGAGCCTCGATACCAAGCACGCGGAGAATATCGTGCGGGTTAAGCGGACCGTCCATCAGCGGTTCGCCCGCCTTTACGTGGTCGCCTTCCTGCACGTTAATATGAACACCGCGTGGGATGTCGTATTCACGCTGCTCGCCGTCCTCACCGGTGATGAAGAGCTTTCGCTTACCCTTTGAGATGGTACCCAGCGTAACGATTCCGTCGATCTCGGACATAACAGCCGTTTCCGATGGACGCCGTGCCTCGAAGAGCTCAACGACACGCGGGAGACCGCCGACGATATCCTTCGTCTTGGTTGTTTCACGCGGGATCTTGGCGATGACGTCTCCGGCCTCGACCTCCTGAGCATCAACTACCTGAAGGTTTGCCCGGATCGGCATCTGATAGGTCTTCTGGATCTTTGTGCCTTTACGGATCTCAAGTCGCGGTTGGTTCTTTTCGTCCGAGTCCTTGACGACGAGACGGATCTGGCCGGTAACCTTATCGATCTCCTGCTCGACCGTCTTGCCTTCCTTGAGGTCCTGGAACTTGACCGTACCGGAGACCTCGGTCAGGATGGCGAAGGTGAACGGATCCCAAGTTGCGAGCACGTCGTCCTGCTTGACCTTCTGGCCGTCTTTGACATGGAGCTGGGCACCGTAGACCATCTTGTAGCGAGCAACCTCGCGGCCGCGCTCATCGAGCAGGCCAAGTTCGGAGGGCTGCCGCTTCATCGAGATCATTTCGCCCTTGCGGTTCTTGATCACGTTCCAATCGCCGAGGAACTTGACCGTTCCGTCCATTGCCGCCTCATGCTTGGTCTCAGACTCAAGCCGTGCGGTTCCGCCGACGTGGAACGTACGCATCGTAAGCTGCGTTCCGGGTTCGCCGATCGATTGAGCGGCAATAACGCCGACCGCCTCGCCGATCTCGACCGTGTTTCCGGTCGCCAGGTTGCGGCCGTAGCATTTTACGCAGATGCCGCGGCGGCTCTCACAAGTTAGTGCCGAGCGAATGCGGACCTTCTGCAGGCCGGAGAGTTGAACGGCAGCCGCCAGGTCTTCGTTGATCTCGACATTGGCTTCGACGATGGTCGTGCCGTCGACCGGGTCAATGATGTCGTCAAGCGAAGTACAGCCGACAATGCGGTCACGAAGAGATTCGACCTCTTCGCCGTTGCGGATGATCGCCTCGGCCCAGATGCCTTTCATCGTTCCGCAATCCTGTTCGGAGACGATGACGTCCTGTGCGACGTCCACAAGGCGGCGGGTCAGATAACCGGAGTCGGCCGTCTTAAGCGCCGTATCGGCGAGGCCCTTTCGGGCACCGTGAGTCGAGATAAAGTACTGCAGAACGTTGAGGCCTTCGCGGAAGTTGGCAACGATCGGCGTTTCGATGATCTCGCCCGAAGGCTTGGCCATCAGGCCGCGCATACCGGCAAGCTGGCGGATCTGTGCTTCCGAACCACGGGCTCCGGAATCGGCCATGACGAGGATCGGGTTAAGTTCCTTCCGCTCATCTTCGCGGGCGTGCATCGCCTTGAACATTTCTTTGGCGACCTGGTCGGTCACCTCGGACCAAATTGCAGTAACTTTGTTTTCACGTTCCATGTTGGTCATGGTCGCGTCCTCGTACTGCTTCTGAAGTTTATCGACCTCTTTACGAGCGTCTTCGATGATCTTCGGCTTGCTCGCGGGCGTGACCATGTCATCGATGCCGATCGACATACCGGACTTCGTCGCATAAAGGAAGCCCATCGCCTTGAGGTCATCGAGAAGAGCGACCGTGTTCTCGCGGCCGAGCATCAGGTACGAGAATTGAACGAGCGACTGCAAGCCCTTTTTCTTAAGCGTTCCGTTGACGAACGGCAGGCCGTCTCGCGTCAGCCGTTCATTAAGAATGACGCGCCCGGGAGTCGTCTCGATCAGCCGGTCAACATCCTTCTGGATGGTAGCCCGGAGAACGTCTTGATTGTTATGCTCGGTCAGCATGTCGATCAGGTCGCCACGCCAGCGAAGCTTGATCCGCGACTGCGTTTCGATGACTCCGGCATCAAGAGCGAGCAGAATGTCATCGACCGAGCCGAAGGTCTTGCCTTCGCCGCCGAGTTCGGGGCGGTCGAGCGTTAGGTAATAGCAGCCGAGAACGATGTCCTGTGAAGGTACGGTGATCGGCTGGCCGCTCGCCGGCGAGAGCAGGTTCTTTGAAGCGAGCATCAGCACGCTTGCCTCGATCTGCGCCTCGGGCGAGAGCGGAATGTGGACCGCCATCTGGTCGCCGTCAAAGTCGGCGTTGAACGCCGTACAGACGAGCGGGTGGATCTTGATCGCCTTGCCCTCGACGAGCACCGGCTCAAAGGCCTGAATGCCGAGGCGGTGAAGCGTCGGAGCACGGTTGAGAAGCACCGGATGCTCGCGGATCACATCCTCGAGGATGTCCCAAACGATCGGCTCCTGATGCTCGACCATCTCGCGGGCCTGCTTGATCGTGGCGGCGTGGCCGTCCTTTTCAAGCTTGCTGTAGATGAAGGGCTTGAATAGCTCGAGCGCCATCTTTTTCGGTAGTCCGCATTGATGCAGCTTGAGCTCCGGCCCGATGACGATGACCGAACGGCCCGAATAATCGACACGCTTTCCGAGCAGATTCTGGCGGAATCGGCCCTGCTTGCCCTTTAGAGCACCCGAAAGCGATTTGAGCGGGCGGTTGTTCGCACCGCGAAGCACGCGGCCGCGGCGGCCATTATCGAAGAGAGCATCGACCGCTTCCTGAAGCATACGCTTCTCATTACGGACGATGACCTCGGGAGCCCGAAGCTCCATAAGCTTCTTCAACCGGTTGTTGCGGTTGATGACGCGGCGATAAAGATCGTTAAGGTCGCTGGTCGCAAAGCGGCCGCCATCAAGCGGCACGAGCGGACGAAGCTCCGGCGGGATGACCGGAAGCACGTCAAGGATCATCCATTCCGGCTTATTGCCCGAGCGGAGGAATGAACTCGCGACCTTTAGCCGCTTTGAGAACTTGAGTTTTTTCTGCTGCGAGGTCTCGTCCTTCATCCGCTGGCGAAGGTCCTCGACGAGTTCCTCGATGTCGATCTTCATCAGCAGATCTTTGATCGCCTCGGCGCCCATCTTGGCGACGAACTGGCCCGGAAACTCTCGCGAGAGCTCGCGGAAGCGGTCGTCAGCAAGCAGGTCCTTTTCTTTGAGGTCCGGCAGTTCGCCCGGATCGACGACGATGTAGGTCTCGAAGTAAAGTATCTTTTCGAGGTCGCGAAGAGTGATGTCGAGCAAATGGCCGATGCGCGACGGCAGGCCCTTAAAGAACCAGACGTGCGAGCAGGGCGAAGCGAGCTCGATATGGCCGAGCCGCTCGCGGCGGACCTTCGATTGAGTTACCTCAACGCCGCACTTGTCGCAGATGACGCCGCGGTGCTTCATCCGCTTGTACTTTCCGCAAAGGCATTCCCAGTCCGAAACCGGTCCGAAAATGCGGGCACAGAAGAGCCCGTCGCGCTCCGGCTTAAAGGTCCGGTAGTTGATCGTCTCGGGCTTGGTCACCTCGCCGTGCGACCATGAGCGGATCTTGTCAGGCGATGCGAGGCTGATGCGGATGGCCTCGTAGTTCGAGGTCAGCTGCGTTTTGCTTTCAGTATTAAAACGAAACATTTTATCTCCGTAAGTCTAGACAGTCTGGACAGTCTAGGAAGTCTAGGAAGCTTGGAAGTCTGCTGCTATTGACACCTAGTTCTTCCTAGACTGTCTAGACTTCCAAGACCTTCTCGACTGATTAATCAACTCCGACCAAAGTATCGACACCGGCGACGACGGCTTCGGGGTCGATCATGTCCTCGGTCATCAGCTCAACATCAAGGCACAGCGACTGCAGTTCGCGGACAAGCACGTTGAACGATTCCGGAATGCCGGGTTCGAAATCCGAAACACCCTTTACGATCGTCTCGTAGATCTTCGACCTTCCGGCCACATCGTCCGATTTGCAGGTCAGCAGTTCCTGAAGGATATGGGCGGCACCGTAAGCCTCAAGTGCCCAGACCTCCATCTCACCGAACCGCTGTCCGCCAAACTGTGCCTTACCACCAAGCGGCTGCTGTGTGATCAGCGAATACGGCCCGATCGAGCGGGCGTGGATCTTGTCGTCCACAAGGTGCGAGAGCTTGAGCATATATATGTACCCGACGGTCACCTTCTGCTCGAACACCTCGCCCGTAAGCCCGTCATAGAGCCGCGTCTTGCCCGAGGGTCCGACCGAATTCGGCAGGTTAAGGTCATCGAACTTATCGTTCGCCTGCTTGATGTATTCCTTGATCTCCGCCTCGCTTGCTCCGTCAAAAACGGGGGTCGCGAAGTGGAACCCGAGCACGCGGGCTGCCCATCCGAGATGGGTTTCAAGGATCTGCCCGACGTTCATACGCGAGGGCACACCAAGCGGATTGAGCACGATCTCGACCGGCGTTCCATCGGGGAGATACGGCATATCCTCTTCCGGCAGGATGCGGGCGATGACGCCCTTGTTACCATGGCGGCCGGCCATCTTGTCGCCGACCGAAAGCTTTCGCTTCATCGCGACAAAGACCTTGACCATCTTGATAACGCCCGGCGGCAGTTCGTCGCCCTGCTTCAGCTTGGTGATCTTCTCGTCATAGATGTCCGAGAGGATGCTGATCTGGCGTTCGGTCCGCTGTTCGTATTCCTTGACCTCGCTTTTGATATCAATGTTGCCCGCTGCGACCTCTGCCGTCTTGAGCACCTTGAGCGGAATGGTCTTGAGCGTTTCGCGGTCAAGGGCCGTTCCCTTTTTGAGAATGACTTCCTTGTCCTCCGTCAGATCCTTCGTCAGCTTGCGGCCATCGAATAGCTCACTGATACGCTCGTCACGCTGCTCCTGCAGGATGCGGATCTCGTCCTCAAGGTCGCGGCGGAGAGCGTCTTCCTGCATTCCCTCGATATCGAGGCTTCGCTGGTCTTTCTCCTGGCCCTTGCGGGTGAAGACCTGAACGTCAACGACCGTTCCGTCAATGCCCGGCGGGCAGGTGAGCGAAGCGTCCTTAACATCGCCGGCCTTTTCGCCAAAGATCGCCCGAAGAAGTTTTTCTTCAGCGGTCAATTGGGTCTCGCCCTTCGGCGTTACCTTTCCGACCAGGATCGAGCCCGGCTTGACCTGAGCACCGATACGGATAACGCCCGATTCATCAAGGTCGCGAAGCATATTTTCGCCGACGTTGGGAATATCGCGGGTGATTTCCTCAGGGCCAAGCTTTGTGTCACGCGCCTCGATCTCAAGCTCCTCGATATGGATCGACGTATAGTAGTCGTCCTTAACGAGCCGCTCGGAGACGAGGATCGCGTCCTCAAAGTTGTATCCGCGCCATGGCATAAATGCCACCAGCACGTTTCGGCCGAGAGCAAGCTCGCCGCGGTCTGTACACGGCCCGTCGGCGACGACCTGGCCCTTGCGGACGCGTTCGCCAACCTGGACGATCGGCCGCTGGTTGATACACGTGTTCTGGTTCGAACGCGTGAACTTGACCAGCGAATAGATATCGGCCGTCACCTCACGTGAGATGGTGCCGTCAACGTTATGGTCAGCCTTAACGATGATGCGTTCTGAATCGACATAATCGACCACGCCGTCACGTTTTGCGATGACGACAGCGCCCGAGTCGCGAGCGGCGATCCGCTCCATTCCGGTACCGACATAAGGAGCCTCAGCACGAAGCAGCGGCACCGACTGACGTTGCATGTTCGAGCCCATGAGAGCTCGGTTAGCGTCGTCGTTCTCAAGGAACGGAATAAGCGAAGCGGCGACCGAAACGAGCTGCTTCGGCGAGACGTCCATATACTGGATCTCGTCGCGATCGGCCGTGATGAACTCGCCGCGGCGGCGGGCCGCATTGCGTTCATTGACGATAGCGCCCTTGGCGTCGAGCTCAATATTCGCCTGTCCGATGACGTAGCGATCTTCTTCCCAAGCCGTCAGGTAGAACGGGAAGGGCTCAAACACTGCTTCCTTTCCGCCTTCCTTTGCAACCTTTTTGTTAGCCTTCTCGACCGCCTCTTGCGGAACGTGCTCGTGCGGCTTGAACGGCGTATCGCCGCCATTGTAAACCCTCACGTATTCGACCACGCGGCCTTCCTCGACCTTTCGGTAAGGCGACTCGATGAAGCCAAACTCATTGATCCGGGCAAAGCACGAAAGCGACGAGATGAGGCCGATGTTCGGGCCTTCAGGCGTCTCGATCGGACAGATGCGGCCATAGTGAGTCGGGTGGACGTCGCGAACCTCAAATCCGGCACGCTCACGCGAGAGTCCGCCCGGCCCGAGAGCCGAAAGACGACGCTTGTGCGTAATTTCGGAGAGCGGGTTCGTTTGGTCCATGAACTGCGAAAGCTGCGATGAACCGAAGAACTCGCGAACCGCGGCCGTTACCGGCTTAGCGTTGACGAGGTCGCGCGGCATCGTGGTGAACATGTCTTGCTGGATCGACATCTTCTCCTTGATCGCACGCTCCATCCGCTCAAGGCCGATGCGGAACTGATTCTCAAGCAACTCACCGACCGCGCGGACGCGGCGGTTGCCGAGGTGGTCGATGTCGTCCTGCGAATAGTGATCGCTGTCCCTCTTCATCCGAAGAAGGTAGTTGACGACTTCGATGAAATCTTTTGCTTCGAGAAGCGGATCGTCAATACGGTCGCGCTCCGGTCGGCCCATTTTGATATTGAACTTCAGCCGCCCGACCCGCGAGAGGTCGAACCGGCGCGCATCGAAGAACATCCCTTCAAGCAGGTGATAAGCCGTCGGGACGGTCGGCGGATCGCCGGGCCGCATCTTACGGTAGATCTCAAGCAGCGCATCGACCGGCTTATTGATCGAGTCCTTTTTAAGCGTGTTGGCGATGACCTCGCCGATATCGTCGCCCTTCGGGAAAAAGATCTCGAAGCTGCCGACGCCCTCGTCGATCATCTGCTGAAGCTTTGCCGTTGAGATCTCGGTGTTCGACTCCATCAGGACCTCGCCGGTCTCGGTGTTGACGATGTCTGCCAGAGCGACCGCTCCTTCGAGGTCTGCGGGGTCGATCTCGACCCGCGGCGTCTTCAGCTTGCGAAGGTCGGAAAGGGCCGATTTGGTGATCTTCTTGCCGGTGCGGACAACGTCGTCCTTGCCGTCCTTGATGTTCTCGGCGGCACGCAGCCCAGCGAGGTGCGAGGCACCTTCCTTTTTCACCTTGATATAGACCTTGCCCTTATCGAGCTCGACCTCATCGATGGTGTAAAAGAGCTTCAGGATATCGGCATTCGTGTATTCGGCGCTCTTGACGACCTCTTCGAGAATGCTGTCCGAGACGGTCTTCATATCGATCTGCGGCGAGAGCCACAGGCCGAGTGCCCGCAGAAAGATGGTCGCAAGGATCTTTCGCTTGCCGAGCCGTGCATGAAGCAGGCCCTTCTGGTCATACTCAAATTCGACCCAGGAACCGCGGTACGGAATGATCTTCGCGAGATACTCATCGCGGTCGCCCTTAAAGAAAACGCCCGGCGAGCGATGGAGCTGCGATACGATGACGCGCTCCGTTCCATTGATGATGAACGTGCCGTTCTCGGTCATCAGCGGGATCTCGCCAAAGAAGACGTCCTCTTCCTTGATGTCGCGGATGGTCGAGGTTCCCGTTTCCGGGTCCTTATCGTAAACCGTGAGGCGGATCTTGACCTTAAGCGGAACACTGTACGACATTCCACGCTCTTGGCATTCCTGCTGGTCGTGCTTGTGCTTCAGGCCGACCGGTTCGCCGCAGTTCGAGCAGAGCTTCGGCCGGACGGCGTTAAAGGTCATACAGCTATTGCAGAGGACCTCGGCCGGGCTGAAAGGGTCGACCTTTATCTTCGAGCCGCAGTTCTTACAATTGGCACGCAGATGCTCTAGCCCCTCAAGGTTGCCGCACTTGCACTGCCAGTTTCCGATCTGGTATTCGACGTATTCAAGCGTTGCGGTCTCGCGAAAATCGGTCACCGGAAAGATCGAGCTGAATACGGAATTCAGGCCCGTCTTATCCCGCTCTTCAGGGATCAGGTCCATCTGAAGAAAGCGGTTGTATGATTCACGCTGAACTTCTATCAGGTTCGGGATCTGAGCCGAGGTCTGGATCTTTGAGAAATCGACGCGTTCGGGGGACTTGCTGGTCCTTACCCCGAGACCGACCGAACCTTGTTGTAGCGGATTATTGATCATGGTGTTAAAGTGTTGCAGTTCGCCTGCAAATGCTTTATGTTTGCCTTGTTAAAGATCGCCGGAAGTTGTTCTTCCTGCTGCTTTTTTGTCCGAAGACACCAATTGCGGCCCAGGGCAAAAATTTCCCCGGCCGCTTTCAAAGCAGCTTTTAGCTGATTGTTCTGTTACGAGCGTGCCGCGAAAAAAGAGACACCCACTCTCCAAATTGTACCGGGCTCTGCAGAGAAAATGCCGCTTTTGCTCTGCCGGGCCCTTGCCCTGAACGTCTATCCGAGAGGTCTTTTAAAAAATCGGCCGACCGTTGCTGAAACTTAGAGTTTAGCAGTCTTTCTCTCAAACTCCAAACAAAACCGAAAGCCGGACCGGCTCCGCACAAAAATTAAGCAGAACCGGCCCTGGCCTAAGGCTTGTGTTATTTGACCTCGACCGTAGCTCCGGCTTCGGTGAGCTTGGCTTTGATCTGCTCGGCTTCGTCCTTCGAAACGCCTTCCTTGACCGGTTTCGGAGCACTGTCGACCAGTTCCTTAGCCTCCTTGAGGCCGAGTCCGGAGACGATCTCGCGGACGACCTTGATGACGGCGATCTTGTTGCCACCCGGCGAAGCAAGGACCACATCAAATGAATCCTTCTCTTCAGCGGCAGCACCTGCATCGCCACCGGCGCCGGCAGCGGCGACCATCATCGGAGCTGCGGCAGCGGCTGCGGATACTCCAAAGACCTCTTCAAGCTCTTTGACCAATTCCGACGCTTCGAGAAGCGTCATTCCTTTTAGATATTCGACTACGTCGTCTTTCGTGATTGCCATGATATTTACTCTATCTCCTGTTTAGGGTTCTTTTCTCGTTGTAAATGGTCAATAGTAAATCGTGAATAGAAAAAACTATTCACTATTTTCGATTCACTATTTACCTCGCCTTGCCGCTAGAACCCATGGGGCCAAATGAACCGGGTGCATCTCCTTTTCACCTGAACCCGAGCAGCACAGGTGACCTGACATATCACCCGGCTCGTTTTCCCTGAGTACGGCTTTTTCGGCCCGGGCGAGCCAAAGCATCGCCCGGACTAAAACTTATTCTGACTTCTCGGCTTCCTCGCCGCCCTCGGCTTCCGCGGCCTGCTCGGCCTCTTCTGAACCGGGGTCCTGTTCATTCTCGCGCGTTTCCTGAGCTTCCTCGGCGGCCTCTTCGTTGTTGTCGTCTCCGCCTTCGGCAGCAGCCTCAACGACCGGAGCCTCTTCAACCGGAGCTTCCTCAGCAGCCGGAGTTTCCTCAGCCGGCGCCGCTTCCGCTACCGGGGCTTCTTCAGCCGGAGCTGACTCAGCAACCGGTGCCGCTTCCGCCGGAGTCTCCTCGGCCGGAGCCGCTTCGACAGCCGGCGTAGCCTCAACCGCGGGAGCTCCCGTGGCACGGCCTTCCTGATCGCCGATCTGCTTGATCACGATCGCGAGGTCACGCGGAACCGCGTTGATGACCGTAACGATACGCTGCGCCTGAGCGTTGATCACGTAAAGCAGCTTCGAGATAAGCTCTTCCTTCGAAGGAAGGCTCGCGATCTCGCTGACCTGACTAAAGTCAACAAGCTTTCCATCAACAACGCCGGTCTTGAATTTATAGACGTCGGCGTTGTCTTTCATGAACTTTGAGATCGCCTTAGCAAGGACGACCGGATCGCTGTCCGTCCAGGCGATAGCGGTAACACCCTTGAGGTGATCGCTCGCCTGTTCAAAATCCGTTCCCTTGACCGCAATGCGTGCAAGGGTATTCTTGACCACCTGGTACTTCGCACCGGCGGCTCGCAGATTGTTTCTAAATTCCTGGTCCTTAGCCACCGACAGCCCCTGAAAGCTGACTATCATCGCCGACTTCGCGGTCTGGAGCGACTCCGTGAGGGCGGTAAGGTCTCTTTGTTTTACTTCTCTGGTTTTCATTTCTCTATTCGCACCTCACTGACTAAGAATAACTAAGCTCATCGAGCAGAACGCCCGGGCTCATCGTCGCCGCAAGATTTATCTTCTTAACGTAGCGGCCCTTTGCGGTCGTCGGCTTCGCTTTGATAACGGCACTGATGAGCACCTTGGCGTTATCGGCCAGTTTTGCATCATCAAACGAGACCTTGCCGACCGGCGAGTGAATAACGCCCGTCTTATCGACGCGGTATTCGACCTTACCGGCCTTGGTCTCTTCGATGGCCGTTTTGACGTCCATCGTGACCGTTCCTGTTTTGGGGTTTGGCATCAGGCCTCGAGGACCGAGGACCTTTCCGAGCTGGCCGACCTTGCCCATCATATCGGGCGTTGCGATCAGCGCATCAAAATCGAGCCAGCCGCCTTTGATCTTATCGACGATGTCGTCGCCGCCGGCCATATCGGCACCGGCCTCTTCGGCTTCTTTGATCTTATCGCCCTGAGCGATAACGACCACACGCTTTGCAGCGCCGCCGAGGCCATGCGGAAGCACGACCGTTCCGCGAACGAGCTGATCCGCCTTACGCGGGTCAACGCCGAGCCACATTGTCAATTCGACCGTTTCGTCGAACTTGGCAAAGGCGATCTCTTTGAGCTTTGCGACCGCCTCTTCAAGCGAATGTTTCCTGCCGGGCTCGATCTTCTCGAGCGCAGCGAGGTATTTCTTTCCTCGTTTCATTTTACCTCCAGGTGTTAGCGGGAATGTTCAATTCCCTCCCTCAGGGCAAAGTCCGCAGGATCAGGGACAAAATCTTAAACTTTATCCTTTATCCTTTATCCTTTATCCTTTATCCTTTATCCTTCTACAGTTAGTCCCATCGACTTCGCCGTTCCCTCGATCGTCTTCATCGCTGATTCGATGTTGGTCGTATTTAGGTCGGGCATTTTCTTTTCGGCGATCTCGCGGATCTTGTCTCGCGAGATGGTGCCGGCCTTTTCGCGGTTCGGTTTGCCCGAGCCCTTCGGAATGCCGGACGCCTTCCTCAAAAGATCTGCTGCCGGCGGCGTTTTTGTCTCAAACGTAAATGAGCGATCGGCATAAACCGTAATGACGACCGGGATCTTCATATCCGGGTCGTCGTTCTGCGTCTTGGCGTTGAACGCCTTGCAGAACTCCATGATGTTGACGCCGTGCTGGCCGAGTGCAGGCCCGATCGGCGGTGCCGGATTGGCCTTTCCCGCCGGGATCTGCAATTTGATATAACCTTGTATCTTCTTTGCCATCTTAGATTAACGATCCCCTAAAGCGGGGAATGTCCTCATTCAATTTAACTTGCGGCCAATGCCCGGCCGTCTTCAAAACTTGTAAAACCTGCCTATTCGTCCTCGGAGAAGGTCACCTTTTCAACCTCAAGGAAGTTGAGCTCGTACGGCGTTGATCGGCCGAAGATCGTGATCGAGACCTTGAGGGTCGTTTTGTCCTCATTGACCTCTTCGACCTTACCGGTAAAGCTCGCGAACGGGCCCGACTTGATCCGGACGACCTCGCCGACCTCGTAGGTAAACTTCGGTTTCGGCTTCTCCGCCGCCTCTTCCATGTGGCGGATGATCTGGTCGACCTCTTCGTGGCTGAGCGGGGTCGGGGCTTTGCCGCCAAGAAAGCCGGTTACCTTCGGCGTTGCCCGAATAACGTGAAACACATTGTCCGGAACCTTGCCCTTTTCGTCGCAATCGATCTCGACAAGAACATATCCGGGGTACATCAGCACCTCGCTGACATGCTCCTTACCACCCCGAACATCGAGCACGGGCTTTTTGGGCAAAAGGATCGAGGTGATCAACTCACCAAGCTCCATATCGCGGACGCGAGCCGCAAGGCTCTCGACCACTTTGTTTTCATGCCCCGAATAAGTGTGGATAAAATACCACTGCTTCATCTTCAAATATCCCTATGCACCGATGAGCTGATTGAACACCCAGGTTATGCCCTCAAGAACGTAACCCCAGAAAATATCGATCAAATAAAGGAAAATGGCGAAAAAGATGACCCCGATGATGACGATGATCGTCGTCTTTCTGACCTCATCGCTCGAGGGAAAGCTGACCCGCGACATTTCCTCGCGGGTGTGTTGGATGAATTCTCCTACGCTTTCTTTTTTCTTGCCCTTTTCCAGGGTTGCTGTTTCTGACACTCTCTATCTCCTTGGCCGCAAAGCCCGCCGGCACGTACTAACCTGTCCTGCTCAAACGGACGGGGCCCAGAACTTAATGGCAGGGGTACCAGGACTCGAACCCGGACCTAAGGTTTTGGAGACCTCCATGCTAACCATTGACACCATACCCCTGTAAAGCAGTGGCGAGTGGAAAGTGACAAGTGACAAGTGACAAGTTTCGCTTCTCACATTCTACTCGTCGCTCGCGGTCCTCGACCATCAACCCGCTACCTTTTGCGACTATAGCTTACCATTGACAATCAGCAAGCTTAACTCCCGACTAGTGACTCGGCACTCGCAGCTCGCGAATTCGCTAAAGCTGACTTTTCACTCGTCACTATTCACTCGTCACTACTACTTGTTTTCTCGGTGCAGCGTGTGGCAGCGGCAACGGCGACAGAACTTCTTGAACTCCAGCCGACCCGGCGTGTTCTTTTTGTTCTTGGTCGTCACGTAGTTGCGCTCCTTACAATCCGTGCACTGCAAAATAATGTTATCTCTCGGCATATTACCTCTGCGAGCGGTTAGCTGTTAGCAGACTGTTTCTGCTCACTGCTTACTGCTGACTGCTATCTTATTCAACGATCTCCGAGACGGTTCCGGCACCTACTGTGCGGCCGCCTTCGCGGATAGCGAAGCGGA